>DASQCO010000051.1:0-111971 GCA_035634635.1 Polyangiaceae bacterium
AAAAGAGACAGGGGTCCTCCTTGTGGAAGACCCCTGTCGGGTCAGCGGGCAGTCAGTTGGAGTTACGGAAGGGGAGTCAACAAGACGTCATCGATGTAGAGGTCGCCGGAGTCCGCACCCACGAAGAGCTGGAGCTTCTCGATGGAGGTGCAGGCGGAGACGACCTCCACGGTACCGGTGATTTGTTTCCGCGCGCAGCGCGTGTCGAAACTGCGACGGTGAGCTCCCGCATCTAACCCAGTAGTGTTGTTCGCGAGCGACACTGAACGTCACCCCGAGAGGCCAGAGCCACACAGCTCTGGCCTCTTAGTGCTTTGTTTTCATTGATAAAATAGGCACAGCCCTCACAGGTTCAACCAGTTGGCACGAAGCCTGCTCTTCGACGCAGCGCGGCGTTTAGCTGCGTCTTTAAAACGGAGGAGAGAATGCGAACATGGGCTGTGCTGTCGTTGGCGACGGCGCTGACGGGATTGGTTTGTGCGACGACGGGGACCGCGCATGCCGCTGGTCTATTGAGGCCGGTGAATACGACTGATGCTGCACCGCAGATCGTCGAACACGCGGTGAAGGTCGTGATCGACAACGGCTTCGCGCGAACGGAGGTGAGGCAAACTTTTCACAACGCGAACGCCAACGCGATCGACGCTGTGTACGAATTCCCAGTGCCACCCGACGCTGCGTTATCGGAAATGAAGATCGAGTCGGGCGACCATGTGCTGCACGGCGAGGTCGTCGCGCGCGACAAAGCGCAGCAAGTGTACGACGCGCAAGCGGCGCTTGGAGCACAAGTCGGGCTCGCCAAGCAAAACGGCTATCAAAACTTTCAGTTCTCGGTCGCGAACATCCCTGCTGCGGGTGATGCTTCACTGTCGTTCGTGTACTACGAGCCGGTGAGTATCGATACGAGCGTGGGGCGCTTCTTGTACCCGCTCGAGAATGGGGGCACGGACGAAACGAACTTTTGGGGAGCGAGCAACGAATCTGCCAACGTAGCCAAATTCAGCTTCGATCTGGAGTTGAAGAGCGCGGTGCCCGTGCTCGACGTGCGCGTGCCACAAGTCCCCAACGCGACCGTGCAGAATTTGGGCGATGGTCACCTCACGTTGCACTTCGACGTCGCTCCCAGCGCACTGACCAGCGACGTAGTCGTGTATTACAAGCTGCAACCGGACTTGCCGGGGAGCGTGCAGCTCGTCCCGTACCGCGCGGCGGGAGGAAAGCCGGGCACGTTCATGATGCTCGTCACTCCGGGCTTGGATCTGCCGGCGATCGAGCACGGCACCGACTATGTCTACGTGCTCGACTTCTCGGGCAGCATGGAGAGCAAACTCGCTACGTTGAAGCAAGCAGTCATTGACGCGCTTGCGTCGCTCGGGCCGGAGGACCGCTTTCGCTTGGTGGGTTTTGCAGACAACGCCTTCGACATCACGCCAGGCCTGCAGAACGTCACCGCGGCAAATCTAGCAACGGCGAGTGCAGCGCTGAAGGCGTCCGGTGTTCAGGGTGGGACCAACTTGTACAACGGGTTGAGTGCGGGTCTCAAAGATCACGACCCAGAGCGCGTCACGACCGTGTTTCTAGTGACGGATGGTGTGGCCAACGAAGGCATCGTCTCCGCACCGGACTTCGTTGCGATGCAACGCGAGTGCGACCTGCGCATTCACGGATTTTTGATGGGAAATAGCGCAAATTGGCCGCTGATGGAGGTAATCACCGAGAGTAGCGGCGGGTTCTATGCGCCGATCTCGAATCGTGACGATTTGATCGGCCAAGTGCAACAAGCCAAGAACAAGCTCACACACGAGAGTTTGCACGACGCACGCCTCGAACTGAGCGGCGTGCAAGTGACGGACACGACCGACTTCGACATTGGCAAGGTTTACCGCGGGCAGCAACTGGTCGTCTTTGGTCGCTACAGCGCAGGTGGCGTCGCGGACGTGCAGCTACATTCGCGCATCAGCAATCAAGACAAGACGTATAGCGCGCGAGTCACCTTCCCCGACGTCGCCGAAGACAGCCCGGAGCTCGAGCGGCTGTGGGCGCTGGACTCGATTCACGCCATTCAAAAGCAGGCCTTGCTCGGGCTGATTCCGCAAACAGAGGCCAATCTGCGCGTGCAAAAGCTGGGCGTCGACTATCAACTCGTCACGAGCGAAACCTCGATGCTCGTGCTCGACGATCAGGGGTTCGCCGATCAAGGCATCGCGCGCAACAATCAAGCTCGCAGTGACGCCGAACACGCTGCGCAAGGCAACGGTTCGAACTCCGCGGGCACGAGCGTGCCGGTGAGCACCGGGTCGGGCACACCTGCCACGCCGAGCACAGGTTCCGGCGTACCGAACACGGGCGCGAGTTCGCCGAGCACCGGCTCGGGATCGCGCTCGAGCGACAGCAGTACGAGCTTCGGTGGCGCGCTCGATCCGTCGACGTTGGTACTGTTGCTCGGTTCCCTGCTCACGCTCGGGATGAGCCGTCGTCGCCGCGGCGCCTCGGAGGCCGCATGAACCCGCGCGGGCAGCACACTCGATACGCTCGAACGATGCGCGATTGGCCGTGGCTCTCGCTGCTCGCGTCGCTGTTCGGGCTATTGGCGAGTATGCTGCCCGCCGAGCACTTGCTCGCCTTCACCGCTGAAGGCATGTGGCGCGGTGAATACTGGCGCCTGTGGACCGGTCACTTCGTGCACTTTGGCAGTGCACACCTTTGGGGTGATTGGCTCGCATTCGTGGTTTGGGCCGCATTGGTCGAAGCGGAGTCGCGCCGGGCACTCGCGGCAACGTTGCTGCTCGGCGCGCCGCTGCTCTCGGTAACGCTCATCCTCGCCTGCCCCGCCCTCGCCGAATATCGCGGGCTATCCGGACTCGACACGGCGTTGGTGCTCGAGCTGATCTTGCTCCGCGGCTTCGTCCTGAAAGGGAGTCAGGGCGGCCGGGGCTTGGGCCCTTGGCTAACCGGGTTGCTCGGCAGGCCAGCGTTACAACTCGTGGGCGGCGTCTGCTTGTGCCTCTTGGCGAGTAAGATTGGCTATGAATACTGGGCCGGCCACGCGCTCTTGGCTCACGACCTCGGCGCTGGCGTGCGGCTCTTGCCTGCCGCGCATGCCTTTGGCGCGCTGCTCGGTTTGGCGATGGGCTTTCTCTACCGACACAGCCCTAGCTCGGTGACGTGCGCGAACTCAGAGCTCTGCGGATCACCGCAGATCGGCCGTGCTTCTGTGATGGCGTCGGCATGGCGGCCCAGGTCGAGCAGAAAGTCGCAAAGTATGGAGCGCGCAAAGCCTTCGAATTTTCCATCGCCGAAGAACCGATGCAAGATGGCCTTGTCGGCGAACGAAAGGCGGAGCTCGCGTTCGGCTTCGGCGTTGTCGTGGTTGATGGCGCGTAAACCGCGGTACAGGTGAACGCGCGGATCGCGCGGTTTGTCCTTACCCCAAGTGTCGACGGTCTCCGCTGCTTCCGTGCCTTTTGGGATATCGCGATCGTCAACCAAGACGTCTTTCGATTGCAAGCTCAGCTCATCGAGGAACGGAGCGGCGTGTTTGACCGCCGCGAGCCCCGAGCCACTGAGCAAAAGACAGCCAACCAGCGCGAGCCCCGCGGCAACAGCGCGAAACCGCGGGCGCTGCGACTCTGAGTGCCAAAAAAGCACCATACACAGGCCGATCATCAGGCCTCCCGCTACTCCACCCAAGTGCGCGGCGTAATCCACTTTGCCCGCTGAAGCACTCGTTGCGAGTGGCAGCAGCGACGGCACCAAGAAGCGCGTCACTTGCGCTTGTGCCTGAGCGCGCTCACGCCCGACCGGCATGCGAAACGTGGTCACGAATGCGGCGGCGAGCACTCCCATGATCGCACCTGATGCCCCCACCGAGACGACATTCGGCGGATTCAGAAAAATGCCGAGCAGCGATCCGCAAACGCCACTGACCACGTAAACCAAGAGCATCCACCCGCTGCCCACCATGGCCTCGAGCAGTGCGCCCCCGAGCAGCAACGCCACACCATTGAATAGAAGGTGCAGCATACCGCCGTGCAATAGAGTTGCGGACAGCAGCCGGTAGATCTGGTGATCCTGAAAAACCGCAGGACCGCTAACACCACCCAGCGTTTGCAAGGCAGAGACTTCGATATCCCAGAAGCTGTGCGCGGACCAAGCCTCGGCCAAGTAGATGAGAGACAGCAGCACCAGAAGTGCCAGCGTGGCCGGACAACTCGCGCCCAGCTCCTTGAAAGATTCGACGCCGCTGGGGCTCTTGAGCAGAGCCGCGCTGCGAGCAGCCTCGCCGACGTGCCCGGCCAGTGTTGCGGACAACCAGCTCGCCAGCGAGAACGTTTCGCCGTCAGGGACGAACATGCGGGTCTCCGCCTCGCCTTCAGTCGTCGGCACGAGCACGGTCGACCACCAACTGCCGCTCGTCACGTCGACGTGGAAGGCTTCACCAAGCGTCACACTGGGCGTCGTGATCCGCAGCGATTTGAGCGCGGTGCGCTCAGAATCGCTGATCGCTGTCCGCGACAGAATCAACACGTTCACTCGTAACGAGCGAGCGACCAGACCCAACCTACGCCCGACCAACGGCGCACACGCTTGCCCAAAAGCCAGCAGCTCTGCGCGGGTGAAGGGCGATGGCATTTCCGAGTCACCCGTTCGCTCGACGAGCACGACGATCTCCGCGTTCGCCAACGGAGCCGCCTCCTTTGCCTTTCGCCAAAGAGCGAGCATGCCTGGCCGCAGTTGCTGCTGCGCCGCCTCCGGAACACCGTCCTTGAAGTCGAGATCACTGCGCAAGGCAGCCGCGAGCGATGCGATATCGAGCGTCGGCGATGGCCCCGGAACCGAAGGAGAATCCATAACAATGCGCGAGTTTATCGCACCTTCCTCGCGGGTGAGCAACGAAGCGGCATCGCTAGTCAATCGAGTTCGGGATTTTGGTTAGCGGGCGCGGAAAGCGCGGCACGGCTCACAGCTCGGAGTGCGACGTTCGAAGCGCACGCCTCAGGCGCTGGCTAGCAAAGCGCACCGGAGCTCAAAATCGCTTCAGCGATTGCGAAGGCTCGTCAGCGTCCGCGCGATCGTTTCGCCCACCTGCTCTTGGCCGATCGTGCCCAGAAACTCGAGATACTCGTCGATGCGCGCGCGAACGGCTTGGCCCTCCGGCGACTCGGCCTCGACCAACTCGGCGTCGCGCGTGCTCAGATCGAAGTTGATGAATTTTCGGCAACGCGCTGAACCGCACAGGCACGGATCGCGATCCGGTTCATTCTGTGTCACCCAACCGTAAAAGATGGTGACCTCTTCGCCTGGGGAGATGGCTCGCGTGCATTGAATTCGGCCTTCGCGGTCGGAATAGATGGCCGCATTCGGGTTGCAGCTGTGATTGCAGAGCCAGCCGCCGGGCACCGTGGTGTCGGGAACGATCACGGTCCACTGTTCCGAAAGTAAAGTCAGCTTGCTCTGTGCGGCGAGCGTTGCCTCGGGGTCTTCCACATCCAACCTGCGCTGCTTCGGCGCATACGGCACAATCACGTCACCCGGCTTGAAGCGGCGCTTGGCGAACACGCCTCGGCCGGCAATGCTGTGCTCGCGAAACTCTACGGGGGCGAGGCTGAATTTGGGTTTGTGAGGCTTGGGCATCCCGTCCACGCGCGCCCAAAAGGCGCGTCGCGTCGTAACAGATTTCGAAGAGCATTGCCTGGACCAGCGCCCGACTCGCCTCGGTGGAGACCACAGACGGACACAGGGTGTGGGGTCTGCTGCCCGCATCAGCAATCTTCGAATCGTGAACACCGGCCGTCCCAGAGCCCCCAAAAAGGGGCCAAAAGAACTCGATAACCGAGCGAAAACGAAACTAAAAATTGCCCTAATGCCGGCCAATCCGACGCTGCCGGTTAATCCGAATTGTCATCGGCCGTACTTCGGTTCTCAGAATACGAGGTAGTCCGATGAAATGGATTGGCGACATGAGCACGCGCGCCAAGCTGATGAGCTCTTTCGTGGCGCTGCTGTGCCTGACCATCTTCGTAGGTGTGTTCAGCGTACGAAGGTTGGAAAACGTCGCCGCGATCGCGCACGAATTCGATAAGGATTGGATCCCGAGTGTCAAGCTCATGGGATCGGTGCGCGCAGGGTTGCGTAAGTATCAGGTCGCCCGACTCAGCCACATCTTGTCGACAGCGCAAGAGCCGATGCTCACCTACGACAAGATCATGCAGGAGGCCATTTCCGGCATCAATCATGACCTCGATGAGTACGAGAAGCTCGTACACAACGACGAGGACCGGCGCCAGATTGCGAGCGTCAGGCAGAGCATTCAGCAGTTCATCGCCGAGGACGCCAAGGCGGTTCAGCTCTCGCGCCACGGGCAAAAGCTCGAGGCGCGTGACTTGGCGCTCGGCGACATCGAGTCGCGCTACGACGATTCCGTTGCCCGCATCAATGCTCAGGTCAAGTTCACCCAAGGTCTGGCCACCCACCGCGCCGAGGACGCAACTCAGACCTACGAGAGCTCGCGCACCTCGATTGCTGCCGTCGTGCTGACCAGCCTGATCCTGGGCCTGGTTTTGTCGCTCGCCATTTCTCGCAACGTCGCTCAGGCGATCGAGCGCTTGATGCACGTGATCATCGACCTCGGCAAAGGTCGACTGACTTCGCGAGTCGACACCCGCAGCAACGACGAATTCGGCAAGATGAGCACCGCGCTCAATCAGTCGCTCGACGAGCTGTGCGCCACCCTCAGCAACGTCAACGAGATCTCGCTCGAGCTCGGCAACACCGCTCAGCAGCTGTCGAGCGCCGCCCAAAGCATCGCCTCCGGCGCGCAAGAACAGGCGAGCAGCCTCGAACAAACGGCCGCCAGCCTGGAAGAGATCAGCTCGATGGTGAAGCAGAACTCGGACAACGCGCAGCACGCGGCCGAGATCGCCAACGAAACACGCACGGCTGCCGAACACGGCGGCCAGGTCGTAGGCGCCGCCGTCTCCGCCATGGACGAGATCACGCGCTCCTCCAAGACGATCGCGGAAATCATCACCACGATTGACGAGATCGCGTTCCAGACCAACCTGCTGGCGCTGAACGCGGCTGTCGAGGCGGCTCGCGCAGGCGATCAAGGCCGCGGGTTCGGCGTCGTGGCCTCCGAAATACGAACGCTGTCTCGTCGCACCTCGTCGGCGGCGAAGGAGATTCGGAGCCTGATTGTCGATGCCTCCGCCAAGGTCGAAACCGGCACCGAACAAGTGAATCACTCCGGGACGACGCTTCAGGAGATCGTGCGCTCCGTGAAACGCATGACGGACATGGTGTCCCACATTGCAGGCGCTTCTCGAGATCAGAACGCCGGCATCGGTCAGGTCAACATGGCCGTCAGCCAAGTCGACCAGGTGACGCAAGCGAACGCGGCGCACACCGAGGAGCTTTCTTCCACGGCCGAGTCACTGGCGGAGAAGGCCGAGCATCTGCAGCGATTGCTCGCGGGCTTCGCCTTTTCGGACGCGCCCATGCGCCGAGAGCAGCCGCGGCCGAGCAACAAGCCCGCACACAACGCGCCGACGGCACGCGTCCGCTTCGTCACTCAACCAAGCCGAGGCGCGCGCAGCCGCAGTGGGAACCACAACGGCGCGAATGGTCACGCCAGCTTCGAGGAATTTTGAGGGCGACGGCTCTCTGAGCGCTGACGCGGTTCGGTAGCGAGTGGAAATATCAGTCGACATACTCGTAGCGACGTTCTTCGAAGAAGCCTCGGAGTTGCTTTCGGTGATCGAGTCGATGTGCCTGCGACTCGAGCAGGATGCGGGCGATCGCGAGGCGCTGGGCGAGATGTTTCGCGCGACGCACTCCATCAAAGGCGGCGCAGCGACGCTCGGCTTCAACGACATCGCCCGGCTCACCCACGAGCAGGAAAGCTTGCTCGGCGTGCTGCGCGATGGTTCGCGCAGCTTGGACGGCGAATTGTCGGACATTTTGCTATCTTCCGTCGATTTCCTGCGGCTGCTGGTAGAGCACGCCCGCAACAGAACCGCCGTCGAAACGGAACACGTCGAAGATGCGATCGCTGCCTTGCAACGCGCGGCCGCGGACTCCCCACAGGCGGGCACGCCGAGCGATCTCGAATCCGGCTCGGTCGAGGAAACGCCTCGAGGCCGGCGCGCGGCGGGAGGCTCGACTCTCCGAGTGTCCACTGAAAAGCTGGACCAACTCGTCAACCTGATCGGCGAGCTGATGATTTCGCAGTCGGAGATCCTGCAGGCCCTCGAGCTCCCCCCGGTCGAGTCCCAGGGACGGGTGCGCGAGGCGATGGCTCGCATGACCCAGAACACGCGCGAGCTGCAAGAGCAGGTGATGGCGGTGCGCATGGTGCCGCTGGGACGCATTTTTGCCCGCTTTCCGCGCTTGGTGCGCGACCTGTCGCACGATCGGCGGCTATCCCTCGAGCTCGTCGGCGAGACGACCGAAATCGACAAAGAGATGATCGAGAAGCTCGTCGATCCGCTGACGCACCTGGTGCGCAACGCGGCGGACCACGGCATCGAGAGCGTCGACGAGCGGCTGGCGGCGGGCAAAGAGGGAACGGGGACCATCCGCATCGCGGCATCTCACCAGGGCGGAAGCGTGGTGATCGAGGTGAGCGACGACGGGCGCGGGCTCGACCTCGAGCGGATCCGCGCTCGAGCGCTGGCTCACGGCCTGATCGCGGCCGACGCAGAAGTGAGCCGAGAACAGCTGCAGAGTTTGCTGTTCGAGCCCGGTTTTTCTACGTCCGAATTCGTGACCGACGTTTCCGGCCGAGGCGTGGGGTTGGACGTGGTTCGCAGCAACATCGAGTCCATGGGCGGCGCGGTCTCCATCGACAGCACACCGGGTGTGGGCACGCGATTTCGCGTCCGCTTGCCGTTGACGTTGGCGATCATGGACGGGCTCTTGTTGCGGGTCGGCGAGCAGAAGTACGTGCTGCCTCTGGCAAACGTGGTCGAATCCTTCCGACCGCGTGCGGAACAACTGCGGGTTCTGCCATCCGGGCTCGAGCTGGTGCGGGTGCGACAACGAGCGATTCCGCTAGTGCGTCTGAGCCGAGTCCTGAATGTGCCCCCCGAAACGCACGACGCAACCCGGTCCGTGTGCGTGCTGCTCGAGACCGAGTCGAGCCAGCTCGGACTGCTGGTGGACGAGCTACTCGGACAGGCACAAACCGTGGTCAAGAGTCTGGAGACGCACTATCGGCACGCCGACGGGCTGATTGGAGCCACGATCCTCGGTGATGGCCGGATCGTGCTCATCCTCGATGCCGCTGGCATCGCGCGGCTGGCATTCGGAAACGGCACACCACACCTGTCATTCGGAGGTGGCCTCGAGGGCAACCATGGAACAGAGCTTCAGCTCAATTGACAGAGTCGCGTCGGCGACGAGCGCTGGCGGCGAGTACCTGACTTTTTCGGTCGGCGACGAAGAGTACGCGTGCGACATCCTCTCGGTGCAAGAGATCCGCGCAATGACGCAGATCACGCCGATTCCAAACTCGCCCGACTGCGTGAGAGGGGTGATGAACCTTCGCGGAATCGTCGTACCCGTGATCTCGCTGCGCGCGATGTTGGGTTTGCCTGGGCCGGAAGACGGAAAATTTCGGGTCATCGTGGTGGTCACCGTGGGCGCCAAGATCGTGGGGCTGTCGGTAGACGCCGTGTCGGATGTGCTTCGGCTCGACGTTTCCGAGGTGCCCTTGCCGACCGAGTTTGGTCACCGCGTCGACGCTTCCGTCGTCGCGGCGCTCGGAACCTTGAACGACAAGTTCATCGTGGTTCTGGACGTACCCAGCGTCGCGGAGCGCGCAGGGCTCGTCTCTTCGAGGACGGGCTGATGTCGGAGCGCTCGGAAGCTGTCGCACGGAGCGAAAGGACCTCGCAGTCAGGCGTCGCTGCGCCGGTGCTGGCCATCGACGATCGCGAATTTCAGCAGCTGAGCGGACTCATCGAACGGGAAACCGGGATCACGCTCTCGCCCACCAAGAAGGCCTTGCTGTGTTCGCGACTGGGAAAGCGCCTGCGCCACCACGGCTTCACGACATTTTCCGAGTATTACGAGTTCGTGACCGATCGCGACGCTCACGGCGAAGAGCTGTCGCAGCTCGTCAACTGCATGACCACCAACTTCACGTCCTTCTTCCGTGAAGCGCATCATTTCCAATTCATCCGGGACGAAATCGTGCCGGAGCTCAGGGTGCAAACCGGGGCTCCGCGCCGGCTACGCATTTGGAGCGCCGGATGCTCCACGGGCGAAGAGCCGTACTCGATTGCCATGACGCTCGCGGAGTCGCTCGGCTCGCTCGCTTATTGGGACATCAAGATCCTGGCGACCGACTTGGATAGTGACGTACTCGGGCACGCTGAGCGCGGCGTGTTCGCGAGCGATGCCTTGAACGGCGTCAGCCCCGAGCTGCGGCACCGCTACTTCCAGCCGTTGCGCGATGGCTCGCACCGCGCGCGGATCTCACCCGAGCTGTCGCAGATGATCCGCTTCCGGCAGCTGAACTTGATTGACCCATCGTGGCCGATGCGCGGGCGCTTCGACGCCATTTTCTGCCGCAACGTAGCCATCTATTTTGCCCGCCCGACCCAAGACGAGCTCTTTGCGCGACTCGCAGATCGATTGGCCCCCGGCGGTCACCTGTTCACGGGTCACTCGGAGAGTCTGTATGGTCTGCGAAAGCAGCTGCGCTCCGTCGGGCGGACAATCTATCGACGTTCGGGCGACGCGCCGGCCGCGTCGAAACCTCCAATCCCGATCAGCTTCGCCGATGCACCGAAACCGCAAGAGAGCCCTCTGCTGGCCGGCAGCGTAGCGGCCAGCAGGGAGCCCCGCGTGCTCAGCACGGTGCTGGGATCGTGCGTCGCAGTTTGCCTCTACGACCCGATCGCGCGGGTCGGCGGAATGAATCACTTCATGTTGCCCGGCCAAGGCAGTCCAGGAACGCACCGCTACGGCGCGCCAGCCATGCGCGCGTTGCTCGATGAGCTCGGGCGACTGGGCGCCGTCTCGGCGCGCCTCCGAGCCAAGGTGTTCGGCGCGGCCAACCTGCTCGAATTGAGCGGACCAGCGTCCACGGTGCCCGAGCAGAATGCGCGCTTTGCCGCAGATTTTCTCAGAACCGAGGGCATCGCGATCGAGTCGATGCGCGTCGGAGGGAATCACCCGATCCAGGTGAAGTTTTCGACGGACACCGGCAGGGCTAGGGTGCGAGTTCTCGATCGTCCGAGCGCACCAGAAGCCGTAACCCGACTGACATCCATCCAGCCAATCGAGGTTGCCCATGTCGAGCGCGTTTGACGCCAAAGCCCACGACAGCGCCCGACACCGCCTAGCGCAGGCGAAGATCAAGGTCCTGATCGTCGACGACTCGGTGTTGATGCGCGGCCTGCTGCGCGAGATCTTTTCCAAACAGCCAGACATGGAGGTCGTCGGCGCGGCACCGGATGCCTACACGGCACTGAACCAGATCGCGACGCTCCAGCCGGATGTCGTCACGCTCGACGTCGAGATGCCCGGCATGAGCGGCCTCACGTTGCTCGAGAAGGTGATGCGAGAGCGCCCGCTGCCCGTCGTCATGATCTCTTCGCTGACGGCGAAGGGAGCCGAGACCACGTTGCGCGCGCTCGAACTCGGCGCCGTGGATTTCGCGACGAAACCCAAGGTCGACGTCGCCAAGGGCACCGTCGAAATGGCGGACGAGCTCGGGCAAAAGGTTCGCAACGCGGCGCGAGCACGCCCGCGGCGCGCGCACGAATCTTCGTCGACGATGCGCGCGGTGTCGTCCCCGACCATGCCCGCGGTCAGCTTGGGCTTGCGCGGGCGTCGTAGCTTGATCGCGATTGGGGCTTCGACCGGCGGCACGGAGGCGTTGGTTTCGGTGCTTTCGCGGCTACCTGCGGACGGGCCGGGCGTCGTCATCGTGCAACACCTGCCGGCCTTGTTCACCAAGCCGCTCGCGGATCGGCTCAACGATCAATCGCCGCTCAACGTGCGCGAGGCGCGCCATGGGGACTTGATCACACCGGGCGTCGCGCTGCTCGCCCCGGGCGACAAGCATCTCGAAGTCGTCCGTCAGGGGACACGCTTTTCGGTTGCGCTCAGCAGTGCCCCCGCCGTCAACCGCCATCGTCCCTCGGTCGACGTCTTGTTCGATTCTTGCGCGCGAGTGGTCGGGGCAGGCGCGGTCGGAGTGCTCTTGACCGGCATGGGCAGCGATGGCGCAAAGGGGCTTTTGGCGCTCCGTCAGCGCGGAGCCCGCACCATCGCTCAGAACGAAGCCACCTGCGTCGTCTTCGGAATGCCAAAAGAAGCGATCGCGCTAGGCGCCGCCGAGATCGTCGCGCCGCTCGATGCGATCGCTGAGGCGATCTTGCATTGAAGCCGCGCGGACGCTTGCTCAAGTCAGCTCGACCGTCACTTGCCGCAGGGTCGTAGCGTGAACTCGAGCTGAAACCACAGCTCGGGCCCGCGCGAAAATGGGCCGCCCCCTGCCGCCTTCTCTCCTAGCTGTTTGATGATGGCTGGGTCGATACCTGACTTCGGCGAAGCGCCGCCCTTGGTGAGCCCGCTCTTGTCGAACGCAAATCGAGGCGTCCAGCTGCCGGTCGCCTGACTCTTCGCTTCGAACAACAGCTCATCCAAGAGTCCGACGATGCGGGCCACACCCTTTGCGAGGTCTTGTGGAGTGGTGTTCTCCACGAACTTTTCCTCCTGATCGAGCTGAACCGAATTGAGCTTCAGGCAACGTGTCTCCTCGATAGAATTTCCCTCGGGCGCGGACGGGGCATCGGGATCAGGAGCGAACGTGACTTGATAGGGCTTGGACAGCAATTCGACCCAAATCATGTGCTCTTCAACCACGTAGATGCCGAGCACGTGCTCGCCAGCGACGGCGACCGTGGCCGGCGTGCTCTCCGGGAAGTGATCCGGGCTGCGCTCGCGCATGATCTTGCGTTCGGCGGCTGAGGGACTTCGATACTCGCCTTTGCCGAACGGCTGCAGCACTTCACGCAACCCCTTGGCGTGCAGAAATTTCGCGCACGTTTCTTCGCTGCACACCCGTCCGAGCGCCGCGCTCTGTCCGTCCGTATTCATGAGCTCGACGGCGCTACCCAATTGTTCGAAGTTCGAGTCGAGCGCTTTGACTTCGGCGGTCAAAGCGGGCCCGACGATGACGAGCGAGTGGCGCCGCTCGAGCCCGGCTCCCCCCGCAAGGACGTCGGCAACGAAGGCTTGGGCGTGCCCGCCTGAGGTCGACGCGGGCGTTGAATGCGGCGCAGGCGAGCTCGACTGCGCTGCGCACCCACTCAGCACACCCACCAAAACCCCAAACACGATATTTCGCACGATCCAAGCGTTCCGTCGCATGCGCGCTCCTAACATGAGACGCCAGGTCAAGCCATTGCCTTGGGTGAGTGCGCGTAACGACGCGGACTCGAGCCGCGACTGAGCTATGCTTGCCCGCCGTGGCCGGAGCGCTTGCCCACAGTTACGCCTATTCATTCGCCTCGACCGTCAGCAGCGAGGGCGAGCTTTCCCTCGCCGCGAGCGGCACCGAGCAAGCCGGGCGCCCTTTCTTCGACGCACGCGCGGTCCACCCGTACGAGTTAGCTTTGCTACTCCGAGGGGTGAGCGATGTCGTGCGCTCGCGTCACCACATTCCAGCAGCAATGCTGGAGCGCATTTTGCTGCTCGCTGACCCCGTCTTTACGGTGAGTCGCGATATGTTGCGCGTCGAGGGATTTTCCTCCTGTTGCGGGCTATACGCACGAGCAGACTTCGACGCGGCTTCGTTCGAGGGCATGGACTCCGCTCCCGGCTCGACCAATGTGGACTTCAACGAGGCGATGCGCGGCGCGCTCGGCCGAATTCGTCCCCGTGACGGCGCACGATTGTGCGTCGCGGAGTCCGGCGTCGATCTTCACGTTCAAGAGGCAAATGCCTCGCGCCAGCTCGTCGAGCGTAAGGTCGAGCTCCCCCTGCGCTGGGTCAAGAGCTTCCTCGAAGTGCAAATGATCCAGGCGCGCATGGAGCGACGCGCGGAGCTCTCGGCGGTCGCAGCGCTGCGATTCTTGCGCACGCTTCCGCGAACGGGAAAAAGCAGCGAAAGCGCTTGGCTCGTGCCCAGCGCAGGGAGCTTGCGACTGACTCGGCAGGCATCGACTTCGGCGCTGCGCTTGTCTGGGTTCGCGCGCTTGCGCGTACTCGAAACGTTACTCCCCCAAGCCAAGCACTTGCGCGTGTACGAGGATCCGCTGACCCGAGCGAGCGCTTGGGAGGTACAGCTCAATCACGCGCGCTTCACGCTCGCGCTGAGCCCCGACACCTGGCGTGCGTTTTCCGGTGAAGGGCAAGCGCTGCGCGCGATCGCGCTGCCGGCCGAAGGCATCACGCGTGTGCGAGCGATGCTGCACTGGCAAAGCCAACTCGACGTCACTGAGCTGTGCGCAACCAGCGGCTTCGACCCAAGCGCGATGGACTCGGTCTTGGCCAAACTCGGAAGCTTCGGCGCCGTGGGCTTCGATCTCGGACGAGCCGCCTGGTTTCATCGCGTGCTGCCGATCGACCTCGACAGCGCGCTCGCGCACATCGAGCGTCAGCAACCAAGACTACGCGCCGCAGGCAAGCTGCTCGCCGAGGGCGCGGTCTCGATCCTGGAGCAAACCGAGGCTTTGCTTCGCGCAGAAGTGCGCAGCGGCGACGTGGTTCACCGCGTGCAAATCGACGCTGGCGAGGGCCGCTGCACGTGCCCGTGGTTCGTCAAGCACCAGAACGAACGCGGAGCGTGCAAGCACATGCTAGCGCTAGAGCTCGCGAGCAACTCGCAATACTCGAAATGTTTGGGACCATGACGCGAAGTTCACGGGTTGGGAGCGAATTTCAGGGGTTGCTCGAAGCGGGGAACGTGGAATCAGCGCTGGATTGGATTGCGGCCGCCGATTCCGCAAGCCGCGAGGCGGCGCTCGACGTCGCCATCGAGTGTTGCAAACGCTGGTGCGTCGGTGACTGGGTGACCGAAGGCGCGACGTCCAACTACGAGTGGCAAGGCACGGAGGAGCAACGCACTGCGGCGAAGCTGAGCGTCCTGGCGCTGGGCAACGCTGAGACAATCTCCAAGCGCCTTTCCAGCGCCAAATCGCTGCCCATCAATTATCACACCGAGGCCTTCGCGGTGCTCGATCGCTTCCGACCGGCGTGGCTAGCAAGCGGCGGGGTCGACCTCTTGATCGACGCCGGACGGTTCAGCCTCGACTTGGTGATGGCCCTGCGCGAGAGCACCCTGTGCCCGCAACCGAAGTGCGAACAATACATCATCCGACTCATCGGAGCGCCTCGGCGCTGGTACGGTGGCAAGAAGACATTCCTGGACGTTCTCGACGAGCATCCGCGCGTTCGCAAAGAAGACATCCGGCTGATCTTCACGATTGAGGGCAACAGCGAGTTCAACCTGGCGGCGCTCGACAAATACGGTGGTGGCAGCGGCGGTTGGAACCACATCTTGCTCACGCTGCTCGAACGCGGTGAGTTCTCGCGTGACGAGCTACTGGACACGACACTCGAAGTATTGAGTCGCGGCTACCCCGCGTTCCGCGCTGGTTGGTACAGTCGCTTTCACGAGCAGCTCGAGCCCTCGATCGAAGAGCGCGTTGCTCGGCAGGCCGACTACGAGCGCTTGCTTGGAAGCACGGTACCGCAGACCGTGAGCTTCGCACTGAAGTCCCTGGAATTGGTGCAGAAGCAGGGTGCTCTCGAACCACTAAGCTTTCTCGAAGCGGTCGAACCAGCGCTCTCCGCACCCCAAGCAGAAGTCGTGAAACGCGCGCTCAAGATGCTCGACGTGCTGCACAAGTCCGCGCCGAACGAGCGCGAACGCTGTGCGGGACTCGCGCTCTTGGCATTGAGTCACGAACGCGCGGACGTACAAGACGCGGGCCTCGAGTTGTTCCACAAGGCCGGCGGGGCCGAGCATCCCGATCTCGCGCAACGGTTACGAGCGATGTCCGCAGACCTCGCGCCTTCGGTGAAGCAAAAGCTCGAACGAGCCGAGCCGAAATCCAAGAGCAAACCCAGTAAAGAAGCCGCTGCGAAGAGTGTGAGTGCGACAAGCGTTGCTGGCGCCCCGCTCTGGCACCGCCCGGATCCGTTCGCTGCCGAATGTGAACTAGCGACGCCCGCAACGCTCGAAGCGGCACTCGACTGCATGAGCCGAGCGATCGAGCATTCCGGTGACGCAGAGTCGTTCGAATGCGCGCTCGCTGCCGCTAGCCTGTTCGGTGCAGCAACCACGGGCGACCTGCAACGCCTCGCTGGACCACTGAAAAAGCGCGCGGCTCAGCTGCTCACACGCGGCCCGCGCGATGCGCTGCAATTCGAGCTCGTGCGCGTGGCACTGGCTTGGACCGCGCGCGAAAAGAATCGCCATCCTCACGTCGACCTCGAGGGATTGCACGCCGTCGACCACTTCATTCTTCGGCGCACGGACGCGCTGATCGACCGCTTGGTTCGCGCCGAAGGCGAGCCACTGCTTTCCACCCCCTCGCATCGGCACGGGTGGCTGACAGAACGAGCTCTGCTCGCCCGACTCGAAGCGCGGACGGTCAGCGTGGACCCGGAAGATGCCGTGCTCGCGCTGCTTCGGCTACCGCAGGAAGCCGCGGCACGCTCGATATCGCGCGTCGCGCAGCGCGTCGCAACGTCAGCTCGCGGTGCACTCGAGTCGGCAGCCACGGAGTGCGCGGTCGGTCGAGTGCAGCCCTACGTATTTCGCTGGGGCGACCAGTACGTATGGCATCGCGTTCGCCTGACTGTCGACCCCGCAGCCGTTACCAGCAATGCGGCCGTATTCCCGGAGTTGTTGCTGCACGCGCTGGCAGGGGAAAAGGGAGCCTTCGGTTTCGATTCTTGGCTGCCTTTGGCACTTCCGCGCAGCAATGAATGGGTCGCCGCCGCCGAAGCCCTCCGGCACGGCGGATACCGCTTCGACGAGTCCGGGGTCAACGGTGAGCTGTACTGTTGGAACGATCCTTCGATCGAACCCGGACCGAATGCCTACTATGCGCTCGCCGTTGCCCTCGGCGCGCGTTCGACCACCATCGCTCTGAGCGCGTGTGACGTATTGATCGCAGCGATTGCCTGCCATCGCTTGCGCCCCGAGCAGCTCGGCGCGAGCTTCGCCACGCTGCTACCTTCGGGATTAATCAAACCCGGGCGCTGGACGGAGCAGCTGAGCAAGGTCGCCGCGGTCTCCGCAACGCACGCCGAAGCCGTTTGGCGGGCGATCCTCGCCGGCCTGCGCGGCGATCCGGCCGCGTTCCCGCGCGACATGGGCAAACTCCTCGGTCTCGCCAAAGAGCTTCAGATCGCCGCTGCGCAATCGTGTCAGGATCCGCAAGCGCGAGCATGGCTATCCACCCTCAAGGGCAGCAGCCAACTCGCAAAAAACGCCGCTCTACTGCTCGCGTAGGCGGAACTCAACGCGAAGGAACAGCCGACGCCAAGAACCGCACCGTAAAGCGCGCTCCCCGCCCCGCTTCCGTGCTCGGTTCCAGACAAATGTCACCGTTGTGCGCGCGTGCGATGGCGCGCACGATGGCCAAGCCGAGCCCACTGCCCTCTTCCGCCGCTTCGCGCGCGCCACGGAAAAACGGCTCGAAGATGCGCGGCGCGTCTTCCAGCGGCACGCCGGGGCCTTGGTCCTGCACGGACAGCTCGACCGCGCCGTTGCTTTGCGCGCTCACCTGCACCACGCCACCGCGCGGCGAGTGCTTCACCGCGTTGTCGAGCAAGTTGACCACCAGACGATGCAGATCGCGCTCGTTCCAGGTGTCGATGTGCGCGTCTCCCGCCAATTCGACGCTCACGCCGCGTGCCTCGAACGTGCCCGCCAGCTGTGCAATCGCGGCCCGGGTGACGTTCGCCAAAGACGCATGGCTGCGCGTGCCGGAAGACTGTGGCGCGCCACTGCGCGCCAAGACCAGCAAATCTTCGGCCAATACGCGCATGTGCTGGGTCGCTTCGAGCGCGCACTCGATGGCCTCCTTGTAGTCCGCGGCGCTACGCTCCTTGCGTAGCGCGTTCGACAACTCACCGTAGGCAGCCGTCAGCGGAGAGCGCAGCTCGTGCGCGGCGTAGGAGACGAACTTTTGCTGCGAAGCGACTAGCGCGGAGAGCTGCTCGATCATCGCGTCCACGTCGCGACCGAGACGGGCGATGTCTTCGTGCGGCAGCCCGCCGCCCACACGCGCGCTGAGATCTCCAGCCGCAACGCGCCGGGCCACCGCCGCGATCGCCTCGTGTTCGCGAGTCATGCGTGCCGTGATCCACCAAGTCATCAGCACAATCCAGACCACGACACCCGCAAAGGTAATGCTCATCACGCGCGCCAAGAGCGCTGCGTCCGAGTCGAGCGGCTCGCGCGACACGCCGAACAAAAGTTGCTCGCCCGGCCGTCCCGGCACGGGCAAAAGCACGGCTCGCACGTGGGTTTGGCCGATTTTTCGATCGAAGGGGCTGAGCGAGTTCGCGCGCAGCGTGGAAAGTTCCGGAGCACGCGCACCCACCAATGCCGAGCGCGCCAGCACCCTGCCTTCGCCGTCGTACAGCACCGCGTATTTACGCAACGGACCGATGTTCGTCGCTCTCAGTTCCGGATCGTCCGGCAGCTCTCGTGCACCTTTGTTGCGCGCAATCTCGTCCGCTTCCTCACGACTCTCGCTGCCGAGTACGGCGTCAATCTCGTGCAGATGCGCGGCGCACACCCGTTCGTACACGAAGCTGAAGCCCGCACCCAGCCCGATCAAACTCGTGAGCGACGCGGCGAGTACGAGCCGCTCGCGGAATTTCACGGAGCGTCGCTCCGCAGCCGATAGCCCACACCGCGCACGGTCTCGACCATCCACGCGCGCGTACCGAGCTTTTCACGCAGACGGCGCACCTGCACATCCACCACGTTCGACCCAGGATCGAAGGGCATTTGCCAGATGCGCGACAACAACTCCGCTCGCGTCACCACCTCGTTCACGCGATTGGCCAGGTGCAGCAGCAGATCCAGCTCGCGCCCGGTGATGGCGACGGGCACGCCGTCGATCACCACGCAGCGCCGCTCCAAGTCGAGCTCCATTCCGCTCAGATTGACGCGCCGTGCGCCCTGCGTACGGCGAAGCAAGGCGTGGATGCGCGCTACCAACTCCTCGACCTCGAACGGCTTGACCAAGTAGTCGTCGGCGCCGGACTTCAAACCGAGCACTCGCTCGCGCAATTCGCCGCGTGCGGTGAGCATCAACACCGGCACGTTCGAGCCCGTGCGTCTCAACTCACGACACACCGAAAGGCCGTCTTGCCCGGGCAACATCCAATCGAGCAGCACCAGATCGTAAACGCCGTTTCTGACTTGTCGCACGGCCTCGTCGCCATCCGCACAGGCATCCGCGACCAAGCCTTCATCCGTCAGCAGCCGACGTAGAAAGCGAGCCACTTTGGGGTTGTCCTCGACGACCAGGACTTTCAGCGACTTGGTGGCAGTGTCACTGGTTGCGAGCATCGAGTTCATGGGACCTTGGCCTTGGGTTCAAAGGGGGTGCGAGTAGCGCACAGGTCACTCAACCGGGACGTTCCGGCTTTATTCCGAGCCCGCTTGGCGAAAAACAGCAGCCGCCCCAAGATCACGTCATGGGTAACCGAGTCTTCGAGCAGGCGATCGTGATTCGTGAAGAGCATCTAGATACGTTCGGTCACGTCAACAACGCACGTTATCTGGAGATCTTCGAACAAGCACGCTGGGACTTGATCACCGACAACGGCTTCGGCCTGGATTACGTCCAATCCTCCGGCACGGGCCCCGTGATCTTAGAAATCAATTTGCGTTTTTTACGCGAAATCAAAAATCGCCAGCACCTGCTCGTGCGCAGCTTCGTCGACAGCTACGAAGGCAAAATCGGCCGAATGACGCAGCTCTTGATCGACGATTCAGGGCAAATCTGCTGCGAGGGGAAGTTCGTTATCGCACAATGGGACACACGCACCCGTAAATTGATTCCACCGACACCCGAGTGGCGTACAGCCATCGGCTTGGAGTGAGGCAGCGCGCCTCGTCATCCCGTCCAGTGCGACCAATGCGCCTCCCACGCGCCGATTCGCAGCCTCTACAAACGTCCAAGATCACAGGAATGCCGGCTCGGAACAGTTGTTGCTCCATGTGCCGGTATGCCTACCTGGTTCCCACACTATGCCGACGAGATCGAACGCACCACACCGGTGCCACGACCCCCGCTCGAAGATCCGCCGCTACCCCACCCCCCGGTCGAACCGACTCCGGATTCCCCAGAATTTCCGCCAGAGCCGCCAGAGCCTCTGCCGATTGATTGAGAGAGTGGGCGCTCATAATCCAGCAGCGCACCTCGAAGTTGCCAAGTGTAGCCACACATCACGTTGAACGCCGCGCGGGCGATGCACGCGGCGCTGCGCGCAACGCGGCGAATACTCAGAGCTCGCGCTGCAATCGCTCGCAAACCGTCTCGAGCACTTTGACCCGTGCGTAATGCTTGTCTTCGGCTTCCACCAGTGTGAACGGCGCATACTGCGTGCTGTTGCGCGCGATCATCTCTGACGCCGCGGCCTCATACTGATTCGTCTTACGCCGATTGCGATAGTCCTCGGCGGTGATCTTGTGCTGCTTCCACGGTTCGCGTTCGCGATCCTGAAAGCGCCGCAACTGCTCGTCCGGGCTGATTTGCAGCCAAAACTTCACCAGCACGATGCCGTCGCGCGTCAGCTCTTGCTCGAAGTCGTTGATCTCTTTGTAAGCGCGCCGCCAGTTCTCCTCACTGGTAAAGCCCTCGACCCGCTCGACGAGCACGCGTCCATACCAACTGCGATCGTAAATCGTGATCCGCCCTCTGCGCGGCAAGTGCCGAAAGAAGCGCCACAAGTAGTGATGCGCACGCTCTTCATCGGTCGGCGCAGAGACGGGGATGACGCGGTATTGCCGAGCATCCAACGCCCAGACTAAACGCCGAATCGCACCGCCCTTACCAGCCGCGTCCGAACCTTCGAACAAGAAGATTGCGCTGCGCTGTCGCTTCTTGAGTTTGCGCGCGAGCTCGCCCAGCTCGCCTTGTAGCTCGGCCATGCGCTCTTCGTACGCCGGCTTCTCTAGCTTGAGCGACAAATCCAAGCGATCCAGGAGTGTGACCGGATCGGCGATCTCCGGCAGCGCTTTCGGCGCGTCCGAAGCGTGACGAGTCGCCAAGTGACTTCGAATCCGTTCCAGGATCGTTCGCCCGGCCGTCATGTTCCGATAGCGATCGTCGCCTGATTCGATCACGGTCCAAGGGGCATATCCAGTGCTGGTCTCGAGCAATGCTCGCTCAGTGACGGAGATGAAGTCGTCGTAGCGGTCGTGGTGCTGCCAATTGCTCTTCGAGACGAGCAAGCGCGTGCTCGTCGCTCGCTCTTCAGCCTTGAGTCGCTTCCTTTGCTCCTTCTTGCTGACGTGAAACCACAGTTTGATGAACAGCGCGCCGCCATCCGCGAGGGTGCGTTCGAAGGCGTTGATGCGCGTGAGCGCTTGCTCGAACACGCGCGGCTTGCCATCGTTCATCACGCGCTCGAGAATCGGCGGCGTGTACCACGAGCCCAGGAACACGCCGATTTGCCCAGCCTTGGGCAACGTCATCCAATAACGCCAATATTCCGGACGCGCGCGCTCGGCCTCGGTCGGGCCGTCGTAGGCTTCCGAGGTCAGGTAGCGCGCGTCCAGCCACTCATTGAGCATGTTGAGCGTCTCGGCCTTGCCCGCGCCATCCCCACCGTTGAGCAAGACGATCACCGGAAACTTCGCCTGCTCGACTTCAGCCTGAACTTTGAGCAGCGCGGTTCGCAAATCACCGAGTGCCGCGTCGTACTCTTGCTTACTGAGCGAGCGTCCCAACTCCGCCGACTTCAACATCCTCGCATTGAGAGCAAGCCTGGGCGAGTTGCGCAAGGGGCAAAGTCGTCACGCAGGCATTCGTCCAACGTAGCGCGCCGCGGGCCGGATCAGGCGCCCGGTGCGGCGCTGCTCGGCGATGTGCGCGAGCCAACCCGCAGAGCGGCCGATCGCGAACGTGGTCGTGAAAAGCTCGCGCGGAATGCCGACTGCTTCGAGCAAGAGCGCGGTATAAAACTCGACGTTCGCACAGAGTGGGCGATCCGGATGGCGCTCGCTGAGTAGCGCTTGCGCGGCTCGTTCGACGCGCCGAGCGTGAGCGAGCCTGGCAGCGATGGCAGCGCCTTCTCGATCTTCATCCGCCAACCGCGCGAGGGCGCGTTCGAAGACGAAAGCGCGCGGATCGCGCACGCGATAAATGCGGTGTCCCATGCCCATGATGCGGCGACCGGCCGCGAGCTCGCGCTCGAGCCAAATGCGCGGCTCGCTTTGAGCCGTCGCATCCAGCATGTCCAAGACCGGGCCGGGCGCACCGCCGTGCAGGGGCCCTTTGAGCGCACCCAGCCCCGCGACGATACACGGCATCACGTCCGAGCCAGTCGAAGCGACGACTCGCGCGGCAAACGTCGAAGCGTTCAAGCCGTGGTCCGAAACCGTCACCCAATACGTATCTAGGGCGCGCGCACGCGCCGCGTTCTCTGGCAACCCGAGCATGCTCATGAAGTCTCGTGCGGCAAAGCGCGTCGCATCCGGCGCGATCGGCGACTGCCCCGCGCGCAAGCGCGCGGACGCGGCCACATACACAGGCAACGCGCCGAGCACCTCGAGGGCCTCGCTACCCGCCGAGCCCTGCGCGGTCGCAGCGAGCAATGCATCCATCGGGTCCGGCAGGCGCAGCGCGTGAGTGAGCTGTGGGACGCGCGCGAAGGCTGCGACGCGCGCCCGTCCCAAATGCTCGCGTAGCTGCGACTGCGGCTCGCCGAGTCCGAGTTCTAACAAATGCTCGGCCACCATCTCGAAGTGGCCGGGATCTCGGAGCGCCAGATCTTCCGCGCGTTGACCCGCGATTAAAAGTTCCCCGCGCTCTCCATCCACGTGACTGAGCCGTGTGTCGGCGACGACCACGCCCTCCAGCCCCGAAGCCTTGACCGATGCCCGATCGCCCATAGCTAACCCAGCGAGACTCATGACGAATCCTTTCCGCGCGCAGAGTTGGTGCGCGCTCAGCGGGTTGAACCCTGAGCCCAAGGCGCCATTTGATCAATGTTGATTCGACAATCAATATTCGCTCGTTCGATCACGGCGCGCCATGCTGTGCTCGTGAGCAATCGAGAAGCGGTGTGGTTGAGTTCGACCGAGGCCAGCGCGCGCTTGGGGGTCAAGCTGGCCACGTTGTATGCCTATGCCAGTCGCGGCTTGATCACCAGCCTACCCGGCGAGCGAGCCCGTGCCCGTTTGTACTCGAAAGAAGACGTGGAGCGACTGCGCACGCGCCACGTCGCTCGCTCGGGGCACGGCCCGGTCGCCGCGAGCGCGCTTCGTTGGGGTGAACCGGTGTTGGAGACGAGCATCTCGGATGTCGGCCCGGATGGGCCTCGCTATCGTGGGCATTCGGCGGTCGAGCTGTGCCGCACGGGAGTGAGCTTCGAGCGCGTGGCCGAGCTGCTCTGGACCGGGACCTTGCCGGACGTCGCCGGCCGCGCGGTACGTCTCGAGTTTGACGCAGCGCAGATCTGGTCGCTTTTTGCGGGGCGCGCATC
Source organism: Polyangiaceae bacterium (assembly GCA_035634635.1). Lineage (GTDB taxonomy): Bacteria > Myxococcota_A > Polyangia > Polyangiales > Polyangiaceae > PMG-095. The sequence goes on from DASQCO010000051.1 coordinate 23,704, forward strand.
GCTGCCGAAAATGGCGCTGATGCTCGCGGCGCTCGCGCTCTCCGATCGTGATCGGCACGCCGCGAGCGATGAGGCGGAATTTGCGCGCGCTCGCGCGTTGTTTCATTGCTTGGCTCAGGCCGTGAGCGCGCGCCCCCCGCGTCGGCCAGCCGCAAGTCGAGTTGCTGGTACGCTGCTCGCCGCGCTGCGCGTACCCCAAAAACCAGACCTACTCAGCAACGTAGATCGCGCACTCGTATTGTGTGCGGAGCACGAACTCAATGCCTCGGCCTTCGCCGCGCGCGTCGCTGCGTCCGCAGGCGCCGATCTGTACGCTTGCTTGGGCGCCGCGGTGAACACCTTGAGCGGCAGCGCTCACGGCGGCATGTGCGACCGCGTAGAGGCACTGATCGCGAGCATCGGCAGCAAAGCGCGCGCCGCGCGCACCGTCCACGACTGGCTGACACGCGGCGAACAGCTGCCTGGCTTCGGCCACCCGTTGTACCCAATGGGCGATCCGCGTGCGCTGCTATTGATCGAGCTGGCTCGAGCGATTGGAGCGCGAAACGATCGCGCAAAGATTGCGTTTTCATTGCTCGACGCGATGAAGCGGGGTGGACACCCCGCGCCGACGCTGGATGCAGGCTTGGTCGTGCTTTGCCAATGCCTCGACCTGCCGCCGGGCAGCGCCAGTAGTATTTTTGCCATCGGGCGCTGCGCGGGTTGGGTTGCCCATGCGCTCGAGCAACGCTCCGCGGGCTACCTGCTGCGTCCGCGCGCGCTGTACATCGGGCGAAAGTGACAGTGCCGGTCGACCGCGTGGAAATCGTGTTAACTTAACAGCTCAATGGCTGCAGCGCGCATTGGGGATCGCGACCTCCGACCCGAATCCACGAAGCAATCGACTGGTCTGTCGCGCACTGCCCGGCTCAGCGCGGCAATCGCCAGTCCCGTCGGGGTGCTCACGTTGCTGCCGCTGCTCGTGGCGTCCGTCGGCCTGTTCCTCACAGTCGTCGGACAGAGCTCGTTGCGCGAGAGCAATTCGAGCATGGCCGTCGATCGTATCGACGAGGAAACGACGTTGCTCGCACGCGGCATCAGCGCCGCGCTGGAGCAGGCCGACCCGGTGATGGATCGCCTGGGGACGCTCGCGCGCGACCACGACACCATCAAACCCTACGACCGAGTCGCTCACTCTTTGCTTGACTTGATGCAAGGGCGGCCCGGGGTGTCGTACATCAGCATCAGCTTTCCGGATGGCACCTTCCAAGGCGCATACCGCGACGACGACGGCGCGATTCGCTTTCAGGATAGCCGCGTCAACTCTCGCGGTTCGATCGTCAAGCGCTACACGTTGGTCGGGCACGAGCGGATCACTCCTTACTACGAAGAGCACACCGGTTACGACCCGCGCGGGCGTGACTTCTACAAGCTCGCCGTGAGTAGTGGGCGCCGAATCTGGACCAAGCCCTATCCGTTCTTCAAAACGCACTACACCGGCATCACGCGCACCGAGCCCGTGTATGAGTCAGGCACAAAGACGCTGCACGCGGTGATCACCGTCGATTTCGACGTTACCGCGCTGTCCGCAGTGCTGTCTCGAACGTCCATGGGCGGTGCAGCCACGCTGCTCTACGCGCAAGACGGCACCGTGCTCGCTTACCCCGCGGGTGAAGGCAAAATCAATAATCTGCCGCTGCGCCAAGATCGCGCGCTTCTGTACGAAGACCTGAAAGACCCGCGGTTGAATGCGTTCTTCAACGACTTCGTGAACAAGCCGCAAGCACGCGAACCTGGCTCGAGCGAGATCTCGGTGGAGGGGAAGAAGCAACTCGTCGTAGCAAAGCAGATCAGCGCTGGGGGTGATTTGGGTTGGTCGGTCGCGACGATCATGCCCGAGGAGACGATTCTGAAATCGCTCCATGACCATCAAGAAAAGAGCACCCGCGCGGCCGTACTCGCCACGTTGCTTGCGACGGGCATGGCCTGGCTCTTTGCTCGTCACATCTTGCGTACGCGGCGTGAAGCCGCAGTCGCCCGCAGGGAAGCGCGCGAGGCCGTGGCGCGCGCGCAAGAGCTCGGCAGCTACCGCTTGGTGGAAATGCTGGGCAAAGGCGGCATGGGTGAGGTCTGGCGCGCCGAACATCGGCTGCTCGTGCGCCAAGCCGCAATCAAGCTGATCAGCCTGGGCGACGACGCCGGACTCGACGCGACCGAAGTCCAAGAGCGCTTCCGACGTGAAGCGCAGAGCCTCGCGACGCTGCGCTCACGCAACACCATCGAGCTCTTCGACTACGGCGTCACGGCCGAGGGCACCTGCTTCTACGTGATGGAATTGCTCGACGGCATGGATCTGGAAACCTTGGTCGAAAGCCACGGTCCGCAGCCCGCTGCGCGCGTGATCGACTTCTTGATCCAAGCCTGCAATTCACTCGCGGAAGCCCACGACGCCGGCATGGTGCACCGCGACATCAAGCCAGCAAACCTATACGTGTGCCGCATCGCCGACGAAGTCGACGTGATCAAAGTGCTGGATTTCGGCCTCGTACGCGCCGCCGTGCACAAGCATAGCCTGCGCCCACCCACCAGCGGAACACACGCACGGAGCGAAGCAGTGAGCGGCGTGCACCCCGGAGCCGCTAGAAGTTTGGCGGAAGCCGCAGCCCGCGGCGGTGCGGACGCCACAGACGAGAGTGACGTAGGCAACGAGCGCCTCACCCAAGTCGGCCAAGCGATGGGCACGCCTGCATACATGGCGCCCGAACAAGCGCTGGGTCACGAGCTCGACGGCCGCGCGGACTTGTACGCGCTCGGCTGCATCGGCTTCTTCCTGCTCAGCGGACGCCTGCTCTTCGAACGCAACGGCTCGCTACCGATGATGATGGCGCACATCACCGATCCTCCCCCCGAATTCAAAAACCGGATCTCGAGCTACTTGCCCTCGGAGCTCGTCTCCGTACTCATGCGCTGCCTGGCCAAGAAACCGCACGACCGCCCGAGCGACGCACGCGAACTCGCCGCCGCGCTCAAAGCCATCCCCATTCCGACCGCCCAAGAGTGGACCGACGCACAAGCCCAAGCCTGGTGGGCCACCCGAAAACCCAAGCCCGTGCCCGTCGTCCAGCACGTCGATCCCACCCTAGCCACCGAACTCGCCCATCGCGGCGTCGCCTGATCCGCCCCGAATCCGGAGAAATACCGGCAATTTGCGCGCGAAGCGCCGTGGCTGTTCGACGCCAGTCGTCTGTCGTTGACACACCCCGCGCTGGCTGCCAGATTCCGCCCGCTTCACGCCCAAAGCGTACCTGGAGAGGTGACCGAGTGGTCGAAGGTGCTTGACTGGAAATCAAGTGTACGGGCAACCGTACCGAGGGTTCGAATCCCTCCCTCTCCGCTAGTATTCCCGATTCATAGCGAAGCGTCATGCTCAGGGTCGAGTGACCCGCAAGCTATTGGGATCGCGTTCGGCGCCGCTCCGCACTCGGTCCAGAGACTGGACGCCTTGCTCGTTGAAGCAGTGTTGCAGCACTGCGAGGAACGATCAGAGCGTGCCGTCCCCGCGATGCGGACGCGAGATCGTCGGGAAGCAACCTTGCACGTCGGTGCAGGTGATCTGGATAGTCGTGAGCTCGCAGTCGACCGCGTACTCCCGCCAAGCCCCTCCGTCGTGGAGCAGCGTTGCTTGGGAGTCCGTTACGGGGCAATCCAGGGCGGCGGCGCCGGCGGTGTTGGCGCGCTTCAGCTCTCCATTGTGAGCGCCACAGGCCACGAGCAAGAACGCGCTACACTCGAAAACGGCCTTCAACGACACGACGGCGTGCCTTCATAGGAACACGTCAGGCTCGAGCACCAAAGCGGAAAGGAGCAGCCCGTTCCTGTGCCGCAGCTGCCGCCGAGCTCGGACGTCTTGACGCAGATGGAGCCTTTACACATTGTTCCCGCCTGGCAGCCTGCCAGCGCGGGGATACCGCACGCTTCATTTTCAGCGGCAACCTTGATTGTGACGCACTGGCCATTAGCGCAAAAGAACCCGTGTGGGCCGTCGCACGGACGAGCCGTATCACACGGCTCGCCAGCGCCCCCCCAGCTTTTGCAGACCCCGGCGGTGCCGCAATAAGTGCCATTGGGACAGCGCAGCTCCTTCGCTGGATCGCATGTAGCGTCTCGCGCGCTTGGCGTCGCGCACGTGCTCCGATCACAGACGAGGTTGAGCTCGCACGGCGAACCAGTGGAGCAGGGTTTTCCGAGGACGCCGCGGGCGGCGCACTTGCCGCAGGCGTTTTCGTTGTCCACGCAGAGCAGCGATTCGCAGTCGGAATTGGAGGCGCAACTGGCGCCGACGGCCTGAGGACCTGGAGGTTCCAGGCAGGCGTCCGGCAACGCGCGCTCCGCATTGATGCCGTTGCAATCAGGGGCCGCAACCGCAGCGATGCAGCGAGCCACGTTGATCGGTTTCCCGACGCTAGCGAAGTGATCGCAGACGGCGGTCAGGTTGGTGACGCAGCTGGCTAACGAACCGAGCTGTTCGGCCAAGTAGATGGGCGCGCAAGACCCGAAGTTGGAACAAACGAGGGTGGCAAAGTCGGAGCAGGACGTCGGCATCGAGCCCGCGGCGCCGCCCCCGGCGCTGCCCGCTGTATTCCCAGCGCCCCCGCCTCCGGTGCCGCCCGCCGTATTCCCAGCGCCCCCGCCGCCGGTGCCGCCCGCCGTATTCCCACCGCCTCCGCCTCCGGCGCTGCCCGCCGGGCTAACGCCAGCCGTGCCTTGCTCCGCGTTCCCGGCGAGCGACGACGAGCCCGCCGCCGCGCGGTCGCCGAGGTCCGACGAGCCAGAACCACCGCAGGCGACCTGGAGCAGCCCGACACTGACCACCGAGAGCCAAGTATTAGGGCGCGCCATCACGTGTTGCTCAGTTGCCGCAGCTCATCTGCGTCGCTTTGTCCTTGGCCGCGGCGACGCAGCTCTGAGCGAGCGTCGAAACACCATCGGATAGCGTCAGCGTGGCGAGGAAAGTATCTGCCGCCGAAATCCACGAGGTCAGCTTCTTGCAATCGCTGATGACGGCCGAGTCCAAGGCACAGCCGGTTGCCGCACTAGCGAGTGAGCTACTGACACAGTAGGCAGGGCCGCTCCCAATGGGTTGCCCAAAGCACACGCACTGACCCTGGTCTGACACGGCGCAGCGTTTGAAATTCGCCGAGCCGATCACACTCGTTTGCACGACCCAGCCCGGAAAGCACACCTCGCCAGCCTGACAGAGTGCGTCTGATGTGCAAGCCGGGCGCAGGCAACCTTGGTCGTCGAGCCGCGACCCGACTTTCCCACAATCGGCAAAGTGACAGGTGAGCGCCTCGGAGCATTGGCTGTCTGGTGCGCCACTGCCACACTGAGACCAGTCGGGCACGGTGCCCATGCCAGAAGCGCCCGCGCCACTCGACGGCGCGCCGCCACTGCCGGTGGTGCTACCGCCCGCGCCGCCACCGCCTGAATCGCTGCTGCTACAAGCTAACCCGCTGAACGCCGCGCTCGTCACTAGCAAAGCGACGCAACATTTGTAGACCCACATGGGCTCACGACCTAGCACCCACGGCGAAGGCAGACAACATCCAATCGGGCCGGCTAGGCTGCCGGAACGACACTCGGTTCGAACGATGCCAACCGAAAAAATTGGCGCACGCGCGGGCTCACTGGATCGCTCCCGAGTTAAAGGCGGCCTCTCGCGGGAACGACGTGGAGATCATGAAGTCCCCGACGGAGTCCGAATTGAAGCCGTCGACATAGTAGGACCTGATGCCCGAACCTGAGCTGAGCTTGACCGTGCTACGCCCAATTGGAAACCCCCCAACACTGATCGTCCCGAGCAATGACTGCAGCTTAGCGAAGGGAAAAGCGAGCTTGATCAGCGGGAAGTTGTGATCGTCGTTGCACTGATAACCGTCATCGCGGCCTTGATTCCCTTGCCGAAGCGCGACGACGGTATCGAAATTGGTGGACGCGCTGATGGTGTGGGCGAAGAAATTGCCCCCCGCAAAATCCGGGCACGAGAACATGGACGCCTGGAAATCCGGAGCGACCGAATCGACACCGTCCGCCACGAGCTGACAGCGCGGGGCGTGCTGGGCATCGTTGGAGACGCCACTGGAAGTAGTATCCTGGTAGGACTGGGTGAAGTCACCCACGCCAGGATCAGCGGTGATGATGCGATTCTGGAAGGAGAATGGCAAACCTTGAACGTGCAAGTAGAAGCGACCCTTGTCCGCAGCGCGGTAACCGGTCACGCCCAGAATGTAGTGACCGGCGCGGGCCGGGTACGTGAACTGGGACTGCTGGAACCATTGCGGTTGCGTGTCGGAGAGACATTCACTGTCGTCGCCGCAGCTCAAGAACTCAGCCGCACTAACGGCGTTCGAGTTGGCAGCAACGCGCATCAGGAAGATCACGGTGTCCTTGTTCGCCGTGGGTGAGAACGTGTCCGCATAGAGCAACGTCGGCGCGGTGACCTCGAGATTGAACAATGCGTCCGGCGTGCCGACATCACTCCGACAAGTCCCACCGCTGATCGTCTGCAGATTGACGACGTCGGAACCGAGGCTCGTGTCCCCCTCGAGCGTCAATTCCCGGCCCGGCTGCAGCAAAATGGGGCGCATGTTGGCGGCGCTCGCCGAATCATCGCGACGTTCCTTGCAGAGCCGCGAATTGGCGATGATTCCGCTGCTGTCGCCGATTTGCGGTTGCGCACCGCCGCCGTTGAAGCCGAGGTTGCTCAGGATGGCATTCGTCGGGTCCAAGCGTGCTTCGTTGGTCAGCGAGTCACCGCAATACATGACTCGCAGCAGATCAATCGTCGAAGACTCGCCAAACTTGAAGGGCACGCTGAGCGACAGTGAGGTCGGGTCCAAGAATTTCTCCAAGAACTTGCGCGCGTCGACCATGTCGCTGTCGGACATCGGCGAATAGTACGCGCGCCAACACTGGTTTAGATTGGAGGGGAATTCGTCGATAGCGAGATTAACGATCGACAGGTTGGGAATGAAATTCCCTTTGCAGTCCGCACACCTCTGCAAACCCGGGTTGACGCACTTGCCGCTTACAAAGAGGGCCTCTCCATTGTGGACCCAGGACGCCAAACTGAAGTCATCGACGTCGTAGATGCCGCCACCCGAATTGCCGCCGAGGGCGTCGAGGCGTGTCTGCATCGTGTAGCGGTCGGTGCCGATCAAACCAATCGAGTTCGCCCCCGCCGGCGCAACCTGGCTCTTGGTGACGGAGATCTTCAACGGGATGCCATGGGGCGATCCGATCGCGCCGATCGTGGACGTGTTGATTGGCATCGGGGTCTTGCTACGGCGTATCGGCACCGGTTGAAACCGGGGCACGGCCGAGCGTGGGTTTCCGTTGTCGTCGACGAGCTGCAAGATCGAGATGTCCCCCGCGTTTGCCGCCGTCCAGGCGACCTCGCGGACTTTGAACACGTCTTTGGTCCGGCTCACGCGCGGGGTCTGATTCGGACCTGGCTCGAAATAGTTGAACACGACGCGCAGATTTTGGAGCTTGCCGCTGGTCTGACACGAGGTGTCGCGCAGCTGCGGCGTGAATTCGCGCTGACTTGCCGGTTGGACGATTTGCCCCTCCTCGCGTAGGCAGTGGCCGGCCGTCAAAATCAAGTCGTCCGCGATGAGCGTTCCCGAGCAAAATGCGGCGCGGGGCTCTCCAATGAATTTTTGATCAGAGCAAGCTGGCGCCACGGAAAATTCGCCAAGAAGCGGCGAATTGTTGAATTGGACCAGGTCCGAGTCGTTGGGATCCGAGCAGAGCGTACAGTCGATGGCCTGGTGGTTCATGAGTCCCACCGTGGCTTGCTGGGCGTAGCTACGCATCCAGGACCAACCGGGGATTAAAGCCGCGTCCTGCCCGGGTACCGGGTTCTCGTCTTCCCAGACTTGACGCCGCTTGTCCAAAGCGACCTCTGGGTTAATGAGCTTGTCAGGACGCGTCTGTTCCGACGGCGGAACGTAGATGACTGGATCCGACTTGCGTGCCGCTGGCTCTTGCCAATCCCCGCTGGAGCAGCCGATCACGGCGAGCAGTAGCGCGACAGTGGTGCTCGTTGTTCTGGCGAACATACTCGGTTTCATCGTCGATTCATCCCCGGTGCGCACTCAGTTGCAGGTACTGGCAACCTCGTAAGCGCAGTGACCGTTTACACACGTGAGCGTGGTCTGACATTTCTTCGAATTGCTGCACGGCTCCCCTTCGGCCGCGGCGGCCTCGCAAGTCTTCGCGTCACCACAGAAGGTGCCGCCGGCGCAACGCGCATTCGTTTCGCTGCTACACGATGCGCCCAACTCCGCAACGTTCAAGGGCATGCACGTCGCGTTCGAGCAAGTCAGCCCGTGCGACGAGTCACACTGATCGAACGGATCGCACGCTTGTCCCGCAGCGCCGTTTGGTTTGCAGCTGCCGGCGACACAGAAGGCTCCCGCAGAACAGAGCACGCTGCCGCTGAGGTCGCACTTCGAGCCCGGGGCGCTCGGCTGTCCGCAATGCCCCCCTGCGCACACGAGCCCGAATTTGCAATCCGCCGATGCCTCGCACGCAGCGCCTTCCACCGCGTAGCCGACGCATTGACCGCAATCGCTCTTCTTGTCGCAGGCCAGCGAGCGGCAATCCGCGTCGCGTCCGCAGCGAGCTCCTGCGGCGCCTTTGCCAGGCCCTTGGAGGCACGACTTGGGCACGCCGCCACTGGTCAGGACGCCCTGACAGTACGGCGCATTCAGCGCGTCAGCGCAGCTGCCCCTGTCGAGTGGAGCGCCGCTGGCATCGAAATGAGCGCACGCCGCGGCCACGGCAGTGGAGCACGCGTCTTCGGTGCCGTAGGAGGTCGATAGGGCAAAGGGCGAACATTCGGCGAGCTTTCGGCATGCGAGCTGCGATAGCTCGGCGCAGGTCATCGCCGGGTCGTTGCCGGCGCTCGGCGCGCCCGCAGTGCTGGAAGACGCTGCGCCGCCCACTTGCCCACCCACGCCGGTAGCCTGCGGATCGTCATGTTCCTCGGCACTGCCACCCACGCCGGTAGCCAGCGGATCGCCATGTTCCTCGGCACTGCTGCCCGCGCTCGCGGCGGAGTGCGATTGCGCCTTGGACTTGCTGCAGCCCAGGGACAGTAAGGGTACCAAGCAGACAACGCACAGAGCTCGAAGACTCATCGACCCATTCCTTCAGTTGTAACGTTGCAAGCCCTCGGCCGCGACCTGCCGGAGCTTGTCATTCGGCTCGTTGGCGGCGACCCACATCAGCGTGTCGCGTGCCGATTCGGAATCGCGCTGCCACCCGACCAGCACGCGGACGGCATCGCGGCGCACACTCGGGTCGAGGTCGCGCCGAGCGAGTTGCTCGACCGTACCCGAAAGCGCGACGCTTGGGAGGCGGTCGAGGGCCGCGTTCATGGCGGAGTCCCGCACGCTCGACTCCAGATCCGCGGCCAGCTCGACCAGGAGCGCATCTGCCTCGCTGTTCGGCACGCGACGCACTGCTTGCGCCGCCGCGCTGCGTAACATCGGGTTTGGATCGTGAATGTAGTGCGCTGCGACCCCGACGGCGCGCGGATCCCCGGAATTGCCGAGCGCTCGCAGCGTGTCTGCTATCAGCAGCGGGTTCTGTTCGCCTTCAAGGGCGTTCAGCAATGCGTCACTCGCCGCGCTAGCGACGGCCGGTTCCGACCGTGCGCTGCTGTGAGCCATCGCACCGGTCATCAAGCGCGCGAAACCGCCGACCTGGTGGTCGGCGAAATGGTCGGTCATTGCCGACAGCGCCGCACTCGACGGGTGCTCCGCGTTGCCGAGCGCTCGCAGGATTTCGCGCGTGGCCGCCGGGTCGCGCTCTTTTTGAAGCAGGCTGGTGAGCGTCTTCGTTGCCTCGAGGGTGCCGGCCGCGCCGAGCGCGTTGATGAAAAAACTGCTCTCGGGCCCGCCCGCACGAATCGTGCGCTCCACTTCCGAAACGGCACTGCGATCACGGCGCAGGAGTGCGGCCGCGGCCACGAAAGAACGGGTACGTTGCGCGCGCCCGCTCTTGGTATCGGTATCGGCACGCGCCTGCGCCAGCTCCCTACTCACGTCGGCCAGACGACGTCCGCCAATCCGGCTCAGGTCTGCCCAATAGTCGTGACTCGCGTTCACCGAATCGTCGTCCATGTCGCGCGGGGGCCCGAGGCTCTTCTCAGCCTCGGTCGCCGCGACATCCAACGTGACCTGGCGAGCGTTGCTGAGGCTAAAGTGCGTGACCGCATCCAGCTCTGGCACGCCCAATAGCGCGGGCTCGTGGATGCTATCGTGCTCATCGAAGCTCAACGCGCTGATCATGCCGTTCGGCTCGAGGTGCAGATCGGCGGAACTGGACACGAGCGTGGGCTGCTGGACGCGCAGACCGAGGCTCGCCGTCACGATTGCCCAATGTTCGGCGCGCACTTTTTGCCAATGAATCAACCCGGGCGCGGTTTCCGCATAGTGGATCAAGAATTCACCGCTCGGCTCGCGCGCCGTCGCGTCCCACGCTGAAGCTCCGTTCGTCGGTTCTCGCACGACCTGCGCAAAGGCGACCATGGAACGAAGCAGCCGAGAGCTGAACGCTTCCACGTCGGTCGCGAAGCGAAAGCTGGTGGCCTCGCTGCGCGGAGTCATGGAAAACTCGAAGGGCTCGGCGAGCTGCCGCTCGATCGGCTCGAGCGGAGGGGTTGGCTGATTCGAGCCGCCGCTAACCTGAGTCAGCTTCGGCTCGCGCAGCTGACCACGCAGCCGGAGAAGGTCGTTTCCGAAGACCGAAACGCGCAGTGCACCGCGAACTGTCGTGCTGGAAACAAGCGCGTCCTTGGCGCTGGTGCGGAGAGACAGCTCGGCGTCGTATTCCCACACAGATCCGGTCTCACCGCCCAAATGCGAGGGGATCCGGGCGGGCGGCGCCGCTCGCACCGCGCCCACGCCCTGTGGTTGGGCCGGGGCCGCACCGTGATGGAGCGCGGACCACGACCACGCGGCGAGGCCACACCCTATCAAGGCGAATGGAGCGAGCTTGCGCGCCTTCACTGGGGCGGCTCCTGATAGCAGAGGCCGTTTCGGCAGTCGTTCGTACAACACTGGCCGTCCAATACGCAGCTCAGGCCGGCGTCCTTGCAAGCGCAGACGTTGCTCACGCAGCTTCCCAAACAGCAGTCCGCGTTGGCCTGACATGCGCCACCGGGCGGGTTAGCGCACGGGTTGGGATTGCCGCACACGCCCGGCGAAGTCGTCGGACCAAGCCCGGCGACGTCCCCGCCCGGACCAACCGGAGAGGCATTGAAGGCGACTTCGATGTTGTCGGGCTCCGGATACGGAATGTCGCTCGAGACGGCGTCGTAGGTTCGGGCCCCGGTCATCGGCTGCGCGGGGTGTCCGATGAAATCGAACGTCTTCGTGAACCCCTTCCAATCAGCGATCTTCTTCCGGAACGTCTTCTTGAAGAACAGCAGCCGAACGCGGCAGGCCAAGTCGAGCTTGCCGCTCAAGGTCTCGAGGTTGACGCTGGCGCCGTGCTGCCAGTTGATGGTCCATTGGCGGAAGGAGGTGTCGCCGAGCAAGCCGGGGTGGCCGTTGACGACCCCGAACAGCCCGCTCGACGAGAACGAGCGCGGCTCGGCGAACTGCCGCCGCGTCAGCGTGACGCCGGTCTGCATTGGGGCACTCACCCCGAGCAGCAGCAAGTCTCCCTCGATTCCGACGCTCACCCCGGGAAGACCGACGCCCGCAAAGACGTAGGCATGGGCCTCGGCGTTCGGCGCAAAAATTACGCTCGCGTTGGGTCCCGTTTGCCCCTGCGCGGAGGGCGGGTCCATTGAATAGGCGAGGCTGCCGGTCGCGCCCAGCGCGCCCGCGATCTCGACCTCGAGCGTCAGGACGATGGGGCCAACCGGATAGGAGAACGACGCCCCGACACCGTCGAAAGGCGTCTCCAGCGGAACGTTCACGTCCACTTGGCCGCGGAGCTGCGCGCGCGCCGCGCCGACCAGGTCCTGGTAACCTTGCGCGTAGTAAGCCTCTAAATCGCGCGCTGAATCTTCGTATTGCTGAATCCAGCGACGCGCAGAGGTCACCGTGCAGCCCGATTCAACGTTGCCGAAAACCTGCTTGGTTCGTTCACACAGGGCGAGGCTTGGTTTGTTGTTGTTCTTGCGGTACTCGTCCCACGCGAGGCGCGCGTCGTAGAGCGCCTTCTTCATCTCCAGCATCTTGGAGCCGAGGGTGTCGATTGCGTTTTGACAGTCCGCAGATTCGGCCGTCGACGGCGGAGTAGCGTTCACCCCGTCTGACAAGCTATCCTGCTCGATGTGTAGGATCTTGAACGACTTCGTGTAGCTCGCCGAGCAGATCGACAGTTGCCCGCCGATCTGAGCGTTGATGGCCTCGATCTCGTGGCCCCAGACCTTCGCCCCGGTTCGGAAGCCTGCCTTGAGACTCAGATTGAAGCCGTCATCGCCGAAGAACGACTTGGCATGAACATCCGCGTGATGCTCGATATCCGGCTCGATGAAAATGCCCCACTTGTCGTTGCCGGCGCCGCCACTACGCGGGTCCATTTGATCGATGGTGTTCTGGCCAGACTCCGGATTTGCGCAAGCGGTCTGGTTCAGCGTGTCGGTGAACGGCGCGAAAAATGCCGGTACGCGCACGAGCGCGCCGCCCACGGTGTCGGCGGGGGGGCTAGTTTCTTGGGCCAGCGAACCGGTCTTCCTGACTGCCGGATCCCCCGTGAAGCCGACGATGGGACCGGTCTCTCCACACTCGCGCAATTCTTCGCACGGCCAAGTTGCGGGATCCTGCTGATTGAAGGCTCCTGCTGGCTCCTTGCCGAGCGAACCGCATTCCCCCGCAAGCCTGCGCCCGCAGCGGTCGTCGAAATCGGAGCACGCCACGTCTTTGCAGAACACCGCGCAGACTTCGCCGCCGGCTAGATCGCAATCGGAGTCGACCGTACATGCACGGTCTGTCTTGCTCGCCGGGTCGACGGGACAATAGCTCTGGCTGCTGGTCGCCGGACAACTGGTGGGCGCAGGCAGGCTGGCAGGATTCTGAGTGAGGCGCGCGAACGGGTAATTGACGACGACCTCTTGCCCGTTGCTAGCGACCTCGCACCATTGCAATTGGCACTGCGGGGGCGCGCCGGCCGGCGGCGACGTGCTTTGCAGCTCACCGGTGAGGGGCGTGTCGTTGTGCGAGACGTACTTGAGCCCGCCCAAGCCGATGCTGCCCGACGATAGGCAGGCCTCCTGTCCGCCCAGATCGCCCATGCCATGGCCGGGCGTGGACAAGTCTCCGAAGCTCGGGCCCGTCATCCGCCCGATCACGGACCAAGGAACTCGCTGCTTCCCACCCGTCTTTCCCAGATCCTGGTTGATCTGGGTGCTGACGGAGGGGTCCCATGGCAGCCCGGAAGAGGAACCGCCACTCGGACGTTGGCCTGGATTGTCGAAGCCGCCGATGAGCGGCCGCGAACCGATGGCGAGCAGCGCACCGCTGCTTCGCGCCGCAAGCAGCAGGCCATCTTCGCGCAGAGAAAGGGCCGCCACCGCCGAGCCGACATTCGTTGTCCAGAACGACTGACCCGTGTCCGGCAACAGCGCGGCGACGCTGCCGTCCGCCGCGCCGCCGTAGATCAGCCCGTCCGCGCCGATGGCCAGATTCGAAGTGGTCGCGCTACCGATCCGAGCTCGCCAGCGTGAAGTGCCCGTGCGGCGATTGATCGCGGCCACCTCGCCCGTCGCGAGGGGCACCAAGAGCGTGCCGTCGGGGGAGAAACTCGGAGCGGCGCTCGCAACGCCCACACCTGCGACCACGAAGTTCGGGCTGCCGTTCTCGGAAACACCTCGGACGTCGCCCGTCGAGGTTGAAAAGTAGATCTGGGTGATGGCGGTGCCAGCGGCCGCCACCGGACCGACGACAATGCCGTCCGACACAGGGAGCGACCACACCTTCGCGCCGGTCGCGGCATTCAACTTGAACAGCTCGTTCGCAGCGGCGACATACAGATCCGCATCGGCGAGCAGGAGCGGGCTGCCCACCGGCGCTCCCGAAAGACCGAATGACCACGCGATCGAACCACTGGGGCTCACCGCTACGACCTTCTTGTCGGCGGTCGTGACGAATAGCGTGCCGTCGCTCCCGACGCTCGGCGCCGAGACCTGACCGACACCGACCGGAACCCTGCGCACAATCTGACCAGCTGCGCTGACCTCGGTGATCGAGCCATCCGAACCGGATGCGATGATCGAGCCATCATGCGTGACGAGCGAAGTCTTCTTCAGCGGACTGCTCAATACGGTCCGCCACAGCAATTGCCCTGCGGGATTCAGCGCGTAGAGACTGCTATCCGAAGCACCAAGGTAGTGATTGCCGCGAGCGTCGAGAACTGCCTGACCGAACAATTGGCCCGCCGTGCCAAAGGTCCAAGCCACGTCGCTCGTTCGGGTACCGAGAGCCGGGCTCAAACCGAGATGGGCGTTGCAGAAACTCTCCATCGGCCACGCCGAAAGCGCGAGCCCCTTGGCAGGACCGCAGTTGCCCGCAGTAGTGACCAGCGGATCGGGGCGCACAGTTGGCGTGCCATCGCCGGTCACGCCGATGCGATCACAACGCGGCCCGGTGTAGGGCGCCGTGCAGATGCAGCGGAACTCGCCCGGGAGCGCGCCGGGGCCAGGGACTCCATGATTGGAACAGTTTGGTTGGTTGGGACAATATCGCGCCACGCTGCTGTTGAAGGCAGCCGCTGGAACTAGTGACTGCACCAGCGCAGGGCAACTGAGTGGATCGGGCTTGGCCGCCGTAACGATCGCAAGGGGGGCTCGATACTGCACGCGGGCGTGCGCATCGAGAATTTGGAAATCCCGAGCGTAAAAGAAACCCGTATGGATGCCCGTCACGGCGCGCAAGGTGACGGTCGTCGACGGCGCGACGAGCGCTCCGTTGAAGAGCGTCTCGAGCAGAAACGGACTGGTCCCAAGGTACACGATGAGCAGATCGGGAGGATCGGCGGTGAGCGAAACGATCGCTCCGCGCGAGATCAGCGTGCTCTCCACGTAGATGATGACGGGCCCCGTCGCCTGGTCGAGCTTGACGGTGGCTTGCGACTCGATATCCAAGCTCTTGAGGTAGTAAGTGCCCGCCGTGAGCGTGAGTGTAGACTGAGAGTTGAGCGTCACCGCGCCGTACTGGCCTGGGCTTAGCGACTTGGAAACACCGGCATTCAGGAGCTGATCAGGCCCCGAAGTGGTGCTCGGATAAGTGACCGTCCAAGATAGGGTCTTTGGTGGATCGAAGTGGGGCGCGGTGTCGCTCGCGTTGATCACTACCGAGCTGCCAAGTAAGCGACTGGCAGCGTGCAGCGTGCCTCTGACCTTCACCCGATCCCGCAAGTCTGCAGTTCCGCGGCTCCAGGTCTCGTTGAGCAGTGCGTCTGGCTCGGCGTGGACGCCGCCACCGCTGCTCCCCATGGCTGCAATTGGGCCTGAAACGATTTCCGCGCCAGCTCCCACGAACATGGAGTTCGACACGTCGATGACCGGTGACAGCACCGGCACCGGATTCGGCGACGTGAGGGTAATAGTCACGGGCGCGTTGAGCGCTTCCGTTCCCGAAGCGGCACCTGCTTCATCACCACTACCGTGGGACGAGCAACCCGCCACGATGAGCGTGGCAAACATTGCCGCAGCGCGAGCGGCAGTTCGAAATCCCATCTTGGCCATCCCCAGCATGTTGATCACCCAGTGCAGTGACGTCTATATCCGAGCGCCTCCGCCAAAACAAGAACAATGCACGGGCGGTTCCATTGTGTCATTCAGGAGTCGCAATCTTGATCGAGCGGATGCAAAGCGATGCTCGTGCTGAGCGGCTAAGGTAACCCTGTGGGGTGGAACAGAGCACGCCCGCCTTCACGTTGCGCGGTCAGCTCGCCAGAAGCTTCGAGTTTTTGAACCATCGCCCGCGAAACCCCGAGGACTCCGATGTGGGAGCGCCTGGCGATCGTTCGCGAGGCGCCCACATCAATGATTCGCTATTGTTTCGAGCTGCTGCGGCAGGCGCAGCCGTTGCAGCGGCAGGGCTGACTGCATCCGCACGCCGGCGCGCACTGGCAGCCTGACTTTGCGGCTGCGGGTTTTGCACTGGCAGGCTTCGTGGTTGCAAGACGAGCAGGAACGAAGGCCTCCTCCCAAGCAAACGCCACAGCGGGCGCGGGCTGTGCGAAATGCCGTACTCGCGGAGAGCTGGGTGGTCGACGCCGAAATCGAAGTGTCGATCAGTGCACTTCGATTTCGGCGAACCCCCCGCCGCGGCCGAAGTGCGACACTACTTCCGCGCGTATGCGGGTGATTTTTTCGCCCGCGAGTGACAACTCCAGATCGGTTCGTTCGGTGGAGATCTTCGAGAATTCGCCCTCCGCGGTCGCCACGACCGTATCGTTGGAGAACGCAGTGACGCGAACCTTCGCTGAGCCACGATCCGCGAAGGCTCCGTTGTGGCAATTGGATAGCGTAACCCCGTGAACGGTACGGGGGGCCTTGAAATTCAGGTCTATCCAACCTTCTTCGCCGTCCGCGAGCAGCCACTCGGTGGCGATCAAACGATCGACCGCGAGCCCGGGATTGTAGGTCGGCCCGTAGCTGGATGAAGCATCCACGTGCGGGCGCGAGTGCTGGAGGAAAAGCACCAGACAGACCACGAGTAAGACGGGCGTAAGCGCAAGCGCGATCCCAATGCGGAGGCGGCGGCGCCACTCCACAGGGGAAAAGTGGCGCACACTGAAGCGGTACAGGCGGTCGACTTCCGTCCAGATCCGTTCGAAGTCGCGCTCGCCGGCAACCGGGCTAGACCGCGAGTCGCTGGCTGCCCGTTCTTCGACGGCGCGGTAGGCCGCGGACAGTTGACCGAAGCGGCGATATTTGGCACCCGAGATGGCGGATAGCGCTCGTTCTCGCCGCTCACTCGTCGTCGCCGCTTCCTTACCCTCGCTTTCGCTGGGCGGCGCCCAGGCGTCGAGCAGCGACTGCAAAGCGACCGCCATATACGCGTGGCATTTGCTGAGAATACCTTCTCGGAACAGCGCGCGAGCGCTGTCGATCGAAAGCCGCGCCTCGGCCATGGCTTCTTTCGAGCTCATGCTGCACTCCCCGAGTCGATCCGTGAACTCAATGGTGCTCCCCACAACAACCCCAAGCCCCGCAGTACCAGGAGGGCGAGCGCGGCGAGCGAGAGAGCGCTCACCGCGGTGCCGACCATGCCCGCAGGTGTGATTCCGTAATACACTTTCAAGACGTAGTGACCAGGCGCGGGCAGATTGATGTGGATGAGTCCCAATTTGCCCGTTTCGAGAGTTGCCTCGGCCGGCCCAGAGCGCGTACTGACACGCCACCCCGGGAAAGAGTACAGCGAGAGCTCGACGCTCGCGCCCGGTCGGCTCGAGTCAACCGTGATGAAATGAGTGCTGGCTTTGCTGTTCGTCCACTCGACCGTCGCGTCCTTGCTCGAGTCCACGAGCCGCTTGGCTGGAGTGGGCGGCACTGCCGGTACGGCAAGCGGCAGGTATTCGTCCACGTTCGTGGTGGAGTAGATCCCGCTGCGGATCTCCGCGGGGGAGACGGGCACGCTGTCAGTAGTGACTTCTTTCCCGCTCGCGTGCGGCCAAGCGATGAAGGTCAACATCGCTGTGGCGATCACGATTGCCAGGTTGCTGCGAGTGACCTCGCTCAGCCGAGTGAACGCCGCAGCTGCGCCGATCCCGAGCGCAACCGAGGCGGTCATTGACGCCGGACCGAGCAGGCGCCACGGAAACTGGATGAACTGAGAAAGCGGGAAACGACCGGGCGCCCACAGCCCGCTCGCGATCGGCAAGTTGGAGATGACGAGCGCTAGCGTGATCAGGGCCCAACCGAGCGCAGGACGCGCGGCTCGAAAATTAACGACCAGCCCGAGCACGGTCAGCACCACGAACACGACCAACAACGGGCCAATAGCCAAGAAGTTTCGACCGAAAAACTGCGTACTCTCGGAGAACAACGCACTGAACGGATTCAGCTGATTTTGCGGGTTGAAGAAGCCGACGATCATCTGGTCCACGCGCGCGAACTTGCGATAGGCAATCGCGGGCAACAGATAGATGGCGGCGAGCCCCGGCGCACAGAACAGCGCGACCAGCGCGCGTCCCGCACGTCGAAAGAGCCCGCGCCAGGCGAGATCCGCGGCGCTTGCGGCGACCACCAGGCCGATCAAAATGGTCCCCCACAACCCGAGGATGGTGTGACTCACCACCATCAGCGCGTGGCTGAATGCGGCAGCGACGAGCAAGTAGCTTTCGCGGCGGGGGATGGCCTCCTTCACGGCAGCGCGGTATAGCGCCAGGGCTACCGGCAAAAGGGAGATCGCCGTGTACTCGCTCAGGTCACCGCGTTCATACAAATTCAACAAGCGGTAAGGCGATGCGAGGTAAGCAATGGCCGCCAAGAATGCGCCGTTTCGCTCTCGCGTCTCGTTGTAAACGAGAGCGAAAGTGCCGACTCCTGACGCGATCGTCGCCGCCAGGACGACCAGCTTCAGCGCCCAAAAGGGGGTGCACACCGAGGTGAGCAGGGCGGCGCTCGCATACACCGCCGGCGCGTAGAAGATGAAGTACGGCGAGCCGTAGCCACCATAGTAGTCAGCCGCCCAGCGGGGGTACAGCTCCCCTGCACGTAGGCCAGAGGCCCACTCTACGGTTCGCAATACGTAGCCGGTCTCCTCGTGCGACGAGAACCAAGTCATCCGCCCGAGCGGCGTCCACAAGGCTACGGCCACCGCAATTACTACCCACAGTCTCCAGTCTCTGAACATCTCGGCACCTCCACCCGGCACCATCTGCGTCTGCCCCAAATCGTTTGCCGCGCTGCGCACTAACACGAAATGGTGGCATTGGCGCGAGGATTTTTTTTTAAAGCGGCGTAGAAAAAAAAGTGGCTCGGCCACGACCGCAGGTCTATGCCTCCGCGTGGTGGGCTAGGCTCACCGCCGTCACGTTGCGTCGTCGCTCGTGTCGTGAGCGTTTCCGCATATCTTCGAGCCCGGTCCACCGCGCTCGAGTGGTCACGCCGGGGTGCGCAAGGTCACGACCGCGGCGCCGAAACTCAGGTGCCCCTACTGCGAGATCATTCGCTGCCAGCTGCGCCGTCACATTGAAGCTTGCGGAGCCCGTGCAGATCGTCGTGCCATCAGTGGTGGTGGCTGTGATCGTGATTGCATAGCCGCTGCCTGCGGATGCCGCCAATGGTCGCGTCTCGCCCGCCGCCGCGGGACGCGAGCCCCGTCGGCGGGCGGCGCATCGTTTCGATCGCTTACGAACTGGAACCGGTTCCAGTCGCGCCAACCGAGCAAGGCCTGGCGAGGCTGCCAGTAATTTCGGAGTGATACGTCGGGCCCCCGCACAACGCCTTCTCACACGGTGGGGCTTCGAAATCTAATAGAAGTATGGCAGCAGCAATAGTAGGTTCCCCCGGACAAAGGTTGGCTCACCGATGAAAAATTCGCTCATTCACACTTCGCTCACGCCTATCCTCGCACTGGGCGCCGCCCTGGTCGTCGCGACCGCTTGCAGCTCCGACCCAGTGAAGTCTCCATCTTCCGCTGCGTCGCATAACAGCTCGCAACCGGATCACAACGCGCCGCTCACCGATCCGCCCGTTCCGCCGCCCGTAACCGCCAACCCGCTCAAGGGCGCGAAGCTCTTCGTCGATCCGGAGGCGAACGTGATGTTGAAGGCGAACTACCTGCGCAAGACGGAACCGGAAAAGGCAGCGCAGCTCGACAAGATCGCCAAGCAACCGCAAGCCCTTTGGATGGGTGAGTGGAACTCGAACATCTATCGCGCGGCGCAGCACTTCGTAGATCGCGCGCAGGAAGACGGAAGCGTCGCCGTCATGATCGCTTACAACGTTCCCCATCGTGACGCGGCGGCAGAGGCGGCAGGCGTCGGTGCCTCGGCCGGTGGCCTCGCCTCGAAGGAAAAATATCAGCGCTGGATTCGCGACATCTACCAGGGCGTCGGTAACCGACCCGTGGCGATCATCCTGGAACCCGATGCACTACCGGGCATCACGAGCCTGCCCCCCAATCTGCAAGAGGAGCGATACTTCCTCTTCAACGATGCGGTGAAGGTCCTACGCCAGAACCCGCAAGCCGCCATCTACATCGACGCCGGTCACGCCAAGTGGGTTCCGGCGAAGGAGATGGCCGAACGTTTGAAGAAGGCAGGCGTCGAGCACGCGAGTGGCTTCTCCGTCAACACCTCGAACTATCGCACGACGGAGGAGTGCGTTGCCTACGGCAAAGAAATCTCCGCGCTGATCGGCGGCAAGCACTTCATCGTCGACACCAGCCGCAACGGCGCCGGCCCGTACGATGCCGCAAAGAACGAACTCGAGACGTGGTGTAACCCTCCGGGCCGCAAGATCGGCCGCCCGCCCACCACCGATACCGGCGAGCCACTCGTCGACGGCTTCCTCTGGCTCAAGCGTCCCGGTGAGTCCGACGGTGACTGCCAGCGAAACGAGCCGAAGGCTGGCGTGTTTTGGCTGGAGCAAGCGCTCGAATACACCAAGTGAGCCCCGAGCAGCGCGCGTAGCGCTGCTTCATCTAGAGCCCGCGCGTCATGAGATGTGCGGGCTCTTCTCTTTGGTGGGCGACGACCACCACCAGCGTTGCTGGTTTTCGATGATGCGAAACGTGTCGCTCAATTGCCTATTGTTATCGCGTCGCAAAATCAGCA
Source organism: Polyangiaceae bacterium (assembly GCA_035634635.1). GTDB lineage: Bacteria > Myxococcota_A > Polyangia > Polyangiales > Polyangiaceae > PMG-095. The sequence goes on from DASQCO010000051.1 coordinate 44,497, forward strand.
GCCTCGGCGTCGTAAGGAGTCCAGCCCATGAAGGACTTTCGTTTCTACGTGTTGTTTTCGCTCTTCGGAATGGCGTGTAGCAGTACCTCGCTTGCCCCTGACTCGACGACGGACCGGGGAAGCGCTTCAGCAAGCGGTCCCGCGGAAGCCGCAACCGAGTCCGAGGGACTGGCCGAGGCTATCCTCACGATCGAGGTCGGTCCCGAGCACACCTTTGCGTTCTACGAGCTCGGCGACCAGCTGCTGGGCGTCGAAACCGCAAAGAATGGCGTGCCTTCGGCGCTCGAGGGCCAAGACCTCACGGCGATGACGCCCACCACGCTCTACCAGAAGCTGCGCCCTGGGGAAGCCGTACCGGCGGAGCTCACGGCCGCGATTTACCGGGCGAACGCAGCGCACGCCTTGACGCATGAGCTCCCTGGCGACCCCGTTTCGGGCGGGGGCTTCTCGGCTTTCTCTCCGATAACCAGCCAAGACGACGTGGGAAAGGTTACGGAAGCAATCAGCGCCAACACGTTCATCAATGTCCTGCATGGGTGCGCCGTGTCGGGCAGCAATGTGGTTTTCTCGGTATGCCGAACGGACTGGATGAACGGCTACTTCGCATTCGCGATCGGGAAGACCGCGTCCTGGAAGGTCGCTTCGCAGAATGGCAGCTTCAAGGTCAAGATCAGTAACAACGTAGGTTCTCCGCAGACCTTCGCCATCGCCCACGACACGTCTCAGAACTTCTTCACCATGGGGGAGCTCTGCTGTCCCATCATCTGCTTCTGCGACGTCCACCCGCGCACGCTCCGTCTCGACGTCATCGACGCCATCGGAGATACTTTCCACGTCGGTGGCTACTGGACCAACTGAGAGCGGTCTCCGACCGCTTGATCACTCCGACGGAATCTGGCGCATCCCGAGCGACGCCCCCGGTCCCAACTTCCGACGGGCTCGCGTGAGCAGTGTGCTCACCGTCGAGCGTGAGAGGCCGAGGGAGTAGCCGATGAGCTTGTTGGAGTAGCCCATATTGGCATAGGCGAGCACTTGTTGCTCGCGAGGGGTGAGCGCGAAGTCGCGGGCGAGATCTGCTTCGTTCTTGTGGGCGAGGAAGTAGCGTTTTCCATCGCGGTCGAAGTGTTCGAGGATGGACCAGCGGCCCTCGACGAGGCCGCGCCAGATGTCGACGGCGCGCTCCGGGGTGCTGTTGCGGCAGCCGCGGGCAGCTTCGATGCGGACTAGCGCTTCGCGCAGCGCTTCGCGCGCGGCTGCCCGTTGCGCTTTGCCGATGGCGTGTTCGATCCGTCCTTTTGGAGTGAGCACCGCTTCGGCTCGCTCAACGAGGTTGGCGAGCTCGCTATTGCCCGAGCTGAGCGTCGTGCGCAGGCGCGCGGCCGCCGCAATGTGGCGCCCCAGGCGCCGGAATACGGCGACGCTGCGGGCGGGGAGTTTTCTCGCGCGATCGGCCACGCAGATCAGGCAGCCGCGACCACTCGGGTCGCGTGCGTTGATCCCTACCATCTCTTCGACACCGAAGTTCCGAAGCAAGCCGTCGAAAGACATGCCCACACGCTCGCCAGCGAGCCTCACCGAGCCCACATCGTTTGACAGGAACATGTGGGCCGCGTCGCGCGCGTTTTCCGGCGTGACGTTCGGATGGTCGAGGAATTGAGCGATGAACTGTGCCCCCAGCTGGTGGCTGGCGGCGGACAGCACGTTGATCCAGGTGCCTGAGCTCGCGTCGTATTGAAAGGCGATGGCGCCTTGCTTCGAGCCCAGTGCGAACGCCGAAGCGGCGGCAACGGACTCGAGCCACGCCGGAGTGTCGGTGGTGAGATCGTAGGCGGCTTCGATCACGGCCACCGGATCATGAAGTTTCATCGCAAGACCTCGGTCAGGCGCGCACGCAGCTCGCGACGACCACTGATTCCGAGTTTCTTGTAGGCGGACGCCAGCTGGTTCGCGACCGTCTTTGCCGAAGCTTGGCGCTGGTGGGCAATTTCACGATTGGACAGCTCGCGCAGGGCCAATTGAGCGACTGCACGCTCGGAGTCGCTCAATTGGATATCTTCCGTGGCAGACTCGGATTCCGTGATCGAAATCAAGAACAGCCCGTTTTCGAGTCCAATCACCGAAATTGATTCGTCCCCAGGCCGCATTCCCCCACCTCACCTTCGAAGGAGATTACCACGCCGGCGATGGACGCTAGGTCACGAGACCAGGCTTCGCAACGACTAATGCCTCTTTGGCGGAATCCGCCGGTTAATCGTGCCGCCACATGGCGCCACCAAACTGGAAGTTGCTGTCGAACGCATTGGTGATGTCATAGCGCGTCGTAAAGTCACAGCAGTTGATGCACAGGGGGAGGCACAAGCAGGACCGATGACAGCCGTTCGACCACTGACGCCAGGTTGCTTCTGGGACATTGAAAAAGGCCGATCCGCCAGTCCCGCTCACCTGCATCGACACGTTACCGATCCGTGGGCACACCGTGCCCACCGTCTCATCGGTCCTCGTGGGACCGCCTTCGAATGCACCGTCCCACCAGTCGCGCAGACACCATTGGTGGTACGCGCCACCGGGACAGAAGCCCGGCTGGCTTTCGAACCAGGAACGACTGCAAAGGCCGCTGCTGTTTCCGCCTCGTGTCGCGGCTTGGGTCTTTGGGCCGAGCTCACCACTTGGGACCGTACCCACGACAGGCTCCTGAGCCGTGACTTGCTCGTTGTAGCTCGGCGCCCACACCGTCACGAAGGGTTCGTCCTCTCGCGGCACGTTGCTCAAGTCGCGCGACGGCTCTTCCGTCGGCGCTTGTCCGGCGCGGCGAGCCTCTAGCTTTTCGATCACCTCCGGGACCTCGCTGCCCGGCATCAGCGCTCGATAGAGTTCGACGACGTTTCGACAGCGGTCGGCTTGAAGCTGGGGCGGGAGTGGATAAGGGCCCTCGGGCGGGACGGCCGCCTCGGAAAACATGATGTTTCCAGGAGACGGCTCATAGAACTCGAAAACGTGTTGTGGGTTGAACCAGATCCGGAGCGCCAGGTGCGCGTCGTGCGCCGCGCCCGCGTTCGTGCGCACGAATTCCGGCACTTCCGAAACATTGGCTGGATCCGTCGCGCCGCCTTTCCCCTTTTCTGCTGTCGTCACCAAATCTGGTGATCCGCACCCGAACGCCACCAGAAGTAGCCCGCACCAACCGAGATTGTTCTTTGCCATCTTGTCTCCCTCGCTTGCAATCGCCATTGGAAGCCCCTCAGTGCGTTTTCCAAGTCCAGATTAGGGCGTCGACCAAGTTGAGCCGTTGTAAAACCGCCAACGGACGCCGAGGTTGCGGTCTCGAGCGTACAAGTCGATGCGTGATGAGCTCCACGAGACTGCGTTCACGTCGATCATGTCGCCACCGAGATCGGTCCACGACGCGTTGGCCGGCGTCCAGGTGCTGCCGTTGAGCGACTTCCAATACACGTGATTGTCGTTGCCCACGCCGAAGACGTCGACGCGGTTTGCAGCCCGTGACACCGCGGAGAGCACGGTGCGCATTTGGGCATTGCCGCCCAGATTTTTCGAAGCAGCCCAATCCCCGCCTCGCCAGCTCCACCACTGCACGTTGCCACCGTCGTTCACGCCAAATACGTCGAGGTTGCTCGAGCCAGACGAGACCACCACCGGTGCGCCGAGGATCTTGCCACCGAGCGATGCCCAGTCGGTGCCCGACGGCCAAAGCGCACCGCCATTGCGAGCCTTGGTGAAGACGGCACCAGTGGCGATGTCTCGGATGAACGCGTCCCACATATAATCAGCCCGCGAGACCACGGCCACCTCTTGATCCGTGTTGCCACCGAGGTCGGACGACGCTAGCCAACCCGCTGCCCCGGTCCACGCCTTTTCGAGCACGTGGTTGCTCTTGTTGCGACCGAACACGTGAAGGCGATCGGACAGCGTCGAAACCACCGAGGGATTGCCCTTGATCACCAAATCCGGGAAGCACACCCAATCGGTCGAGGACGGCCACCAACCGCTGGGATCCCACGCCTTGGTACAAGCTTGCGCCGGTTCGCCATAGGACCGTACGAACAAATCGAGCAGATTCGCGCCGCGCGATGCCGCCGCAACGGTGCCGACAATCTCGCCGCCCAGATAGTCCCAATCGTCGATCGCTGGGTAAAACTCGGTATTCGTCTGGCCCTTGTGCCATGCCGCGTTGTCCAGGCCGCGCACGAAGATGTCGGAGCGATTTTTGCCCCACGAGACGCTGGTGATGGGCGCATTCGAAAGTCCACCGAGCGGGGTCCAGAGCGAGTTGTCTCCCTCGAAGCCGGCAGCTCCACTATCGCGCACGGCCGCGATCGCGCTGGCGCGGCTCGAAGTGATGCGTACACCGGCATTCATGCCGCTGAGCGAGCACCAGATGTTCTTCGAGTTGGTATGCGACGCGACGCCGAAAGCAAACTCGGTTTTGGACCCGGTCGAAGCGTGCAGGGCGGAACCGCTGAAGCCGTCGGTGAGCTCGTTGGAGAAGAATGCGAGCCAGGAGTCCGTGCAGGTGACGTTGCCGGGCGACGTATACATGCGGTTGCTTGTTCCCGGATAACCATAGAAGTCCATGCCGAGCCCATCGAGCGAGCTCTGACTTGCTGCCCACCAACCAAACTGACCAGCGACGTTGCCGATGTCGCGATCGAGCACGATCATGCCCCAGTCGTTGTCGTTGTCTTGCTCGCTCTCCCAGGTGGGATCAAGCCAAATTCGACGGCTATTCGCATCGCCGTAGGGCATGTACGTGCCATCCAAGCCCGGGATGACTTGTACGCTAGTGGCAGTGCCTTTGTAGTCACTCCAGTGCAGGCAGTGCCCCGCCGTCAGCACCGTTCGAGCGCCGATCAGCTTGCCGCTGCACCCCATTCCGTGGCCGTCCGGATAGCGCGACAAGACCTTCACCGTCGAAGCTGCGATGAGCTGCGTGGTGTCGAACCGCACGCCCGTCACCTGCAGACGATTCAAGTCGCCTGGTTTCACGTCGCTCGAGCCGCCGACGGCCGCAGCGGGCGTGCCCATCGGCGTCTCGCCCGTCAGCTTCTGGAGGGCAGGCAGGGAAACACCCTCCTGCTCGGCAATGGCGCCTCCGTCGGAATTCAGCCTCGGGGGATCGTTGAGAAGAATGCGCTGAAGCGCAACGTTACTCGGCAGATGACTAGCTCGGTCGATTCCCATCGTGCGCTCGAGGGCGGCGCCGGTCAGCGGCACCTGCCGGTTCACTTGGACACGCCGCCTTTCCCCGGTGGCGAGATCGACCTCGATCAGCTCCGGAGTCGCGTCGCTCGTGCGCCGCTTGCTTTCGTCACGCGGACCGAACGTCGGCGTCACGAATGCTGGATAGTCGTTGAGGTCAGCCCTTAGGATAGCGCGCGGATCCGTGCGTTTGAGCGGATATTCACTCGCACCGGGAGCCTCGCCACCGGGAGCCTGGATACCGCACGCTGTCAGCAACAAGCCCAGAATCAGACTTCTGGATCCCGAAGAACGAGCACACAACAAACGCTGGCGCATCTCGACCTCCACGAGCCCCTAGCCGCGAAATGGAGCGCAAATCCCACCGAACTCGATTTCGAATTTCGCGCGACTGCTCCTTTTCACGGCGATCGCGTGGCGAAACCTATCCGTTGCGCGCTGGTGCGTCCATAGGCACTTGGGCGACGCCAATGCCTTGCTTGCGCTAGCAAGATCGTGATCTGCGCTAGTGGGACTCGAACGATGGCGCGCTTGGCAGCTACCTCCCCCGCGCCGATGGTTTTCTAGGCCAGCGCCCTGAGGCGCAGAGTCGAGGCTGGCTCAGCCTCCGATAGTGACATCGTCGACGTAGAGGGTGATCGGCCAGACCGCGTTGTTCGTGCAGTTGAGGGTAAAGAAGAGGGCCGCAGTCTCGGCGTTGTAGACCGTGGCGTTGGTCACCGTTCCCGTCACTTGGAACCAAGTCTTCACCACCGGTATGGCGCTGGCGACCTCGATGCCATTGGCCGAAGACGCGGAGGTCAAGGTCACGCCCATGTCGTGGTTGGATGGAGAGCAATCGGGAAGCGCCGTGTCGATGTAGACCCAAGCCGAAACGGTGCGGCCGTTGAGGTTCTCCGAACCGGTAGCGCAGAGTTGGACTTGAACGCCCACGCTGGTGTTGCTCCCGAACACGCCAAAGGTGCTATCGATCCGAAGCGACGAGCCGGAGTTGCCATGCCGGATCGAGGTCGAGGTTGCAACCGTGACCTCGCTCGGTGGGATTGGGTTCGTCGCCGCGGCCCAGCCTTGCGCGGTGTTGTCGTTGAAATCGTAGGTGACCCGGTTGCAGGATGCCAGGTTGGAGCCGCTCGTGCAGGCGCGGTAGTTGGTCGCGCAACCGATCCCACAGGCACCATTGCAGGTCGGCGCGGAGTTGGCGATCGAGGAGGTGGGGCACACGGTGCAGCTCGTTCCGCACGCCGTGGCATCGGTGTTGCTCGCGCACTTGGTGTTGCTGCATGAGTGGTAGTTCGTGTTACACGTGATCCCACACGAGGTGCCGTCGCAGGTTGCGCTTCCGTTGGCGGGCGTTGGACACGCCGTGCAGCTGGTCCCGCACGTTGCCGGGAGCGCGTTGCTCGAGCAGGTGGTGTTGTCGCACGAGTGATAGTTCGCGTTGCACATGATCCCGCAGGCGGTGCCGTTGCAGGTGGAGCTGCCATTGGTCGGCACTGCGCACGGGGTGCACGAGGTCGTCCCGCAGGTTGAGGGGCTGCTGTTCATCACACAGCCCGATGAACACATGTGCTTCCCCGACCCGCACCCCGACATGCTGCCCGAGCTGCCGCCCGTGCTGACGCCGCCCGTGCTGACGCCGCCCGTGCTGACGCCGCCCGTGCTGACACCGCCCGTGCTGACGCCACCTGTGCCGGTTCCATTTGCGCCAGCCGTGCCGCCGGTCGCGACGGTCATGCCACCGCTCCCGGCGGGCATGGCACCCTGACCGCCGCCTTCGATCGCGCCCGCGTTGCCCACCTCCCCCTCACCACCGGAACCGCTTTTGCCCACCGTGGGCGCTCCCCCTCTGCCCGCTGTGGCGGTGTTCCCCGCAGCGCCTCCCTTGCCGGCTGCGCCAGCCCGGGCCACGCCTGCGTCACCCGCGCTTTCCCCCGAAAACTCGCGCTTTGGACCAGAGCAAGCCCACGGAACAAGCAACGTGCTGCAGACTAAGAACCCCCGAAAGAGGCCAACCCTTGCCATGCGAGGCGGAGTACACCGCGCTTCGACCGCGGTCAACGTCCGCAACGCCGGACAACTAAGAGCAACGCTTCAGCGAGAAACCCGGCTTTCCCCCTCACCTGAATCAGGTCCTTTCCAAAAATCGATGATCTGCTCGTCCGTCATCTGGGCGAGCCGCTCGCTCCCTATCTTGAACGCGAGCCCTGCACGCCGGAGGGGCGTGCATACGTCAGTGCCGGACGAATACGACCGGTGTATCGCCGGCCCCGCCGAAGGTCAGCGCGCGATCGACCGTAGAATTCCAGACGTAGTCTCCGTCCACGTCCAGGCTCCAAGAACCATCACGGAAAACTCCAATCTGGGATCGCTTCGTGCTGCCCCATTGTCCGGTCACCGGCAGATCGTAGCGCAAGCCGTAGGACACCGAGACATCGACCGAATTGGTCCAAGTGCCGTTGCCATCGATGTCCAGGGTAAAAAATGCGTTGTTCGGCGTTACGCCCTGGAGCAATCCAAGCCGCGATACTCCGCTGTTCGTCCAGTCGCCGGTGCACGGTAGGTAATCCGTACCGCCGAAGTTGTAGTGTTTAAGAGAGCATTCCCCACATCAACTCCCTTCGCGAAGTCCGGGCTGAATCTCACTGCGCGTACCTAGCGGTGGTGCGCAAGATCGTCAATCGGGCTCCGCCGCTGCGTGTGACGAGGGCTGACGAGCGCCGAGGATCACGCAGCGAGCCGCGGTCGGCTCAGTATCACTTTGGTCGTGCGTTCGAGCAGGGCGCGCGGCGCATCGTCCCAACTTGCGACCAGGGTGTTTACCTGACGCGGGTCGAATCGACCACTGGCAAGCAGTTGCAATACGGCTGCGAGGTCTGCTCGCGGATGCGCGATTCCGATTCGGAGCGTGGCGCACTTCAGGTACATCTTCCAAAGGGACAGTGGCGTGGTGCGTCTCAGGTAAAAGCCGATGCCGGTGCAGGTTCCGCCCGGAGCCAGCGCGGCGAGGGCGTAATTCAAGCCTTCCGCACTGCTGCTCGCATCGACGGAGATCGGATAACCATCGGCCAACAACGGCTCGCCGCGCGCGTACCAGGACTCTGATCTCGTGATGGCAATGGGATTTGCCCCCAATCGTTCCGCCAATGTCAGGCGCGTTCGACTCGTGTCCAGGTAGTCGATATGTGACGCCCCCAGTGCCTTCGCGATGCCGACCGCGTACAGACCGATACTCTTGGCGCTGCCGCCGACGATCAGCACGGGCGCACCTGGCGTTCGCTCGAGATGCGGCGCCACGGTACGGTACGCATCACACAGATTGTCGCTCGCGCTCGCCGCGGCAAGCGGGTCCACGTTCGAAGGCACACGGGCCAACATGGCATCGGCGAACGGCACGCGCAGCAGATCGCTCACCATGCCGCCGTGCCGACCAAAGCCACCACCGAAGCCATAAGCAGCAACCGAGTGCTCTTTGCGCAGCACCCGGCATTTCGAGGTGAGCCCCGCGCTACATTCCGGGCAATTCCCGCACGAAATCGACCACGGCACGCTCACCACGTCGCCAACGGACACGCTGCGTACGGCCGCACCGCAGTGCGTGACTTCGGCGACACACTCGTGGCCATAAGCAAACGGCCCCAAAAACGGGTTCGAATGCGTTGCGCCGAACGCTTCGTCGCAAACGTGGAGTTTGGCAGCCCACGAAAGCATCCGCCCTGCATCGCGAAACAGAAACAGCGGATCGCCATCGCAGCGCGCAGCCACGAATGGCCGTACCAAGGCGTCCGTCTCGAACAACAACATCGGTTCGGAGACATCCCTCCACGCCAAACTCCGCGCCCTCAAATACTGAAGCTCCCGCATGCAAGTGGTCTACTCGCTTCACCGCGTGCATAGGGTCAGGTTTGCGTCAGTATGCAGTCACGATGGCGACTTGGGGCGTAGTCCACACTCACCTCGAAACGATCCGAGCCTCGCTGCAGAGGTGGCAATCGACCGCGCCGGTAGGCGTGCTCGGCGACGAGTCACCGCAGACCACGCTTCAGGTCCAGGCGACGCTCAAGGACGCAGCGGGAGTAACCAAAGGCGGCGAACGGCGTATCTTGCGTCGTCAATCCGCTTCCTGCTGACGTACGAGACGGCCGAACAGGCCCGCGAAGTAGTCGTGCGGCGTGATCGTGTGATTCGTGTGCGGCAGCGCGCTGCTTTCGACGTGAAAGCCGAGCGTCTCGTCGTTCACGACACCGAGCAGCTCGTCGAACACGCCAATCGGATAGTTCCACATCACGCCGCCGTCGACATAGACAACCAGGCTGCTCATATCCGGTGAGAAATCCATGAGCACCGGGCCGAACACCTGCGGGGCTCAATAGCGGTGCGTCGCCGGTCTCTCCGTCTCGTTCCGGGAAGCGCTGACTCGAGCGCTCTCCAACGCGCGCATTCGACAACGTCCGTCGCAACTAGGGACGCCTAACGACGCTCCATTCGGGGGCTCTGCGCTCTCGCCGAAAAAATCTGACGACACGCTCAAATCAAAAAATGTGTTTGCGATATGAAGAGTGAGCGACGGATTTTGTCACCCTTGGCTATTGCACAACGCTGCCGAACCTTCGGAGGAAGCACGTGCATACCAAGTTGATTCAGATATCTACCGCGGCTGTTGCGTTGGTCTTGTTGAATTGCTCTGCGAGCGGTGACGCACCGCCCATTACATCGCACCCGGGCACTGGCGGAAGCCACGTCAGCGGCGGACACGGTGGAAGCGGCGGTACCGGTCCCGTTGGGAATGGCGGAAGCACAATCGTTCAAACTGGCGGTACGATGAGCACGTCTTCGGGCGGAAGCTCGGTGGGTGGTTCGGCTCCCATGGGGGGCCAATCCACGGGCGCTGGTGGAAGCCACATGAACGCGGGCGGCTCAGGGAGCGGCGGCTCTCACTCGGGCGGCTCTCACTCGGGCGGGTCCGGCAGCGGCGGGAAGGGCGCCGGCGGCTCGAGCAGCACTGCCGGCAGCGGGTCAGGAACCGCTGGTCAGGGCTCAACAACCGTGGATTGCAACGCGACCATGCCATCGGGAGGCATGGAGCACTCGGGTAATAGTCAAGGCGGCTCGAACAACCTTGCTTGGCAAATCTGGTCCAACCAAGGCACTGGAAAGCTCACGACGTTCAGCACACCCGCGTTCAGCGCCTCTTGGAACAACTCGGGAGACTACCTCGGGCGGCTTGGCTTCGAATGGGGCAACAGCGGCAAGTCGTACGATTCGTATGGCACGATCACCGCTGGTTTCTCGTTCAAGAAGACCGGCAGCGGCGGCGGCTTCTCGTACATCGGCATTTACGGCTGGTCGACCAACCCTTGTGTCGAATGGTACATCCTGGATGACTCATTCGGGAACATGCCGTTCACCCCGTACAACTCGAGCCAGAAGGGTTCTGCCACCATGATTGATGGTGAAAACTACAAGTTCTATTCGAACAACACGAATGGGACCGGAGGCTCGCGCTGCAATGCTTCGAGTTGGCTTCAGTTTTGGAGCATCCGCCAAAAAGCCCGTCAGTGTGGGACTATCACCATCTCCGATCACTTCAAGGCCTGGGACGCAGCCGGCATGAAGCTCGGTAACCTGCTCGAGGCCAAGATTCTCGTCGAAACCGGCGGTGGCAGCGGCAGCGTCGATTTTTCCGTCGCTAACCTGCAAAAGTCCATGTGAACGACGGCGCGTTCGCGCCGTGTCAGGACGCAACACTCTACGCCCCTCTGCCAGCCGAGCGACTCGGCCTGGCCGAGGGAGTCGGGAGTTTGCGCCCGCCGACAGGGAACGTCACAGCTCGAGCGTTTGCGCGCCGGAATGAACCTCAGATGAGGCGGCCCGGAATGCGCAGGAAGAACGCCAGCGAGCAAATGATCATCAGCAGCGCTAGAGCGGTGCCTGCCCAGTTCAGCAGCTTGGAATAGCGGCTGCTGTTGGCGACGACCGCCGCGTAACACATGCAAAACGGTACCAGGGCAGCGAAGATGTGTCGAAAATCTTCGTGGTACTCGTTGGCTACGCGCAGCCGAAAGGCCAAGAGAAAGAGCACCATGATCGCGACCGAAACGAGGTAGACGCGATACTTGCGAAGCCACACCTTGCCGAAAAGCAGCGTGCCGCAAAGACAAACACTCACCATGGCCAACAAGCCACAACTGAGCCAGCGCGCCAGCAGCTCGTGATACGGAGTAGTGAAAGGCTCTCCTAGGTGGGCTACTCCGAACAGACTGGATTTTGCAAATCGATTGAGAAACGGATCCTCGGGGATCGTGTCCAGACGACTGACGAAATCGCGCAAGTGAAAGGAGAGAAAACGGCCCGGAGAATCAGGCAGCGGCGGCACGTAGCGCGAGTTGCAGGCGGACCCGAGCAGCAGCTGGCATGACGTGCGCGACATTCGCGATGCGCGTAGCGTGGTGACGAGTAGCCCGATCGTCCCAAGCACCAGCGTTGCACAGACGAACTGCTTGATGGCCAGTGAGCGCCCCTCGGCCGAGCGAAGCCGCGAGGCCGCCACGAGCAACAGCGTCGTCGCCACGGCGTAGCCCGAGGCTTTGGTCAGCAGCGCGAGGGCCGAGACGACCACTGCGGCAACAAAATGCCTGGCGAGGCGGTTTTTGTGCCACTCAGCGGTGAAGTACAGTGCGGCCAACATCAATGGGGAGGCCAACGCGTCGTTGTGGACGCGCACCGAGTTGATGACGCTCGAGGGCCAGAACACGACCAAAGCCGCGCTCATCCGCAGCGTCGCCGCCTGAACCGTGCAGCTGCGAATCATCAGCAGCGAAAAAACGACGAAGCCGAAAAACAACAGCAGCGAGAGCCATTGCAGTCCCAGCTCGAGCGGTACCCAACCGCCGGCGAGCGCGGTCTTTACCCAGAGCGCCCCGAGCGCGTAGTAGAGCGGCGGGTGCCCACAGACCGCGCACGAGAACACCTCGGGCACGCGCAGGGTCGAGGCGATCGACTGGATGTATTCTAAGTGAGACGCGCCGTCGTAGTTGCGCTGCCCGACCGAGGTATAGGTCAGGTAGTCCACATCAAGGAACGTACCGGCGAGCACGATGCCGACGACGGCCGCATCGAAGCGCAACCGCCGGAGCACGAATAACTCGAAAGCGATCGTGCAGGTGAGAAGAATTCCGACGGCCATTCTGGGACGCACCCAACCCTCTGATAGGTTGCGCTGATGCGCGTTCGGAGCATGCCGCACTACCGCGCGGAACTGCACGCCAAACTGACGCGCCTTGAGCGGGGACCAAACTTCCGATTCGGTGAGACACGAGCCGTATGATGAGGAGGCATTCGCCACCTTCGCGTGCGAACTGCGTCTGTGGTTTGGAGCACCGAGCCAGCGCGGCGCGGCTCATGGAGAAATCCACCATTTGCGGCTCGCAGCGCTGCCCGCTGGAGCAGCTGCTGGAGCAACACCGTTGGAAGCGGCTCGACCGAGCCGAGCTCGGACGCTAGGAAGAGTCGGTCGCCTCCTTTTTGAGCCCATGAAAACCGATCATCGCCCGTTCGACGCCTTACGCTTGCCAGGGTTTCGCGCCTTTTTGCTGACCTTCTTGCTGACCATGATGGCTGACAACGTCGAGCACGTGATCAGCTACTGGGTGGCGTTCCAGAAGTTCCACTCGGCGGCCTTGGGTGGCTTTGCGGTGATTTCGCATTGGGTGCCGTACCTGGTGTTCTCCGTGCCCGTGGGCGCGCTCAACGACCGCTTCGATTCGCGGCGCTTGATTCAGATCGGCGCCGGCCTGTTCATGGCGGTGTCGCTCGGTTGGGGCTACTTCTTCGTCACGAGCACGCTCGAGATTTGGCACGCCATGGTTCTCCTGAGCTTGCACGGGCTGGCCGGCGTGTTCTGGATCACCTCGAGCCAAGTGCTGCTCTACGACGTGGTGGGTGGCGCGGGGATCGCCAGCGCAGTCCGCCTGAACGCAACAGCGCGTTACCTCGGCATGCTCGCCGGGCCCGGAGTGGGGAGTCTCATCTTGCGCACCCTCGGCCCCAACTACGGCATGTTCCTCAATGCGTCGTTCTATCTGCCGTTGATCATTTGGCTTACCGCGGCCCCCTACGGGCGGCATTTCAGGAATGGTGAAGGCCCACGGCGGGCCGTGCGGGGCCTGGCCGATATCGTCGAGACATTCGCTGAAGTGCGCGGCATCCCCGTGCTATTGGCGATGATCGTGCTGGCCGGGGCAGCGTCGTTTTTCGTCGGCAACAGTTACCAAGCACAGATGCCGACCTTCGCCGTGGACCTGGGGCATGGCGATCCGGGAGCAGCGTACACGGCTCTGCTCGGCGCGGACGCTGCCGGCGCGTTGACAGGTGGGTTGATGCTCGAAAGCGGCCGCAGGCTGTTTCACACGGAAACCAGCTCGGCCCTCAAGCTTGCCGCATTGTGGGCCTGCGCGCTGGGCGCCTTTGCGCTCGTGCGCTCCTATCCAATCGCCCTCGGCTGCTTGTTCTTGGCAGGCTTCTTCGAACTGTCCTTCAGCAGCATGACCCAAACGATCGTGCAGCTTCAGGCACCGGCAGAGAGTCGCGGGCGCGTCCTCGGCCTATTCAACATGTCGTCTTCGGGTTTGCGGGCATTCAGCGGGGTGACGGTGGGGCTCGTCGGCAGTATCTGGGGCGTGCATCTGTCGCTCGGATTGGCGGCGGGCGCGTTCATGGTGATTGCGCTCACATTGCTAGCGCGCCTGCCCAGCCGTTCGGTAGCGAGCTGAGGATCGGAGATGCAGTTCGCATGCGGATCTGGCAACGACCGTTGTCTGGGCCGGTGACGGGCTCGACCTGATCGATGCCATCGAGCCAGCAGAGCGGGTGACGGCGCGCCTCGTGCGCGAGCCGAGGCGGCGCTCGGTACGTCCCAATGGTCGCAGTTCACGTCCCCGCGTTCGACGGTGACGTGAACTTCACTAGACCGCTGCGTGCTTATCCGACGTAACTTGCTCAAGGCACAATCGAGCAGCTGTAGACTGTGCTCACGGTGTAGAACCAAACAGTGGGCGCTAAGATGGGGTCGAAGCGCGCCCCAAACGAAGCCGAGGCTCCGGCTGGAACGGTGAACACATCAGTAAAGGTCCCGCTGTAGTACTGGTCGCCGAGGATGCCATTGACCGGCATGCGCACGAGGGACAGGTTCGGCGCGGAGCCGATCGTCGTGGTGGCTCCGATCTTCACCGCATTTCTCCAACCAATTTGGTGATTGGTGCTGCCCGAATAGAAGTACGGCTGAACCGTCACGACGCAGCGTAGGTCACTATACGTCGGCGCGACGAGCGAGGCCGTTGCCGGGAAAACGAAGAACGACGGACCCCCTCCCGAGGCAGCACTGCCTGTCGTACTCGACTTGCCGATATACGGCAGGACGGCCTTGAAATCCGCGTTGAGCTGATGCGCGTCCGCCACGGTGCCGCTAGCAAAGATGAAAGGCACGCTAGCAAGCGCGGAGATCGGAATGAGCAGCACCAGGCCGCTCACCAGTACCCCAATCTTCCGTGCATTCCGCAGATAGAGAAATGCGCCGATGCCCAGTAAGCATCCCAGCAGCAATGCGCCCCACGGACCAATCGCGGGTACGGCTTTCGTCGCGCTATGCCAAAGCATTTGAACCGAATTTTTTGCCCACATGATCGACCTCCCTGCGTGGCGCTCTCTCAAGCGCGTTGTTGGATATGATATCTGATTTACATGCTGCTAGCGGTAGTACTTATTCCGAAAGGCAGGCGTGGCTGCTCGGACGGTTCTGCCGATGTGCGCAGCTCGCACTGTGAGTTCTTCCGTTCAGCGCGCCCGTTCCAACGTGGCCAACCAGCAACGAATGAGCAGCAACGTCAGCCAAGTACTGCGTGGTCCGTGTCACCACGCACTCGTCTCGAGCTTCTGTTGCGCGAGCTCGTGGCATCCGGCGCACACTCAGGCCGCGACATAGAACCCGCACACGAAGGGCCAAACTTCGCCGTTGTGATATTCGCCGGGCCGATTGTAAATCTCGTAGCGCGGTCGCCAATCTGCGTCACCTGGCTGCATATAAGGAAAAAACAGGGCGGGAGCTGGCCCCGTAAGTCGCCTCGAGCACGCAGTTGCTCGCAACTCAACTCGATGGTCGAGCAATCGTTACGCGCGCGCGGAGTCTGCAATCCCACTCAGGATGGCCAGAGAAATTGCCGAGCACATCGCAGCGGTTATCGTGGAAGATCTTGAACGAGCCGGTGGCGTAGTGGTCCGCGTTGGGTAGCGCGAGCCCCACCAGTGCGCGGGCAGGGTTCGAATCCCTCCCTCTCCGCTGATATGCCCGAATCGTTGTCGCTATTTCAAACCGCGGCGCTTGCGGCTCAGGCTAGGGCCTTCGCACGCGCGGCCCGACGGGAACATCGCCAGGCCAAGAGTGCAATCAGCATCGACACGACGGGCGGCGCGCCTCGCAGCGGTCTGCGATGCGACGAGATCGCACATCCGCTTCCGTCCGAACCGTGTCCACCAGGAGCGCCAGCCTTATCGGCGCTGCTCTCGCCGGCGCTGCTCTGCATCGACCCACCGCTGCTCTCGCCGGTGCCGCTTTCACCGCCAATGCTCTGGTTGGTGCCGCTTTCACCGCCAATACTCTGCATTGCGCCACCACCATTGCCGCTGGGCATCGAGCCACCGTCGGTCTGCGTCGAGCCACCGCTGACTGCGCCGCCGGGTGAACTTCCGCCGCCACTCTCGGACTCCGTTCCGCCTGCCGCCAATGAGCCGCCCGACGACGTGCTGCCGCCAGCACCGCCCGCGCTGGCCGCGCCACCCGAGACGTTACCTGCTTCTCCCCACCCGCCAACGGTAGCCCCGGCCGTATTCAACCAGCCGCCAGTGCCACCCACCGGGTCGCCCCCCGATCCAGCGCTCGCCAACGCTCCACCTGTTGGCACCGAGCCTCCGACGCCACTCGCCTCACCACCCGTGCCACCTGAGCCCGAAGCGCCCGGCACGAATGCCGAGGGCTCGACGAGCCGCGCTGCGATGCGCAAGTGCCCATACGATGCTTGGTTGATGAAATGACTGTACGCGACCAGGATTTTGCCGTCAGCCCCCTCTGCGAGAGCGGGTGCTACTTCGTTGAACGCAGCGTCAGTCGCGATCGGAAGCGGCGCGTCCAGTACAACCGTGCCGTCGTCGTTGACGAAGTTCGCATAAACATCGTGAGTGTCTCCGACACTTTGAGACCAAGCAATCACGCAGCCGGCCGCAGTCGATGCGACACCCGGTAATGCGTCGCCGGCCCAAGCGACACCACCCAGATTCAGGTCTGCTTGCAACACCGTGCCATTCAAATCGACCAACGACGCGGCATTCCGATACCAATCGCTATACGCAGTCGGCTTGAACGTGACGAATTGAGAGCCGCAAGCAAAAGGAATCGACGACACGCCCAGGTTCACCCCGTTGCCAGTGGGTCCGCAGGGTCCCTGCGGACCAGCGGGCGCAGGACCAGAGTCTTTCACGACTCCCGCGGGAGAGATTCGGGTCTGACTCAATATCCCCAACCCCGTCCAGCGCACCAGGAAGTCCGTGCCGTCGAACTCGGCATTACAGAAATAACCATGCGGGGCGATCGCGATCGGAGTCGCATCGAGTGGCGCACCGTTGGCATCCAATCGGCCGGCATGCAGAGGGAGATAGGGGTTGTCGGGCAAAGCTCTAATATCGTGCCATACCGCGAGGTATTCACCCGCCCCCGCGACGACGTGCGGGTCGATCTCCGCGCTCGCGGAGGAGTTCACCCTGATGGGTGGATCGTCGAGCAGGACCCCCGCCGAAGACAGCCGAGAGACACCAGCACCAACGGCTGCGAGGCACGCGCCCGCGTTGCAAGCGAACTTCGACGGAGAGGTAGTCACGGGCGACGGGGAAACGGTGTTCGTCGCCGGGTCGAGCTGAAAGCCCGCAACTAGGTACTTCCCGTTGATGTAGTTCACCTCGACGGGCTTGACTGGGACTTCAAAGGGTCGAATCACGACCGCTGGCGCCTTCTGCAGCCCGTCCGCTCCGATTTGCAGCGCTTTGGTCGCGAACGAGCACACACTGCCGTTGGTCATCACGAACCCTGTGTACGCGACGAGCAGCTCTCCCGAACCGTTCGACCCCAGAGCGACGGAGTCGATGCGTGCGCCAGTCGCGCAATCACTAGTCGCTGCGTGACTCAGCCCCCCAACGGTGAAACCAGTGCTGTCCGAATTGACAGAAGCAACGACATAACCGAGTCCGCCCGACGCGAAAGCATACTTGGAGTGATCGCTGGCAGGGAATGGATAGGTGGTGACGGGGCCAAGCACCGGTGCAGAATCAACGAACGACACGGTGCGGCTTTGCACCGGGCCCACGGTGGCGCTCGTTTTGCCAACCCAAGCCACGAAGAACCCGTTGCCATTGGACAGCACAATGTCGACCGCGGACTGATCGCCCGCAGGCAGCACACTAATCACGAAGGGCGCGGCGTCGACGAGTTCTCCCGCTTGCGACACACGTCTCGCCTCGATGGCGCTCGGAAGCGTCCAATCGGGACCGTACGCAACCGTCGGAGACCGAGTCAGCTTGTGCCAGGCGACCAAATAATTCTGGCCGTTGAACGCAGAACGAACGTGACTCTGCCCCCAAACGGGATCTCCTCTAGAGAGGGCCAGACCGGTAGGAGTCTCCACCATTCCCGAGTTCGAAACGCGCGCGGCATAGATATGAGGCTGGGCCCCCACGAAGCTGTCGATACCGCTCGACTCGCGACCGTCGAACCAAGTGACCAGAAAGCCACTCGGATCTGCCGCAATTTCATAGACGTTCTGATCCGTGTCGCGCGGAAAGACCACCGGGCTGTCGAGCAGGACCTCCGAAGAGATGCCAGTGCTCGACAATGCTGCTGTACTTTGCGCAGGCGCACACGCCCCAGCGCATTCAGAATCGGTCGCGCCCGGTTCTGCGCACGCAGCCAATAATAGCCCAGCGAAAACCGTTGCGAACCGTTGATAACGCATGGCGCCCCGGCGTTAACCTAGCACGTCAGAGACTCCGCTCTCCCTCGGATCTGTCCCTCGGAAATTGACGCCGAATCGCAAATTGGCAGGCTTGCAACATAGGCACGAACTTGCTGACCGCGGATCTCGAGCACGCTCGGCTTGCCACGGTAAAACCGCAACAGGCCGACGTCGATTCGCCACACCTTGCCGTCGCACGTCCGAGCAGTCACCCTCACCAGTCAGCGCGCGCCGATCTGGGAGGCTCGGCGGCGGGGCTCACCCTGCACCGGTGATTGGCATTCCGAAGCTGAGCCGCGCGCGCGTGGTTCCGACTGCGCTATCGAGCGAGCCGCGCGCGCTTCGACAAGGATTTAAGCGGTCATGTTCACGCTGTTTCAAGGACGCACACGCTGCTTGGGACGAGGCGTCGATGGTCTCGCAGTGCACGCAGTTGCGTCGCGACGGTGTTCGAGTGGACGACGGAGCGCGCTGCGCTAACATGAGGACATGCGGGTGTGGCTTATTATTTCGTGTCTTTCGATGTGTGTCGGGTGTGGTAGTTCGAACGCCCGCTGCAATTCGTTCTTGGTGCTTCCGGCGGTGATCAGCGTGGCAAACGCGGTCTCGAACGCCGCCATTTGCGACGCGGAACTGACCGCAACCGGCCCCAACGGTCAGCTCACGCTCAGCACGAACCCGGATGACGATAGTGCTTGCGAGTACAATGGGCCCGGGGTCACTGGTTCGTACACCGTTATCGTATCCAAGTCGGGCTTTCAAACGGCCACGGTGCCAAACGTGAGTGCGACGATTCAAAGTTGCGACGGCCCTAAGGAAAGTCCTCAAAAGATCTTGGTCAAACTGACCCCCAACTGAGGCTACTCCGCCGCCGCTTCTTCGCTTCTCGTTTGACTGGCTCACTTTTGGTTCGAAGATTCGAGCGCGCTGCGCCAGCCAGTGCTGGCGCAAACGCGGCTCGACGGGTAAGCCCCGCGACTATCGATCAATTCGCGGGCTTTAGATCCACGCTTTGCCCTCAGTGGCAACGCGAGTTCTGGCAAACGTGGGACGTGCAGTCCCCATTGTTGTTGCACGGCGAATTAGCTGCGCAATGCGGTGAGCATGCTGGTACTTGGCAGGTCCCGTTGCCGCAAACTTGTGAACCGCAGTCACCGTTTGCACCCGCCACCGAGGCCGTGAGCCGGCAAACTCCCTCGGGGCGGTATTCCGTGAGTAGCTCAACCGTGACGATGATCCTCGATTCAACGAGCGGTGCAACCGTCGTCAACGGCTATTGCGTGATTGACGACCAACTGACGCTCCACCAACGACGCTCCACCAACCGGGGTTCGGCAGCGTCACTTTGACGCGCAATTGACTGACTCTGCCCGACGTCGGCTCATGGCCCGCGCTCAGGCAAGCTGGGCGGCCCGTCCCCGTCACGTTGGAACGCGATCCCTTCACCTAGAAACGCGGGTGGGAGGCTGGAGCGGGGAGCACGCCCAGTGTTTCCGCGGAAAGGCATCGGGTCCCGCAAAGTAGCAGCGCAGCCAACCCGTTATACGTTACGCTGACTCGCGCGCGGAGCATGGATAAGAACATCATCATCGGTGCGGTGGCAGTGGTCGTAGCGTGGGTTGCGTTGCGCGTTCGCGCTGCAAGGTTGCGCAGCTCTGGCCCAGCAACTGCGTCGAAGACGGCTCCTGAAGACATGGGCAGAGAGCTTCGTCTGATGATGCTAACGGCACCACCGAAAGATATCGGTGCAGAACCCAGCGCAGAGTTTCCGCGGGTCTATGCGCTGCTCATGGATTGGCCACTTTCGGAGCAGATCGCCACGGTCTTTGCGGCCTCGACCGGCGCTGCGAGCCTGTACACGACTTCTACGTTCGGCATCATCGGGGGCGAAGGGCACGACACGGTTAGGGCTGCGGCGAAAGCCCTGGTCAGGGCCTCGGACCGGCATCTCAACGCGGCGCGTCCGACGACAGAATTTCCTTACCCCGACAATGGGCACGTTCGATTCTACTTCGTCACCTTTGATGGGGTGCGGGTGATCGACGCGGATCTGCCCGCCATGGCCAACGGAACGGGCGAGTGCGCCGAGTTGTTTGGACTCGCCCAGAAGGTGCTGACTGAATTGCGACTGGTCGTCGAGAAACGCTAACCAGCGCGAGCCCCTCCCAACCCGGCCCGGACTCTCACGGTTCTGCTCCTCACTCCAGGGTGAAGTAGAACGTCGCACCCGCGTCGGGGGCTGCTTCGACCCACACCCGCCCGCCGTGGCGCGACACGATGCGGTGCACGATGGCGAGCCCAACACCTGTGCCCTCGTACTCCGCACCGCGATGCAAACGTTGAAACACCTGGAACAGCTTGTGGGCATACTTCATGTCGAAGCCGGTGCCGTTGTCACGCACCAGGTACACGACTTTGCCGTCTTCCCCGCGCCGAGACTCGACTCGTACGCGAGGAGCCTCACGCAAGTGCGAGTACTTCAAGGCATTGCCGATCAGATTCAAAAACACTTGCTTGAGCAACGCCTCATCCGCTTCACACGGCAGCAACGCTTCTATTTCTACGCAGGCCCTACCAATCCCAGCCGGGCGGCCACACGATTGTGCTAGTTTCGCGCGGCTATGGCAGAGAGGGCAGTCGGGGGAGCGCGTACGCCAATTTCTCGTGAGCGGTGCGTTGCGCCGCCGTCCTTGGCGATAGCGGCGGGCCTCGCGGTTGCCTGTGGAGGCTTGTACTTTCTGTCCTTCCCGGGGCTGGACCTCTGGCCCCTCGGGTTCATCGCGCTGGTTCCGTTGCGCATCGCGCTCGTGGGTCAAACCCCGAAGCACGCATTCTGGATCGGCTGGCTCAGCGGCTTCGTGATGAGCTCGCTAGGCTTCTATTGGATGGTCGAGATGCTGCGCAAGTTCAGCGGCTTTCCGGTCTTCATTTGCGGCTTCTTCGCGCTGGTCGTGAATGCTTTTCAAGCGGGAAGAATGGGCGCGTTCGGCTGGTTGTTCGCGCGCGCCGAGCGCGGCGGTTGGCCGCGAGGGCTGGTCTGGCTGGCTGCGCTCGCCAGCACCGAGCTCGCCTTCCCCGTGCTGTTCTGGTGGTCTTTTGGCGCGGTGCTTCACCCCGTGCCGGCGCTGACTCAAGTTGCCGATCTCGGTGGCGTCACCGCGGTTGGCTTAGTCGCGGGCGCGGGCAACTGGGCCATCGCGGAGTGGCTATTGGCCTTGCTCGAGGGTCGTCGAGTACCGTTGCGCGCCACGGCGCCCTATTGGCTCACTCCGCTGCTGGCATGCTCGTACGGCGCGTGGCGCATCCACGACGTCGACCGACAGGTTGCCGCTGCGCCGCACTCGGAAATCGGTCTCGTGCAAGGCAACATGAGCCTGATGGGCAAGCGTGACAATCCGATGGAGAGCTTAGCGCGACACCTGCGCGGTACGGCGCAGCTCGTCGAGCAGTCGAAGCCGGAGCTCGTGCTTTGGAGCGAGACGGTCGCGCTTCCTGCCATGCAAACCCGAACTGCTGGCGTTGTTGGACAACGCACGCTCGCGGCTGACGTGCCCGTCCCGCTGTTGTTCGGCGCAGTGATTGTCAAGCCGGTGAGCGATGCGCGACGTTACGCGCTCTACAATTCAGCCTTGATCGCCGACGCGCACGGAATCGTCCAGGGCCGCTACGATAAGCAATCTCTGGTCGCGTTCAGCGAGAAGATGCCCTTTGGTCGCGAGCTGCCCTGGCTATACGACATTTCTCCGAATTCCGGCCGTTTCGAGCAGCCGGATTCGGTGGATGCGGTGCCTTTTGGAGAGCACCGCATCGCCGTCACCATTTGCAATGACGACGTAGCGACCGGCTCCACCAATCGCGCGGCGCGCGATCCACGAACGGACCTGATCGCCAACCTGACGAACGACGCTTGGTTCGGTGACACGACCGAGCCCTGGATCCACCTGGCTCTCGCCAAATTTCGTGCGATCGAGCACCGACGCTTCTTCGTGCGCGCAACCAACAGCGGCGTCAGCGCGTTCATCGACCCCGTTGGCCGCGTGCTCGCACAGACGAGCACTTTCAATGAACAGACGCTAGCGCAGCGCGTGGCCTGGATGCGCGGCACGACCGTCTACGAACGCTTGCAGGACTATCCCTATTGGCTGTGCGCGGCGCTGCTACTGTTCGCAGCCTTCCGCGAACGCGGAGCAGGCTCAAGGCGTCACCCAATCGTGAACCAAGCGGCTTCGAATGACGATTTGCATGCCGAGTAACTTGGGGTTGATATGAAGTTTCTCGTAAGCTACCGTTAATTCGATATTTTCTGTCTCGATGACACTGGATCACCCCGCCAAGTAGAACCGCTTGCGACCCACCGGGCGATCCGCCAGCATTTGGGCTAAACCGTGAGCGCCGCAGCAACGCCACCGTCCGACGCAGCGGGCAACGCCGGAAACGCGGCGAGTCCGCCAGCTCGAGTCGAACCCCACGCCGGGCTGTTCGAGCACTGCCCGGACGTGATCTTCGAGATGAAGGTGACGAGCGACGGTCGTTTCGTGCAAGAAGCGTACAATCCGGCAGCGTTGCGCGCGGTGGGTCGGGAGCTCGAGGCTATCGTCGGCCATGAACCGCACGAATACATGCCAGAGCAGGCCGCGAACAACCTGGTTCGACGCTATCGCGAGTGCGTCGCCGTCGGTCGCGCGATCGAATACGAACAGGAGCTCGACTTCGGCGCTGGGATCCGCTGCTTCGAGACACGCCTCGTGCCGTTGCGGGATGCGGGCGGCCCAATCACGCGCATCCTCGGGTTCGCACGCGACATCACGGCTCGTCGTGCCGCCGAACAGGCGCTCCGCGACTCGGAGAATCTCTTTTCGGCGGCATTTCGGGCGCTCCCCTACTCCGTCGCCATTTCTGATTTGGAGACCGGGCGTTACCTCGATGTGAACGGCGGGTTCGAGAAGGTCTCGGGGTACCAGCGAGAAGAAGTAGTTGGGCGAACGTCCTTGGAACTCAACCTGTGGCTCTATCCACACGAGCGCGAACTGTTTCGACAGCAGATGCTCAAGTCGGGAACGGTGAGAGCGTTCGAGCTTCACTTTCGCAGCAAAAGTGGGCAAGCCGTCGTCGCCCTATGCAATTGTGATCTGATCGATTTGGGTGGGCGGCGTTGCATCATGAACACCTTCGAGGACGTCACTGCTCGCCTGCAGGCCGAGCGCGAGTACGCCGAACTCGAGGCGCGGCTGCGACAAGCCCAGAAGCTCGAAGCCCTCGGCACGCTCGCTGGCGGCATCGCCCACGACTTCAACAACCTTTTGACGGCTGCGACCAACTATGCGGAACTCGCTCGTTTGGACGCCGATCGCGTCGAGCTGGTCAAAGAGCACCTCGATGAGCTTGCTCTGGCTCATCGACGCGCAGGCGACCTCGTGAACCGCATCCTCACGTTCAGCCGCAAGCAAAGCCAGGAACGCACGCCGACGGCGCTCCCAGTTGTCGTCGAAGAGGTCGTGCGGCTGTTGCGTCCTTCGCTGTCGAAGCCCATTGCAGTCGAGCTTGCCCTCGATTCCTCCGCGGCGCCGATCCTCGCCAACGCCACGCAAATCCATCAAGTCGTGATGAACCTATGCGCGAACGCAGCTCACGCGATGGCTGCTTACGGTGGAACGCTGAAGGTTTGCGTGGAAGCAATCAAGCCCGAAGGACCTTCCGAGGTTCGGGGTAACGGGCAGGTCCGCCTGATCGTCGAAGACACTGGGGTGGGCATGAGTGCGGAAACGCTCAGCCGCCTTTACGAGCCTTTCTTCACGACGAAGCAGCCAGGAGAAGGTACCGGGCTCGGGCTGTCGGTCGTCCACGGCATTGTTCGCGACCACGGAGCGAGCATCTCGGTGCACAGTGAGCTCGGCCGAGGCACGCACTTCATCATTGATTTTCCCGCGTTCATCGGAAATACCACAGCCGTCGCGCCCGTTCGACCACCAGAACCACGCGGCAGCGGCGAACACATCTTAGTCGTGGACGACGAAGACGCCATCGCCCGATCATCGAAGGTCGGCCTCGAACGTTTGGGTTTTCGCGTGACGAGTGTGACCAGCGCTCTCGAGGCGCTTCGGTTGGTGACCGCGTCCCCGCTCGGATTCCACGCGGTTGTCACCGACTTGTCGATGCCGACCATGAACGGACTTGAGCTCTCGCGCGAGCTCTTGCGCCAAAATCCCTCGCTGCCAATCGTGCTCGTGAGCGGAAACCTCGAAGGGACCAGCCGCGATTCTGCCCGCGCGCTCGGCATTCGTGAGATCCTCGAGAAGCCCACGCGACTCGTGACACTCGCCTCCACGCTCGTACGCGTCCTGGGGCCCGCCAATACCGATTCCAAGTCCATCCCAGCGAAGTGAAGAGGTGACTCGGCTGCGATGGGCTCCCCGTGGGTGTCGCAGACGCCCATTCGCGACGGAATCACGCTGATCGCGCTGAAGCTGCGGCGCGGCGTGTAGGTAGAAAGCCGCGTGAGTGGGCAGCGTGAAGTGGGGGATTTTCCCGATTCGCGCTCGACTTTGCGGAGGCGCGCAGCTATGCCGAAAGGGTTGTGGGCTGGGAGAATTCAGCGTGAAGAAACGAAGCTTGGCTGTGGTGGTGGCGGTACTCGCGGTGGCCTGTGGGAAGGAGAACCCGAAGACATTCCTTGGTCCGGGTCCCAAGGGGGGTTCGGCCAATAGCGCGCGCGGCGGCGCAGGCGACGACATCGCGGACGAAGGCGGCGCGAGCGGCAACGCGGACGTCGGCGAGACCGCGGGACGCACGAGCAACGGCGGCCGCAGTGGCCAGACGAGCACCGGTGGTCGGGGTGGTAGTGGCAGCGGCGGCGAACCAAGTACCGGCGACGCCGGAGCGCCGACCACGTACGATCTCAGCTCGTTCGATCCCAACGAGGTCTATATCTACGGTACGCTTGTGCAGGGGCGAAGTGGGGTCCAAGCGATCGCGCACTGGGCGACCCCCAATTACTACCTCCTGGGTTTTGGCACCGCTCATCACTACAACCTCGAAGTAGTGAACGGAGCGCTGCTCTATTCAGATTCAGGTTCCATTCGGCAATTCGTGCCCGAGTTCGCGAGCAGCTTGGATTTCAGTCATCTGAACTACCCGAAAAACGCCGAGGCCAACGACCTCACGTTGAACACTCCGCCTTGCCAAGATGGCGTCACGGGGCAAGCGGCTTTTCTCGCGAGTCCAGATGGGCGGCTGATCTACAAGTGCCCGGACAAGGTTTGGTACGAGGCAGGAACACCCGTTTTCGATACCAACGATATGACCGCCCATGGCGACCTCGTCGCATTCGGCAATGACGGCATGGCTTTGCTGGATGACCTCGACTTCACGATCATCAATCTGGCTACGGGCGAGAAGCTGACACCCATCCAGGATGCTGCCGGTGCGACGATCGTTACGGTACGCGCAGTCAAAGACGGCTTTCACATCGTGGTCACGCCCGATACGAACGGGACCGTGCGTGAACTGTGGAGCGTGACCGCGAACGCCGTGGCGACCAAGCTCGGAGACTTTGGTCCGTTGCCGGCTCCCATCGAGCAAATCAACTATGGAGCGAAGCTGTCGGGCTCGGATGAATTGTTCGAGAGTGGCTACGAATCCGATGGCGATTTTAATGACGTGATCATACGCCGCTCGATCAACGAGGCGAGCGCCATCGTCTACACCGAAGCCAGCCAACCGCGCGTACTCCTTCATGGCTCATTGCTGTTTACGGGGCCCTGACGATAAGACGAAGCTTGGCTGTGTTTTCAAGGAGTCGCCGGACAGCGATTGCTGCCGCACGCGTACACCGGTCCCTCGCTGGCGCCCGCTGAGCCATGCCCCGACCATAGCAATCTCTTGACCAGCAAGACGTGCGTGAAGTCTTGCGTTGGCGTCACGTCTGCGCAGTAGGTGCGTGACTCCACGGGCTCGCCATAAAGCTTTTGCAGGCCGGGACCGCACACGGAGTTCGTGCCCCAGAACTCGATCGCGCCGGTATAGGCGTACGAGGTCATGGTCGCTGACAATGAATACAGCTCACCGGCCTTCATCGGCTCGGGTAGCGGAAAAGAGATGATGCTCATGTTTGAGTTGGTCGAGGTATCGAGCACCAAGTCCCCCTCGCTCGGCGCATACGTGCGGCACACGCAACGACCGTTTTCGGGGCACTCTAGATCGAGGCGCTTATTGAGCTGTGTGCCGTTACAGGTGCCCGCGCCGCCAGCGCCGCTTGCACCACCGCCGGCGCCGCCAATGCCGCCAACGCCGCTTGCACCGCCAGCGCCGCTTGCACCGCCGCTCGCTGTACCGATTCCGCCAGCGCCGCCGGTCGTCGTCGTGCCGGCCTTGCCATCTCCGCCGGTGCCCTGAGCGGCGCCACCGAATCCACTAGCTCCGCTCGCCCCGCCGTCATCGCCCCCGTCGGACACCATCGGGGCCGCGCTACCGGCAGCGCCAGAGTTCGCCGCCTTACCTGCCGCTCCGCCAACGGCGTGCTCGGGCGATTGGCTGCTCGAGCACCCCGCAACCGGCAGCAATGCTACCAACATCAGACTCCCCATCAACCAGTTTGCCATCACCCTACGCGGTGGATAGCTCACGCCGATGCCAGCGTCAAAAGCCAGCACCAGATCGTGAGCCACCACTGCCGGAGCGCGATTGGCGGTGTTTGATACGCGGCGAGCGCCAGCGCATTTTTTTAGGTGCTTGCCAAGGCGGCCAAGGCGGGTTGTGCTGGTGTCGAAAGGGGTAGTGCCGGTTCATGAGAGGATTCGCGTTGCTGGTCGCAGCCGTGCTCGTATCAATCGTGACTTCCATCGCGACCGTGCTGAGCATGGAACGCCTGAAGCTGATTGCTGCCCCTCAACCCACGCACGAGCAACCAGCTGCCAAGGTGGGCGTGCCGAGCTTGAAAGGACTCAGCGAGAACGACGCTCGTGAAAACCTCAAGGCGCTGGGCCTGGTGTTTCTGGTGAGCGAGCGAAAAGCGGTGTCAGGAGCCGGACCCGGAACAGTGGTGGAACAATCGCCCGCGGCGGGGCAACAGCTCGAACCCCACGGGTCGATTAGTGTCTCGCTGGCCCGCGAGCTACCAAAAGTGCCCGCGGTCGTGAATCGAACAGTGAGCGAAGCCACGGCGCTTCTGGCGCAGCTGGGTTACAAACTCGAACAAGCAGAGCCGCTCGCCGATCCTCGGGTCCCCAAAGGCAGCATCGTGTCGCAGCTGCCCGCAGCGGACGCGCCCCAAGAGACGGACAAGCCGGTGATCGTGCGTGTTTCTGCCGGCCCGGGCGAGATCGAAGTGCCCAAGTTACTCGGCCAGGGACTCGACAAGACCAAAGCCCAAATCAAGGAGCTCGGCTTGGAGCTGAAGATCCTATGGACCGAAATGGGCGAGACGCCAACCTTCGTGGTGCTGTCTCAGAATCCCGCTGCTGGGAAGAAAATCAAGCCAGGCGAAGCGGTGACGGTAACGATCAATCGCTGAGCTGAGCTGAGCTGAGCTGAGCTGAGCTTCCACTGACGAAGCAGGGCTCCCGAGACCCACGCGCAATTCACGGCGATCGCAACTCGAGCTTTGCGCCGAATTGGGCGCGCCGCGCCCGCTGACCAACCCCTGCTACCCGGTGCCGCCACCAAAGCGGCTATAGGGCCCGCGAAGAATTCACTATCGACGTTCGGTTCACGCGGTCATAGAGATTAGAGAGTTACGCGAACCGGGCGCTAGCGTGAAGGTGGGCGAGTCATGAAACAGGCAGACATCGTTGCGGCGGTATCGAGCGGTGAGGCGCAATTCACGTGGGTCGAGCTCAAGCCGGGCGTGGAGGTGATGGCTTGGCCGGCGCGCGTCAATGGTGCATTCGTGGCCGTGAGTGCGCGCACGGCTCAAACTTGTGCCGATGCCCTGAGTTCCGGCGATTGGGTCGTGTCACTCACCACGACCGAGATCGAAGATCTGATTTACGAGCGTGCGACCGTTCGCCCAGAACCGGTAACGCTCAATCCGGCAAAAGTGAACATCGGCTCTGACGCCGCAATTGCCGATCACTCACAGCGGTTGCTGGAACGCATTGGGGCAACGACCGAAGGCACCTTGGTGGCGTGCGGCAAGAGTTGGGTTCAGACGAAGAAGCTCGCGCAGCACCCAGGCCGTGCGGCAAACTATGGCTTCTTCTCGAAGAGCGCCCCCTACCCGAGCGAGAAAGGGAACTTCAAGCTTTGGCAGCCGCTGTCGTTCGCGCACAACTTCGATCACTTCGACTACTCGCAGATGTTGCGCTTGGTGCGCTGCAAAGCGGGCACGGCGCTGCCGTCATACGAGGGAGACATCGCGACCAGCGCACGATCTGCCTCAGCCGAGGTGCCCGATGTGTCCGACCAGCAAGCATCAGTCAGTGTCTCGCAAGGCACGCTGGGGGAGCGTTGCCTGCACTGGTGTCTCGAGGAAGCCAAAGCACACGAACACCCGGATGCTGCGCGCATCGCTTGGTACCACGCAATCGCGATGCGCAACGGTAAGGCGCTGGGCATCACTGTTGGGAATTTTTGCGCTAGCGCACAGAGTCGTGCGTTGGTCGAGTGCGCGTTCGCCGGTGATGCGCGACCTCACGAGCCACGCGCCGGCGCGATCGAGCTACAGCAAGACGCCACTCGACTCGGCAATTGGCACTCTGCCGCAGAGGTCCGCGCACGCAAATGGTCGCCCCGCCCAGGCGATCTGGCCATCTACGATCGCTCGACGCCTACGGAATCCTGGCTGCGCCACGTCGACCGGGTAATTCGCGTTTCGGACGATGGTTTGCAGTACGAGAACATCGGCGCGAACGAAGGCGGCGGGAACTGGCATCGCGAGTGGTCGCCGTTCAGCAATCCCAAGCTGCTCGGCTTCGTCGCGTATCCGGGCGTGCCGCTCACCGATTCCGAACGCGCGATTGCAAGCATTGCGTTCCCGGACACCGCGGTGGGTTAGCCGGGTCTCATCGTCGAGCGAATCGTCGCCTTTTTGCTCGTCCTAACACTCACGAGTAATCGCGCGACTGGATCTAGGTTCTCCGCGTCGAGTACGCTACGGCGCGGAAGGAATCGGAACAAAGAACATGCGCGGATCGCGTTGCGGGGTGGGTGTTTGCGGAGTCGTGGTTGCGCTGGGCGCATGGTGCGTTGTCGCTTGCGGCAGCACCTCTTCGGATTCGAATGCGCATCCTGGAGCCGCAGGCATGATCGGCTCTAGCGCGGGGTCGGCAGGTCGGAGTGCGGAGCCTGCGGGCGCGAGCAATGCAGAGGCGGGCCGTGCAGCCACCGGCGGCGCGCCTGCGATCGGCGGCGGCGGAACGGGTGGCATGGCCGGACCGATTGCGGGGACCGGTGGCATCTCTGGTGTGCAGCTCGGTGACAGCCCGACCGAGGTGTGCATCACATATGCGGTCGCGCAATGCCTTCGTCGCACCGAGTGCCTCGGTCGCACGCCCACGATTCGGGATTGTATGTCGAGCGCGAGGGACTGCCCGGACACGTTCTTCTCCGACGGCGCGACGCGCACGGTCGCCGGCACCAAAGCGTGCGCTGCCGAATACGCAACGTACCCCTGCGATAAGCTGAACGCTGGCTTTCTTCCGGACTGCGCCACACCAGGCACGCGAGCCACCGGTGAAGCGTGCCTATTCAACGCGCAGTGCGCGAGCCGCAGCTGCGATACGCGCAGCAGCGGCTGCAATCAGTGCGATTCGCTCGGCGAACTAGGTGCTGACTGCAGCATGCCCAGTCAGGGCTGCAAACCAGGCCTGTTTTGCGATCGAACGAGCAACCAGTGCGTCGCCCACATCGAGCGCGTCGAAGGCGCGCCATGCACGGCAACCACTGGCTGCAACTATGGCCTTTATTGCGCGAACCTCACGTGTACGAAGTATCCGGCACACGGCATGGACTGCAGGACCGCGCCCGAGTGCTTGGACGGCGATTATTGCGCAGCCGACAATACGTGCACCACTCCGCCCGGTGTCGGCCAGCCGTGCGCCACCGCAGTTAGCGGGCGAATGTATTGCTCGAGCGACGCTTACTGCTCGTTTGCAGATGCCACGCACGCCGTGTGCGTCGCGCTGCCAAAGGCTGGGCAGGCCTGTGGGCGCCAGCTGAATGAACAGATGGCTCTAACCAACCAAGTCTGCGCGGAAGGCTCCTTCTGTGGTCCGACGTCGACTTGTATGCCCCCCGGGCCGCCCGGTGCGACCTGCGAGGATGACGGACAATGCCAACCCGAGTTGTATTGTGCGTGCACGGATAGCAGCTGCAGCGCGCGCTCCTGCGTGACGATAGGACTCACGGACGAGGCTTGTGGTGTGCCCGGCGCGATCTGTCATGGAGGTTTCGAGTGCGTCGACGGCCACTGCCGACCGCGCGCGACGCAGGGGCGGTTTGCGGCGACGTGTCCGTGAAACGCGAGCGTCGGCAAGCACAAAAACCCGCACCGTTTCGGGAATGCTGAAAAGATACGTCGGCGGCTGGCATTCGGGACCAGCCCGGTGCAAACTTTCCCCATCGTAGGTGGTGGGCCGACTCACTCTCGTGGGTGGCTGATTCGAAACCGGATCTGCCGGGCAATATTCGATATGAAGGGGAAGCAACAATGACTCGAGGGTTCCAGCAGCAGTCGGGCGCGAGAGAGTCGCAGCGTCCCGGACAGATGACTGCCGTGATGCGGGCGGTGGCCGCGCCCGGTCCCAAAGTACTGCGCATTGGCGTGGCGCGGAACGGGCAGATTTCGGAAGAGCGCACCCTCGAGAAGCGCACGCACGTCACCGCGGGATCGAGCGAACAAAACTCGTTCGTGATCTCCAGCTCGAAAGTGCCTGCCACGTTTCGCTTGTTCGAGCTGGTACGAAACGAGTACCACCTGAGTTTCTTCGACGACATGAGCGGTCGAATCGCGCTGCCCGCAGGTACCTTCGAGCTCTCGGCGCTGAAGGGTGATGCACGGCGCACCAAGCACGGCGCCTATCAGATCCGGCTTTCGGAGGATTCACGCGGCACGGTCGTGATTGGCGACACCACCGTCTTGTTCCAGTTCGTCGCGCGGCCGCCGCTTCAAGCGAAGCCGCAGCTGCCCATGGCAGTGTTGCGCAACACGAGCGCAATTGATTGGAACACGACGATTATCGCGGCCGCCTCGTTCCTGATTCATTTTCTCGTGCTCGGCTCGCTCTCCTCGGACTGGCTCGATCCAATCGTCGACGATGAGCAGAATGTCGCCGGAGTGATCGATTCATTGAAGAGCCTGCCGCCACCTCCACCTGTGGAGGACAAGCCGGAGACACTCGACAAGAGCGCGACGCCCGCAAAAATTGTCGAAAAAGTGCGGGCTAAGCCTGACGCCGCCGCCAACGCGAAGCCCCAAGCGCCACCTGGTCGGCTGAACGAGAAGCAAACGGCGGCGCTCCACAACCAGCTCGACCAGCTCGAGATGCGAACGATAGGCGCGTTGGAAAGTAGTGGTCCAGCGACCTCGGGCCTGTTTAGGGGCACCGAAGTGGCGCTCAATCTTCTCGACCAAGCCGCAGCCAGCAGCGCCGGGATCGGCGTGGGCACGGCGGGGCTGAATCTGAGTCCTGGCGGCGGCGCAATCCAACCGGGCACCGTGGGTGATCTGCGTACAATCGGTTCGGGCAGCCTCACGACCGATACAGGGGGCGCGGCGACCAAAGCTACCGTGGCTGGCCCGAAGGGGAACGCGACCGTCGGCGGAGCAAACGTCAGCGGCGGTACCGTTGGCAATGCGTCGCGCGTGGTAGCCCTGATGCGAGCCGGGTTCCGTGCCTGCTATCAACGGGGTTTGGCCGAGAACCCTGATGCCGCCGGCAACATCCTGCTCACGATTCACGTTGGAGCGGGCGGTGAGGTCACGGGCGTCAGCGGGTCCTCGGGCACGCTCCCGCCGACCGTCGTTGGGTGCGTCAAGAGCCGCGCCCAAGCCGCGACCTTCGACGCACCCGAGGGCGGCAGCGCGGTGATTTCAGTGCCCGTCACCTTCGTCAAGCAGTAGACCACGGCAACGAGTTAGACTTTTTGACGCGCCCATCGCTGTCTTCGGCCAAGCTCAGCGCTGAGCCGCAGCGGCTTGGCTCCAAATGCGCGACGAACTTTGCGCGACGCACTCCGGATCGACGAAATGCTCAGGGTCGTGCAGAAAGCCTGCCAGCGTGAGCATGCCGCACTCGGTGAGGACGACGCCGTGCGTGGCGTTGGCGATCCTCGCTTGGTGGGTGTGCGTCAGCGTTTCGGCGACGTGTTCGCCCCAGCTGGGGGGTGTCGAAGGATCGAAGTTGCCAAACAGGACTAGGCTGGTCACGTCTGACTTCACCGGCTGGGACATGCTGGAGGGAGCCGGGGGAACAGCCCAAATCGGGCACGCTGCCAGGTACTTCTGCGAGTTCCAAACGCTGGCGATCTCGGGTCGCACCTCCCCTTCTGCGGTCGCAATCTTGGCCGCGCTGGTGAGCGGCGCGTACTCGGCGCACACGACCGACAGGTTCATGCCCGTCGCCACGCCGGCATCGGCGTTCGCCTCCAGCAAGCCAAACTTCTCGATGCTGGTGGCGACTCCGCTCTCTGCTTCCGCGATGATGCTCGGGATCAGCAGAATGCCGTTCATGTCGTAAAGCAGAGTGCCAAGCAGCTCGACCAGGCGCCTGCCGTCGACTGTCACCACAGCGTCGCGATGCTTCACTGTGAGGGGCTCGTGGTTCAAGGTCGCGACCACGTCGTAGAAGCGCTGTTCGAGCTTGGGGAAGGCTGCGTTACACATTGGGTCATCTGCGCACGCCGCAAAGACCCGGTTGAAGCTTCGCTCGGCCGCGGCAGCGGTTTGGGCGAGCGCGTCGAGATCGGGCGCCAGGGTCGAATCGAGCGCCACAGCGCGCAGGCTCTGCGGCTCCTGGCGCATCAGCTCCAACGCCAAACGGGTACCATATGAAGTACCGAGCACGTCAATGCTCGACAGGTCGAGCGCCTGGCGGAGGGCACGCACGTCACGGGCATCGTTTTCGGTGTTGAATTGACTCAACTCCACGCCTTGCTCGGTAAAGCGATCGTGGCACGTCGTGACGGCAGAGCTCGTCGCGTCCGCATCCGTGACCGCATCGAGCTCGGGACAAGTGAGCGCGGGTGAGCTGAACCCCGTGCCGCGTTGATCGATCGCGATCAAGTCGCGCTCGGCCAAGATCGCGCCCAGACCCGCCGCAACCGTCGCCAGACCCGAAATTGCGCCTGCTCCCGGACCGCCCGACAGGTACACGACCGGATCTTTCGCGGGCGCTGCGCTGGTGCTCTCGAAGATCGCGACTTGAAGCTGGAGCTTGCGCGCGCTGGGCTTCGAATAATCCTCGGGCACCAGGAGCTTTCCGCAGCGCGCGCTCACCCCCTGTGGCAGATCGACTGGGCACGACGGGTCTTCCTCGAATGTCCCGCTCGGTTGCGCTGCGGGGTCCTTCTGCATCGTGCCGGACGCTTCTTGGGGCCGCGTGCTCGCAGCGTCTGAATCGCCGCAACCGATGAGCAGCGACGCGCTCGCGATAGCCAGCGGCAAGCAGGTGCGGAACATGTGGAAGCTATTGGTCAGCGATCGCGAGGTGATTGGCTTCATCGGCTCTCCTGTTTGGCGCGTGTTTGCGCTTCGATCAGGAGTGCCCAGTCGCGGAGCGATCGTTCATTGGAAAATCGATATTTTGATCCCGCGCTCGCGGACATTTGTCCGGACACGTGTCAGCGTGCAAGCGCTGGGGAAGCGACTCTGCCCCAGCTAGGGAATTCTCCGTGGCTAGTTCGTCGCGTGCAGCACGGCACTGAGGTGGCTGACTAACCCTTGGCCGCCGTTCGCTCCCGGCACAGACACTTCGAGTTCGCAGGTCCCCGCGGAGTCGACGAAAGTCGCTAGGAAACCGGGGATGCCCGCGTTTGGGTCGGCAATCACGAAGTCATACACGATGTCGCAAACCTTTGGAGTGAGCAACGTGGTCATGTAATCGCTGCCGTTGATCGGGCTACAAATTTTTTCGCCGCCGATGGTGAGCGTGCCGGTTGCGCCCAGCTCCTTGCCGGTTGCCACCGCCGGAGTCGTGTCCATGGCGAGCAGCGTCGTCGGGGATTTGAGGTACTTCGTTGGTCTCGACCAATACTTCACCTCGAAGCCATCGATGAACGACGTATTCGCCAAACGGTAAGTGAGCAGCGTTCCGTAGGTCGTGCTCACGCGGACGGTCTGCGGGTCGCCGGTGACGACCAGGCCCGCGTATGAACCGTCCGTACTTGGGGCCTCGATCTGCGCGGCCTTCTCGGTCTCGACGATGACGTCCAGCGGGGCTCGACTATCGACGTTGGCTGGGTAGAACGACTGGCCCTGATCATTCAGCAGGGTAATCGCGCTGCTGCCACTATACGCGCGCCCCGATAGGACGACGGGCGAAGCGCCGCACCCGCTGGCCGCCCCTTTGACCGAGCCGAGTTTTTGGATATCGATATCCGCCGTGAAAGCGAGCGGAATGTCGACCGCACCCGTCGGCAATTTGTCGCAAGTCGGTCCCCCCTCCGGCGGCGGATCAGCGTGGAAAATGCCTGTCACTCGCAGCCGGTGATTACCTGGCCCGTCGTGAGTCAAAAGGTACTTCCCGTCGCTCTGCTCGATTTTCATGTGGGCACCGCGATTGCCCACATCCTCGGTCACTTCGACGGAGCTGACTTCGTACTTGCCGCTGCGGGATTGGCACTGATTCAGCATCACCGACCAGCCCCCGAGCGTGACTTCGAACTGTCGCGGATAAGTAGGGCCATCAGCCAAGGTCTTGGAGAAGCTCAGATCGATCGGACCCACGCCCTTGACGGACGAGAAGTCGCCGGGCGCGAAGTAGACAGCCGGAGTCTTCCCCTGTGGGATCAGCAAGCGAGCGCCGTGAGAGAAATCGATCCCGCCGGCGGTTGCCGAGCCCGCAGCACCGGCAGCGCCAGAGCTCGAAGCATCCACACCACCGCTGCCGCCCTGCGCGCTGCTGGAGGTGCCGCCCAGCGCGCCATTGGCGCCGCCGCCCTGCACGCTGCTTGCCGTGCCTGCGGAAGCGCTGTTCGATTTGGGATCCGCAGAGCCGCCCGCGAGCGACGACATGCCAGAACTCCCCGCAGCCGACTCGCCCTGCGCATGCGGCGAGCTCGAGCCCGCGCAGCCGACGAGCATCAACCAAGCAACCTCGGCCGCGCCAGAAACCGCGCGTCGGAACTGCGCCCTTTGCTTGGCCCCAATTTGCATGGCCCCATACTGACATAGAATCTCGATTCGATGTTACGTGCCCGCCCAGATCTGCTTTGACGGCACGATTCGCCAGCGAGGTGAGAAAAACATCACTGCTCGCGCGGTGGCCAGCGACCATGAGTGTTGCGCTTTGCACGCCGGCAAAGCGCGCAGGAAAACCCGCCAGCGACTAGCCCCTGGACTGACTGAGGTCGCGCGTTTGATTGGGGCACGCGTCCGCCCCAGTCCGGCTCATGGAGAAATCCACGAGTTGCGACCGCCGCATCGAACCCGCGCCTCAACCAGCCACGATGACACCCACCGCGACGACGGGGAGCCGCTCACAAATATGAACTCGTGAATCCAAGCAATCCTGATCTCATCGAACCGTCGCAAGATAGCGGTCCTCGGTGTACGCGACGGATACCGCATACTGCGCATCGCCGGCACTGACGAGGATGGGATTCGATTCATCCCAAGCCGCGGAGTATTTGACGACCGCGACCGCCGCCGCAAGCTCAATCGGGCGCGCTTCTGGCTCGATGACTCGCGCAGAGCCTTCGCGATCGTCAACGATGAAGCAGAACGTCGCATTGGGCAGAGTCGCGAGCAACTTTGCTCGAAGCGGCATCAGCCGTTGACTCGCTTCAGCACGCTTGGTCGCGCGCGCTTCGGCCGAAGCTCGGCCGTCCGCGTGCAGGAAGATCACCCAAACTTCGCTCGTTCTTGCGAGCGGCTCCGCAACCTCGACTCGGACGCGGAAGAACTGTGTCACCTCGTCGATATCCGGCACGATGCGTGCGGAGAACGCTGGCTCTTGCGCGGCGGGGGCGTGTTCGGCGGCTCGCACGAAGAAGCCAGTCTCGAGGTTCCACACCGTGCATAGGCGCTCCTTGCGTGTCCCGGACGTCATTGGGCGTGCCGGAACTCTTCGAGCAGCTGCCAAAACAAATCCCAAGCCTCTTTATCGGTGGCGACCGAGTCGCGAATGGCAGAGATTGGAGCGCGCGACATGCTCCAGCCAAAGCGGTCACGCAGGTAGTCCGAGAAACCTGCGTACGACTCCCAGCCGCGGTCCTCGAGGCGGTGATGGCGAACCGCGAGCGAGTAACCAGCGATGAGCATTTCGAGACCGGTGACCATGACTCTAATTGCGATCGTTGAAGAGCCCGCCCGCAGCGGGCTTGGAGACCGCGGGCGCTTGGGTGGACGCCGTCGGTGCCGCCGTCGCGAGTGCCGGAGCAGGAGGAGCCGCGTTGATTGGCTTGCTGCTGATTGGCAGAGGGCGCTTGGGCAGAGGCGCGCCCTTGCCTTTGGCGGCTAGCGGCGCGGCGGACGGCTCGGGAGCCGACGCCGACGCCGATGACGACGCCGATGACGACGCCGCACTCGCCACTGAAACGGCCGGCGCGGAGGCCTGTACCGGAGGCACAGGCGCAGGCGCGGGCAACTCCGGCTTGACGGCAGCAGGCGCGGCGAGCGGGGCGGACAGCGGGTCCGCCGCGGCCGACTTGGGCACCTGCTGGGAGTGCGCTTTGAGCAGCGCCCCCGCGGTCACGGCGCCCGTGACCAGGACCACTAACGCGATCAACCAGACGCGCGCGCGAGAGCCGGTGCCGGTCGTTTTTCCGAAGTTGCTTTGCGTGCCCTGCAAGACCGGCGCGGCCTCGCTCGGCGGGAGCGACGCAACCAACGGGCCCATGGACATGCCAACCCCTTGCAAGATACCCGAGATGCGCTCGACCGAAACGCGTGCGCGACGCGAACAAAACGGCAGCAAGCTGCCAGCCAAGGCGCCAACGCTCTCGAAACGACGGTTGCGATCTTTTTCCAGACAGCGCCCGATGATTTGCTCGAGCTCCAACGGCAAGTCCGCACGATGTTGACGCAGCGGCGTGTGCGGCGCGCTCACCACCTTGAGTACGAGCTCAGGCATCGTCGAGGCAGCAAACGGCAGCTGGGCGCACAAGAGTTCGTACAAGATCACGCCCAAAGCCCACAGATCCGCGCGCGGATCGACGTCCCTGGACGACTGCATCTGCTCGGGCGACATGTACAGCGGCGAGCCCATGATGGTCGCTGTCTGCGTCATGTCCGAACCAGAGCCGGCCGCGCTCGTCGTCTTTGAAATGCCAAAATCCAAGACTTTGATCGAGAGCACGCCGTCAGGGCGACGGATGACGAACAAATTGGCGGGCTTCAGGTCGCGGTGGATGATGCCCAGCGTGTGCGCCTCGGCGATGGCTTCGCAGGCTTGCAACACGAAATCCACCGCTTGCTCGACGGGCAATGCGCCGCGCTGCTGGAGCCAGGCCGCGAGGTCGATGCCCTCCAGGTGCTCCATGACCATGTAGGGCGCGCCGTTCTCGAGCGTGCCAACGTCGCTGACGCGACACACGTGCTCGCTCTTGATTTTGACGGCGGCGCGCGCCTCACGCGCGAACCGACCCACCGCGTCGCGATTGATCAGCGCGTGCAAGCGCATGAACTTGATCGCGACGCGCTCGTCCAGCTGCACGTGATGCGCGGCCACGACGACGCCCATCCCGCCGACGCCCAGCACCTTGTCGATGCGGTACTTGCCGACGAGTATGTCGCCTTCTTTGACGCCAATGGCGGCTTGCTGATCCCCAAACATGGCAGCGACTCACACAGTACAACCAGAGCGTGAACCCGCGCGCAAATTGCGCTCCTCAATACTGACTTTCGCCCGGGTAGGCTTGGCCGCCCGCCAAACAAATGACTACCCGGCGTGGTCATTGTATTGAGTCCTATTGCACCGGCCGCCGACTTGGGGTTTCGTGATGGTGCGTTCAGGGTTCGACAATCGGAACGCCGAGGGCCGATCGAGGCAGATGATGCCCCTGACGGTCAGGGAGATACCAATGGTTACGTGTGCACGCTGGGGGCTTCAGCTTGCGGTCCTTGCCTCTTTCGTGCTCGGCACGCCTTTCGCCTTGGCGGCCAGCACCGAAGACCGCGCCGCAGCCCAAGCGCTATTCGATGAGGGCAAACGGCTGTTGGCCGCGGGCCAAACCGTCAAAGCCTGCCCGAAGTTCGAAGAAAGCCTGAGGCTGGACGACGCGATTGGCACTCGGTTTCAGCTGGCCACCTGCTACGAGCTCACGGGCCGTACCGCTAGCGCGTGGAATCTGTATATCGAAGTGGCAGCCGCCGCGCGCTCGCTGAAGCAGCCCGAGCGCGAGGCTTTTGCACGCGAGAAAGCGGCCGCGTTGGAGCCACATTTGGCGCGGCTCACCATCTTGGTGCCCGACGCGGCCCGCGCGCCGGGCCTCAAGCTAACCCGCAACGGTACCGAGGTCGGTGGCGGTCAGTGGGGCGTGGCTTTGCCGGTCGATCCAGGCAAACACACGCTGGTGGCGACCGCCCCGGGCAAGAAGCCGGTGAGCCTCACGATCGACGTGCACGGCGATGCCGCGAGCGAGACCTTCACCGTACCGGCGCTGGCAGACGCACCGGTCACCCCCAAGCCAGACTCCTCGGACTCGAAGCCGCATGGCTTCACGACCCTGCAGTGGGTAGGCATCGGCACCGCGGGTGCAGGGGTGGTTGGACTCGCGACGGGCGGCGTGTACGCGGTGTTGGCCAAGAACAAGAGCTCCGAGGCCAATTGCCCGGACGGCGCCTGTCCCGACGCGGGCAGCTTGGAGTTGAATCAGCAGGCACGCTCGCTGGGTGACCGCGCCACCATCGCGATGATCGCGGGGGGCGCGTTGTTGGCCGTTGGCGCGACGCTGTTCTTCATTCCCGTGGGGCGAAGCAAAGGCGTTGCCCTGGCGCCCAGCGCGGCGCCTGGCATGGCCAGCCTGCAACTGCAGGGGCGTTTCTGATGGGCACATCACCGTGGAGGGTGGTGGTGCTCGCGCTGGGCGTCGCCATCGGCTGCAACAGCGTGCTGGGCATCGAGAGCGGGCGACTGATTCCCCCCAACACTCCGCAAGCGTGCGTCCACAACTCGGATTGCAGCGATGGCTTGGTGTGCCTGTTCGCGCAGTGCAGCACCGAGTGCGCGAAAGACCGCGACTGCGCTCCTGGCTCTCGTTGCGTCGCGTCCGAAGCGTCCACGGCCTGCGCCACGAACGCGGTCACGCGTTGCAGCAACAGCATGCCCTGCCCAACCGGCACCCAATGCGTCGACGTCGGCAACGGCGACGAGTGCCGCATTCCCTGCGACAGCAAGGACGACTGCCTGGGTGATCAGGTTTGCGACGCTTCGGCCTGCCGCGGCACCGATCCGACGAGGGACTCGAGCGCCACCACAGGCGCAGCGGGCGCGGGCGGTTCGGGCGGTGCGGGCGGCGCAGATGGCGCCGCGGGCGCGGGTGGCGGGGGCGATGCATCCGTGTGCGACTCTGGCACGGCGCGCTGTGACGATGCGGGGCTGCGCCAACTGTGCGACACGAACGGTGACTGGGGCCCCGGCCAAAAATGCACCTTCGTCTGCGACGACGGCGTCTGCACCGGTGAATGCGTCCCGGGCGCCGAGGATTGCGACGGCAATGGCAACCGCCTCACGTGCGTGGCTGGGGCCTGGAAGGTCGAGGAGAAGTGCCCGGTGCTGTGCGCTGCAGGTGCGTGCGCCGACACCTGCAAAGTCGGCAGCAAGCAATGCGCCGTGAACGTGCTGCAAGCGTGCAACGCCGACGGCGCTTGGCAGACCCAAGAAGACTGCGAATTTCTATGTGACAAGATCAAACTAGCCTGCAAAGGCGAGTGCACGCCCGGCCGCGCCGAGTGCGTGAGCAAGACAGAGGTTCGCGTTTGCCGTACCGATGCCACCTGGGACGTCGCCACGGAATGCGCCAATTCTGCCTGCACCGGCTCGCCCGCTGCCTGCAGGGGCGAATGCACGCCGGGCAAAGTCTCCTGCGTCGACAACATCAGCCGAGCAACCTGTGGAGACGACGGCACCTGGGGGAGCGCCAGTGCCTGCGTCAAGCAAGCGTGCGTGCAAGGCGTGTGCAGCGGTGAATGCGCGCCCGGCACGACCGAATGCCTGGATTCCACGCGCATTCGCACCTGCTCGGCTGCGGGCACCTGGGGCGCACCATCCACCTGCGTGGGCCAAGCGTGTTCGTCCAACATGTGCACCGGTGTGTGCGCGCCCGGCGCCACCAAGTGCGCGGACGGCAGCAACATTCGGACCTGTACCGACAAGGGCGCGTGGGACGCCGCCACCGCATGCCCCAGCCTGTGCTCGAACGATCAATGCACGGGCGTGTGTATGCCCACCAGCAAGGAGTGCGTGGGCGTCACGCAGATTCGCGTGTGTAGCGACCAAGGTGGCTGGGGCTCGCCCACCACCTGCACCGGCCAAGCTTGCGCAACCAACCAATGCGTCGGTGTTTGCGCGCCGGGCGCGAAGCAATGCGCCGACAACACTTCCACCCAGATCTGCAACAACAGCGGCGGCTGGGGCATGGCCACGGCCTGCACCAAACAGGCCTGCGTCGATGGCGCGTGCACCGGAGTTTGCTCGCCCGGCACGGTCGAATGCGTCGACAACAAAACACGCCGCACCTGCAACGCTATCGGCACTTGGAACAACGCGGTCACGTGCACGAACCAGGCGTGTTCGGCGGGCGCCTGCGTTGGCTCGTGCAGCCCAGGCACGACGGATTGCGTGAACAGCACGCAGATTCACACTTGCAACGGCAGCGGCGCGTACGGCGCAAGCAGCACCTGCACGGGTCAAGCTTGCGTGGGCACCGTGTGCTCGGGCGTTTGCTCACCGACGAGCGAGCGCTGCAACGGCAACACCCCGCAGCTGTGCTCCAACGCGGGCGCCTGGGGCGACAAAACGACCGCCTGCGTCTCGCCCGACTCAATCTGCAAGGTGACCGGCAGCTCTGCCGCCTGCGCGGCCAACCCGGCGTACTACGTGGGTGAGTCGCAAAAGCTCACGACCACTGGCTCGGCTGCCAAAGACTTCATGCTGGCGGTGCCGATCACCTTCGCGAGCAAGACGCGCATCTTGAACTTCGGCATTGTCGGCCGCGGCCCGGGCAGCCCACAAGCCTTCGTCAAGATGGCGTTGTATACGGACCTCGGCTCCGCCCCCGACGCGCGCGTCGGCTTCTCGGACGAGGTCGCAATGAGCGCGGCGACGCTATCGCTCTCGCCCGTCGTCGCGCTGACCGTCAACGCGGGCAACTACTGGCTGGTGGCGATCTTCAACGGGCTCGCGCCCACCTGGGAAGCCAGCTCGGCCTCGGCCAGCGAGCGCTACGTCACTCAGCCGTACAACACGGCATTCCCGACGACGTTTCCCGCGTCATCCCTCGTGACTGGCACGAAGCAAAACTTCTTCGTCTACGTGCAAGACCAACCTTGATCATCCCGTCACGGTGATTCTCATGCAGCCTCGGAGTCCTCGAATGAATCAGTCCATGAAATCGCGAGCGTGGTGGCAGCTCGCGCTGTTGTGCGCCATCTCGCTCATCAGCACCACCTTTGCTGCCACGACCCACGCCGATCCCAAGAAGTTCTGTGTGCCCTCCGCCCTCGGTGTGCCTGGTCGCTCTGGCCCGCCCGAGTGGGCCAGCGGCTCCGCCGTCGACCACAAGATCGACGACCCACGCTGGGTGGGTGCCACCTCGCAAGCCTATCCGCTCGCGGGCTCGTCCGCGCAGTCACAGGTGCGTGCGCTCGTGCACGGCAACACCTTGTATCTCTCGTTCCAGGTCTTCGTGGACGCCAACGCCACCGGCGGAGAAGACTCCGTGTACGTGGCGCTCGCGAAGAACGACACCAGCCCGGGCAAGCTCGTGCGCGTCAAGATCACCACGACGACCGACGGTGAAGCTCAAGGCTCCGCGGCCTACACGTCCGAGTATTACACTTCGACCAACGCCACTAGCGCTTGGACGGCCCACGCGCCCGACGCCGGCTATGCCGCGATGACCCAAGACTTGGCCATCTGGCGCAGCAACGGCGGCGACAACTGGGCCGTCAACCTGAAGATCAACTTGGCTGACGCTGCGTTGGCCCTCACCTCACCGTTCAAGATGTGGACGGGCACAGTGGTGCAAGAGGTGTCGTCGCCCGTGCCGATGTTCGTGACCTACGCTTGGCCCAATGGCACGGCTGGCGCAGTCGCTGCATCTGGCACCACGCCCCCGCCCAGTACGCCAAACGCAATCGCGTCTGGTGATTGGGGCGATGTCTCGCTCGGCTCCGCGGGCTGCTCGACCGGCGTGTCGCTTGCGTGGAACCAGATTGGGGTCAAGAGCGGGTCCAGTTTGACGCACGAGATCAGCACGATACACAACAACACCTTCGCGGCCTGGCCCACCTACGCGGGTGTTTCGACGGGCGCCGGCAAGATCCAGGCTCAGTTTCGCATCGCCAACTGGGGTTCCGCAGCAGAGTGGACTCCGCTGTTCACCGCTCCCATTGACAGCGACGCCTCAGGCAAGATTGAGCAAGAGTGTCAGCAGGGCGCGGGCCCGTTGCCCAGCTGTCCGACCCTGGCTGCCTCGCAGTCGTCTCATCAGTGCATGCTCGTGACCCTGACCTCGAGCCAGTCCGTCACCTTCTTGAACGATAGCGTGTATCGGAACATGGATTTCGTGAACGCCTCGTACTTCGAGCGGGACGCGGAGATCAGCATCAAGGGGCTAAAGCCGCTCAAAGACAGCAAAGGTCTGCGCGACGTCTACCTGTTCGTGAAGACCAGCAACATGCCCAAGGAGACGCGAGAGCCGCTGGACGAGAAGAAGCTGATGGCCGCGCTCGACCAAGCCAACGCGCGGCTCGTGCCCCTCCCGCCTCCCGGGAGATTGCGCGCGGGCCAACCGCAAGTCGCGCCCAAAACGCCCATCACGTCGTCCAAGACACCTCATGAGGCGCTGGTGAGCGCATGGCCAACGTACGAGGTCCACGTCTTTTACGACACGGGCGAAAAGCGCGGTCTTGGCAAAGAACTAATGACGCGGCTGCAGCCTGGCATGCCGTTCGGCTTCTACGCTTATCACCGCGGCAGTCTCCAAGGCTGGCTCCACGAGATGGTCGGCTTGAACGCACAGCTCCAGCAAGTCGCCCCGAACTTCTTCAAGGTGGTGATTCCGGACAACGGCTCGATCAAACTCACCAATCGCCTGGAGGCGCGCGAGCCGGGCAAGAAGGCCATCATCGGCTCAGTGCCCGAGCAGCCGCAGGTCGCGCCCCTCGACTGCACCAAGTGCCCCAAGCCACCGAGCCCCCAGCCCCGGCCTGAAGCGGTGCCACCGGTCGAGAAGGCCAGCCATTGCAACTGCTCGCTGCCGGGTAACCCCGGCGTGTCCAAGCACGCGCTGTGGCTCGGAGCCTTGGCGTTCGGTCTGTTCGTCGTGCGTCGGCGACGTAGGACCACGTAAGGGCGCAG
The DNA here is from genome assembly GCA_035634635.1 of Polyangiaceae bacterium. GTDB lineage: Bacteria > Myxococcota_A > Polyangia > Polyangiales > Polyangiaceae > PMG-095. The sequence goes on from DASQCO010000051.1 coordinate 88,436, forward strand.
TTCAGCCGCGTTTCGAAGCCCTCCGCGCCAAAACACGCGGGGGGCTTCGACGCGTTTGAATGCCCGAAAAAGCTTGGCTTCGTCGGTTGGTAAGCGTGCGTCGCACGACGGCAGGCGCCATGCGTGGATTTCTCCCTGAGCCGGGCCGCGGGCGCCGCGTGCCCCCGAAAACCCGGTCCGGGGTTGCCGGCGCCGCCAATAACCTTCTCCCACGCAGACGGTTTTCCGCTTCTCGCGGCACTATACGGGGAGCTTCCGGCTCGGGATTTGGGGACGCATTTCTCCGCGAAAATTAGAGGGAACCGTGTATCGAGCGAACTTCAGGCCTCGCCCAGTGCGTAGCTGCTTTTCCATCCGCCAGCTGGCTGCATTGAGCGGCTTATGGTCGTTGCTGGCTTGTGGGCATTCGAGCAACAGTGCTGCGCCGGGAACGAGCGGCGGTTCTCCTGCGGCGGTGGCCGAGAGCGGTGGAGTGAGCGGCGCGAATAGCGGGGGCAATAGCAGCGGCGGCGGCCGCGCAGGCGCAAACAGCGGCGGAGTCAGCGCCGCTTTCGGTGGGGCGGGCAACGTAAGCGGTCATGATGGAGGTGCCACAGCAAGCTTGGGCGGTGCGAGCGGCGCGAGCAGTGCAAACAGCGCGAGCGGCACCGGTGGTGCGAGCGCAACGGGCGGCTCTGCCGCAACGGCGTGTCCGACTTTGCCAGCGACGCCCATTCCCGCGAACGGCATCATCCAGTTCAACGACAACGGCGGTTGGAACTGGTTTCAAGACGAGCGCGCCGTCGTGGATCGAGCAAAGAACAGATTCGTGATCGGGTCGGTGGCAAGCGGCGGCGCGCGCGACGGCGATATCGAAGCGGTCGTTTACGATGTTGGGACGGGAACCAAACAGCTGTTCACGCTCGGGACCGGACTCAAAGCCACTCCAGATGATCGCAACGCGCCCACGTTTCTCGTGCGACCCGACGGCAAATATTTCGCGATGTGGACGGGGAATCGGATCGATTGCGATTCGCGTAGTAGCATTTTCGATGGCGCGGCTTGGTCCACCGAAGCGTTGTTCGACTGGTCGTCGCTCGGCTGCCCCTGGGGCACCGGGACGGTCCTCAATCGCGTCGTGTACGCGAACCCCTGGTACCTCGGTGGCTCGATCTTCGCTGCCGTTCGCTCCGTCGACACCATTCCGACCTTTCTGAGGTCCGACGATGGCGGTGTGACGCAGAGCTACTATGGGCGTTTGGTCGCCGCACCTTTTCTGGGCTTTGTGGGCGGGTATTACAAATATTGGGGAAACAACAGCGATCGCATCGACTTCGTCGGCACCGAGGGGCACCCGCGTGATATCGACGCCAGCCTTTGGCACGGCTACCTGAAGGCCGGCAAGCTGTACGACTCGAAGGACACGGTCCTCGACGACAATGTGACCGACAGTGACGCGCCCGCCATCAAGAGCTACACGCCGGCAGTCGCAACCGGCGTGACGCTCGGCGGAGTGACGCTCAACCATTTGTGGAATCATGACATCGTGCGCTATGCCGACGGCACGATCGCGATCTTGGGCCAGGGGCATGTCGGCTCGAATATGACCGATCCGGATCTGCGCCTGATTTACGCCCGCTATGACGGCAGCGCTTGGCGGTCGAGCTACCTCGCCAAAGCCGGCCACAAGCTAACCGTCGACGACCAGGATTATACCGGTCTGAGCGCGCTCCACCCTGACAATCCCAACATCATCTTCATCTCCACCAACGTTGACCCGCGTGACGACAGCACGCCCCTCGCCAAGCACGAGATCTTCGAAGGCGTGACCTGTGACGGAGGCGCGACCTGGCGTTGGGCGCCGCTCACTCAGGGCTCCACGGTCGACAACCTTCGTCCCATTGTTCCCAAGTGGGATGCGAGCCACACCTTGTTGCTGTGGTTGAGCGGAACGTACACGACGGCTCAGCAGTATTCGCTGACGGTTGTTGGAACGACGACGTTGTAGAGGCCCGTTGACTCGTCGCTTCGGCCGGCGACTTTGGACGCGGCGAATACCACCACTCGGGGGCCAGCCCCCGATGTTGCGTATTGGGATATCGAGTGAGGGTGCTTGACACTTCGACGTGCGCTCTGCTGTGGTGCGAGCTTCGAGAAATCTGACTCGAGCAGCGCCAGCAGCGCGCGCTCTAGGTCGAACGTTCCAGAACCATCGAGTCGTGAGGGGCCCAATATGAAAAGCTTGTTGGCTGAAAACGTGAAACTTACGACCACCTGTTCGTGCGTCGATCCGATCGCGTGCTTGCGACACATGTTCGTCGACATGACGCAGAAGCGTCGCGTCGAGGTGGGAGGACAATGCCCCGCTCGCAGACCGGTCTTCTTGCGAACGCACGGCATCATCAAAGGCAGCATCGAGTTCTTGCCCAACATTCCTGACGAATACCGTTGTGGGTTATTCGCCAACCCGGGGCAGACGCTACCGGTGTACGTTCGCTACTCTTCGGATCTTTCGGACGGTCGACCTGATTGGATGAGCACGATCGGGATTGGCATCAAGATCTTCGGCATTCAGGGCGAAAAAGTGATCAGCGATAATGGCGCAAACACAGCCGATTTGCTGCTTCAAAACGTGCCCTTCTTCTTCGTGGACGACGCGCGGGACATGTGCGGCTTCACCAAGGCAAGCTTCGAGGGTTGGGGGGACGAATGGGTGCAAAAGAACTCCCCCAAGACGAACGAGCTCCTCGACCGGATGTCGAAGCCCATCCGCTCGGTATTCGAAACTCCGCTGTGGAGCGTAGTGCCGTTCAAACTCGGTGAAAGCTACTGCAAGTACGTGCTCCATCCGGGTACGTCCACCTTCGCCGCCGAACCGGACATCGATGATCCCAACTTCCTCGGCAAGGATCTGGCTGGTCGAATGCGCGCGGGCTTGGCGACGCTCGATCTGTACATTCAGCGGCGCCCGGATCCCAGCGTGCATAGCCAAACGTACATCGACGAGCACTTCCCACTCGATCGCGCCACGGTGACTTGGGACGAAAAAGCGGCCGTGCCTGTCAAGGTGGCGACCATCACGCTGCCAAGTCAGGACATCACCGTATCCGAGCAAGAGATCTACGGCGATTGGCTGGCCTTCAATATCGGTCGTGTGCCCGCCGCCAACGCTCCGGTCGGGAGCATTGCCGAAGCGCGCATGAGCGTTTACCAAACTAGCGCGGACTACCGTAGAGAAACGAACGGACAGCCCAAGACCGAGCCGACCGCACCGGGCGAGCCGGTGATCGAAAACCCGAAGTGCCCATTTCCGCACCATGAGCCGCAAGAAAAGCCCCGCTCGCTGACGAGCAGCGAAATCGCGCGCATTACCTCGGTGCGCATTCACCCAGGGATCGGCGTGGCAAGAGTGGGTAACAGCGCTTCCGACTACACGATCGGTCCCGAGGTCATGCACCCGGCCCCCACGCGTTTCGGCTCCACCCGTGACGCGGGCGGTGCCATCAAGCGGCAAGCCGCGCGCTTCCGAGTGTATGGCTACGACGCTGACGGCGACGTCGTCGCGGAGATTCAACAATCCGACAACTCGAGCGTGGAGTGGGCCGTGCACGTCGCCAACCGAAAAGCACAGTGGTTCGAGTTCGACGCGGCCATGGATATTCCAGCCACTAAAAATATCTCCGTGCCGCTTCGCAATCCGGACGTCACCGGCAGCGGCCGCGCTGCGCTGTGCATCGACCCCGGTGAAAAGAAGATCATGGGGCTGCAGATGAACGATGACAGTTTCGTGATGACGGGAGAGTTCCAGGGCACGCCCGTGACGCTCGGGGAACTGCGCACGGACGCAGTAGGCCGCTTGCTCGTGCTCCCGGGCTTTGGCGTGTCTGCGAGTCCCGCGGGCTGTCCGGTTTACGATCCGGCCAAGCCGAGCAGCTTCAACAACGCTGCCGGTTGGTACGACGACATGGCAGACGGCCCGGTCAGCGCGCGGGTCACCGTGGGCAATCGAACCTTCGATGCCGACGGTGCCTGGGTCACCGCCGCTCCGCCGAATTTTGCGCCCGACCTCACCGGCTGGCGCACGCTCGACGACGTCTTACGCACCGTCTTCATTCAAGCCGGACTCCTGCCGCTCCCCGAGCGCATCTCGTTCAACCGCGACGTGCGCCCGATCTTGGAACGCCTCAACGCGATTCAATGGGTAAACAAGGGATTTCTAGCGATGTTCGGCGCAGGTTCCCCGATGAACTTCGACGACCCGGCGCTGATGAAAAAGCTGGCCTTCGCGCCGGAGAGTAGCCTCTATCCCGATCCGTACATCGAGCTGCGCCGAACCATCTACAACGCGTTCCGTGCGGCCGCTGGCAGCGAACAAGACATCAACGGTTGGCCACCGATCTACGGGGACACCTTCGGCTACTCCGATCCATCCAACGCAGCGGAGGTGGCCGCGCAGCAGAACTTGCGTCTGCCTGCCTATTACGAGTTCATTCTCAGCGCTTGGGTAGCAGGCCGATTCGTCGGCGATTACACGCCCGACGCAGCGCGGCCCGAAAAGTTCGAAGACGTGGAGCTTCAGCATCAGCCCGAAATGCTGGACCGAGCAGCCATGCATTTCTGTCTCTCGGACGCATTTCATCCGGGCTGCGAATTGACTTGGCCGATGCGTCACGCCTCGATGTACCGCGCGCCGTACCGCATTCGGCGGCGACCGAGCGGTAAGAATGAACCGAACTACGGCAGCAACCTCACCCAACCTGAAGTGCTTCGCATCAACGGCCCGCTCTACGAGCAAGGTCCGGGCGACCTGACGCGCTGGATGGCGATCCCCTGGCAGGGGGACACCGCCTTTTGCCGCTCGGGCTACGACTTCGAGTATGACCCGTTTTTGCCCACTTTTTGGCCTGCCCGCGTGCCGAATCAAGTGCTGACCTTGGTCGACTACCAAACCTTGTGCGACGTAAGACAGCCGATGGAGGTCCGAATAGCGGCCTTCTACAACCGGCCGAGCTGGCTGCGCCAATTGCCTGCTCAGAATCCGGCGCCCGTGCAGATGATGTACATGATCGAGCACTTCGGCGAGATGGGGATCCTGGAGGCGAAGCCGCGACCCGATGACATGGATTGGCTGCCGGAGCTGCTGTACGTGGAGAACCTCGGCAAGGTGAAGCAGTCCGAGATGGAGGTGGTGCACCGCATCTTCGCAGAGCGATATCCAGAGCTCGGCCCACACGATCGCCTGCTCGCGGCCGCGGGCTGGTTCAGTGACGAACAGCGCAACGAGTTTCTGACCATCAAGCGCCGAGGAAACTGACGGTCGCGATGCTCGATCTGTTGGTGGTCGGAGCAGGCCCCGCTGGGTCTGCCGCGGCGATCGTGGCTCGTTTGGCGGGGCTTCAGGTCGGGCTATTGGACGACGCGAACGAACAGCAGCTAAAAGTGGGTGAATCGCTCCCGGGCGCTACTGTTCGGCTGCTCCGTCGTTTGGGCTTCGCGGGTCCCGGCGATCTCTTGCTGCCACACGAGTTCGAACCTTGTGTGGCCAACGCCTCTGCTTGGGGAGCTGACGATTGGACCTATCGCGACGCGCTCGGCAATCCCGAAGGTGGCGGATGGCACGTCCTTCGGCATCGCCTCGATGCTCGCTTGCGCGACCGCGCGGAAGCGCTCGGCGCCACGCGAATCCACGCGCGAATTGGCGATGCGTGCTCGCTCGAGGGCGCCTGGCGCATCTCGATCCCCGGTAGTGAGGGGCCTCACGAGCTTGACGCGCGCTTCGTCATCGACGCGACGGGGCGTCGCGCGGTGTTCAGCAGAAAGCAAGGGGTCAGCCGACAGCGACTGAGCGAACAATTCGCGGTCGTGGGTTGGCTCCGGCATCCCGACAGCGATCGTGATCGAACGACACGCGTGAAATCGGTCGCGAATGGCTGGTGGTACACCGCTCGCCTCCCCGGCGAGCTCCGGGTTCTCGCGTTTCACGGCCTACCGCGCACGATCACGCCGCTCGCGCGACAGCCCGCTGCATTCACCGAATATTGTAACCGCTCAGGGTTATTGCCCTACGCGGTGGAGGCGCGTGATCTCGGAGAACCCCTGCGGGTGACCGACGCAACCGTTCAGTGCGCCGAGCGCATGAGCGGGACAAGCTGGCTCGCGGTGGGTGATGCGGCGCTTTCCTTCGATCCGCTGGCATCCCAGGGCATCCTCTTTGCCCTCTATAGCGGCATCCGCGGCGCCGAGACGGCAATCCAGTGCCTGGCGAGCACGCAGCACGCGCAGCGTCATCTCGGCGAGTATGGTCGGAAGGTCTATGAGGTGCTCGTCGCCAATCAGCGCGCGCGACGCCTCTTCTACACGAGTGAACGTCGCTACCTCGACGCTCCGTACTGGAAGCGGCAACAGCGAGTGACGCAAATAGCGCTCACTCATGGTGGCAATTAGAACACTATGACATCTGCGTCGCGGCGCCCGAGCACACACAAATCGTGCGTTTGGCATCGCAATTCGCGCACTGCCTCTCTTGCGCGTCGCGCTTGAGACGTAAAGATAGCGACATGGCAACTGCGGCGGGAAAATATGTGGGCGCGCTGTTACTCGCGTGCGCAGGTTTGGTGTTCAGCAGCTGCGCGCCCGACAAACAACCAGAGGCTCAGGCTGAGCAGCTCGCCGAAGAAGCGACGCAAAGGGTGTGCGATATTTTCGAGACCTGCTGCGTCGCCGCGAACTTTCCGTATCGAGAAGAGGGCTGCAAGGCGATCTACGGACCAAAGATCCGCAACCACTTCGTAGCGCAGGCCTTCCTCGGCTCTGATCTCGACTCAGTCGCCGCCAAGCGCTGCCTGGACGCGATCGGACAGGTCAGCGACGGCTGCCGAGCCGACCGCGACCGCTACCTGACTGACGCCTGCGATGGGCTATTTCATGGCACGGTGCCGCTCGGCGGAGAGTGCGACCCGCGCCACGGTTGTGCCACGACCCCCGACGCGCCCCTGACGTGCCTGAGGCACTACGAAGAGGACTCCGGGTACGACTACTCTGGCGTGTGCGTCGCGGGTGAGCCGCGCTTTCTCCACAAGCGTCTCGGACAGAGCTGCAGCCAAACCTGCGCCGCCGAGGGCGGCGTGTGCGTGCGCGAGGGGATCGCGGGCGAGCCGGAACCTGTGGAAGGCACATGCTTCGCGAGCGACGGTCTGTTTTGCGACATGGAATCGTGGCGGTGCGAACAGCAATCAGTCAGTGGTGGGCCGTGCGAGAATCCCTTTCAATGCGCGGCTGGGACCTACTGTGATTCCGCCGCCAAGTGCGTGCCGGTACGTGCCCTCGGCGAGGCCTGCGCAGACTCCGCACAGTGCGCTGGAGACTTCTGCAATAGCGCGGGCATCTGTCAGGGCTCGGGCCCAAGCGCATCGGCGAAGCTGTGTGAGGGTCACCCCGCCACAATGCCTAGTGGTCCGCCTCTGCAGGCGACCGGCGGACAAGCCTCGCACTAGAGACGCGAGCGCATCGTGAAGCGAGTTTACTTTGGGGAGCTGCTTGCTCGTCGCCTCGCGCTCTTGTCAATTTTTGATCAACGAAAAGCTAGCGCCGGCACTTTCTATCTATGTGCCCTGAGCAGTTGCCCCGCGCTTCGCGGCTAGCTGAATTTTTCCGGACTGCGTCGATCGGGGGCGCACCTCGCTCACGACATATCAGGCTCTTCAAGCGAAGGCCGCTGCTGGTTCTACCGTTCTGTCTTGCCTGCGGTGCGCAAGACGCCAACGACGGCGGCCCCTCGGCGGGCGGCAAAAGCGCGTCACAAGCTGGCGCCGCGCCGATCATGGCGGTTGCCGGCAGTGGCGGGAACTCGAGCGTCGCATCAGGCGGCAGCGGCGTGGGCGGTGCCGTGACGAGTAGTGGCGGAGCATCCGGTGGCCAAACTCCCGTGACGGGTGGTGCGCCAGCTGTGGGCGGGGCTGGTCCTGGCCCCAGCACCGGCGGTTCATCGTTCATTCCTGGCGGCGGCTCGGGCGGCGCACCTGCGCTCGCCCCGCTCGATTGCGGGACCGAGGGCTGGGCAGTCGAGAATCACGGAAATCCGAAGAACCGCATCAACTACCTCATTCTCGGTGACGGCTACACCGCGACGACGGTCGAGACGACGCTCAAGACTCACATCGCGGCTGCCCTCAAGCGACGCTTCGAGCACGAGAGCGGTGAGCCGTACGGTCGCTACCGCAACTTCGTCAACATCTGCGTGATGAAGGCGATCAGCGAAAATGACGGCATCGGTAACGGTCCGACTGCGTTCGATGGCGGCAACGGTGGTGACCGTCTGGCGAAAGTGAACGAGACCAAAGTGAACGCCTACATCAAAGCGAAGGTGCCAGCTACTTTCGAAGTCGATTGGAAGGCCGTCGTTCTCAACCAGAACAAGTGGGAAAACACGGGCAGCTACCTCATGCTCTGGTCAGGGGCCGGCGATGACGCCGCTGGCGCTGCGTTGCATGAAGGAGGGCACGGCTTCCACCAGCTGGCGGATGAGTATGGCAGCCAAACAGGCTGCCAAGGACAGAAGGCGAGTTGCGGCGACAGCGGCAACGCCGAGGCGGAGATGAACTCCGCCGGCAACTGCACCACGACAGACGGCAAATGGGACCTTTGGCTCGGCACCACCCAGAAGGGTTTGAAAGTGCCCGATAAGGGCGCGACCGGCGCGCAAGGCACCTGGCAAGGGAGTCGCTACCTCGGCACCGGTCAGTATCGACCTTCTTGCAACTCGATGATGAACAGCTTGTTCGGTGGCAGCGACCTCGCGAAGATCCCGCTCGATACGAGCTTCAATTCGGTGTCCCGCGAGCAAATGATCTTCGGCATTTGGCGCGCGGTAAAGCCCATCGACTCGACGGAACCGCCCGAGGGCGCGGCAAGCAATCCGGCTACCCTGAAGGTGAACGTAGTTGACCCCGCCGTGATCAACGTGGACTGGACGATTGATGGCATGACCACGGTCAACGGCGGCACCAGCTTCTCGACGGCAGGGCTTGCTGCCGGCACACACATGATCTCGGCCAAAGCCTACGACAACGCGTCGATGGATCTGGTCAAGCTGCGCACCAGTACCTGCCCTGCGTCAGTCAAAGGGAACTACTGTCAGGCCACGGCTTGGAAGAACTCTGTGCAAACGGTGACCTGGACCGTCACGAAGCCCTGATTTGGAAACTCTTCGTCGCTACTGCTGGGCACTGCTCGCGCTGCTCGCGTTGGCTGGAGTGGCGTGGTTGCTGCGTCCACGACCGACCGCACCAGAGGCCGCACTCGAGCCTGCTGAGCGCAGTGTCGAGCCTGCGCCAGCTGTCGTCGAGCCTCCAGCGCAACAGACCAAGCCTGCGCAATTCACGCGCGAGGGCGTGCCAATCCGGCCTGCAGGCTCTGCCCAAGTCGATGCGAGGGGCATGGCCCCTCATCCCCTCACCCCTCAACATCAGCGCATCTTTCGCGAAAACAACCTGATTGGCGATCTGAACGGCGCCATGGACGTGAACGATGCAGCTGGGCTGCGTGCATTGCTCGCGCAGTACCGCGAAGAGTACCCGGAAGACGCTCACATGTTGCAGGACGGCTACGGGTTAATCGCCGATTGCATCGAGCGACCGGGGGCCGAGACTCGCGCCGCCGCGCAGCGGTACTACGACGAAGAGCTCGATTCCGGACTACGCCGCTATATCCGCCGGCACTGCTTAGAAACCGCGAACTAGGGCGGGTCGCAGGCGAAATATTTCGAGATTTCTGACCCGTCGAGCCCCCCGCGCGCGACCTGAAGGGTGTGAACTACGCACTGCTTCCGCTTTGCGGCCTCTTATTTGCGGTTGCTTCGGCCTGCGGCGCTGAATCGTCACCACAAGAGCGCGAACTTGGCCTAGGCGGAAGCAACGCGGTCGGCGGGCACGCGGACACGGTGCCTGTCGGCGGAACCAGTACCTCGGCGAACTCGGGCGGGAGCGCGGGTTCCATGAGCCCAGTGGAAAGTGGTGGCTCGGCGGAATCGCACGGTGGTACGTCGGGCGGCCCCGGTGGTTCTGCAGGCATCGGCTCGACCGCGGGCGGAATGAGCGCCAACGGAGGAAGCTCTACGTCAGGCGGCGTCGGCGCTGGCGGCAGTGCGGGAGCCGCAAACGCCGCCGGCTCCGGCGGCAACTCAGGCGGCCGAGTCTGTACGGGAAAGCCTGCTTCGTCGGTCACCGTCTACATGATCGGTGACTCGACGATGAGCGTGTATGCGAGCGACCTCTACCCTCGAATGGGCTGGGGTCAATCGCTCGGCGGCTTGTTCTCGAGCGATTGTGCAACCGTAGTCGACAAGGCGCTCTCCGGTCGCAGCTCCAAGAGCTTCTTCGAAGAGCACGCTTGGACGCCCATCAAGGACGCGCTCAAGGCCGGAGACTACGTGCTGATTCAGTTTGGACACAACGACGAGAAGAGCGCAGAGCCAACGCTCTTCACCGATCCGCAAACGACCTATAAGCAATTCCTCACGACCTACGTCAACGACACTCGCGCCAAGAAGGCGACGCCAATCCTGCTTACCTCGATCAATCGCAACAACTGGAATGGGACCAAGCTATCGGATACGCACGGAGCCTACCCTCCGGCGGTGCGCGAACTCGCCGGCTCCCTCAAGGTCGACTTGATCGATTTGACGGCACTGACCAAGACCTATTTCGAGCGCATCGGACAGGCGGAAACGAGCAAGCTATTTTTGATCCTCAAAGCAGGGCAGTCGCCGAATTACCCGAATGGCGTCACCGACAACACGCACCTGCAAGAGCTGGGGGCCAAGACCATCGACCAACTGGCCATGGCAGACGCCTACGCTCAGAATCTCTCGCTCGCGAGCTTGTTGAAGGCCGTGCCCGCCGCGCCCTGAAAGGGCAACGCGCCGGAAAGATCTCGGAGTCGCCGCCCCTGATCGCAATCGATGTCCTCGTTCAACCGGCCGAGTTGCTGCGCGTTTCAAGGCTGGTGTCGGGCCAGCGTCGTCCTGGTCGTTGCCGCAATTGCAGCGTGCTCCTCCGCCCGCACCGGTGCCGCTCTGCCTGATACGGGCGGCGGCGGGTCGACCGCGGAAGTCGGCGGGGCACCTTCTGGTACCTCCAACCAAGGCGGGACCACCGCGGGCGGTTCAACGTCGTCGAGCGGCGCTGCACCGGCTGCCGGCGGTGCGAGCAGGGCGAGCGGTGGCAGTGATGTTGGGACCGGCGGCTCTGCCGGGATGCTGGGCGCTTCTGCCGGCTCGGGTGGGCAGCTCGCTGGCGCCGCCGGTTCAGCAGGAAACAGTGCCAGCGCGGGATGCAGTGAGAGCGCGCCTGGCTACTTCATCGACGACAAAGGCGGTAGCGATGCAAATGATGGCAAGACACCCGCGACCGCCTGGAGGAGCTTGACCAAGGCCAACGCAACCCCGCTGAAGGCAGGCGACCGGCTCTGTCTGCGTGCCGGGGGAATTTGGAATGGACAGCTCAAACCGCAGGGTTCGGGCAGCAGCGCGGCCCCGGTCGTGATCGACAAGTATGGATCGGGTGATCGACCAAAGATCGCCGCAGGAAGCGCGGACAAGGATAGCGTCGTTCTCGAAAACTTCGCGTACGTCGAGCTGAACAATCTCGAAGTCACCAATCAGAAGGCCGCGCCTGGCGACTATCGCGGCATTTCGGTCGTGGGTCGCGATGCGGGCACGTTGAGCCACGTGCAGATTCGCGGTTGCTTCGTCCACGACGTGACCGGTGAGGTGAATTGGATTGGCGGGGACGTGGCTGATAACGCTCCCGGGGTTACGTTCAAGACTGGCTGGGATGCGTCCAAGCGCACTGGCGGCATCGTATTCGAGATCGCGACAGCCGCCGCGCAACCGGTAAAGACCTTGTTCAACGACGTGCTGATCGAAAACAACGTCATCAAGGACTGCTCGTTCGCTGGGATCGTCTTCAAGCAGCTCGATGGCTCCGTTCACTGGGGCGTCCGCGACTCCGCTAGCGACGCACAGTTCAGTCCACACACCAAGGTGGTGATTCGGAACAACTACATCAACCAGCACACTGCCAAACTGGGGTGCAATGGCATTTACTTGACCGGAACCCAAGGCGGCACGATCGAAGGGAACGTGATCGCTGAAGCCGGCACTAGCGCCATCGAGCTGTACAACACCGATTCAATCACGGTTCAAAGCAACGAGACGTACGGAACCATCAAGAAGGCTGGCGGCGCCGATTCGAACGGCATCGACACCGACCGAGCCACCACCAAGTCGATCATCCAATACAACTACGTTCACGACAATGGCGATGGCATTCTGCTCTGCCAATTCGCCTTCGGCGACTCGGTCGTTCGCTACAACATCATCCAGAACAGCAGCCGTTATCAGCTGTACTTGCACTCCGACAGCAAGGCAACGAGCGCCATCTACAACAACACATTTTACGAAGACAAGAACAACGCGAGCCTTGCCTACGGCTACGGGGACTCGCTCGCGGCTGCATACGTTTTGACGAACAACCTCTTCGTCTCCACGAAAACGAACGCAGTGCTCACGACCGGCGGCGGCATCGTCTATCGAAACAATCTCTACTTTGGCTCGAACGTCAGCGCGCCCACTTCGGACACGCTCGCCATCGAGAAAGATCCCTTGCTGACGGCACCCGGACGAGGCACCAACGGCAGCGAGGCGGGACCTGCGTTCTCGTCACTCAGCGGGTACAAGTTGGGTGCGGGTTCAGCTGCGCTGAAGGCCGGTTCGGTCATGCCAAACAATGGCGGCAAGGACTTTTTTGGAACCGCGCTGCCCGCGTCGGCACCCGACATTGGAGCCGTGCAGAAACCATGACTCGCAAGCGAACCGCGCACTTGCTGTTCGTCACAAGCCTGCGTCAGGCCCCGCGTTGAAACTGGCGCTCAGTTCGCTCGCCGTCAACGCGGCGCTGTAAATCCGAAATTCGTCGAACGTGGCGGACAAATCCACGTCGGCAACGTAGTTCGAATGGCCGAGCCAATTGTTCACGTCATCGATCGCCGACAGGGGGTGGGCGAGCGCGCAATCAGCGAGTTGCAAGCCGTCTTGATAGATCACCATGCTCTGCGCGGACTCATCGATCACCACGGCGACGTGTGTCTCCACATCCGAGGGAAAGGGGGCCGGGCCCTCGCAGATGCTTTCTCCGCCTTTACCGGCCAGCGAATAGGCAAGATGCAGAGCGGGCGTCAGCATGTTGGCCGAATCGCGCGCCGATGCGGGAGTCAGGTACAGGTACTTGGTTCCAGTGTCACCGGGGGAATCTTCCCCGCTACTGCTGTTCCCGAAATCAAAAATGCGCTGCCAAGGGTCGCCGCCATTCCAGGTGAGCCAGGCTTCGAACGTGGCGTCGCGCAAGCCGGACGCGATTCCGTTCGGTAAGTTCACGTATTGACCAGAACGCTCGCCGACCAACGCTAGCTCGCCGGTGCCGGAGAGCGAGGTGCCGAGCAGTTGCCCGTGCGCGGCGCCCTTCGAATCGCGCACTTCGTGGCCTTCGCCGTCGAAGCTGTAGCGGTGAATCAGCGTGGTCTCGAGCGGCCCCGGAGGAGGCGGTTCGGGCGCCTCTCGCACCGCATCAACCACATGAGGCTCACAGGCGAATGCGCAATGCAGCACTAGAATCAACGCGGTTTTCGTCATCAAAACTCCGCCACCAGGCCGCTGCTCAGGAGTAACAGCGGCGCTCCTATCTCGGCTGCGTTTTCAGCCGCAATACGCAGCACGGTTTTGCTCCAAGCACTCATCAGTTGTCCCTCGAGAACGATCCCAAAGCCCTCGAAGGGCTCGAGCCATAGGCCACCACCGATGCTGACTAAACCCGAGGTCACGTGATCCGAGGCATTACGAGCGGGATCGGTTGCATCTCCCATGACGTCCAGGATGAGCAAGCCGCTTCCGAAGGACAGGAATGGCTGCGCGACGCCACGCGGTAGAAAACGCGCCACGGCATCGAAGCCAATGATGGTGTGACGCACGGTCGCCGCATCGCTTCCCTGCTCGATTCGAGCAGCCCGCCCGAGTCCCACGAAGCTACCTCGTAGATCGATGACCAAACTCTCGCCGGTCCAATGCTGAGGTAGCGTCCCCGCCAACCGCAACACTGGCGTCAGCACCTGCTCGTCTTCCTGAAAGCCCTCGAGTAAGCCAACGCCGAGCGTCAGGTTCGCGTGCCGGCTGCGTTGCGCGGGCACGGCAGGCAGACTCCGTTCAGGTGGCAAACGGGGTGGTAGTGGTGGCTCTTGGTCGCGCGTGACGGCGAGCTCGGCAAGGCGAGCCTTCACGAGCTCGACCGCCTGCACGGCGACACGAGCAGGTTCCCCGCGCAGATCATCCTCCCGGGATTTCAGTCGCAGAACGAAGGTCTTGCGCAGCATGCGATCGGCGAGCCAGAGCTCGGCTCCCGCAGCATGCTTTTTGCCATTGCTGTTCGACAGCAGACGTTCGACGAGCAACACCGACGCGGGGTGGAGCTCGTGCCCGGCCGATTCCACGGCTCGCTTCGGATCTTCGTCCGTGCTCGGCAACACGACGACATCGAAGCCGGCTGCGCCCAACTCGGCGCGCACGCGCGTCGTGATCTCCCTTCCGGCATCATCGTCGTCTTCATGCTCGAGCACCACGACGCGATGACGATACTCCGCGAGCGCGCGACCGCTCGCCAGGCTGAGCATTCCGCAAGTCGCGAGCTGCATCAGCCAGCTCCGCCATTTCATGGCGTGTGCGCGGATTGGGACTCCTGAACGAGCTTACGTGCGGTGGCGGCGTACGGACCCTTGGGATAGCGAGAGAGATACTCAGTCGCGGCCGGGCTGGCTGCCGCGGCACCGCGTTGCTTGTACAACAACATCATCTTGCGACCGTGAGCTTGTGAAGCAAACGCCCCACGCGGGCTCTCGCTCAGGTATCGCTCGTACCAATCGGTACCACCCGCACCGCTATCCTCGGCGATCCGACCGAGAAAGAATGCGGCATCGAGCGCCGCATTCGAACCCGGAAAGCGTTGTCGTTCCGCGAGCAAGACGCGCTTGGCCAATGGGCTTTGACCGGCGTAACGAGCGGCGTCAGCAAGGGCAGACAGCTCCGCGAGTGTGCCTGTCGCCAGAGTGCGGTCTAAGCCGCGGCGCTCGGCTTGCTCGAGCACCGCATTGAAACGGCCGTCCGCAACTTGACGACTCCAGGCATGAGCGGCTGCGCTCGCGTGCGGTACTAGAGGAATGGCGGAAGGCGCCGGAGACGCACGCGCAGGCTCGATTCGAGAATCGAGCGCCGTCGCCGAGGACAAGACCGCTGCGACGTCGGGCGCGGGCGCAAGTACACTCGTCGCACCGCCACTTTCGACGAGGAGCTGCCCCATGGCGGCGCCTCCGAATAGGTGCTGCCCTGCCTTGAGTGGAATGCCGCGCGCCATTGGCCCCGTAACAATGACCGAGCCAGTCTCCATGCGTAGATCGAATGTCTGTGTCTCGTTCGACCAGCTCACGTCGAACGCCGTACCCGTCACTCGCACCTCGTAGGGACCCGCCGCGACTTTCCAAGACGCCTGGGGTTTCTTCATGATGTGGAAGCGCATGCGACCACTGCTCAGAATCACCTCCGCTCCGTGCGCGGTCAGGTTCTGAATTCTTGCTTCGGTTCCGCTAGCCAGGTCTGCCTCCGAGCCGTCGGAGAAGCGAACGCGCGAGCTGGCTTGGGCGAAGATTTGCCCGCGTTCCCCGACCGTCGAACCGGCCACGTCGAAGGTCAGTGGCCGCGTGCGTAGCTGAAGAATGAGCGCAGACGCCACGGCGCCCGCCAGCACCAAGGCAGAGCCTCCGATCAGCGCTCGCTTGGGCCAAAGACGCCGTGGCTGCAAAACCCGCGCTTCCAGCCGCGCGAATCCAGCATCGTCCGAAAGAGGCGAATCACCGTTCAGTTCTCGCTGAGCGAGCCGCACTAGCTCGGCGGTCAGGGTCTCATCGTCCTCGCTCATTGCCGTTCTTCATGACGAGGTGACTTCGAGCTTGCTCAAGTAATCAACTAAAAAAGGATCTCGTTGTGCAAGAAGAGTGACCCGTTCCCATGCTCTAGTGAAACAGCGCCGCGCAGTCGGAACGGAAACGGCCATCGCAGTAGCGACTTCGGCAGCTTCCATCCCTTCGATGAAGCGCAGCACGAAAGCGGTGCGATCGCGCGCGTTCAGGCGATCCAAGGTGCGATAGAAATGGATCAGCGCATGCCTGGAGCCGCTGTCGGCATTGACGACGCGCAAGTCCGGCAGTTCAGACGTGTGCGACAGACCGACCAAACGTCGAACGCGTGCGCGTCGGATCTCATAACGGATCATACGCACAGTGATGGCGATGACGAATGCCTTGAGCGCAACCGGGTCTCGCAAGGTGTGCACGCGTTGAAACAAACACAGGAACACGTTTTGGACGACGTCTTCGACTTCGTGCTTTGGGCCCAACGAGCGGCGCAGCATCCGGCGGACGAGAGGCGCAAATCGCGTCCAGGCGACGCGCGGTGCTGCCGCGTTTTTTTCGATCAGCGCGCTGGCGAGGGTTGCGTCATCCGCGAGCGAAAGCAGCTCGATTGTCGAGGTCGGCGAGGACGCCTCATCGTGAAAGACATGCCTGGTTGCCAAATGCGCCAAGGGATCAGAGAGAGCACTGAGGGAATGGCTCGCGTGAACACAAACACGGTATCAAGTCAGGCAAGCTCGCCATGCATCGAGGGCACGCATGTTGCCGAGCGTGTCGGCCCAGGTCATCGCCGGCCAAGGAGCTTCGAGACGTGGCAGCACGCCCGCAACGAGCTCCGCTTGAAGGGCGTAGGTGGAACGCGCGGTGACAATGTTGACGACCTCTTCGTCCTCGCCTTCGCGAAGTACGCTGAAGCTCGATTGCAGTCCTTGCCGAATCCCCTGCGGGATCCAAGGGTCGGAGAGCACGATGCGTCCTCGCTCTCCATAGAGCACGGTTTCGGTGCCCACGCGGTGGTGCACCGCGCAGGTCAGCGTAGCCGTGAGTCCCGAAGCGAAAGCGATGATGGCGGTCGAGATCTCATCCGCGCCAGTTGGACCTTTGAAACCGACGGCATCGAGACGAGTGGGCTCTGCGAAGCGCTGTCTCGTGACAACGCCTGCGAGCAGCCGTGCAAATGACATCGCGTATCCGCCCACGTCCAAGATGCCGCCACCGCCCTGCGCGAGATCGAACAAACGCCCCTTCGCGTCGCGTGGCACGCGAAAGCCAAAATCAGCCTTGATGTGACGCAGCTGGCCGATGTCCCCGCGCTGCAGTCGCTCGAGAAGTGCGTCGAGCAACGGATGACAGCGATACATGTAGGCCTCGAGCAGGAACGTGCCACGTAGTCGGGCGGCTTCCACGACACGTTCAGCGCTGGCAGCATCGACGGTGAGCGGCTTTTCGCACAGCACGTGCTTGCCCATTTCGATGCATGCCAAGGTTTGCGCTTCGTGCAGCGGATGTGGAGTCGCCACGTACACGACGTCGACCGTCGCGTCCGAGAGTAGGTCCGTAAGCGTCGCGGCCGGGCGCTCCAACCCAAAACGCTCGCAAAACGCTGTGCTCTTTTGCGGCGACGATCCGACTGCGCTCACGACCTCACACAGCGGTGAATCGCGCAGCGCCTCGCAGAAGTCCGCTGCGATACCACCTGTGCCAATGATGCCGAAGCTGACCTTGTTCTTCATGCCCGTTTTCTCACTCGACAGAAAACTTGATCACCATCGTGTGTCGATAGTCGACTCCGGGCCGAAGGATCACTTGATCCTTCCACGCAGGAACATTGATCGAATTCGGAAACCTCTGCGATTCGAGGCACAGGCCGGCGTACTGTCGATACAGAGCGCCGCCTTTGCCCTTGTTGCTGCCGTCCAAGAAGTTGCCGGAGTAAAACTGCACTCCGGGTTGATCAGCCGACAGCTCGAGCACCCGCCCCGTCTTCGGATCTTTGAGGCGCGCCACCGGGCGCAGGGTGTGCGGGTCGCCTTTCACAATCCAGTTGCTATCGAAGCCGAGCGGCTTGCCACCGGCCTCTTTCAAGTCTTTGCCGATGGTCTTGGGCAACGTGAAGTCGAACGGAGTTCCGCTGACGGGCTTGATCTTGCCGTCAGGTACGGGATCACCGGGGGTGTATTGGTCGGCAAATAAGGTCAGCTCTTCGTCCGTGATTGGACCGGAGTCATGGCCACCAAGGTTCCAATAGCTGTGATGCGCCATGTTGACGATGGTCGGCTTGTCGGTGGTGGCGTCCATCTCGATCTTGAGCTGATCGTCGTTGGTCAGCGTGTACGTGTTGTGAGCAATGACGCGACCGGGGAAACCCTCTTCGCCGTCGTTGGAGACGTAGCTGAGCTTGAGCGACGGGCCGGCTTCACTCTCCTGCACCTCGCCCACCCAGACCACTTTGTCCCAGCCGACTTTTCCGCCGTGGAGCGTGTGCTTGTCGTTGTTGGCGTTGAGCTTGTAGCTCTTGCCGTCCAACGTGAATTGCGCGTTCCTGATGCGATTTGCGACGCGACCGATCACTGCGCCGAAATAGGGCGACCCTTTCAAGTAGTCGTCGAGGCGATCGTAACCGAGCACGATGTCCGCCATCTTTCCGGTTCGGTCCGGTGCATGGAATTCGGTGACGATGCCGCCGTAGTTGGTGATCTTGGCGACCAGGCCGTGCTTGTTCTTCAGGGTGTAGATCTTGACGTCGATGCCGCCGGCAGTTCCGTACGGGGCCTCGCTGATCGCTTGCTCCTTGGGACGGTCATTGAGTTCTGCCGAACCCGGAGTGGCCGCCTCGACCGCTTGGCTAGCGGTGTTGGAGACAGGAACGGCGGGAGTCGCCGCGGAAGCCGGCGCAGGCTGCGAGCCTGAACAGCCAGAACCGAGCACAGCGAGGAGAAAGCAGCCAAACAGAGAGTGTGCGCTACGACTTGTCATGAATTCATCCAAAGGGGCCGCGCTGCCCGGAGTGTCAGTGACCTCGAACCGGGAATTTTGATCAGAAATCTTCGCCCACGTCCCCGCAGGTGCCGGACCGGGAAAGCGTGCTCGACAATTACCAATGATAGGTGACGCCCAAGTTGACGAAGTTGATGTCCTGCTTCTCGCCGGGCAACAAGGACCCGTCCGCCAGCACTGGGTTTCCGTCCATATCCAGCACCGACCTGGGCGCGCCGTACCAGCGCGCCATCAGTCGGAAGTAGTCGAGCCCAAACACGACGCTATCGGTCACGTGATAGTAGACTGCGCCAGAAATGCCGATTTGCTGATGAATGACGCTGAGGGAAGTGTCTAAACGATCGCTCGCGAGCTGATCGGCTGAAGCCACACCGCCACCGGCGGCCAGATGGACTTTTCCGAACATCAGGGCCCCCTGACCGTAAACTCCGGTGAAGGTCCGCAGCTCGCCGGTCTTCGTGCTCAGTGTCGCGGTCGTGTTCTGAAGCGCATAAGTCATGCCGACACCACGCCCGCGAAACGCCGAGGCGCCAATGCGCACCGGGCCCATCTCGAAGCGAGCGCCGCCAGCTGCACCCCAGACCGAGGTCGATTCCGCGGTGGGCACGGTGCTCGTGCTGCCATCCGGGGCGGTGACGGTCACTTGGTTCACACGCGCGAGCGGCTGAAACATGCCTTCAACCCCGAGTTTGAGCAGGCCGCCGTGTCCCAATTTCGTCTCGAAGGTCAGCGAGCCTTCGGGGCGCAGCCATGGGGCGCGCTTCCAAGTCGGCGTGAACACGATCGGATCGTAGATGCCCGCGTGGAGCTGCAGCCCTCCAAGGCTCGGCGTCGAGTAGGAGAAGCCAGCAGAGTAGCCAGGAAACGCAACGCCGGTACCGATGTGACCGCACGCCGGGCCGAGTTCGTCAGTGCAAGGTAAACCCACGCCATAGCCATGACCGTACAGAATATCGATGTCGGTCGACGTTCGACCGAACCAGCCGAATGTCCTGCCGATTGTGGCGCTGCCCCACGGCCCAGCTACGTTGAAATAGCCCTCGCGCATGACCGGGATTACAGCCGTCCATTTGTCACGCCCCGGACTCTCGACGGTCGACCAAATCGAGATGTAACCTTTGATCTGCGTGTTGGGCGTCAATTCGCGCGCGATGCCGAAGCCGAGCACGTTGCCGAACATGCCGCTGCGGATTCGCGCCGCAAAGTATTGGCCGCTTGCGTCCGCCTGCTCCGAGCTCTTCCAGCCGACGTCCGGTGCTCGCGCCAAGCGGTTCAAACCCATGACGTCGTGATCTTTACCGGCTGAACCTGGCGTCGGTTTTGGAAAGTCGTCGCCCTTGCCAACGCTCAAGAACGCATTGATGCGACCATCGAAGGTGAATCGCCAGCCATCCTGTTCGAGCAACGTCACCTCGGCGGAAGCCGGGCGCGCGCAGAGCATCGCGGCGGCCACGCACAGCCCGAAACAAGCGCCGTTGCCATTGCGGGTTTTCAGGGTATTCACGCGATTACCTCGAGGTTTCACGAGTCCTCATGACAGACGGTGCGTGCCTACCAGTGGTAGGTTGCCCCCGCGTTGATGTAGCTGACGACCTGCTTCTCGGGCGCGAGCACGCCCGTCACTGCCATGGTCGTCGGATCCACGGTTGGAGCTCCGTACCAATCCGTTTGAAAACGGAAGTAGTCGAGGCCTAGAACCAAGTGGTCCGACAAGTGATAATAGATCGCAGCAGAGATGCCGGTCTGACTCTTGGCATTGCTCAGTGATGCGTCCCGCTTGTCGACCTCGAGTTGGTCGATACGCACCTGGCCCACGCCAGCTGCGAGCTGAATCGGACCGAACACCAGCGCGGTCTGAGCGTATAGGCCGGTAAAAGAACGTAGTTCATAGGTTGCTGGGTTGAACGCTACGGGCGAGTTTTGGAGTGCGTAGTACTGACCGAGACCCTTGCCTCGAAACACCGATGCCCCCAAACGCAGCGGACCGACTTCGAAACGACTGCCTCCGGCGACACCCCAAACTCGGTCGTGCACCAAGCTCGGGACGCCCGAAGCATCGAGCTGTCCCCTCGAGACCGGCTGCATCATGCCCTCGACCTGAAATTTCAACAGGCTGACCACGCCGAGCTTCTGCTCGAAGGACAGCGCCGCCTCTGGTCTCGGAACGGGCGCGCGGTTCCAAGCGCCGAGCAAGCGAACAGGATCGTAGATGCCTACCTGCAACTTCAATCCAGCCAGCGGAGGTGTCGCGTAGACGAAGCCGGACGCAAAGCCAGGAAACATCACGCCCGTGCCGATGTGGCCGCAGGTTGGTCCCTGCGCATCACCGCAGGGATAGCCGAGGCCGAAGTTGTGCCCATAACTAAAGTCGATCTCGGTCGAGATCCGCCCAAATAGCCCGAGCATGCGCCCCGCGCTGAAACCGCCCCAGGGTCCTTCGAAATTGAGGTAGCCCTCGCGCGCGTCGAACTCGGACGCAAATGTTCGATCGCGGTCGTAGGTCTCCGCGTGACCCCAGAGCGCGATGTAACCTTTGACCTTGGTCGTCGCCGTCAGGTCCCGCGCGATCCCGAATCCTAGGATCGTCCCGAGGAAGCCATTGCGACCGCGCATCGCGAAGTACTTGTTGTTGATGTCGTCTTGGTCGGTGTTCTGCCCGGCTGCACCCAGGGCGGTTTCACCGACGACGCTGTGCGGCGGCCCGTTGGGATTGGGGGTCGGCAGCGGAAAATCATCGCCGAAACCAACGCTCGCGAACGTGTTGATGCGGCCTTCGGTGAAGAACCGAAAGCCGCCTTTTTCAGCCACCGTGAGTTCAGCGTGCGCTGCAGACGGCCAGAGCAAGCACAAGCCGAGGCCGAGAATACACTTGCCCCGATGCCGGATGAACGTCTGACCACTCACGCAAACACCTCGTGACGAGAACGATCGGGCGCGACGACTCAGTTGGCAGTAACGGCGGTGACCACCATCACGACCCATTGCCCGTTGTAGGGCTCGTTGAACTTGAACGAGGGGTTCTTCTCTTTCGCCTTGGGATCGATGTTGGCGATCGTGATCGGCGCGTTACACTGTCCGCCATTGTTGTTCGGACCGCAGTTCTTGATCATGCTGCAGTTCCGATCCGCTGCGACGAGCCGGATTTTCGTGCCGCCGTTGGCTTGTATCTTGCCGGTGTAATCGATGCCGTAGGTCGTGTGGTCCGACTTACCGGGAGGGATCAGCGAGTTGAAAAAGTAGTCCTGCTTGGGGCTGGTTACTCGCAACATATAGACGTTGTAGGCATCACCCTTGGTCGGTGTGCCACCGGTTTGAAAACCATCCGCCATCGGGGATGCTTTCGACTTGTCCTGATCACCGGCCGCGTTCTCGTAGCCCTTTGCTTCGACCTCGCCCTGAACGTGGAGCGTGATCGTGTAGACGGTCGCTGGATCACCGCCGAGAGTGATCTCCTTGTCAGTCGTCAGCACGCCGCTCAGCGCGAAGTCAGTCTTGTCACCTGGACATTGGGCGAGGAGCGTCTGACACACGAGTGGGTCGTCACCACCAAGGCAGGGTCCGAGCAACATCTGGCCAGTCAGCGGACCACCCACCGCAGTCAGCAAATCCGGGCTCGCGCCCGCGGAGCCTCCGGAAGAAACCGCGGAGCCTCCGGCAGAAACCGAACCACCAACGCTCATGCCGCCGACGCTCATGCCTCCAACACTGGTGCTCGTCATGCCAGCGCTACCCCCGAGCGCCGGCGACGATCCTCCGCTCGGAGTGGCGTTCGATGAACCGCCGACCGGTGTGACTCCAGAGCCACCCATGGGCACAGTAGAGCTGCCGCCACTTGGAGATTGGCTGACGTTACCGGTGCCGCCTCCTCCACTAGGGTGATTGCCAACGACGGGCGGTGCAGCCTCGGAGCCGCAGGCCAACGCCGTGATCGGCAGGAGCAAGGCGTAGCGCAGTAATGCGGTAACAGCAGGCGAGGTGGGGCTCGCAAATTTCATGAGGCTTGTTTCCTCCAAGGAGATCGAGTGGCGGCTGAGCGAAGCGGTGCGCCCGCGCGGCAAGCCGCGCGCACGCATCAACACGTTCTCAGCTAAGTGACGCTAGCCCCTCTAAACGAATCAAAAATCGTATTCGAAAGAGCGCTCGTTGGTTTGAAGACTAGACAGGCGCCTTCCATACGCCAGCCACGGGAGTGACTCCTTTCTTGTCGAACTTCTCCGCAGAGAGCTTCGAGAGCGGATCGGCTCCGAGATACGCCTGCGCCACGGTCATCCACAAATCATTGTGGCTGCGCAGGTTGCCCTCGAAGTTGTAGTACTGCCCATGCGTCATACCGAGCGCCTTGCCACCGAAGATGAACGCAGGCAGCGGTTGTCGTTCATGCGTAGTGACCGCAACTTCCGTCACGTACGGGACGACGGTGTGATCCAGCAAGCTGTTGCCAAACGAGTCCTTGGCTTCCTTGAGCTTCTTCAAGATCGCCGCGTGTTTGGTGTTGTACCAAGTCTGGATGTTTCCCAGAAACTGCGCCAAATCGCCCATGGTTCCGCCCGCT
>DASQCO010000052.1:0-58114 GCA_035634635.1 Polyangiaceae bacterium
ACTATTACTCTCGCTGATGGCAGGTATGCATGAGAGCAATCGAGAGAGAGGCATGCTTGGCATGCGATCAATCGATTCGACCGCAACCAACTCGCAAGCCAACCTTCTGTCGTGCTTGGCCCCCCGTCATCCACGACCTGCTCCCATTACGCGCACATCCGCGTGGTGCAGCCGAGCAGCGCGGGCTGCACTGACTGCCTGCGATTGGGCGAGTCCTGGGAGCAGCTTCGGATGTGCATGGAGTGCGGTCACGTCGGCTGTGGGGATACTTCGAAGCACCAGCACGCCATCAAGCACTTCCGCGCCACTCTCCACCCAATCGCGCGCTCGATCGAGCCGGGTGAGGAGTGGGCCTGGTGCTACATCGACCAGCTGTGGTTCGAGAAACTGACGATCACCTGAGCGCTCAAAGCGCCCAGGTGCCTGGCGTAGCAAGCCCGCGGCGTTGGCAGATTCCGGCGATGCGCTCGCGAAGCCACGTATGCGCGCGGTCGTCGTTGTGCGCGTCTTGCCAGATTTGAGAATAGCGATACACCGGCAGTTCGATGGGCGGCTCGAGAACACGCAAGCGGGCCATCTTCGCGAGTACTTCGGCGCCCCCGGCAGAAAGCGTAGCTACGTGGTCCGTGTGCTCCAAAATGTGCGGGGCGAGCAGGTAATAGGGCACGCGCAGCGTTACATGGCGGCGCTTGCCAATCGCTGCCAGCGCGCGGTCGATGTGGAGCTCAGGGATGGCATCCGCGACGGGCCCGATTTGTAGATGCGGCAGGTTTCCGTAGGTCTCGAGCGTCAGCCGAGTGCCGACTTGCTCGTGGTCCGCACGCACGACGCACACCGCGGGGTCCTCGTACAGCGACTGCTGATTGATACCTACGGGCACGTCTTCGAAGACTCCAAGCGCCAGATCGACACCGCCGGAGAGGATCGACTCCTTGGTTGTGGTCACGATCGCGCGCAGTTCGACCTCGACGTGCTGCGCTTCACGCTTCAACGTTTGGAGCAGCTCGGGGATCACCAGGACGCCAAACAGATCGGAGCACGCCACAACGAACCGGTAGGAAGAGGTGGCCGCGTCGAAGCTGGGCATCTCCTCGAACACGTGTGACAAGGCGCGGGTCGCGCTGGCGACCACGGTGGCCAGTTTTTCGGCACGCACGGTCAAAACGTAGTCCCGCCCGTTCAATACCAAGAGCTCGTCTTTGAAGTGATCTCGGAGACGAGACAGGGCATGGCTCACGGCGGGCTGCCCGACGCCCAGGCGCCGAGCCGCCCGCGTGACGCTTTTCTCGCGTAAGAGGGCGTCTAGTGCGGCCAGCAGATTCGCATCTATGCCGGCGAGCTTCATCGAGCGAGACTACCACCAATTGCGTTCGCGAACGACGGGTCCACTATCGGCTGCGAACATGTCAGAGATGTCTTCAGTCGATACCTCACAGGCCAACCCGCACCCGCGAAAAACTCGACGTTTCGAACATGCGCCTCATGGCGACCTCCGGGAAAGCGGACACGACTTGGAGATGCGCTTCGTCGAGAGCGCCCGTTCAGCGCGTGAAATCACTCACTCGCAATCGATATCGACTGAGCTACGTTTTTCATATGATTCGGCATATGACGTCAGGGCTGCATCGACTGTCCGGCGCCTGCGTGTTAATCGTCGATGACGACGCCGGTGCTGCCGATCTATACGCGCTTTGGCTACGCGACGTCGGACACCGCCCAAGCATCGTGAGCGACGCAAAGCGAGCGTTGATACTGGCGCCGATTTTGCGTCCCGCTGTCGTGGTCGCGGCTATCGGCCTGCCCGGCATGGATGGCATCGAACTCGTGCGCAGGTTGCGTGAGCTGTCGGAGCTCGCGCACTGCCGCTACGTTGCCATAACCGCAGACGCAGACGCCAGCTTGCCCGGCCGTTGCAGAGCGGCGGGCTTTGCCGAGTTCTTCGAGAAGCCGTTACAGAAAGCTGCCTTGCTCAAAAGCTTTGGCGTGCTCCGGAGCGCAGCCGACTTGCATCATGCTCGGGGGAGCGCTTGGCTAGTCAGCCGTGGCCTTCGAAGAAATGACTAAGCAGATGAGCAAACGCTATTCGCTCGATTAGCCACGGTCAGAGCAAAACGACTGAGTAGCTCAGAAGTTCCTATTTGCCTGACTCGCTAGCCCCTGGATCGCATCAAGGATCTCCCGAACGGTCATGGCTCACCAAATCTAGCCTTCTCGTGTGATCGGTTCAACCGATTCGAAAGGCCGGCGTGCTCTACCATCACCCGGGAGGAAAAGGTCCCTTACGTGGGCAGCGTTTGGCGAGAGTTCGGAACTGCTCTTGTCCCGTGTGCGCCGTTGCGATAACCCAAAGGTGTGAGACGGACAGCTTACTTCGTGGGTGCACTAGCCATTTTTGCTGCGTCGACTGCCAACGCGCAGTCAGCCGGAGCGAGTAACCGGGCCGCGGCGGAGGCGCTCTTCGGCGAAGGACGCAAGCTGGCCGCGAGCGGGAAGTATGCGGAAGCGTGCCCCAAGTTCGAGGCTAGTGAACAGCTCGACCCGGGCCTCGGCACCTTGCTCAACTTGGCCGCCTGCTACGAGAAGCTCGGCAAGACCGCGAGCGCGTGGGCCGAATACAAAGAAGCAATCCCGCTCGCGCGCGCCTCCGGCTCGAAAGTGCGTCTCGATCTGGCCACTGAACGAGCGGCGGCGCTCGAGTCGCGCCTCAGCATGCTCACCATCCGGGCGATAGCTGGCAGCGAAGAGGCAACAGGGCTCGAGATTCGCCGCGACGGTGTGCCCGTGCAACCGGCCGAACTCGGGACACCGATCCCGCTCGACCCCGGTCCGCACACGGTCGAAGCGGTCGCGCCGGGCAAGCAAAAGTGGGCGTCCACCGTGCAGCTCGCGGACGCAGCCAAGCTGGATGTCAATGTGCCGGCCCTGACGCCCGTCCCCGGCAACGCCAGCGCTCCGACGAAGGCGGAAACGTCGAAACCAGTCGAACCTCCGCCGCCCGAAGCCGCCAGTAGCGGCTCGGCGCAACGCACGACTGCCATCGTTGTCGGTGCGGTGGGTTTGGTCGGCCTCGGCGTTGGTACGGTGTTCGGCATCGGCGCCTCGTCCAAGTGGTCCGAAGCGAAGTCGGGATGCACTGCGTATCCCTACGGTTGTAGCGCAGACGCACTCGACGCAAAGTCGTCCGGGCAGTCCAAGGCCACGATCTCTACGGTCGGCTTCATCGTCGGCGGTGCGGCAATCGCCGGTGCGACGGTGCTTTGGTTCACGGCACCGAGTCGAGAGCAAAGCGTGGCCGTCGGCATTGGCCCAGGCGCCGCGTTCGTGCGGGGGAACTTCTGATGTCTCAGGCAAATAGGTCGAACAACGGTTCACGCCTTGGACGTTTGGCACCACTCGCATCACTGCTCACGCTCGCGGCTTGCAGCAGCCTGCTCGGAATCGAAGAGCTGCACGAAGGGCCCACGCCTGGTGGCGGCACAGGCGCCGAAAGCGGCGCTGAGTCGGCAGGGCGGGGCGGAGCAAGCGGGGCCGGTAAGGGCGGCAGCGCCGGCAAAGCACAGGGCGGGAACAACAACTCGAACGCCGGCACCGTTGGCGATACGGCCGGCGAAGCGGGCGTCGCGGGGGATGGCACGACTCAAGGCGGAAGCGGCAACGGAGGCAGCGCCGGCAGCGTAGGGGGCAGCGCTGGCAAGGCCGGCGGCAGCGGCGGTAACGGCGGCAGCGCTGGCAAGACCGGCGGCAGCAGTGGAAACGGCGGTAGCGGCGGTAGCGTGGGCGGCACCACCGTGACGGGGCATGTGATCGACTATTGGGGCCATCAGCTATCCGGCATCCCGGTCGAGATCGGGGGCACCAAGGTCACTACCGACGCGCAAGGCGCGTTCACTATCCCGAATGTTGCAGCCCAGTACGACGCAAGCTTGATCGTGAAGGTCGCAGACACTGCGGAGACCGCAGGTTGGGTTTTCCAAGGCCTGACTCGCCGCGATCCGACATTGCAGGTTTACCTCGATCTGGTGAGCCACTCGCAGTACCTCGATGTCGAAGGCGGCGCTGGTTTGACCACGGCGTTGACCGGTTCACGGACCTTCTCGGTGGCAGTCGCAGGCCCCGACGGCCAGGACGAATTCAAGGACGTAAAGCCCGACAATTTCACCGAAGGCCATCCCTCTTGGCGCGGGCCGACCACCACTCAAGAAACCGCTTACGGCTTGGTCTGGCAACCGGATGCGAATGGCTTGCCGTCGAGCTACGTCGCGTTCGACAGCAAGACGTTGGCGCTGAATTCGGGATCGTCGAGCAATGCGTTGGTCACCTTCGACATGACGCCCGGGACCATTAACGCCTCCGCTATCTCCGGCACGGTGACGCCCGGCGGCAGTAGCGAGCGCGAAAACTGGGCGTTCGTGCAATTTCCCACGAACGCCGCGATCACTGTCGCGCGTGATAAAACGGGAGCCAACACGTTCAGCTACCTCGCACCAGCGCTCACTGGCAGCAGCATGGTCTTCTGCGCAACGGAGGGCGACGCATACACCGGCGGCTACGCGCTGGTACACAAGGACGGCTTGGCCCCGGGGACGACGGGGATCACGGCAAAGCTTCCGCTGCCCGCTTCGGGTCTTGCAGTATCGCCGGCGGCCGACAGCACGAAGGTCTCCAGCACGACCGTGTTTTCGTTTCAACCCGGGACGGGAAGCACCGGTCCCTTCCTGCTCGAATTCGACAACCTCGACGCGAGCTCGATGGAGCACCTCTTGATCGTCACCGCCAAGACCAGCTTTACGCTGCCTAAAGTCGTGAACGACACCTACGCGCTCTTGCCCGGCCAGAAGTATTATTGGCGCGTTCAAACGCATGGCGTGTTTGCCAACGTCGATGCCATGGCAGGGACCACCGGCTATCTGGATGAGTTCAGTGGTACCGACTATCTTTACGGATTTCCTTCACCTGCAGGCCCGCGTCACGGCGACGGCGCGTTCACCATTTCGGCCAATCAAAACATCACGCTCGCGCCCTGAAGGTCGAGTGGTTCGGATCGTCTGCCGCGCATGCTCCTCGCGCGCGATGATGCGCTTGGCCGGAGGCAGCTTCTTGAATGCATCATCGGCTGCCGCCGAATAGCGCGACTTCGACGGGGGCTACTGGAAGGTGATGCCTGAGACATAAGAGTTGCTGCTGAGATCGCTTTGGCTGATGGTCTTGCCCTGCTCGGTGAAGTTCTTGAAGTGGACCCCGGTGACGGTGACGGTCGATGATGCTCCGTGCAGGTTGATAGAACTTTTCACGTCCGAGGCGACGTTGGTGAAGAATGTCTCTTTGATCAGCGTCGTTCCGGCAGCAGTACGCCAGCTCGGCAGGTTGTTGTTCTGAACGTCGACGAGGGAGGAGTCGACCGCTTCGATCCGGATATCTTCGAATGTAGTATTCTGCACGGTTGCCGTGTCGGCGCCGTCAATCACCAAGCCTCGGCCTGCCTTGACCACGTCGATGTCCTTGAACACCACGTCAGCCATCGACTGTCCCATGGTCTTTGTCCCGATCTTGCAACCCGCCGAATTGTTGTAGAGCACGATGTGCTCGTGGAGGATGTTCTTGGTGTTGACGGTGCCGCTGGCTTCCTCGTTCTTAGTCGCCATGGCATCGTCACCGGTGTAGAGAAAGGCGTTCGAGAGGGTGCCGTTCGTGGACTCGTCGAAGTCGACGCCGTCCGTGTTGTTGTAGGTGGTCGTCGTCGGTCGACAATTAATCACCTTGTAGTTCTGGAGCGTCACCTGGTCGCTACGATAGATGAGCGTATCCCAGTAGCTCGAATCTCTGACCACGATCCCGTCCACGGTAATGGCCGAACTTTGCTCAATCTTCAGCAGACTGGCGTTGAGGCCGGCCGCGCGGATGACGAGCCCGTTGGCGTCGAGCACGCCGCGACCCAAGATCTTGGTATTTTTGATCTGATACATCCGAATCAGCGAGTGCTGCATGCCCTCGATGTTGATCCCGCCGCTGCCGGTGTTGAAGTCGTTCTGGGAGCTCGAACCGTACAGGACAGCTCCGCACGCAAGGTATAAGGTCATGTTGCTCTTGAGCCACAGTTCGCCAACTTTGTACTTCCCCGGCGGCACATAGAGGATGTTCTGAGTCGCGCCCGAGGCCGCGTCGATCGCGGACTGGATCTTCGAGGTCACCAGCGACGCGCCCGTGTTGTCCACTGTGTAGTCCGAGAGGTTCTTGACGTTGGCGTCGCCGACTTTCGGCGGGTTGTTCTCCTCCGCATCGAGGAGGATGAACAGCAGCTCCCTCGCGTCGAACTTGAGGATTAGGTAGTTGGGGCCAGTGGCGAAGGTGATCGTGTTCCCGCTCTTCGTGGCAGCGAGCTTGCGGCTCTTGGGACTCACCGTGTATGAGTTGAAGCTCTCGCTCACGGTCACAGCCACGGTAGCGGTGCCGGACCCCGACAATGAGCCGTGCGCATAGTGCACCTGCATCTCCGGCGAGAACTTGGTTAGCTTCTCCACGAACAGCGGCTTGCCGCCGACAGTAACTGAATAGAGCGGGCTCGCCGTGGCACCCGGCAGCGCGGGGCAAGCGATGAGCATCGCTGGTCCTGCGGTTCCCGGCCCGCCCCCGGTGTCGGCGGTTCCGCCCGCCGTACCGCCCACCGAAATCCCATTTCCGCCCGTGCCCGCGCCGATTGTTGAGTCTCCGCGGCCCGCCTCGGCACCCGCTGCAGAACCGCCGACGTCGGTGCCGCCACCTGATGTCGGCGCTCCGCTGCTCGATGGCGCACCGGCGCTGCCGCTGCTCTTGCCTCCGCTGGGCGCACCTGCGTTGGGCGTACCTCCGCTGCCGCGACCCACGGTTCCGCCCGTTTCCCGCCCTCCTCCGCTGCCGACCTCGACCGTGGGGGAAGTTGATGAGCAACCGATCAGGCCGGCTACGAAGGTGCACAAGGAGGTGATGCAGATCGCCAATAAACGCTTCATGAATCCTCGATCGGTGCGGGCTAATAGCGGAGCACGAATTCTCGCGGTGGGTTTGCCAAGGCGGCCCAATCCTTATACGACGGCTTGCCGTTAACGCCCGTAGCCGGCGGCAACAATGTTGGCTTGTACGGCGTTGTCCGATGCATCACTTGGGTAGCCGGCCGTGATACATCCCTCGAAGAAGGTCCCTTCACCGGTGTGGCTGTTGTCGCCTCCGACCCCCAACACGATAGCGCCCTCTTTCCTCATCGGGTTGTAGCCGCCGGAAGGGCGCGCGCCGTCATACATTGTCTTGAGCGTGCCGGACTGGGCGTCGCCGCCTTTGAGGCGGAAGCTGCCCGCTTTGCCCCCGAGCATGGCGGTGACGAAGGTGACGACAAGCGATGTGTTGGTCGCAGGCGCCGCGAATGAGCCGCCGGCGAAGACGCCATCTTCGAGATCCGCCATTGCCCAGGGCCCAGTGCCGCTTCCCTTGCCCCATTGCGTGCTGTTGCCGAAGTACAGTGCCTCCATCGTGCCTGGGCCGTTGTCCTTGTTGTTGGTCTCCGCGTTCCCGTAGTCGAAGCAGCAATACTGGTTGTAGTGCTTGCCGCTTGCCACCATGTAGATCCCCTCCGGTTGATCGCCGGTGGCAAGGCCTTTGGTTTTGTTGTTCCGGTAACCGACGCCGCCCACTGCCTCGTCGAAACTACCCGTCGTGTACACGCCGTAGACCGCATGGCCACCGACCGTGATCTTGGCCGCAGTCGCCTTCGCCTCGGTGCCACCGTTCGCGAGCCAGCCACCCGGAGGAGTAACTGTGAGGTGATTCGCTTGCGCGGATTGATCGTAGATTTCGGAGATCGTGCAGGTCGTGCCGGCACAAAACGTGTCTTGGGTTGCCGAATTGGCGTAACCGCCAGGGCTCAGCACGGCGACGTCCTTGGTCGTCTTGTCGGAGGCACGCCTGACTTGGTAGAGATTGCCACTGAAGGAGCGAAACAAGGCTCGCACCGTGCTGTGCGCTGCAACGCACGGCGTACTGGCGGATTCGTAGATATCGCACGGGCCGTCGTTGCTGCTCGAACCCCCGGAACCGGAAGCGCCCCCGTTCGTGTGTGCCCCGGAGGCGCCGCCCAATCCGCTCGCACCGCCAACGCTCATCGCACCGCCAGTCCCCGGCGCGCCAGCGACGGACGGAGTACCCCCTGTTGCTGCCCCACCGGCCGCCGGTGAGCCGGCGACACTGGAAGCTTGCCCGCCGGCTTCCGCTGCGCCGCCAGCGATGGCGGCGCCTCCGCTGGGATTGCCAGCCGCGGTTGCGTGCCCGCCGGAGCTCGATGCGCCACCGGAGACAGCGTTCGTACCCGCGCTGCCTAGGTCCTGAGTGCCATCACTGG
Organism: Polyangiaceae bacterium; assembly: GCA_035634635.1. Taxonomy (GTDB): domain Bacteria; phylum Myxococcota_A; class Polyangia; order Polyangiales; family Polyangiaceae; genus PMG-095. The sequence goes on from DASQCO010000052.1 coordinate 8,366, forward strand.
TGTCACACGCGGCGACGACGGTAGCACTCGCAACGAGCACGAAGAATGAGGTGCGCATGCGGCGCAAGACGGAGGTTCGAAAACGCAAAGTACCCACCTTTACAGCGGAGCATCGTGCGGCAATGCCGTTAACTGTCGCAAAGGCTCTCGCTTTGTCAGACATTCGCGAACGCGTCCAAGCACGATGCGGGGAGCATCGCGTCCTAGACCGATTCGCAACGCCGGTGACGTGGCTTCGGTGGCGCTATCTGCGGCAAAAAGTTTCGATCTCGAACTTGGAGCAAATTTAAGAGCAATCACGCGCCGCTCTAGACAGTAATGAGCGTGCGGCTTCTCTCACGAGGTGGATCTGACGTTCCACGATTGGGGTCAATGGTGCCAACGTGAAGGATTCGCGCGGTGGCTCATGTTCACCGGCTTTCTGGCTTTTCGCCATCTGCGTCGGCTGCGCGGGAACTCCCGATAACAGCACCGGCGGCGCACAGGGCGGACGCGCGGGCACCAGCGGCGCCGCAGGCGCAACGGCCGGCGAGCAAGCGACCGCTGGCACCGCGACGGCTGACGGAGGTGCGTCTCACGGAGGAGCAGCTGGCTCGGCTGGCGCGATCGCGTCCGGGGGCGGCGGTATCGGCGCCGGTGCCGCTAACGGAGGCACCGCCGGCATGAGCGGTGGGACGGGCGGCTCTGTTGGAGTCGGGGGCCAACCTCGCGTTTGTGGAACCGTCGCCGGTACGGACATCTGGAACCTGCCAACCTTTCTGGCGGCTAACGGGCTCTACAAACCCGACTGGAAGGCGCTGGGACAAGCCTATTCGACGCCTCAGTGGTGGCGCGATGCCAAGTTCGGAGCTTGGGCTCACTGGGATCCACAGTCCATGCCCGAGCAAGGTGATTGGTACGCCCTTCGGATGTATCAACAGGGCTCGGCTGATTACAACTATCACCTGAGCCACTTCGGCGATCCGTCCGAATACGGCTATAAGGACATCTGCAAGAACTGGGTGATCGATCAATGGGATCCCAACGCCTTGATGGATCTGTACGTCCAAATGGGCGCCAAGTTCTTCATGGCCATGGGCGCACACCATGACAACTTCGACAACTGGGATTCGAGCTACCAACCGTGGAACTCTGTCCGTGTCGGCGTCAAGAAAGACATCGTAGGCACCTGGGAACCGATCGCTCGCCAGAAGGGCTTACGTTTCGGGATCGGTTTTCACAACACCCCTGCACGAACCTGGGGTCAGTGGATGCCGCCCCGCTACACGAACGGCGCGAAGGGCCCCTTTGATGCGTTGCAGACGACAGCGGACGGCAAAGGCAAGTGGTGGGAAGGCATGAATCCCGCAGATCTGTATGGGCCGAAGCACACCACGGACTGTTCGAACAACTCCTGTAACAACTCGGGTTATGGCACTCAGTTCATGTATCGCGTCGATCAAGCCATCTGCAAGTATCGCCCAGACGTCGTCTACTTCGACGATCACGCCGGGGATTCTCAGGTGGATTTGGGCGTTCACATGGGCCTAGGTGCCATCGCACCGATCCTCTTGGCAAACTACTACAACCAGGCTGCGAGCTGGAAGGCTGGACCAGTCGACGTCGTCATGAACATGAAAGGCGTTGGCGGGCAGTACAACAGTTTCCAGAACAGCGCGTCCCTGCTGCCCTACGCCGAGCGTGCCTTGGTCAGAAGCACCGAGGCGGCCACCGAATCACAGATCAGCGCCTATCCTTTCCAGACCGAGCTCGACATCCAGAGCGGCAACTGGCACTACCTGACCGGGGCGGGATACACCGGTGCGGCGTCGCTGGTCACGACGTTGATGCAGAACGTCTCCCGAAACGGAAGCTTGTTGCTCAACCTCACCCAGCACGGCCGAGGCAACCTCGATACCAAGTGCACCCAAATCGCCAAGGACATCGGCGCGTGGCTGAGGGTGAACGGCGAAGCCGTGTATGCGTCTCGGCCTTTCGAGGTCTGGGGGGACACGACGGTGATTTACACGCGAGCCGGTGGCTACGTGTATGCAACGCTCCTGAATTGGAACGGCGGCGCCATCACGCTCTCGGCGCTGAAGTCGGGCGGCGTGACCTTGGGCACCGTTTCTCGAGTGGAGCTGCTCGGCTCCACGGTGGCAACCACGTTCTCGCAAACAGGCCAGGGGCTGACGGTCACCCCCAGTGGATCGGTGCCGGCGCTGTCCGGGATCTCCGATTCGCAGCTGGCGTCGAAGATACGTGTTCTGAAAATCAGCCACGACAAGGGCTGGTTCAACGACGACGATTCGGGCTCAGCATTTCCAGGCTGGGTACGCAGCTCTAACCTGGGCACCGGCGACTACAATAACGACCTCACCACGAGCAGCACAGCTGGGGATACTTGGACCGCGACGATCACGGGCAGCACGGTCGCGGTCTACGCGCCGAAACAAGCAGGGGCGGGCAAGATTGAGGTTCTGATCGATGGCCAGAGCCGAGCGATGGCCGAGCTCTCGACCACGGGCGCGCGGATGGCGCAGCAGATGGTCGCGGAGGTCACTGGTCTCAGCTCAGGGCCACACTCCATCAGCATCATCAATCGCGGCGCGGGTCCCGTCGCGCTGGACGCGATCAAGGCGCAGTGAGGCTCACTCGTATCGACTGGAAGCATCTCTGATATGTGTGCAGTCGATAACGGGCCCGTCGTTTAGGAATGCAATCGATGAGCGGCGAGCTCAAGTTGCAAGACGTGCCCGGTCATGGCTGCGTGTTCACCATCGACCTGCCCCGCCAGCCCACGGATCCGGAGACCGTGCGCTCGCCCGCGAAGAGCTGAGGCGCACGCCGGAACGCCGCACTGCGTGGCGCAACCGTGTCGCAGCGGTTAGCCCGCTCGATCCTTGTCTTTGAAATAGTGACGAACGTAGGCGACGAGCTGGGGGTCGGTCGGATGATCCAGTGTCTCGACGCCGCAAATCGCGGCCTCGAGCGCATGGTCGTGGGCCTGCAGGTGGCGGATGAAGTCGAGCTTGGCAGACGAAGGGCCGACGATCAGCAGCGCGCCGGTGCCTTTCAGTGCGGTCGCGACGTCGTGATAATAGCCGCCCAGATCCGCGTGTGTGCCTTGTTCCGAGGCCTTGCGCGTCAGGTGCTGTTGGGGAGCGACCACTTTACTCATCTCGAAGGTCTCCGGCTCGATCTGGAAAACCTTGGCTTCTCGGTGGTCGATCCAAACCGCAACGTGATGGCTCATGCGCTCTCGTACTGCACCTAACCGACTCAACTGTCGAGTGTGCACGTGCGAAGTGGAACGAATCGAGACGAGTAAACCATCGTTGCCTGTAATGACAGCCATGCCTGTAGTGCATGGGTCGCAGTGCGAGGCAGCGGCACGCATCGTGCTTGACGCATACGAAACGCAGTGCGCGCCTCCGCCGCGCAAGCAGGAGACTCGATGAGTAATGCACCCTATATCGTGCTCGTAGGAATGGACTTTTCGGAGCTCGCAGATCGCGCTTTTGTCGAAGCGCTCGACCTAGCCACGGGTCGCGAAAGCGTCGAAGTGCACGTGGTTTCGATGCTTCGTCCATCCGCCGTCAGTGGAGATGTCGTGAACGGCTCCTATTCAGCCGTGGACGACATCGATCCGCTAGAACGAGCGTTCGAACGTTTGCAAGCGCACGTCCAAGTGCGCCTCGAGCTCTTCATCGAGCAATTGGGCGCAAGCGGACGGAAGGTTTCGGGGCGCGTCGTTTCTCACGTGCGGTTGGACGACCTCGGGATGGGCATCGCTCAGCTCGCATCGGAGCTGAACGCAAACCTGATTGTGGTCGGCACTCATGGGCGGCGCGGTCTCGCGCGCATGCTCATGGGCTCGGTCGCCGAAACCACGATGCGTTACGCGCGTTGCCCGGTGCTCGTTATACCGCACAGCGAAAAGCCGGCTGAGATCGAGATCGAGCCCGCGTGCCCCGAGTGCCTACGCGCCCGCGTCGCGACCGGCAATGGGCAGCTGTGGTGCGCGCAACACAGCGAGCGCCACGGTCGGCGCCACACGTATCATCAAGTCGACCGCGCCGGCGCAGAGACGAACTTTCCCCTTACCTTCAAGTGACCCATGGCAAGCATGAAACAGAGTGCTTTTATCGAGTTGGATGGCTACTTTCGAGCTGCCAACTAGCTCCATCGGCAAGGCCCGATGGAGGGCTGACCGCGACGGAGGCCGCTCGCGGGCTGATCCAATACGCAGCCAACGACGTCGGAGGGGCTACGCGACGCCATCCGCCGCGCGACCACGGACCTTCGATTACCCTCGAGCGTAGCGGCGCGGTTCATGCAAGCTACTCGACCCATGGGTTGGCTAGTATTCATGATCCTACTGACAATGTTTGGCGCCGCTGGCGTCATCGCCAACGCGAATCAATTGCGTTGGCAACGGCGCATCGCCCGAGAAATGCGCGCTCTGCTCGCGGTGAAGCCGTCGACAGCGCCGTGTTCGACCAGTGCCGAGCTCCCGCCACCTGTCGCGCGATACCGAGAGCTGGCGCTGGGCGATCGCGCTCCGGTGCGCACGCTAAAACTGCGTCACGGCGGCACGTTCTGCATGAGCCCCACTTCGAAGCCTATGCCAATAGGAGGAACGCAGCTCTTCACTTCCGACCCGCCCGGCTTCGTGTGGAGCGCGCGCATCCGATTGGCGCCGGGTGTCTGGGTAGACGCACGTGACATGGCCGCCAACGGCCGGGGAAGTATGCGAGTATTCCTCGATTCGACCGTGCCCATCGCCGATGCGCGTGGCGCAGAACTAGATCAGGGCGCAGCGCTGCGTTTGCTCGCGGAGATGGTGTGGTTCCCGAGCGCCCTGTTCGATGCGCGCTACGTCACCTGGTCTGCAATCGACGAGCGTCACGCAATCGGGACCCTGCGCTTTGGCGAGGTCGAAGTCTCGGCAACCTTCGAATTTGGCGTGGACGGCTTTCCGGTTGGCATCAGCGCGGAGCGATTCATGGACAAGCAGGGGCGCAGACCCTGGCGCGGAATTTATAGCGACTGGCGCGAGGTCTCGGGAATGCACGTGCCGTTCGAAGCGAGTGTGACCTGGCAGCTCGAGTCCGGACCGTTCACGTATGCGCACTGGCTTGTCGAAGCGATGGACTATGACGTGGCAGAGCCCTGAGCTGGCATCAGAGGCAACCCTGCCCATAAGCCGCCTCCAACGGGAATTCTTTTCAGGCTCCGCGATGCCGTCAAGTGGGGGGCCGCGGTGGTCTCCGCGCCGCGCAAAAAAAAATCGCTGCGCCCCTTGACGGTCCTTTGCCCAATGTTCAGAAGCGGGAATAGGTCGAGTTTGCGGCCAGTTTCCTGAAGCAAAACCCCTGCATCGGTGGCTCCGTCCAGGAGTCCCACCAGCGTCGAGAAGCAAGGAGGACTCGATGTTTCCCAGTTCCGAACTCCCGATGATTGACGACGATCCGGTATCGTTCGACGGGCCGCCTGATTGGCTGGTTCCCGGGCTGCGCGCTGCGATGCGTGACGCCGAGGATGACGGCCTCGGGCTTCGGTCGCTGATCCAACGGATGGAGGTCCCGCCGAGGCCGTGGTCAACGGTCAGGCTCAGCCGGCGGGATAGGCGAACTGCACCAGTGATGGGCAGACGCGCTCCGGTTCAAGGCGTCGGTTGAACTGACGCAAGCTATCGAAACTCCACAACCGCATTGCCCGCGGCGTCGCAAGTGTGCGGCGCTGCTCAAAAGGAGGTCTGCATGTTCCCTCGTGATGGTCTTCTTTCTCAGTTCGGTCAAAATTTCAATGATTCGATACGATCTGCTCTTCCCACGGTGGCCGAGCCAACGTGGTTCGCTCCGCCCATCGACGCGCGCGAAGACGATCAAGCGTTGACGGTTACCTTTCGGGTTGGAGACTGCGAACGAAAGGACCTGCGCGTGAGAGTCAATCATCGAAACATTTTCATCTGGGGTCCGCCACTGCAGCGCCAGGGCAACGATCACCCGGAGCCGCGCCGCGCGATGCGCGTGTTCGCGCTACCGTTCGACTTTTCTCGGCGCGATCTGCGCATCTCGCACGTCGACGATCTGCTGCACGTTCGAGTTGCCAAGCGACGGGTCCGCGCATCCTCCGGCCCCACCGAGTGCGCCGCCTAACAGGGCAGTGCCTCTCTTGACACCGTCAGTGTCGTGACTATCGGAAAACCAATTCGCGGGCGGCTCGCTGCTTCAGCTGCCGTCCCTTTGATTGCAAGTCCAACTACCCGTGCAAGCACGGACCGAACAAACAAGGAGGCATGTTATGTTTTCGCGTTTTGGTGATACGGGCCGCGATTCCGCGCTCCTCGATGAATTCCGCCGCCGCCTGGACCGCGTTTGGGAAGACATGGACCCGTCTTGGGCCCCAAGCCAATCGAACGCTGGCACTCACTCGTCCGCTGCGTGGCCCCGGGTGAATCTGTACGATGCAGGTTCGAATCTCGTCTTGAAGGCCGACGTGCCTGGGCTCTCCGAGAAGGACATCAACGTCACGCTCAACGAGAGTGGTGTCTCGATTTCAGGGGCACGAAAGGTGTCGCCTCCAGAAGGGTACTCCGCCCATCGGCAAGAGCGCACGAGTTTCAGCTTTTCCCGCAGTCTCACCTTGCCTTGCAAGGTAAACCCCGAGCAGACCCAGGCGTCGGTCAAGAACGGCGTTCTGACGGTCACGCTCGCGAAGGCGCCCGAGGCTCAACCGAGGCAGATCGCCGTTCAGGCTCATTGAAGGAGCGCATTCGATGGCAAACCAAACCGACTTAGCGAATCGCTCGAATGGCCGCATCGAAGCGGTACAACAACGCGAGACCGTCGCACCGGTCGTGGACGTTTACGAAAACGTGGACGAGCTCTTGCTACTCGTCGACGTACCGGGCACGACCAGCGACGGAATCGAAGTACAGCTAGACAAGGGCCAACTGACGATCCTGGCGAAACGTCACGAGGACGCGCCCGGTCCGCTCCTCGCGGCAGAGTATCGAGCCAACGATTATCTGCGCGTGTTCTCGGTGCCCCAAGGCATCGACCCTTCCAAGATCGACGCTCAGCTGAGCGGCGGCGTGCTGCGGCTCCGGCTTCCGAAGTCTGAATCGGTCAAGCCGCGTCGGATCGAGGTGAGGCAAGGCTAAGCCTCGCACTGGAGGTGACCATGGGGATCGGTGAAATTGTCGAGTGGACGAAGCGCAAGCTGTCCGAGCTCGCCGGTGACGATGTGCCAGTGACGAGCGCAGGCACGGTCGATGCGCTCACCACCGGGACAGCAGCCATCCCATCACTCGACTTGTACGAGAGTGAGAGAGAATATCGTGTGATGGTCGACGCGCCGGGAGCGACCGCGCCGAATACGCACCTGACGTGGAATGAGGTCGACACGCTCGTGGTTCATATTCGGCGTACGCCGTCCGACGCGGCCGCGCCGCTGATTGCTGAATTTCGCGAATCGGATTGGTACCGCGAGGTCATCCTTCCCGCAGATGCGCATGTTTCGAAAGCAAATGCGGAGGTTCGACAAGGCGTCTTGACGATTCGCGTGCCGAAACGCCTGACTCCGAGTGGCAAGCTAATACCTGTGTACGCGGCGTAGGGCGCGCGAGAATCAATGCGCCTGCGCACACCCTGAAATAAAGCAATTCACCGAGTAACGCCGCACCTGAGGCGGAGGGCGATCCGACGACGGGTGTCCTCCGCCTCGGCAGGCGTGAATCAAGCAGACGCTCAATCGGCTTGAGGGGAGGTTCCCACAGGGATGAGCTTGACGCGCACTGTAACGACATGGCCGGCGCGAAGGACTTTGACGTCTAACTCGTCTCCCGCGTGATGCTCGTCGAGAGCGTTGTAGAAATCATCATAGCTGCCTACGGGCGACCCGCCAATTCCCACGACGACATCGCCCAGCGTTACCCCCTCCGATGTTAACGCGATGCCTTGCAAGCCGGCGGCCTCCGCTGGCGTGCCCTTCTGGACGCTCAGGATAATCACCCCCTTGAGGCGCAGCCGACGTTCCGCGCGTTGATTCGGATCGATTTCAATGCCGAAGCCGAGTTCCTCCGCGTGACCGGTGGCGATGATTTGCGGCACGATTCGCGCGATGACGCGGGAGGGAACAGCGAAGCCAATCCCAGCACTCGAGCCCGTCTTGCTGTAGATCATCGTATTCATTCCGATGAGATTGCCAGCTGAGTCAAGTAGTGGGCCACCAGAGTTACCTGGGTTGATGGCCGCGTCCGTCTGAATCATATCGCGTATCGTCACGCCCCCCACGCCCACCATTTGTCTTCCCAGCGCGCTGATCACGCCAGTCGTGAGCGTGTGGTCGAGCCCGAAGGGATTGCCGATGGCGATCGTCTTCTGGCCCACTTGGAGCACTTTCTTCGGATTCAGGACGGGGAGAGGCGAGAGCGTACCGGGAGGCACGTCGATTTTTATCACCGCGATATCTTTGCGAGGCTCCACTCCGACGATGCGAGCCGGATAGGTCTTTTGCGCGTTGAGCGTGACTGTCAGCGCCCTCGCGCCCTGCACGACGTGAAAATTGGTGACGATGGTACCGCGGTCGTCCCAGGCGAAGCCCGAACCCGAGCCTGCGGGCACTTCAGCCGCAATGCGCTCGAATTGGTCAACGAGGACACGCAGCTGCGTGACGAACACCGTTGAGGGCGCTGCGGCACGAAAGATCGCGGTCGTGTTGCGTTCGTCGTCGGTGCGAAGTTCCCCCTCGTCAACACTCGGTGGCGGCGATAGTGGCGGCGACGGGCTCGGCGGCAACACCGAAGGTAGAGCTTGCGCCGCGGTCATTGCTGGAGGCCTGTGGGACGGAGCTTCCTGACGACAACCCGCAAGAATTAGCAATGCAACAAGATGACAGTAGGTGAGGAGACGCATGCGCTGAACCTCGTACAGCGGTAAGGAAGCGGTTCAAGAAGTAGCTTGCTTATATTGCGTTTGCGCCGACGAGGCACTCGCCGAAAGCGCGAGGTTTCTAATCCCTATGCTGACGCCCTTTCAAGGGGATTGGGGCCCGTTGAACCGCGTTGGGCGGGGCGAAAATGACGCGCGGAGGGGTCCCGTCAGGCTGCCGCAAGGTCGCAGTGGTCCTGCCGATGGGCATGCGGTTGGCCTTAGCTAAGTGGCATCAGAGCACCGCGTTCTGTGCCTGCGCTCTACCGTGGGTGTCACTGTTTGCGTTGGCGTCGGCGCTCACTCGCGTATTCGGCTACGGCACCGTCACGTGACGCTGAGGTTTCGGTGGTACCGTTTCGGGTATTCATGCCCCCCGAAGACAAGCCGCCCAGTCCGGAACGGGCGCAAACCGACGAGAGTCTGCGTGCCGAGCGCGAAAGAACCGACGACGCGCTCGCCGAGGATGTCGGCGCGGTTGATGAAGTGGCCGACTCCGTCGTAGAGAAGGCTCGCGCCCGGGCGGATAGCGTCCTCGCCGCTGCACGCGCCAGAACCGATCGACAGCCCAGCGCGAACGAATCACAAACGCCCGAGCTGGTCCGCCGCGAGCGAGCTATGGAGGACTGGGCTCTCGAGCGGGAGCGAGCAGCTGCTGACGAGACCCTTCGCGAGGAGCGCGCGAAACACGTCGCATTGCTTTCGATCGAACGTGACGAGACCGACAAGGACCTCTTCAGCGAACGCGCTCGGTCCGATCATGCTGTTGCCACACGCGAGGCGTTTATGGGCATAGTCAGCCATGATCTGCGCAACATGCTCAACACGATCATGGGTTTCGCTGGGCTGATTGCAGAACGAGTGAAGCAGTCCAATCACGTCGACGACATCGCCCTGCATGCCAAGCGCATTCAGCGCGCTGGTGGGCGAATGAACCGGCTGGTCGGGGACCTCGTCGACGTTGCCAGCATCGAGGCCGGCGCGCTAGTGGTCACACGGGAAGTCGGTGACCCGGCCCAAATTGTCACGGAGGCGATCGACTCCTTTCAGGCGCAGGCAACGGCTAACGGGATCTCGCTATGCACAGACGTGGTGCCAGGGGCATTTCAGGTCGGATTCGATCCCGCGCGGATCCTCCAGGTCCTGGTGAATCTCATTGGCAACGCGATCAAGTTCACCCCCGCAAATGGCAGCGTCACGGTCTCCGTTGAGTGGAGCGGCGACGAAATTCGTTTTGCGGTCCGCGATACCGGCCAAGGCATCCCGGAAGGTCAGCTTCAGGCGGTGTTCGAACGGTTTCTGCAAGTCGAGAAGAACGACCGGCGCGGCGTGGGTCTGGGGCTCTATATCTCGAAGTGTATCGTGCAAGGACATGGCGGTCGGATTTGGGTCGAGAGCCGCATTGGTGAGGGAAGCAAATTCTGCTTCACGATACCGCTAAGCACGAACGAGCTCCAAGACTCAGGGCGCGGCACCCTCACTCGGTGACGCCAGTCGGCGAGACATTCATGCGCCTCGCCGCCGGCGTGCGCTACACTGGGCCCGCGGCACGACGCGCACATGCAAGGCGTCGCGCCCATCGTCGGAGAGGCGAGCGCGATGATAAAGAGCAATGGCGGGGTGGCGTTGGTGACTGGCGGCAGCGGCTTCATCGGTCGGGCGCTAATCCCCGCCTTGCAAGCCCGCGGCTTTCGAGTCGCAGCTACTACCCGTCGCCCACGAGCCAGCGCGCTCGGAGTGGTGTGGCACACCTGTGATCTGCTCGAGCCCGCCTCACTTCCCGACGCCTTCGCGGGCGCCCGAGTTGCTTACTACTTGGTGCATAGCATGGGCGGCGGTGGCTCCAACTTCCGCGACTTGGAGCGGCGGACTTCGGAGGCCTTCGTCGCGGCCGCGGCAAAGGCCAGAGTCGAACGCATCGTCTACTTGGGCGGCCCAGCTCCACCGGGAGTACCGTCGGAGCACCTGCGAAGCCGCTTGGAGGTTGGCGAGATCTTGCGAGCCGGAGCGGTGCCGGTCGCCGAGCTGCGAGCCTCGATGGTCATCGGGCACGGCAGTGCTTCGTGGCAAATCGTGCGAGATCTCGCGGTGCGCTTGCCAGTGATGGTGCTTCCCAAGTGGCTCGCCTCGCGAACTCGACCCGTCGCGTTGTCGGATGTTGTCGAGGCGCTAGTCTCGGCAGCAGACTTGCCGCTGACACAGAGTGAGTGGTTCGACCTACCCGGCCCCGAAGTCATGAACGGGCAGCAGATCTTGGAGCGCATCGCCGCGCTGCGCGGTCGGCGCTTCTTGGCTTTGAAAGTGCCGTTCTTGTCGCCGCGGCTGTCCGCACTTTGGCTACGGCTGATCACACGCACGGATTTCGCGCTGGCTCGAGAATTGGTGCTGGGCCTACAGCAGGATTTGCTGCCGAAGGACGAACGATTTTGGCCACTCATCAATCACCCGCAGCTGATGTCGTTCGACGCGGCCGCCCGCTACGCACTGGCCAGCGACTGACCACACCTACGACGCGACGCACGTGTTGGCTTGGCACGTCGTACCGCGTGCTCTACTCGGGCTCCTGGGCTGGTTCGTGGCAAAGCCTGGTTCAGGGCCTTTTGGAACCGATGAAACCTCGCGGGGGTGCGGCCCTCGTCACCTGGGGACAGTGAGGTTGGCCCCCGTGACGCCCGCCTGCCGGGTTCGCTCGGTGAAGGCAAGGACGCTCAGGCCTTCTTGACCCAGATCCCCCGGCAACTGCGCTTGCCAGGTTACCTGAAAGCGGCCTCCTGGAACGCGCCTCGAGTCGAAGGCACGCGCGACGTTGTGATGCCGCAACCGCTCGCCCGCATTTTCGCCGCGCGTCACGCCGCGCTCCGCACGATTCTCGAGCACGAACAGGTTGAGTGTTTGTGCCGGCTCGATCCCCTCGCCGTGACAGTGGACCAGCAGGCTTCCACCGCTCCACTCTGCCGTGAGCATGAGCTGGGTACTCGCTCGGCCCGCAAGCGCGCTCGAAATCAGCTCATTCAATCGCGCTTCGTCCGACCCGACCGTCTCTTTCACGCCGTTCACGACTGCTTGTGGCGTATACGTCGAGCCGCTAAGCGCGCGATAGCCGGCCTGCCGTTCACTAAAACGCACATCGTCGAACGGGTCGCGCCACCCCAGGTAGTCCCAATAGTCGACGTGAAGCTCGACCGTGAAAACCGGCGAGCCCCGGCGCTCGGCGACGGCAGCAACTCGCGCGACTGCGGCGTCCGCCGCGGGACAGCTCGAGCACCCCTCGGACGTGAACAGCTCGACGACGGCGACGCCTGGGTTCGAGGTGGGCGCTTTTTCAGGTACCGACGACGCTTCAGGTGTCACTGCGGAGCGCACCAGGGCTTCACTCGCCCGCGTTTCACCCGCGCGAGAACAACCAGCCAGCAGACCAAGTGCAACACCGCACTGGTGAAGATAGATGGCTAACCGAGTGAAGGCGGAGGACGTGATGAGGCTGGTACGCGCCTGCCAGGCGCGAGGTTACCGTTCCGGCGCTCGAAAGTTTGCCCGGCGCTGCCGCCAGCCCAACCGCAACTCGGGCGGCCGTCACACGTGAATGCGTTTCCAGCGGCCGCGACGGAAGGCGAGCACCGACACCACGGCGAAGATCGAGAACGAGAAGGCAAGCGTCGCAAACACACCCTCCGCGCCGAAGCGAGTGTAGTGAGACAAGCCCCAGGCCAACGGGATCTGCAGCGCCCAGAACACGAGCAGGTTGATGAAAGTCGGTGTGCGGGTGTCGCCGGCACCGTTGAACGACTGACTGACGACCATGCCGTAAGCGTAAAAGGGGAAGCCCAAGCTGACGATACGCAGGTAGCTCACGGCATGCCGCGCCACTTCGATCTCGCTGGTAAACAACCTGACAAGCCACGGCGCTCCCACCAAGAAAGCCACGCCGACGGTGCATAGAAAAGCGGCGCTGACGTTGCTCGCGCGCCAGACCGATGCCTCGGCGCGATCCGGGCGCTTTGCCCCGAGGTTCTGGCCAACCAAAGTGGCCGCGGCATTGGCAAGACCGAACGCAGGCAAGATGGCAAACATGAAAATCCGGAAGCCGATCGTGTAGCCGGCGAGGGGCGCACTACCAAAGGCCGACAAGATCCGCATCAGCGCGATGTAGCTCGTCATCGAGATCAACATTTGACCGGTGGCCGAGACCGAGAGCTCGAGCACCGCGGCCATCAAGCGCGGATCCACGCGCAAGTGCGCTCGCTTTACTGAAAGCTTGCTGGTACCGCGACGCAAGATCGACAGCTGGTAGAGCACCGCGATTCCGCGCCCGAGCGTGGTCGCGACCGCAGCGCCAGTTACACCGAGCGCCGGAACCGGCCCAACACCAAAGATGAACACGGGTCCAAGTGCGATATTGAGAGCGTTTCCGAGCCAGAGCACCCGCATGGCCTGCGCGGCGTTGCCCGCGCCCCGAAACACCGAGTTGATCAGGAACAGCAAAAACACCGTGGCATTGCCGCCCAACATCACGCGCGTGAAATTGCTGCCCGTGTGCACGACCTCGGAGTCCGCACCCATCAGTCCGAGCAGTTGCGGAGCAAACGAGGCGCCCAATACGCCAATGCTCAGCGCGAGGAGCAGGCCGAGCCAGATCCCCTGAACCGCTGTGCGCGCCGCTGCATCTCCATTCTTTTCGCCAATGCGGCGTGCCACTAGCGCCATCGCCCCGATCGAGACCCCCATCGCCAATGAATAGACGATCATCATCATCGATTCGGTGAGCCCAACGGCCGCGACGGCACGTGCGCCCAGATGTGCCACCCAAAACACGTCCACCATGGCGAAGATCGACTCCATCACCATTTCCAAAATCATCGGCACCGCGAGCATCAGCAGCGCGCGACCGAGTGGCGCCTCCGTCAGGTCTGTCTCGACGCCGCGCACGGCATCGAGCAGTGGCCGGAAAATTCCCCGGTTCGGCTCGGCGGTTGGAAGGGGGGACGGAAGGGCGGCAGCGCTCGGCGATGACTCGGTCATGGTTCTCCGTGAAGGCGACGAACCATGGCTGGGGATTTCGACAAGCCAAAGGGTGAATCGCAACGCGGCCAACGGGCCGCCATGCGGCCGCGCCGTGGTAGGGCCGAGCAATCCGCCAGGATGCTTGGTTTCCCCGGAGTGGGTAGCGCGTCGTCCTCGGCTCGGACTCGACCGACGCGCACTACCGCAGGTTGATCCGCGCCCGCACCGGTCTGCCCGGGCGCAGTGTTACCGAAGGTGTCAGCGGCAGTTCACGGGTATCCAAGAGCGTGAACTGGACGCGCTGACAGATCGCGGCCAACAAGGTCATGGCTTCTACCATCGCAAAGTGAAGACCCACACACACTCGAGGCCCGCCCCCGAACGGCGCATAAGCAAACCGCGGCGGTTTACTCTCTTGAAACGCAGGCAAGAACCGTTCGGGACGAAACTCATCCGGTTCCGCGTGCCACCGGGGATGCCTGTGAATCGAATACCACGGGACCATCAGCTGATAGCCTTTCTTCACCTGCCAACCGGCGATCGTGCAGTCCTCGAGCGCTTGGCGCCCCAAGGTCCAAGCAGGTGGATACAGGCGCAACGCCTCCTGGAACATGGCATGCGTGTAGCTCAGTGCCGCTAGGGTCTCTGCACTCGGCTTAGTGCTCGTGAACACATCAACTTCGGCTTGCACTTGCGCCCGAACGTCGGGGTGGAGCGCCAAGAGCCGAAAGGCATAAGTCAAACTGAGGGCCGTGGTTTCATGCCCGGCTGCCATGAGCGTCAGCACCTCGTCACATAGGTCTTCGTCGGACAACCCCTTACCCTCGTCTCGAGCCGCAATTAGTCTGGAGAGTAGGTCGCCCCGGTGCCCGGCAGAACGCTTGCGTGCGACAAAGCGTTGCACGCAACCTTTGAGTCGCTCGCGCGCGACTCGCAAATCACGCCGGCTGAGCATTGGAACCCACGTGGGCAACAGTCCTCGTAACGCTTCCGACCACGGATTGAAGGCTCGCATGACACGCGCCATCTCGCGGTGCAGCAGCGCAAACTCCTCAAATTCCTGACCAAACAAGGTTTCAGTCAAGACCTCCAAGGTCAGGCGCATCATGGACGACTGCAGCTCGATCTCTGCGCCGTCCTCGAGCCGGGAAATGAACCGCTGAGCGCAATCCCAGAACGACGAGACATATTCAGACACCTCCGCACTGGCGAGCGAAGGCGCGATGAGTCTGCGGTGCAGCCGGTGCGATTCGGCCTTGGAAGTCAAGAGACCGTCTCCCAAGACAACGCTGAGCTCAGCAGTAAAAGCGTCCTTTTCGAACAGGGCGTGCTTGCTGAGCAGGATCTGCTCAATGAAATCGAGATCGTGAATTACGACGATATCGCGCCCCATGAATCTGAATCCCACAACGTCCGGGTAGTTGCGGCTCAGATCGATAAACCGCAACAGCGGATTGCCCCCATAGTGACGTACGGCATAAAGCAAGCTCGATTGTTCAGCCGGAAAAGGGATTGCGCGCGGCGCTAGCGCCAGAGACCCGGCGGCGCGCTTTCCACTGTCATCCTGCTGCGGCTTCACGCGCCAGATTTTACAATGAGTGGATCTATTCGGCCAATCCGCTAAGCGCCGACCCCGCGCGCACGCGACAGTCCCAACCCGAGCAAACCGAGCGCCAGCGTGACCGAAGAGAGCGCATCACGTGCCGGTGCCGCGTGGTCTCGCGAGCTGCTCCGCAAAGTCGACTTTCGAGACAACTGACGACCTTGCGGTAGGTTGTCGTGCCGCAGGCATTTTCCGGTCGCGTACACGCTTCGAACACACGAGCTGCAAATCTCTTTCGCCGTCGCAGCGCCTGTTCGCGATTCGCGCGTGCCCGTATTCTTTTTCGACGCGAATGTGTGGCCTGAGTTCGGCGAACGCAGGGCACGATACGGCAACCACCCATGAGGTATTCCTCGTCTTTGCAGAAGTCGATCCGCGTTCTCGCCTGCTGCTCAGCGACGCTCCTGCTCGCGTTGGGATGCTCGTCGGACGTGAACGATCCCGGCACGAATGACGGCGCGCCCGGCGGCGCTGGCTCCGATGCGGACAATCACCTGGGCGGCTCGAGCGCGAGTGCCGGCTCACCGAGCGCGGGCGGCCAAGCCGCGGCGGGCGCCGCCGGCATTTCGAACATCGGGGGCGGCAGTCAAAGCGGCGCATCAAGCGCGGGCGGTGGCGGAGCGAGCAGCGCCGGCGGTGGTGGGAGCAATGCGGCGGGTGGTAGCGACGGCGGCAGCGCTGGTAGCAACGGTGGTGGTAACGGTGCGAGCGGTAGCGCTGGTAGCAACGGTGCCAGTGGCGCGGGCGGCAACGCGGCGGGCAATGGCGGCGTTGGCGGCAATGGCGGTTGGAGCGGTGGCGGTGGTTCCGCTGGCAGAGCGGGCGGCGGTGGTTCCGCTGGCAGAGCGGGCAGCGGCGGATCGGGGGGCAGCGCTGGCCGAGGTGGCAGTGGCGGATCGGGGGCTGGCGCGAGTTCCGGCGGAAGCGGCGGCCGAGCAGGCAGCGGCGGCACAAGCGCCAGCGGCGGCACCCATTCCGGCGGCACCAGCTCTGGCGGTAGCGGCACCACTGCCGGCGCCGGCGGCACCACTGCCGGCGGCAGCGCAAACAGTGGCTACGGTGGCAAACCTAGCAGCGGCGGTTCGGGCGGCAGCGGCGGCAAAAACGGTAGCGCGGGAGCCTCTTCCGGCGGCGGCGGGAGCACCAGCGATGCGTGCTCGATGACCACGCCGCCGACCGGCGGCACGACCGTCCAAAGCTCGAACAGGACCGGCAAAGCCGCCGGTCTCGATTGGTCGATCTGGTCCAACGGCAGCGGCGGCAGCATCACCACCTACAGCGTGCCGGCATTCAGTGCCGCCTGGAACAACTCGGGCGACTTCTTGGCGCGCCTCGGTCTGCAATGGAACGCGAGCAAGACGTACGATCAGTACGGCACAATCACTGCGCAGTTCAATTACAAAAAGAGCGGCAGCGCGGGCGGCTACTCATACATCGGCATGTACGGCTGGGCGGTCTCGCCGTGCGTCGAATGGTACATCGTCGACGACTCATACAACGGGATGCCGGTCAACCCAGGCAATACGACGAACAAAGGCACCGCTACCATCGATGGCGGCAAGTACACCTTCTACACCCGCCAAACGAACGGCACTGGTGGCTCCAAGTGTCCCAACACGACGAGCTGGATCCAGTTCTACAGCATTCGCCAGACCGCTCGACAGTGCGGACAAATCTCCGTCACGGAACACTTCAACGCTTGGGCCGCGGCGGGCATGACGCTAGGCAAGATGGACCAAGCTCAACTCCTGATCGAAGTGGGCGGCGGCACGGGCACGATCGACTTCACCGTCGCCAACGTCACCACGACGATGTGAGCGCGTTCGAAGGGATGAGCGGGGAGCTTTCCGGCTTGAAAACGGAGCGGGGTGTCCCCAACGAACTCTTCGCCGGAACGCGCTCGGATGGGTAGAAATACCCACTGCCTTCTGAGGCAAAATGGGGAACCCGCCCGAAGCGACGGATTAGGCGCTGCCACTAGGTTCGGTGTTGGAGCGAACAGCTCACATCAACCTCTAGCTGGCAGGTGCTCATGCTTCCACAGAGACTACTAGTCGTTGCGTTTGCGCTCACCTTCTACTGCTTGGGGACGACGTACTTCGAGGCGTTCGTCAACTATCGGACGTGGTCGTTCATTGGTGCGTCCGAATTCCCCAGCTACCACCGCGCCCTGACGCCGCTCGTGATCAAGGTCATGCTCCTGCCGATCGCGGCCTATGTGGCGTGCCTCGTCGCGCTGGCTCTGCTCGGTGGCGCGAACGTTCCGCGCTGGGGCGTCGTTATTTCGTTGGGGCTCGTGCTCGTTGCAGTCGCATCGAGCGTGTTGATTCAGATCCCGATTCAGCGTGCGTTCGATCGCGAGGGGTTTTCGGCAGAGCTGCTGCGTCGCCTGATTGGTACTGATTTTTGGCTGCGGAAGGCGCCGCTCGGGCTCAATGCCCTGCTTTGGGTGGCGATGTTTTGGCGGCGTTCGGTCGCTGCCTTCGCTCAGTGAGGGTGAGATGAAGATTGCCATTTTGGATGACTCGTTCGACACGGTGCGCACGCTCTCGTGCTTCTCCAAGCTGTCGGAGCACGAAGTTGTCGTCTGGACCGATCATGTCGACGATCTGGAGCTACTTGCGCGGCGGCTCGCCGATACGGAGGTGCTCGTCTTGATTCGGGAGCGGACGGCGGTGCGCGCCCGGCTGCTCGAGCGGTTGCCACGCTTGCGCTTGATCAGTCAACGGAGCGTGTATCCGCACATCGATATCGACGCTTGCACGCGGCAGGGCGTGGTTGTCTCGTCCAGTCAGCATCCCGGTGAACCGTGCTACGCGGCGGCTGAGCTCACTTGGGGCCTGCTCATGGCGGCTGTGCGGCAGATCCCGCAGCAGGCTGCGGCACTGAAGCGAGGCCAATGGCAGCTCGGGGTAGGCCGCACGCTGCGTGGCAAAACACTGGGGATTTATGGTTACGGCCGCATCGGCGCCGCGGTCGCGAGCTACGCCGAGGCGTTCGGGATGAAGGTCTCCGTGTGGGCGCGTGAGCCCTCGTTGGCGCGTGCCCGTGCAGACGGGCGCGAACCCGCGCGTTCGCGCGAAGCGTTTTTCGAAACCTGCGACGCGATCTCGTTGCACTTACGGTTAGTTCCGGCAACTCGCGGCATCGTCACGGCGGCGGATCTTGCGCGCATGAAGCCGAACGCGATTCTGGTCAACACGAGTCGCGCGGGTCTGATCGAGCCGGGTGCGCTCGCGGCCGCGGTCCGTTCGGGGCGCCCGTCAATGGCGGCCGTCGATGTATTCGAGGAAGAGCCGCTGGGCGCGTCTGGGCACCCGCTGCTTGCGCTCGATAATGTCGTTTGCACGCCGCACGTCGGCTACGTGACGGTCGACGAATTCGAGCTGCAGTTCGCGGACATCTTCGATCAGATCGTCGCCTACGCCGCCGGCTCGCCCATCAACGTCATCAATCCCGCCGCGCTGCACTCCTCGCGTTTGCGGCAGAAGGAGACATCATGAAGATATCTAGACAAGAATCGAGTTCTGCCCCTCTGATCGAAGCAGGCGAAGCCTTTAGGCGCTTGGGCGCTCAGGCCATCAGTACTCAGCCGGAGCGGTTCGACGTGATCGTCATTGGAGCCGGGCAGTCCGGCCTGTCTGTCGGCTACTACCTGCAGCGTCTGGGACAGAGGTTCGTGATCTTGGACGCGCAGCGGCGGGTCGGTGACCGCTGGCGACAACGCTGGGATTCCCTTCGTCTGTTCACGCCCGCGAAGTTCGCGGGCTTGGTCGGCATGCGCTTCCCGGCCCCGGCCAACTCGTTTCCCACCAAGGACGAGATGGCGGACTACTTGGAGGCGTATCGAGCCCGCTTCGAGCTGCCCGTGCGGTCGGGGGTTTGCGTCGATCGGCTATACGAGCGTGATGGCGTCTACGTCGTGCACATCGGCGGCCGAGAACTCGAAGCGAAGCAAGTGGTGGTTGCGATGGGCAGTTATCAGGAGCCCCGTATTCCGTCATTTGCCAGCGAGCTGCGAGCGGACATCGTTCAAGTGCACTCTTCGCGTTACGTAAATCCCACGCAGATCAGAGATGGCGCAGTGCTCGTCGCTGGCGCCGGCAACTCGGGGGCCGAGATCGCGCTGGAGCTCGCGCGGGACCATCAGATCTGGCTCGCTGGCAGGAGCACCGGTGAAATCCCATTCCGAATTGACGGCTGGGCGGCGCGCGTGTTCCTCGCTCGTTTCGTGCTTCGATTCGTCTTTCATCGACTGCTGACGTCGAAGACGGTCATTGGCAGAAGGGCCCGTGCCAGGCTCACGACCCAAGGCGCTCCGCTCATCCGCATCAAGAGCACGGCGCTCTCGGCATTGGGCGTCGAGCGCGTGCCGCGCGTGACTGCGGTCCGTGACGGCTTGCCGGTTCTGGATGACGGCCGAGTGCTGGACGCCGCGAACGTGATCTGGTGCACCGGCTTCCATCCGGGGTTTTCCTGGATCGATCTGCCCGTATTCGACGAGCAGGGCCACCCGGTGCACGAAAGCGGCGTGGTGCGCGCGTCACCGGGCCTGTACTTCGTCGGCCTGCATTTTCTGCATGGTTTCTCATCAGGCATGATTCATGGGGTGGCGCGCGACGCCGAACGGATATCGCGCGCGATTGCTGCTACTGCTCGGGCGCGGTGATAAGCTCCCGTGCGTGCGGTCGCCGAAAGTCAGTCGCTCGCCGGCGGAGCGAGCCACGGCTCGGGGCAAGCCCCTGTCTGAGGAGCTTTCTCACGCGCGTGAAAGCTATGCGCGACGCGAGTGGACCGACGCGCATCGTCGCTTCGCCCTCTGCGACGCGCAGGGGCCGCTTTCAACCAGCGACCTGGAATTGTTCGCTTGGTCGGCAAGCTTGATCGGGCGCGTCGACGACTTCCTTCGTTTGATGGAGCGACTCTACCAAGTTCGTCTGGAAGGTGGGGAGGAAGCCCACGCTGCTCGCTGCGCGTTCTGGCTCGGGCTACGTCTCGCGGGAATGAGGCAAGCGGGTCACGCGAGCGGTTGGCTGACGCGCGCACACCGGCTGGTGGCAGACAAAGACTGCGTCGAGCGCGGGTACGTCGCGCTCACGGTGGCCCACCGTCACATTGCAGCTGGTGACATGGCCGCCGCCAACGCAGTCGCGCGCGAGGCCGCGGCGCTCGGCGATCGCTTCGGCGAAGCTGATCTCAGCGCCTTCGCGCGTTGCATCCAGGGCCGCACGCTGCTCGTCCAGGGAAATGTGGAGGATGGTCTCTCGCTGCTGGACGAAGCGATGGTGGCGGCAACCACCGGCGAGCTCTCGCAACACTTGACTGGCATGGTCTACTGCAGCGCCATTGCGGGCTGCCGACAGGTATACGCCATCGATCGCTCTCGCGAGTGGACGGCGGCTTTGGCGGCGTGGTGTGACTCGCAGCCTCAGCTCGTGGCGTTCAGTGGCACCTGTCTCGTCCACCGAGCTGAACTCATGCAGCTCGGTGGAGCTTGGCCGGACGCCATCACCGAGGCTCAAAGAGCGTCCGCGAGTGCACCCGACACGAGCGACCTCGAGACGCAGGGCGATTCTCTGTATCAGCAAGCCGAGGTGCACCGATTGCGCGGTGACTTCGCACACGCAGAGCAAGCCTATCGCGGCGCGCGGCAAATGGGTCGCGATCCGCAGCCTGGGTTCTCGCTGCTGCGCCTCGCCCAAGGGCGCACCATCGACGCGGCGAGCGCTATCCGCGCCGCGCTGCAAGCCATACCGGCTGCGCTGCCACGCGCGCGAGTCTTGCCCGCGTACATCGACATCATGCTCGCCGTGGGCGAGCTTCAGGCAGCGAAAGATGCGAGTGCAGAACTGGACGGGATTGCGAGTCGCTTCGGCACGGACGTTCTGGCGACGATGGCCGCGCATGCGCGCGGCGCCGTCGAACTCGCTGACGGCCGACCCGAGGCCGCGCTCGAGCCACTGCGGCGCGCTCTCCGCGGCTGGCAGCACGTGGGCGCGCCGTACATCGCGGCACGCGTCAGGGTAGCGCTAGGGAACGCTAGCCGCGCGCTCGGGGACACGGACGGCGCTCGGCTAGAGCTCGACCTCGCTCGCGAGGTGTTCGAAGAGCTCGGCGCTGCGCCCGACGTGGCAGCATTGAGCGCTGCTTCGGTCGACGCGGTCGCACACGAGCTCGAAGGAGGCTTGTATTTCACGCCACGTGAACTCGAGGTCCTGCGCAAGCTTGCTACCGGACAGACCAACAAGGCGATCGCCAAGGCCTTGTTCGTCAGCGAAAAGACCATCGATCGCCACGTCAGCAACATCTTCGCCAAGGCAAATCTTCCCTCCCGCGCCGCAGCAACGGCCTTCGCCTATCAGCGCGGGCTCGTCTGAATCGTTTTATTCTTTTTGAACCCGTCGCAAGACCGTAGAATGGCGGTTCGTGCGATGAAAAGTGATCCGACGCCCCAAACTGGCCGGCGTCTGGGCGACTACCGAGTCGTCCGGCTGTTGGCGCGCGGCGGTATGGGGAGCGTTTACGAAGCCGAGCACCTGCCCTCAGGGCGTGTGATCGCGCTCAAGCTACCGGATGCTTCGGCGTCCAGCGACACGAGCGCCCTGCGACGGTTCCGAGCCGAAGGGCGGCTGCTCGATAGCGTTCGTCATCCCAACATCGTTCGGGTCTACGAGGTTGGCATCGAAGAGGATTGCCCGTTCATCGCGATGGAGCTTTTGCGGGGCGAAACGCTGCGCGCCAAAGTGGAGCGACAGGGCGCCTTACCGCTCGGCGAGGTGGTGGAGCTGTTCATTCCCATTTGTCGCGCGGTCGCCGCGCTGCACGACACCGGCATCGTTCACCGTGATTTGAAGCAGTGCAACGTCATGTTGACGGAGCGAAATGGCGCTCTCGCGCCCGTGATCCTGGACTTCGGAATCTCGAAGGACCTGGTGACCGCCGCAGGTGCGTCGGGCGTGTACACTCAATCGGGTGCGTTCGTCGGCACGCCACGCTACTTGTCACCCGAGCAGACACTGAACCCGAAAGCCGCGAGCCCGCTCAGTGATCAATACGCGGTCGGGATCATGCTCTACGAATGCTTGACAGGTTGCAGCCCTTTCGAGGCAGACGTCCCCTACGCGCTGATGCACGCGATCTTGACCGCGCCCGTCGTTCCCCCGAGCCAGGTCGAACCGCGCGTCGATCAGCGCGTGGATGCAGTCGTGTTGCGCGCCATGGAGCGCGATCCAAAAGGGCGCTTTCTCAGCATGCGCGCGTTGGCCCGCGCGCTCCGAGAGCTGGTTGCGTCCGGCGCGCGTCCGAGCGAGCCGCCCGAGCCAGCGACAGCTAGTCGCCCTGGTGCCCGGCTTGCCCCCGTCACCGAAGCGGACACCGCTGCGCGATCGGGCTCAGCGAAGCGCGCTGGCAGCATCCTACCCGCATCGAGCCACGATTCGGCAGCACGCGAGCCTGCGCTCCGCGCTACTTCGTCTCCGACAGTGCCTTTTCATGAGGTAATGATGCTCGAGCCGCAGGTCGTGCTCGTGCGCCGTTCGGCGCGCAAGTTCGTGGACGATGCCGAAGTTGCGGAGGAGCGCAGGCGAGTGGGTGCCGCGCTCGACCAACTGGGGCGAAAGCACAAGCGACTCCTGGTGGATTCGCGCCGAGCTCCGTTGGGCACGGATGACCGCCTCAGCAGCGCGTTCATGGCGCTGCGCGAAGAGATCGGGCGTGATTTCGAGCGCACAGCCGTGGTGGTCGACTCGAAAATTGGGATTCTGCAGGCCAATCGCCTGAACCGCCAAACCGCGCTCGACGGAGCGCTCGCGGCCTTCGAGAACGAGGCTGATGCGCTCGCCTTCCTGAAGAAATAATCGTTCTACGTGGGGTGAGCCATTCACCGTCGTCGAGCGTCGCGGGCGCGCGCCTCGATGCTTCAAAGCGCGCGCCCTGGCTGGTGCTGAGGTGAGGTGAAACGTGGCTCGAGCGGCTCAGAACGTGCTCGGGCACAGTGGGCCGCCGCTCGCGCCCGCCGCAGGGGTGTCGATGGGGGCAGTGTCTTCATCGATCGAGAGCAGGTATTGCACCAAGTCCGACACTTGGGTTTTGACGCGCGCGGGATCGTTCTCGGTTAGGAAGTTCGGCGCCAGGGCTTGGAAGTGGGTGCTGAAGGGCGCGCTGAACAAGCCCTCGAGCGTGCGCGCGTTGCCGGCGTGGAGGTACGGGGCGCCTGCTGCCATGCCGAGCAGCGATGGCGGGTTGTAGCCGCGTCCCTCGCCCGCGGGGTTGCCGTCGCCTTGCGCGATGGTCTTCATGTCGGCACGAACCTCTGCCACGCCCGCGCCGGCTTCGGCCACGTTGAAGGTGCCGACCGGGCGAATCGCGCACAGGATTTGATCGAAGGCCGCGGCGTTGCCTCCGGCAAAGCGGAGTGTCTGATTGGCGGTTTGCTGCGCGGGCAGCAGCGCGCCCGGAAAGCCGTTCGGGATCACGAACGGTGTGGTGTTGAGCAATGCGTTGATTTGGCTGCTCGGTGTGTAGAAGCGCTTCGAGATTGTCCACTTCGCACCGCTGTGGCAGCCCTGGCAGGCGCCACCCGTCTTGAACAGCTCGGCGCCGCGGGCGACGGCATATGCGTCCAGGTTCGAGGGCGCGCGCGGTGAACGGATCGCGCGCATGTAGGCCTCGATGTCTTGCCAATCTTCGAGCTTGGGCGCAGCGGCGAAGCCGAGCGGATTGGCGGGATCAGAAGCCTGACGGGACGAGCCGTTGAGGCCCGCATGCTTCAAACCGACGAAGTCGATGCGATCCGAGGTTTGTGGCGGCGCGCTGACGGCCGAC
Source organism: Polyangiaceae bacterium (assembly GCA_035634635.1). Lineage (GTDB taxonomy): Bacteria > Myxococcota_A > Polyangia > Polyangiales > Polyangiaceae > PMG-095. The sequence continues at coordinate 32,711 of DASQCO010000052.1, forward strand.
ACGATCGCTCCCACGCCACCAGAGATGTCGCGCGTGTTGCCCTCGAAATCGTCGACCTCGTCGAAGATGGCAGTCCAGTTGAAGATGCGCTGATCGCTCGGGTCTTTGGAGGCGAAGCTGCCTTCGAGGCTGGTCGCCTGGCGCGGGCCGCGTGCGAAGTACCAGGTCACGTTGTCGCTCAGGCCATCGCTGTGGCAAGACTGGCACGCGCCCCAGCCTTGTCCGTTGAGCGACCAGCGGGCAGTGCCGGTGTTGAAGAAGCGTTTGCCGCGCAGGACGTGATCTTCCGGGCTCTTCGGCGCCGGCAACGCGCTCGTCGCGAACACGCTCGGCGCCTGCACGCCGCCCGCCACAGCTTGGGTGTTGAACTCGACGATGCTCGCGCTGCGGCTCACGTCGTTGGCGACCACGGCGAAGCGACCGGGATTCGAGGCGACTGCCAGGCCAATCGGGTTCTTGCCGGCCTTGTCGGCCGCGATCCCCTTCGGCGTCAAGTCGATGAACGGGCTCGTTGAAGAGCCGACATCGGTTAACACGCCGAGCTCCGCGTCGAATACCAGCCGAAACACTGCATCGGAGCCGTTCGCGCTGGCGTAGGCGATGCCGGTCTCAGGCACGAACGCGAGATCGCTCGCGAATAGTGGAAAGCGGCGGTCAGCCTGGGCGATTTGAGTTTTGTCGAAGAACTTCTGAAACTCGGCGTTCAAGTTGCGTGCGCTGCCGGGGACTTCTTTACCCGTGCGGGTATCGATGATCGAAAGCAGGGGCGCGGTGGTCGTCTTGACGCCCGCGTTGTCGATGCAGAGCGCGTTCGCCGCGCCACCGAACGGCAGCACGCACGCTGGATCGACCAGATTCAAGCTGGCACAATCGGCGACCGCGGTGCAGGTCGTGGTCGTGGCCTTGACGCCGAGCGGCCCCTTCGGCGACGCGCACACGGAGAGCACGTAGGCGAAGCTGCCGTTGAGCGTGATGGATTGGAGCTGATTGGGAAAGCAGCCCGCCGCGATACCGTTCGCGTCCTTGAAACCGATGTCGGCTAGCGCGCCCAAGCTGATCGTGCTGACCGAGTAGTCGGAGAGGGATACCGCGTAAACGAGGCCGACATTTCTGACGTCCGCGTTCGAACCGTCCGCGGCCTCGGGGTCACGCTGTTGTCCGAAGTATTCGGTCACGTACAGAACCGGCTTGCCAGCGCCGTCGCTGCCCGCCGCGATCGAGCGCGGATGGGCGAGCGCGGGCCGGGCCGAGATGTTGCCGAGTGAGCCGACAGCCACCAGCGCCGGATTGAGGTCGATCGTTCTACGCAGCTTCATGTCCGACGCACCGATCACGCTCACGGTGCCGTCGTTCCAGTTGCTGACGAAGACGCGCTCGCCGCTCTGGTCGAGGGCAACGCCGGTCGGTTCCGAACCGACTGCGGCCACCGCGTCGACCACGGGTGTGGACTTGAGATACCGGATGCGCGCGAGCCGCTGATCTTTGCGCAGCACGACAAAGGCGGTATCGCCGTCCGGAGCGATCACGACTTGCCACGGTTCGGAGCCGGGCCCGGTGGCGATTTCGCTGACGACGCGCGTCGGCGGAGCGCCCGGCTGCGAGCGATCGAGCGCCAGCAGCGTGACTGATCCGACGTCGCGATTGACGATCAGCGACAGCGTTTCGTCGGGTGAGAGCGCGACGGGCCCGCCGCGACTGAAGCGCTCCACGACCACAGGCGGCTCGACGTCGGCGCCTCCGGCACCAGCTGCGTCGTCACCCGGCTCCTGCGCTCCGCCCTCAGCATCGTCCGCCGCCCCTGCCTCCCCGCCGTGCGTCGGCGCGTCTCCAGCGTACGCGCGTTGCCCAGCGTGTCCCGACTTGCCGCCATACCCCGCTTGGTTCGCCGCACCGCCATCGGTGGCACGGCCGGCGTCGCCATGTCCGTCGCCCTTCGACCCAGTGTCGAGCTGGTTGTTGCACGCTACAGCCACGAACAACGAAACGAAGGTACTGCCAAATAGAACGCGCGTGCGCATGTGTGCCTCGCAGGAAAGGGGCATATCGAGCCTGCTCGAGGCGCCCCTTGCGCCCGACAGCTCAGCCGTTGCCAGACACTCAGCAATGCACGTGCCAGGCGCGCTTTGCCTCAGAAGGGCCGAAAACGCTCGCGAGATCGCAGTTGCGGAGGAGGAGCCGAACCATCGCCAGACGGGCACACCGCGGGCACAGGCCGGGCACGTGCCCGCGCCGACTCAGCCTCTTCACGGATTGCCCTCGTCTCGTGCGGATTGCGCGCAAGGACCTCGAGCGGCTCCCGTGCGGTGCCTTGTTCAGGACTTGCTTAGGTCGGAAGCCGAGCGGGTGGCGGATCCGGCGGCACTACGATGCGCGGCACGGTACTGATCGCCAGTCGTTCGAATGGAATGCGTGACCTGCGAGGGCCCCCGCAACGATGACGGACGTATCAAGGGCGAGGAGCATCGAGGCGCGCGATCAAATGATCGACCTGAGCTTCGCGATCGGCGCGATGATCAACGTCCAGATCAGCAAGTGGGCCGGTGTAGACATAGAACCCATCGACGAGTTCGAGCATCGAGTCCGGCGGAGGTTGAACCTCCCCGGCAGAAAGCCGGTCTCTCAATGCTTCGTCGTTGAGCTGTTCCACCAGGCGGAGCCGATCCGGGCGCGGCAGCGCGTGTATCGCATCGAGGATCTCGCGCACGGTCATTGCCAGCCAAATATAGCCGCCTCGTGAGGATCGGTCCAACGGATTCGATGTACGGCTTGGGCTGTGACCGGGCCGCCTGTCTTTTCCCACGACGTGGCTTGGCCCCCGAGATGGAGTTGTGCTGTTGCGAGGCGCGCTGAGCAGCATCACTTTGCGCCCGCCCGTGAGTCTTCAGCGAGAGAGCTCTGCACCATGGACTCAGCTCGCTCGCCGCCCTCCAAGCGCCCCCGATACTCCCGCGCCAACCGCAACTCTTGTCGCGTCATCGGCCCCCGCAACCAAGAAAACGCTTGCCGCGGTTGCATCAAAATCGGCCCCGAACGCGCGTGCACGTTCTGCACCACGAACCAACGACTCGCCAAGCGCTGCACAATGCGCTCGAGATCCGGCGCGCCATCATCGGGATCGGCGTCGCCACGCTCAACGTCGAGAGCGCCCATCAACCCATCAACGACTCGCGCGCGATCCGCGTCAGTCTGTAAGCGTCCGATGCACCAAAATCCGGCGTTCGAAAGCGCGCGGTAGTCGAGATCCATCGGGTTCTGTGTCGCGACCACGACGCCGACGCCAAACGCGCGCGCTTGCTTCATCAGAGCGACGAGCGGGCGCTTGGTGGGTGGGTTGGCGGGGTGGGGAGGGAGGAAGCCGTACACTTCGTCGAAGACGATCAGCGCGCGGAGCTCTTGCGAACCGGACAGGCCGCGCACCCATGAGAGCACTTCTTCCAAGAGAACGCCCAGCACGAGCGCTCGTTCGTCGTCGTCGAGGTGGGCGACGCTGACGATCACGGCGGGGGTTCGGCCCTCACGCGGGGTGAGCCATTCGCCGACGTCGAGTGTCGTGCCTTGTCGCCAGCTGGCGAAGGTGGGGGAGGCGAGCAACGTGTTCAGGCCCGCGGCGAGGTTGGCGCGGTCACTCTTCTTCAAGAATGAGTCGATGGGCAGCGCACCCACTTCGCTGATGGGCGGCGTGGCGACGTCTTGCATCAACTTGGCCAGATCCACCTGCTCGCCTGCCATCAGCCGCCGTTCCGCGAGCACGCTGAGAAACACGTGCTCCTTGCTCTTCGCTGGATCCGGATCGCGACCCAACAGCCGCAACACGAGCGACACAGCCGCACTCAGCGCCGCCCGCGCTGACTCCGGATCCGTATCCCAGCGGCTCGAGCGCCGCTCCAGCGGCGACAAGACGTGCAGTGGCTCACCCGCGCTCGACCCCGGAGTGATCACCCGCACGCTCGTGCGCTCGCAGAACGAACGCACGTCACCCGCAGAGATCGACCAATCAGCCAGCGCCAGCTGCCGCTCACGCGCAAGCTCTGCCGCGTGCTCTGCGGCTGACTCCTCACTGCGCAGTCCCTGCAACCAAGGCAGGTAGTTCGAGGCGTCACAGTTTGGAAATGACAGGAGCAGATTGGGCAAATCGCCCTTCACGTCCACAATCAGCGTCGGCACGCCGCTCTGAAGCAGCTCCTCCACGAGCACCGTAACCAGCCCGGTCTTCCCGGACCCGGTCATGCCCACCACCACCGCATGCGTCGTCAGGTGATGCGGTGGCAGGTGCAGCACGGGGCCGCCGGGCACGCCGTCGAGCGTGCGCCAGGCGCCCAAGTTCAACGTAGGTTGCTTCCCCATGCTGCAGCTCACCGCGGGCCACGCTTCAAGACAGGAACGGCTCGCTCCCCGGCAAGCGACCGCTGCTGCCAGTGGTGCCCGTGCCAGCGCTCGTGCCCGGGGCGCCAGAGGCGCCGGAAGCCACGCCGGTGGCTGGCGCGGTGCCAGGGCCGCTCACGGACGGTTTTCCCGCGCCTGTCGCAGGGGCAGCGGTTCCTGGCGTCACGCCGCCTCCAACGCCCGTAGTCCCCGCTGGAGGCGCGTCCTCCGTAGCGCCTCCTTTGCGACGCCCTCCGCCGCGCGTCGAGTGAAGCGAAGGGGCGATGTTATCGGCGTCGCCCTCTTTCCAGCGCAAGAAGTTGATGGCGCGTCGTGCGTCCTCATACGCCTGAACGAATAGCGTGTAGATGCGTGAGCGCGTGTCAGCTGCGGCTGCGACCGTTTGCGTGCCTTCCTCGCGAAGGCCTACCAAACGCATGATGTACTGACCAATGCGTGCAGCGGTCTCGAGTTCCGAGCGCGTCACCCGTGCTTTGCCTTCGAGCGCCGGCCAGCTGTCGTCCATCGCCTTGTAGAGCAGCGTCAGGTCCGAAGCCAAATTGCGGCGACCCTGTCCGCTGCCAACTTCGCGCAGCTTCTTTCCGTCCAAGAGCCCGCGCAGCTCGAGCGCATTGGCTTCTGCCAGCAGCAGCGCGCGCAAACGTTCGCCTTCTGCCACTGCTTGGTCCAACGCATCCGCCGGCTCAGTCGCCACCTTGAAGCCCGCGTGTGCCTCGTTCAAGGCCAGGGTATAGGTCTCCAGTTTGTCGAAGCGAGCGAGGTCGAAACTGGGCATTTCCTTGGCGATCTGATCGCGAAATCCGCGAATGTCCGGCAAACTGCCAAGAACCAGCGCGACTCCGGCCGGGATCTCGATCGTTACCGGGAGCAGCGCGCCCGCGTCGAGCGCTGCCATTTCTGTCTTCAATTGGATCAGGGCGGCGCTTCCCAGCCGCTCTTGGTTGATCAAATCCATCACGCCTGGGGTAGAGCCGGTTGCAGTCGGTGCTGTGTTCTCTGACACGTTCGTTGCCATCTCGATTTTCTCCTCACTCGTTGTTCGTTATCAATTCACGAGCTCACTACGCTCCAAGCGTCTGGGTGAAGCCGGCGCCTTCTCTTCGGACGGCAGCGCTGAGACCGCGCTTGGTTCTGCATCGCCGTTCGCTGGTGCGTCCTTGACGGCTTCTTTCGCGCCCTTCGCGCGCCGTCCACCGGCGCTGCGGACGCGCCGGGCGGCGTACAGCGACGGAATGATGCGGTCGACATCGCCTTCGTCACGACGCATGTAAGCGATGCTGAATCGGGCCTCGTTGTAGGCGCGCACGAACACAGAAAAGGCTCGATTCTGCATGTTGCGCGCCTTCGCCACGGCTTCTGACTTGCGATCTGGACGACCGCCCGCAGCGAGGATTGAACGGGCGAGCACCGAAGCTCGCTCGGCTTCTGCGGATAGTGCGCTGCCCGACGCGGCCGCGTATGCACGATGCACGTGCGCGAGCACCGTCAGATCAGTTCCCATCTCCAAGTAACCCTTACCGGTCCGCACGCCCCTCAGCAGCGACTCATCCAACAGCCCTCGTGCCGCCAATGCGCGCCAGTCATACATCAACACGCGCCGAACCTGCCGCGCCTCCAGCCACACCTCGGGCGCGCAGCGCCGCGGACGCGTGACGGTCAAATACTGCGCCCGCGCGAAGTTCAGCGCGAGCGTGTAGTCCTCCAGCGCATCCAGCCACTGGAACCGGCAATCCAACACCGATTTCGATAGTGCCTCGCGGAACGCTTGCACATTCGGCAAGACACCCAGGCCCGTTGCAATTGCCTCCGTCAAGTTCAGATTCACCACAGCAATCTTCGAATTCGGTAAGTCCAACATCTCCCCAATCCGCCGCTGATAGGCAGTTTGGCCAAGCTCTTCCTCATCCCACCGCTGCGACAATTCCGAGGCTGCCGCCGACGACACCACTCCGCCGGGCGTCAGCGCCCCATCGATCAAAGAGCCCATTGGCCTCTCCCACGTGATTCAAACCGTCCGTTCTGCTTGATTTCCCCTCATCGGACGCGGTGCGCCCGAGTTGCCAAAAAAGTCCACCAACACAAAGCGATTCCACGCACGCGAAAACGCATGTGCCCCAGGTGTGAACTGACCATAAGAACGAGCGCAAGAATGTGCAAGTCAAAAGTGATGAAAGCGCACACACGCAAACACCGAGTCATCACATTCTGATCAGGTCTGTGGATCAGGACATCAGACACTCTGATCGCACCGTCGACATCGCCAATGAGAGCTACCCGCAGCCCTGATCGCGACGCCCGTCACCAACGTGCGCTACCGGTAGCTCAGTCAGTGACGATTCTCGTCAACAGGGCTGCCGGTAGCCCTGCTCGTGACGGTCGTCGCCATTCGCCGCTGCCCGTAGCCACGCATCGCGACGATTCTCGTCGATCGGGCTACCCGCAGCCACGCATCGCGACGCCCGACGAAGATCGTGGCTGCGCGCAGCGCACACTGATGAGCCCGCTCGCGTGCAGGGCTGCCCGCAGCCCATGGTGGCGACGCTCGTCACATGTCGGGCTTACGGGTAGCGTTGATCGTGATGAATCGTCGCGATCGGGGCTGCCGGTAGCCCGACGCGAAGTGGGGCGAGGCCATTGGTGAAGTGCTACTGGTCGCGAGCGCTCGGTGAAGCCGGATTTCGCGCTCGGCGGCGTTTGGCGAGCGTTTCGCAAGTGGGACTCAAAGGGCCGGCATCCTCAAGCGCCGAGCTCGTCCCATTCGAGAAGCCACAGATTGCCGGCTTCGTCGCCTGCCGCGAGCTCTCCCTCCGCCAGGGCCAAACATTCGAATCGGCTCACACCGTAGACTGTGTAGAGGAGGTTGCCGCTGGTGGTGGACCAGAAAATGAGTCTCTCGTCGGAGGCGGCGACCACGAGCCGACCATCGGGGCTGTACCCGCACGAAGTCACTCGGATCGACTGTCCCTCGAAGCGCCTCAGCTCTTGCCCGCTGCGCGCGTCCCACTCGCGGAGCGTGTTGTCCCACGCTCCGGACAGCACCCGCCCGCCATCGGGGCGGTACGCACACGACGTGACTGCGCGCGAATGACCCTCGAAGCGGATGCGCTCTTGCTCGTGGGTGAGGTACCATTCGCGGACGGTCCCGTCATTGGACCCCGAGAGCACTCGCACGCCGTCCGGGCTGTATGCGCACGACGTGATTGCATCCGAGTGTCCCCAATGGCGACTCAGCTCCCGCCCGTCCTGAGCGTTCCACTCGTGCAGAGCGCGGTCGTTGGACCCCGCGAGCACTCGGGAGCCATTCGGGCTGTACGTACAGCACGTGACTCCGCCCCACGACCTGTCGTAGGTCATCCTTTCTTCCCCGCTCCGAACGTCCCACTCACGCAGCGTCCACCCGTGGTGCATCTTTTGGGATCCCGACAATACTCGCTTGCCATCGGGGCTGTACGCACACGAGGTGATTGCATCCGACTGTCCGTCGTAGCGCCTCAGTTCTTGTCCAGTCCGAACGTCCCACTCGCGTAGCGTCCAGTCCCTGGATCCGGACAGCACTCGCGCGCCATCTGGGCTGTACGCACAAGATGTGACCTTGCGTCGATGCCAAGCGGAGCGCGTCAGTTCATTCCCGCTGTGGACGTCCCATTCGCGCAGCGTCTTGTCATCGGACCCGGACAGCACTCGTCCGCCATCCGGGCTAAAGGCACACGCGCAGACCCAGCCTGAATGTCCCTCATAGCGCCTCAGCTCTTTCCCACTGCGAATGTCCCACACGCGCAGGGTCTCGTCCCTGGACGCCGACAGCACTCGCGCGCCGCACGGGCTGTACGCGCATGAGGTGACACCGCCTGAATGCCCCTCGAAGCGCCTCAGCTCTTGTCCTGTCCGAACGTCCCACTCGCGCAGCTTCCCGTCATCGCAGCCGGACAGCACTCGCGCGCCATCCGGACTGTACGCACACGATGTGACCCAGCCCGAATGCCCTTCGAAGCGCCTCAGTTCTTGCCCGCTCCGGGCGTCCCACTCCCGCAGCGTCTTGTCATCGGACCCGGATAGTACTCGCGTGCCATCCGGACCGTATGCGCACGATGTGACCGTGCCTAAATGCCCCTCGAAGCGTGTGAGCTCTCGCCCGCTTCGAGCGTCCCACTCGCGCAGCGTCTGGTCATCAGAGCCAGACAGCACTCGCGCGCCATCCGAACTGTATGCACACGACGTGATCCAACCCGAATGCCCCTCGAAGCGCCGCAGCTCCTGCCCGCTCCGGGCGTCCCATTCGCGCAGCGTATGGTCCTCGGATCCGGACAGCACTCGCTCACCGTCGGGGCTATACGCGCAGCTCGTTATCGGGCGTCCGTGCCCGCGAAACACCTGCAATTCACCGGCGTCCATCCGAACCGGGTGTCGCAGACGCACAGGCGGCGCGAGCCCGGGCATGGCTGCCGCGATGGCGTTGGCGTCGAGACCGCTCGATCGCAGTCGGTTGAACAGAAGGCCAGGGAGCGCCCCTGGATCTTGGTACAGCCATCCGCTCTCGAGGCGCAGCGCGCGCTCGATGCCAAAGACGGTGCTGCTGGGCGCGCATTCAATCGCGCGCACGAGCTCGCGCAAGAGCTCCGCGACGCCCGAAGCAACGAGCTTGGCTTGCAGCCAACGCACATCGCAGACCAGCGACTCTAGCAGCGCGCCGCGGCCGGCTGCGAGCAGATGCTCGCCGAGGTGGTGCCAGAGGTACTGCTCATTTCGGTCGAGGGCGAACCACGCGGGGGCGCCAGACACGTCTCGCGGCAGCTCGGCGGCAACCGCGTCGAGTAGTGAAGCATGAAGGGCGGCTCGATTGGGGGACGTGATCAGTCGCAGGTAGTCGAGCTGGAGATCGTGGAAACTCACGCTGCGTTTGCCAGCGCGCTCGTGCAGGTAGAGGAGGCCCTTGTTGGCCAGGCGTACCAGTAGCTGATTGCTCTCGAACCCTTCCAGCCCCGCCTGGGCTCGCCACCAACGGATGATGACCGAGGCGGGAATTTCCGTATCTTCGGGCACGACCGCGAGCTCTAGATAGCGAGCAGCCTCTGACTCTCCCAGCGCGCGGACACTCGCGCCGAGGCTCTTCCACACGCTGCCGTAGGGATGATCGAGAAACTCGAGCCGGCCTCGCTCGAGCGCAGCGAGCACGTCCTCGAAGCGATTTCCGTCTCGGACTTGTGCCGCAGCCAGTGTGAGTGCGAGCGGCAGGTAGCCGCACTCTTTGGCGACGGCGTGCGCAGCGGGCGGTAACGCCCCAACCTCGCTGCCGGCGCCCGCGGCGAGCATTTGCAATGCGCTCTCGAGATCGAGCAGGCCGAGATCGTGCACGCGCGCGCCGAGGGAGCGAAGGAGCTGCGCGTCGCGCGTGGTTACGAGCGAGCGTCCACGTTCCCCGACCACGTCGAAGGGAAGCGCGTGCTCGTGTTGCCACAGGTCATCCAAGATAAGCAAGCAAGCCTTGTCCTTGAACAAGGCACGCAGCTGATCGCGCCCCACGAACGGTTCGGTGAACGCAGCGCTCTTGTCGCCCAACTCGGCCGCCAGTGCGGTCTGCAACCGCGTCAGCTCCGGATTTTGTCCAAAGGCAACGAAGTACACGCCATCTGGGAAAGCCCGCCGTACGTCCTCGTCGCGAGCGAGAGCGGCCGCCAGAACACTCTTGCCGATCCCGCCCAAGCCTTGAATCCCGACGATTCCCAGCGCCGCATCCAAGCCCTCGAGTAGCGCCCGCTTGAGCGTGGAGAGTTCAGCGGGGCGTGCCAGGTAGAGGCGCGGAAGATCCGGCACCCCGTGCAGTGCGCCAGGCGCCTGGGCCGCACGAGCATCGCTGGTGCCGAGCGACTGTACCTCACCCCGGACAGCGGTCCCCCGATTGTCCGAGCGTTGCTCGGGCACGAACACCGCTGCGATCTGCTTGGCGATGGTCACGAGCACCGGGTTTTGCTCGGCTTCGCTCAGAGTATCGAGAGGTCGTTCGACATCATGAGCGAACTGGTATTTGTCGAGCCCTTCAGCCTCATAGCTGCTCGCGCTCACGGCGATTAGAAACAGCGTCACCTCTGAGCGACTCGCCGCTTCGAGCAATGGAGGCAGCTCCCGCTCGACAATGAAGTCCGAGCCGAGGGAGTGCGGACTCACTAGCAGCACGCCGACGCGCGCGCGGCTGAGCGCCTGTTCGATGTTGCGCTGCCAATCGCTGCCCGTTTGGATGTACTCATCCGCCCAAAATTGGAGCCCGCGCCGAATCCAGGGCTTGAGCATCAACTTCAATTTCTCGCGATACGCCAGGTCGTGGTGGCTGTAGCTGACGAAGACGAGATCCCGGGTCGGCACGGCTGGACCGCCATCCTATCGGCTAGCGTGCCGGGATACACACTCCCCGAGCCACTGGCTCACTTTCAGCGCTGACTGGGAGCCGTAAAAATGACTAGTCAGTGCGCGCCGAGTCGAGGTCATTGGGTTAACTTCCGAGCGGACGGCCTCCGAGGCATCCGTAGCGCGCAAATACCTCCATTAACTCGTCAATCTTCTGCTTTCGCTCAGCGGGTTTGCCGGACGTGAGCGCCTCGCTCACGCACGTTTCGACATGCGAGCGCAGAACGAGCTTGCCGGCTTGACCGAGCGCGGCCTGGGCCGAGCCGACTTGCAGCAAGACCTCTCAGTTCGGTCTCCGTGATCAGCAACGCGCTCAGGCTCAGGCGAGCGGAAGTCTAGCCTAGTCGCAAATCTCGTCCTTTGAGGGTGGAGTGGATCGGTTTGCGGCGACTGGTAACTCGACCTGCTGCGGTGGTAACTCGACCTCAATCGCGGCTGTTTTTCGGCTTGGCATTGGGATTGCTGGGGGCTTCTTCATGCAGATGACGAGAACTCTTGTGTGTTGGGGGTGTCTGGCGCTCGTTCCATTCGGGGCCAGCGCGTGCTCGTCGGAGCCGGCGTCTGGCGGTCCAAGTTCCCCCGGCGGGGCGCCTAGTGGGGAGGCGAGCGGCGGGGCGAGCAATGATGCCGAGGGAGGCGGTGTGTCTAGCGTTGTAGCGAGCGCCACGGCGGGCGGTGCAGGGAGTCCGGCTGCCGGGGGCAGCGCTCAAATTGGGGCGGATGCATCGGTTCACGCGGGCGCGGGTGCCGCAGACACGGCGGGTGCCGCGGGTGCCGGGCTAGCGGGTTCGGCGGACGGTTGCGATCTCGACGCTTTCGCGCGGGAGTTCACGACGGCGCTAGCCAAGTCGACCGCGCCGAGCGGCTGCGCCATACCCGTAGAGGGTGCGCCGATCGAAAAAGGTCGCCCCGTCAGCTCTGCCGCGCTGGAATTCGTCGCGAACACGTACGCGGTGTCCCCAGGAGCGCTCACCTTTACGCTCGTGTCGTGCGGCACGCCGCGCCTCGCAAGCTGCGCAAACATGTTCGACAAGTATGCCGGGGACGCGGGCGGAGACTTGTGGGCTCTCGCACATCCCTTTTCCGAGACGATCGAGCGTTGCTCTACCGGTGTCGAATTGTCGGCGTGGGCCGTGACTCAAGACGGCATCACGATCTCGAGGCCCTATTGCTTGATGGGTGACGCAGGCGGCCAAGCAATGGGCTACTGCGTGTTTGACGCAGACGTCTGCGCGAAGCGTCGCTGACTCGGAATCAACCCCTGTTTTTTGTCGGTTGCTCGCCAACATCCAGCAGAATCCGTTCTTCGCGTTGCGTGGGGACTACGCGACTCTCGAATGCGTCCAAAGTGCCGCGAGTTGTGCTCGAAGGTTGCTCAGCTCGCTAGCCAAGGCGGGATGAGCAGCCATGGGGCGGGTCAGCTCGCTGAGCGCGGCGCGCTGCGGCGGCGTGAGGATGTCGTCAATGGCCAGCATCAGCAGCGTCATGGCCTCGGCCCGCTCTGCACCAATTGCTTCGACTACTTCTCGATGCAGCGGGAGGTCGCGCAGTGCGTTCTGCGCGCTGGTGACCGCTTCACGATGTGCCGGCGCGCTCGGCATCCGCAGCTCGAGGTGTGAAACGAAGGGGACGATCGCTCGTGCCAGCGAGGCCACGTCCGTCGCTGAGCTCAGGTCGGCGACGACGCCGCTGAGGCGCTCGGCCAATCCCTGCCAGCTTTCCCCATCGCAGCGGATGCTGAAGCCAAGCGCGATGCCTTGCGCGCGCGGCCTGAAGACGAGCCAGCCTCGCGCTCGCGTCGTTGCGGGATCGATGGGATGAGTCGCTTGCCAGAGCCGTTCGACGGACATCCAGTGGGGCGGATACTTGAAGCGCGCCACGTCAAGGATGAGGGCGAGATCGCGGGCTCGGTGGTAGCCGCCGATGGGTGAGAAGTGCCCGCTCCCGGTCTGGCCGAGCGCCGAGCGATCGTAGGAAACGACAAGGACTCCGTCGCCCCTTGCGGCCGACGCGATCGCCGCTCGAAAGGCGTCCAGATTGTTTGCGTCGCCTCGCACGAGTTCCACGTCGGCACCGTTGCAGCGCGCGAGGCAAGCCAGCTCGTCGAGGTCGAGCCCGCGCTTGCGCACCTCGGTGAGTGGCACGCAACAATCGAGCAGCTCTTCACTGAACCACCGCCAAGGGCCCTTCCACAGGCGACCAGGATCGATCCCGAGGGCATTGAGGCTCACCACCAGCGAGCCGAGTCCGCAAAACGCAGGATCTGACTGAGTGTGAAACTGCTCGGCCAATGGGAAATACCCATCAAGCCCGCCGGCTGACAGCGCTTCGGCGAATACCCTACGACCGTCGAGCGACGAGAACGCAATGGCTTCGGAGGGTAGGGGCCGGCGGTACAGCGTCTCGCTCATGCCCAACTGTAGTGCCGAGGCGAAGGGTCGTCAGCTTGGGGGCACGCAGGCAAAGGCCGGCGGCTGAATCAGGGCTGTTCGATGTTATGGGTTGGCCGAAATGAGCGCGTTGACTAGGGCTGCCGACGCACGGCGCGCCTGTGCTAGCGGCTCGGCTCGGCCTTGACACCAGAGCGCTGAAGCAGGCGCCAGGCGAGGTACGCGGCGGCAGCGACGTCGAACATGAGACAGAACATCGGCCACCAGCGCGGCACGCCGGGATCCTCGATCAGCCCACCGTGAACGATGTCGAAGACGCCGTGAGCGACCAACCCCACGACGACCAGCCAAAGATTACGCCTAAAGCCTACCGCAGACAGAACAACGAACGCCGCGGTGGCTGCCATTTCGCTCAGCAGCGCCCGCGTCGAGCCACCCAGGACCGCGAAGAGGTCGTAGTAGGACGCGGTGACGACCAAAACAACGGTATAGAAGCTCCGATCGCGATCGAAGCCGACGACGCGCCCGAAAATCGGAACAGCAAGACCCAGCAGGACGCCAACTACATATTCCACGACTTTCGCCCTCTCATCAGAATACCCATGAGCACGGCGCTCGAGGTTCGTGCCGTGCATGACGCGCAAAAGCTCGGGCGCAATCGGCGCCGTGCAAGGTTGGGCACAAACTCGAGCTCGCATCGACCCCGCTGAGTCCAGCTCGCATTGCTGCAGCTTCTGGGCGAAAAGGGGACAGTCCGACGGCGATCAGGTCTGCGTTCACGAATGTCGGACACCGCGCTTCGTCTGGTAGGAATTCTCGCGCGAACGTCGTCTTGCCGGCGCCGTTTGGGCCCGCCAAGATCAGGACGCGCTTAAGCGTTCGCCCCACGTCGCCTGGCGTCATCGCGTTTCGATGCTGTCGACATTGAAGGGGTGAACATGTCGACAGAGACGCCACTCAGCCGGGGCCTGATCGTCGAGCATGATCGTGGGCTTCGGCAAAAAGGCGACGAAGCAATGCTCCAACCCGAGCTCGCGCGCGACTTCGCGCGCGTAGTCAGCGCCGCCCGTGCTCCAGCAGTAGAGCGTGGCGCCTGCTTGCTTGAGCGCTGCAACCCGCTTAACCACGAGCGTCATGGGGATGCGCTTGCTCCCAAACGATCGCACCAGGGTGTCGTCGACGTCGACGAACACGATCTCGGTCCGTGGCTCGCTCATGGAGCCGAACCTACCATCTTGTTTGAGTTTCAGTGCGAATACGACGAGCCGGGTGGAACAGCCCGCCTTGCTGCTCCAACCTCTATGGCAATTTCAGCGGCCTATCACAGGGGCGGACATGGATGGCAGTTGACCGAGTCGCCCGCGGCGTGGAGATTGGCGAATTCGAGAGCGAGGTTCACCGTGACTAGCGTGGAAAAATCTGAGAAATCGCCGCCGTCTCGCCCGGTGGGGGACCGTCGTCGAGGAATGGAGTGCTGACATGAAGGTTTTCATCACAGGCGCAAGTAGTGGCATCGGTGCGGAGCTCGCTCGGCACTACGGCAGCGCGGGTGCCGAGCTCGGGCTGGTTGCGCGACGGGGCGAGTTGCTCGAGGCCCTCGCTGCGGAGTTGAGGCAGCGCGGCGCGAAGGTCTTCGTGTACACCGCTGACGTGACTGACCCCGCGGCGATGCGCCGGGCCATCGACGATTTCGTGGCGCGTGCGGGCGGTGCGGACCGCGTGATCGCCAACGCGGGGATCGGCATCAAAGATTCGCTTCGCGAGGGTGACTCGGAGTCGATCGCCCGCTTGATGAGCGTCAACGTGGTGGGAGTCACGAACACCATCGTTCCGTTCATTCCCACCATGCTGCGCCAGAATTCGGGCGCGTTGGTCGCCATGAGCTCGATGGCTGGTCATCGCGGACTGCCGGGGCGAGCCGCGTATTCCGCTTCGAAAGCAGCCATCATCACCTTCATGGATGCGCTGCGGATGCAGCTCGCGGACACGAATGTGCACGCCATGACACTCTGTCCGGGTTTCATCGAGACGCCCATGACCGCATCGCTCGACAATCGGCTTCCGTTCTTGCTCGGCGTGGAAGAAGCCGTCCGCCTCATGACACACGCGATCGAGCGGCACGAGAAGACGTACACGCTGCCCTGGCAGATGAATCTCTTGCGTCACGTGATGGTGAACGCGCCGGAGTGGTTGCTGCGCCGCCTCGCTCCTGCCCCGCGCCGGGAGAGCTCGCCGTGAGCCCGCGCCCTTGCTGAACCTTGGGATCGGACGGGAGCCTCCGCTTGCTGTCAGTGACAGCGGGTAGCTTCGGTGGATCCTTCCGCCGCTTCGAGTAGCGCACGCTCAATCAGCTCAAGTTCCGGTCGATAAACGCCCGTCCAACGAACCCCTGCCAGCGACTCGGTATCGCCTCTACTGCCTCTCGCCCCAACCAGCGCAGAGCGACGGCAGCATACAGGCTCACCGTTTTCTCGCTGTCGTCGAGTGACTCGACCAGCGCCGATACGAGCCGTGGATCCGCGGGGCCACCGACGTATACGCCGTGGTTCATTGCGATCGAGCCCAGCGCGTCGGCGCTGAGCCTGCGAACGGGAGCGCGGTGATGACGGAGTCCCTCGATGAGTGTCGGAATTGCTTCGTGCCTAGCCGAGGCCAATGCGTCGGCGGCCTCCTGTGATAGTCCGCTCGTGACTTGGAGCATGAGCGCGGTGATGGCTTGCGAGCGGAGACCCACGTCCTTGCTGGCCAGCGCGTCCGTGAGCGCTGAGATTGACGAGTTCGCTCGCGCTGTGGGCTCAGGGTCCGCGTCATCCGCATCAGGTTCAAGCGTGCGGAGCGACTCCCTCGCAGCTCGGCGCACTTCGACGCTCTCGTCCGTCAGGCTCGCCGAGAGCGCCTCCACGACGCCCGTGGCTCGCAATTGGCCGAGTGAGCGCGCGGCGCCGCAACGCACGCTTCCGTTCGGGCTACGGAGGGCTGAGAGCAGGGCCGGAAGGGCAGCCAACCCGATGCGGCCCAGGGCGTTCGAAGCGGCGCTGCCCACGCTGTCCGGCCAAGGCGGGCGGTAGCCGTCCGCCGTTTCCACGCCCATGCCGGTGCCATTTTCGGCCAGCGCGGCGACCAACGCTGAGATGGCATCCGTGGCGTTTTCGCCAATTCTCGCCAGCGCGTCGGCGGCGCCTTTTCGGATTGCTTCGTTGCCGTGAGCCAGACCTTT
This sequence comes from Polyangiaceae bacterium, assembly GCA_035634635.1. Taxonomy (GTDB): domain Bacteria; phylum Myxococcota_A; class Polyangia; order Polyangiales; family Polyangiaceae; genus PMG-095. The sequence continues at coordinate 49,100 of DASQCO010000052.1, forward strand.
GACGAGCGAAGGGACCGCCGCGCTGCCGATCTTTTCGAAGACAGCGAAAGCTGAAGCTCGGCTGCCACGACTCGCGAGTAGAGGAACCAGCGCCGAGCTCGCGGGTGCGGCGGTCGCACCCAAACAGGCGAGTCCGTGCGCTGCCTCGCGACGGACTTCCGCGTCTGCATCCTCGAGTGCTTTGGTCAGTCCGGTCAAGCCCCGTGTGCTCGTCGATGAAACGTAGCCAGTCGCCAACGCGGCGCTACCTCGCACTTGCGCGTCTGGATGCTCGAGCGCGCTCAACAAACTTGGCAGCGCTTGCTCTGCTGCAGTGCCGAGTTCTCTCAACACGTTGCAGGCGGCGCAGGCAACACGCCAATCCGGATCCGCCAATGCTGCGCCGCAAGCGGAAATGCCGGCCTTTTTCAGGCGCTTGATCTCGCGTCCCACTCGCCGGTCGGAGGAGCCCGCTTTTAAGGCAAAGCTCACCTCAGCGGGCAATGGCCCGCTGCGTTCCAGTCGAGACAGGAGTCTGCGGGCAAGTTGATGCGCGTATTCAACTGGCTCGCTCTCCAGCGCAGTGGTCAACACCGAGAGCAGCTCCGGCAGGACCTCGCTCCAACCAGCGCGTTCGATACACGCTTGCAGGGCATCGCTGGCGGTAGTTTGGACGTCCTCGAGAATTTCGAGCGCCGCCAGATGCGCGAAGACATCGGCATCGACCAACGCGAAGCAGAGCAACTCCACTGATTCTTTCGGATCCGTCGCGCAGCGCCTGACCGCACGTGCCGCACCACGCCGCACGCTCTCTTCGGGGTGATTGAATGCTTCGACGAGCCTCGCGATCATGGTCTGAGCGGTATCCAATGCAAGCCCGCTAATTCACCGGCACCACCAAGATGCTATGTGTGCCCGAAATGAACACCGCGGAGTCGTCGGGGGTGCTCGTCATCACGATCGAAGGGTAGATGTCGTCGGCAGCGCTCGGATTTCGGGCAAGATCGATGGTCTTGAGCACGGGGTACAAGGCGCCCGCTTCGAGCGTGCCGTTCAGATCGTGAATGACCAAATGGGCGCCGGCGCTGTCGGTTCGGAACACGAACGCGCGCGTCGAGTCGATGGACGCCAGCGCCACACCGTCAGCCGGCAATTTTCCGGTCAGTGCCAGCGCGCGACTGCGCACATCGGTGTTCTGGAGAATGACGCGCGAGGCGTCGCCGCTCACGCTCAGGCTGCGCAGCTCGTACATGACGTTCGACGCAGCCGTGGACGTGCCCGACAGCGAGTTGTACACGTTGATCGTCGATTGCGAGCCACCTGAATAGATGCGGCTGCCATCGAAGCTGGCGGCGGCCATGCCGAAGTCCAATGAAGGACCCGCTCGAGTGAGCAAATGATTGGTGATGGAGTACAGGAACGACGCCGTGAACCCCGTGCAACTTGCCATTCGGGTAACGACTAGGACGTTGCCGTCATTGGCTGTGGCCAGTTGGTGAAAGTATTGGTCGCAAAATACGTCGGGGCTGACGGCACGCTGCGTGGCCTCGAACTTCGGCGCATCGAGATCGATTTCCGAGATGGCCGCGCGGCTGGCGACCAGCAGACTGCGACCATTCGGCGTCCAAGCAATGTCGGTGAGCTCCGGGACTGCGTACGGTTTGAGTGTCTCCCAGCTGCCGGCATGCTCGGCGTAGCGCTCGATCTCTTGATCGGTGCGATTCACGGCGTACAGCATGTGCCGCTCCGCATCGAAGATGAGCCGCTCGCGCGTGCTGGGCGCGTCGATCACCTGCGCTGAGAGCCCCGCGGGATCGGTGAATAGCAACCGAACGTCCGAGGTCCCCGGGCAAAGGTCGCTGCTCACTTTCAGCGGGTAGTAAGCGGGCCCGTCCGGAACCACCGGCGTCTGGAACGTGATTTGTGTGTCGCTGTCCGGAATTACCGAGCCCACGGTAGCGCCACCGAGGCTCACTGTGAGCACTGGGCCCACCGAGCTGAAGCCATGCCCGCGGATGATCACAGTCGTGCTGCGGTGGCCCAGGACAGATGGAGAAACGGAGTCGACTTGGGGCCAAAGCCCGCTCCCGCACGGGCTGAGCGACGCCGTGCCACCGCTCGCGCCCGCAATCGGAACGTCGTTCGCATACCCGCCCCCGAACAGCGCCCCCGCGAAGCTCGGATCGCCGAACGGGCCCAGGCCCATCGAGCCCCCCGTGATCCAGCTGCCCGTTCCGTTCGCGGTCCCGCTCGTTCCCATCGAGACCCAGTTTGGTTGCCCGCCTTGGCCGGCGAATGCGACGGGACCAGGCCCAGGATCGAGATGACTCTGCGCGCGGCATTCGCCGTGCTCGCCCGACGCTTTCATGTTTGCGCCGAAGAAGCAGATCTCATCAGTCCCGCAGTCGCGATCGTCGTGGCACGGCCAAGCGTCGGGCGTCGAGATGACGCGCAGGCAAGCTGACGCGCAGCCGATCAGACACAGCAGCCAGTAAGGAGTCGTCCGAAAAGCCATCAATAGCTGCCTCGAACTTGAACCCAGGCGGTGGAGCCATGCCCCGGCGCATGCGGGTCCGTGTTGCCGTTGGGCGAGCGCGGAGAGACCAGAAAAGAAGCTCCGAACGACGCTGCACCCACGCCCAAGGCGACGAAGCCGATGTCGTTCCACAGTCGAAGCGATTCGTACTCCTGCTTCGTGCTGGTGCTCCGATCGTAGCTGGCGGCCGTGGCCACCGCGGTGATCAACCCAGCCCCTGCGAGCGCCAAGCCGCTCCACCTCATGGCTTGAATGTAGCCGGGAGAGAGGCGAGCGGCCTCTTCGCGTTCGCGCTGGCCGTTCTGTTCCACGGTCCGTGCCTCGTCCGACTGGCGCTGTTGGTTGGCCGCGGACTGCGCTTGCTCTTGAGCCCGCAGACGAGCCACGTACGCTCGCTGCGCATCCCCCACCGGATCCAAACTGGGGACCGGGTCGGCTTGGTCGACGAAGGGCTTCAGGGGAACGTCTGAGGCAGGCGTTGAAGTCGCTGCTTCACTCAGCTGCGGCGCGCTAGTCGTGGCCGGTTCCAGGCCCAGCGCGAGCAGGCCGGTAGCGACGGGCACCCCAAAAGCGAGGCCTTCGATGGCTGCGCCGACGACCTTGCGGCTCACGATCGCTTTGACTCGCCCGTCCGACCCGAGCAGCGGCCCGCCGCTGTTGCCGGGGCTGATCGCCGCGTCGGTCTGCAAGAGCGCGCCGTGCTGCCATTGCCGCAAACCGCTGACGATGCCGCGAGTGAGTGAGAAGGCGAGCTGGCCGCCGCTCGGCGCGCCGATGGCGTACACGTCCGCGCCGAGCGTCGCCTCGCTGGGAGAGAGCTCGAGACAGCGCGATTTGAGTCCCCCGCGCACGCGGACCAGCGCAAAGTCGGCGCTGCGACTCGAGCGGATCACGTCGAGCGGGAAGGTTTGGCCATCTTGCAGGCGTGCCCGAGGCTCGGGCGTGTCACTGACGACGTGCGCTGCGGTCAGGATCAGACCTTCGTCGTTCAGGAAGAAGCCGCTCCCGGTGCCGCCTTTCGACTCGATGACGACGGTTGCTTCGGTCGCCTTGGGCGCTTGGCGAGGCATATCGAGCGCCCCAGAGGTGCAACGCCTGAAGCCAGCCACCGGAAACGTGGCGTCGCTCTCGGCGGCGTGCGGCTCGAGCAGCTTCGTGAAGCGGGGACGTCGCAGCAGCGAATCGAGCGCGAGGGTGAGCATTTGTTTGCCGACAGTCGTGCCCGAGGTCTGGCTTTGAATGTCGTACACGGCGCCGCGCACCGTGGCCTCGTAGATCACCTGTCCGGAATGCACATCGAGCACCTGCCAGTTCAGGCCGAAGCGACAATGGTAGGTGCGATTGATCTGATTGCATAGGAACTCGCGCACGACGCCGCCGAGCACGAGCTCGGGCACCTCCAATGAGCGACCGAACAAGTCTTCCTCACCGCCCACCGCGTGAAGCCCCAGCTTGCGTAGGTGCTCCAAAATGAAGACGCGGAACGCCTCTTGCTCGAAGTGCACGGGCGTATCTCGCGCAGTCCGCTCGGCGAGCCGAGAAAAGCCGATCGCGCGCTGATTGTCGCGTCGCTCGGGCGGCTCTGCCCTGGCGCTGCGCGTTAGCGCGAGCAGCCCCAGGCAAAGCAACAGCAGACGCCACTCTGCGAGCGGCGCCCGACAACGCGCGGAACAAGCGAATGGGGGCACTTCTGCGCAGCAATATGGGCGCTTCTTCCGAGCGACGGGATACTCCTTTGGTGGTATTCCGCGCGCCGCATTCCAATGCTCGAGTCGTGCTCCACTGACATGCCGCACGCTTTGCTTCTTCGGTTGATGGGATGAAGAACTTGAAATTCAGTCGCCGTTGGTGCGTCTGGGCACTGAGCTTGAGTGTCGTTTGCCAAAGCGCTTGTGTGCCGCCATCGGGCAACGCGCAGCAGGGCGGCGAGGGGGCGCCGCGCCAACGGCCCATGCTCGAGGCGCACGTTCGAGTCCAAAGTGTCGTGACTCCGGTCAGCACGGCGGCGCAAGTGGCAGCGTTGCTGACGGAGCTCAAGAGTTCGGAGCTGGCGAACGACGCGACCTACGTGACTCCAGAGGAGATCGTCGCCATGGCGATTGCCGAGTTCGAGCAGGGGAATCCCTGGGACTCGGCGTTGCTGTTGAGTATTGCGACGTATCGCTATCGACAACAGATGCGACGCGCCTCGCGTTTGACCGAGCTCGAGATTTCGGTCGGCAACAGCGCAGGGGCGCGGTTCCAAAGTCTCGAACGCGAAATGCTGACTCATTCCATGGAGGGTGAAGTCGCGGGGGTGCGCGTGTATCTGCGCGCTCTGACGGCGACCGGAGTCGCGCAACCCAAGCCCGTGTTCGACAAGCCCGACACGGTCGATGAGCCTTATCCTCTCGGCAGCAGCGACGAGCGCCTGGCGCACCCCGAGCTCGCGAAGGCGTACCTTGCTCGCTTACAGGCGGACGAGCAGCAAGGCGGCGAGTACAACCGCGGCTGGCTCGAGACGGTGCCGCTCGTGAGTTTTCGGCGCGCCGCGCTGGTCACGATGCGGGATTTTCACCCGCTGACACTGGTGCCTGACACGCGGTCACAGCAAGCCGCGCTGCGCGCGGATCAGCTCGCTGCGCTGCGCAGTTCGCGGCCCGAGAACCGTTCCGCTGCCGCGTTTCTGCTCGGCATCGTCAAAGACGCGAGCGCTCGAGAAGCCTTGCAGGCGGCCCTGCGCGAAGAGCGCGAGCCGCGCGTCCAGGCCTCGCTTTGGCTCGCTCTCGCGCGTCTCGGTGACGACGCGCAACTGGCGAACCTCGAGCAGTCGGCGCAAGCGTCGGACTCCGCGCTGAGCGGGCTCACGCTGAGTCTGATGGGTGCTTTGCCGAGGCACCTGCTCGAGCGCGTGCAGCCAGGGCTCGTGTCTCGCGTGCTCTTGGACAACAAGATGTCTTTCGAGGTTCGCTACCATGCGGCAAAATTGCTGGCAGGGGTGGCTGAAGCACGCCCGCTATCCGAACCGGAGCTGATGGCGCTGGTTCGAGTCTGCGCCGAGGGGCGGACGGGTCTTTCGGAGGTCCCTTGTCACGTGCTCGGCGGCCTGAAGCAGCTGAATCGAGAACGGGTGCTGCAGCTGATGGCCCAGTTCCCCAGCGCTGCGCCCGGCTTGTTCGCGCGCTGGGCGGAAGTCGCCGAAGCGCCGGATCTGGCCGCACTCGAGCGCGAGTTCGAAGCGGCGAGATCGAACAAGAAGCGCCTGAATCAGTGTGTGCTTTTGGTCAAAGCCGTGGGTCGAATCGACGGCAGCGCGGCGACCGAACAGCTGAGCAACTGGTACGTTCGCATCGAGGATCAGTTCACCGCGCTATGGATCGCCGCCGAGTGGAGCCGCCGTGCGGACGCGAGCGGGGCCGCGCGCGACGCGCTGCGGGCGCGCGTCGACGAGCCCAAGCGTTTGTTCTTGAGTGTCGCTGCTGGCGACTCCCGCGCTGAGGGCGATGCCGCGGCGGTGATCGATTTCCGGAGCTTGTATGGGGCGGCCTACTTGACCGCCTTCCGCAAAGTTCCCGGCGAGTCTGCTACGCCGCTGCTGTGGAAGTTGGCCAGCTATCACGACCCCAAGACTTACCCCGCGGATGCCGGCGTGCGCTGGCGAGCAGTCGCCTCCCTGATGCACCTGGCCGTGGTGAGCAAGCTTCCCACGCTGCCGGAACCCTGAACCTGCAAGCGGCGTTCGCAGTCGCGCTGGAGACGGTGACGCGCGGCCCTAACGAGGCGGTGGATCCCCACCACCGTCTACGGGGGCCACTTCGCAGGGCGAGAACGCATATTCCCACGTATCGCTCAGATCAAGCTCGCCGTAATGCCCGACGCCCCCGAACAGCACGGCGCGAGACCGCGCTGCGTCATACGCCATGCCCGCGCCGCGCCGGGCCTGAGGGCTCGGGACCGTGAGCTTCACCCAGAGATTCGACGTCCCGTCCCATTGCCAGGTATCGCCAAGGGTCGTCCCCTGCGAGTCTTGCCCACCGAACACGATGAGAGTGCCCGTGCAGGGCTGGTAGGCCATCGCATGCGAGCTGCGCGGAGCTGGCCAGTTCGCCGGCAACGGGCTCGGCGTGCGATCGACGAACTGGACGCCGTCCCATTCCCACACGTCGCCCAGCCCGGGACCGCCCGCGTATCCGCCGACGACGACGGTGCGCTGCCGCTTCGAGTCATAGACCATCGCGTGCGAATACCGCTCGGTGGGCCACGACGCCGGGAGCGGATCGGGGGTCGCGTTCGTCCAGCTGCCGCTGTCGCCGTCCCATTCCCACACGTCGGCGAGGCGCTCGAAGTTGCTTACGCCCGGAAATCCTCCGAAGAGGATCACCCGATCGCGCGCGGTGTCATATGCCAGCGCGTGCAGAAATCGCGGCGAAGGCCACGCCGAGGGCAACGGCGCGGGGGTCATGTTTTTCCAGGTCCCCGTCGCGTCGTCGAATGCCCACAGGTCGTTGAGCACCTGGCTCGGCTTGTCAGCGTATCCGCCGAAGACCACCAGGCGGCGACGCCGGTTGTCCCACGCCATCGCATGGCCCGAGCGGGAAGGCGGCCAGACGGCGGGAAGCGGCGCCGGCGTGAGGTCGGTCCATTGCTGCAACGACGAATTCCACTCGCGAAGCGTGCCGAGTTCTCGCGCAGGCCGATCGCGCGGGTCGCCGAACAGGACGACCGCTCCGCGCGCCCCGTCGTACGCAAGCTGTCCACCCTGGCCCGGAAGCGGCCAGTCCATGGGGAGAGTCGACGGCGTGCGGTTCGTCCACGTGCCCGGCAAACTGTCGACAGACCCGCTCGGTGAACCGCCAGCCGCTCCGCCTTTTTCTCCGACGGCGAGCGTGGGGGGTGGGGTGGAGGCGACGTTCGACGCATGATCCGCGGATCCGCAGGCCGTGAGCACCGTGAGCACCGCGAGCGCCGTGAGCGCCGTGAGCGCCGTGGCGTCTTTGGGTAAGGTTATCAGCCCTCGGATCGCTCCCGCTCGGCGCATGCGCCCAGGATCGACGCTGGCGCGCGCGAGGTCAATGGGTTGCGGCGACCAACACTCCACGAAATCGGCCGTGGTTTTCTCCCCAGCGGCGTTCGGTTCCGCCAGCGTGGCATCCGACCCGTACTCGACAAGCCGTTGGAGCACATTACTCCCGAGGATTCCGAACGCCTGCGCGACGCGCTCGACGCCAAAGCACTCGAGGGTATGACCTCGCCGAAGACGATGTTCAACGCCTGGACGGTCTTCACGACAGCCGCCAAAACAGCCGCCGGGCAGTGGAAGAAAGACAAGCCGAAGAAGCTCCGCGTGCGCACCGACAACCCGTGCCTCGGCTTCGTCCCGCACATCGACGACGCCACCGAGCTGCAGAAACGAATCTATTTGGACACAGGGCGTTCACCCTTTGCGCCAGGAAGAACTCGTACGACCTGCCCGTTTTCGACCTGAATCAGCGCAGTGTTGGTCGCGATGGCAATCTCTTCGGCCCGCTTCCGTGCACGCCGAAGGGCGGGTAGCGCCAACGCCAGCTCGGGTGTCTTCGCCTGTTCGACTGGCTTCGGGTTCATCTCTCGCCCCAACTTAGCAGAACTGGCTCACCGTTCGAGTTGTCGTACAGCGCCCAAGCGTCCACGATCGGCTGGTACACGGCCTCGAAGTTGAGTTTTCCAGCCAAAAAGCGGCGTCGAACAACAGCTTCAGGAACGGAGTGGCCGCCCTGCGCTACTCGCTCGCGAACGCGCTGCAGTGCAGCCTCCGCAGACGGCAATGCCAAAAAGAGCAGGCTCACATGGTATATCCCCGCGTGCCACGTGCTCATCAATCAGCTCGACCATGAGTCGCCCCGCTCGCATCGCGACGACCTCAGGATTGAATGGAGAGAGCCCAGTGGCGATGAGGTCTGCGTTCACGAACGACGGACACTCCGCTTCTTCGGGCAGAAACTCTCGCGCGAAGGTCGTCTTACCGGCACCGTTTGGACCCGCGAGGATGATGATTCGCTTTCGCGTGGGCGACACCGCTAGCCTTTCACGATTCGGTATCGATGCTGGCCACGTTGAACGGGTGCACGCATCGGCAAAGCCTCCACTCAGCGGGCGGCTGATCATCGATCATGATCGTTGGCTTCGGTAGGAAGGACACGAAACAGTCTTCGAGGCCGACCTCCTTTGCGGAGTTACGGGCGTACTCGGCGCCGCCAGTGCTCCAGCAATACAACGTTGCGCCCGCTTGCTTCAGCGCCCGGACGCGGTCGACCACCGCGGAGATCGGCATGCGCTTGGTGCCTGCAGATCGCACCAGCGTATCGTCCACGTCGACGAACACGATCTCCGACGCGGGCTTCACCATGCTTGGAAGGTACACCACGCTCGCACGCCGGCTGTTCTTCTGACGAATCGTCAGAAGCCGGGTGCGTTTCCCGGCTTCTGACGATTTAAAATGTCAGCGATATCCGTGGCTTTCAGTGGAGGCGCCGGGAATTGAA
>DASQCO010000053.1:0-7441 GCA_035634635.1 Polyangiaceae bacterium
AGCATCCCTCGCATGCGCGCACCACTTGCGAGGCCGCACGACGCTGCCCGAAACCTCCCCGTGGAGCCAACGCCCCCACAGCGGCGCCCCGAAACAACCCACGCCGCACGACACTCCCGCGCGCACCGTGACGAACACGCATTCCGACTTCACCGGTGGAGTCGCGCCGCATCCCACCCTCGCCGGCCCACGTCGAGCCAGTGCTCCCGCAGTGGTGCGCCGAAACAACCCACGAACCACCAAGGTGCCGCGCGAGCCGCGTCGCACGCGCATTCCGACTCCACCCGTGGAGTCGCGCCGCGCATCACCACGCCCGCCGGCCCCCTCAGGGCCAGAAACCTCGACAAGCGTCTTTGTGTAGAATCATCAGCTGCGGCTCGGCGGTTAATCTCTCGCTTCTCGTCCGCGCGCCCCTTCGAGCTTGTGAACCGCTGCTCCGCGCCGTGTCAACGCAGTTGGGCGAGGGCTTGGGTGAGGGTTTGGATACTGACGGGGGCGGCGGGGCGGAGTTCGGGGGCGAAGATGGCTACGCGGAGTTCTTCGAAGGCCCAGCGGAGTGCTTGAGCCGAGGCGCGATCGGAGATTGAGCTGCGGCGGGCCAAGAACGAGGCCCAGAGGGGCGCGAAGGGCGCGAGTTTGTCGGCGTCTTTGCGTGGGTCGCTGATGGCACGGGTGAGACGCGCTTGAGCGGCGCGCAAGTAGCGCGGAAACTGCTCGAGCCGCGCGAGGGGCACGGATTCGATCAGGTCTGGTGGGAAGAGCTGCTCGAGCTGAGCGCGGATCTCCGTGCTGGCGCCTTTGGCGCTCGGGTGTTTGGCGGCGCTGTCGAGCGCGCGCAACGTCGCTTGTAGCTCGGAAGAGGCGGCAAGCGTGGCGCGTTCGAGCGCTTTGAACGCTGACGCGAGGCGCGGCGTGCCGGCGACGAGCTGTGCGTCGAACGAGGCTTTGTCATGCGGCAATTGCGCGCCTTCGACGCAGCCAAAGGCTTCCTCCACGACTCGCATCGCAAACGAATCGCGGAAGGTGTCGACTTCGATGCGGGGGACGAGAAACGCAGCGCGCAACGAAAATGGCAGAGGACATTGCTTCACCAACGCCGAAAGCGCGCTGCGCGCAGCGAGCGCGAACAAACGCCGCACACCGAGCCGCGTCGCAGCGCGCGCGGCGCTCTCCGTCTCGAGCAAACTCAAGTCGACCGACTTGGCGCGATCGAGTAACGCAGGGTACGAGCGCAGCTCGGCGCCGAACACACGCCGCACCACGAACGCCGGCAGCGCGCCGAAATCCCAGCTGGTGATGCCCGTGCGTTCCCATTGTGCGGGCGGCGCAGCGCGGCGCAGCACTTCACGCGCGCGCCCACCATGCTGCTCGATCAACTCGATCACGTCGCGGCTCTGCGCGATCGTGCGACCGCCCTCGCCAACCACGCGACACGTGAGCCGCATGTACGGAGGCACCGCCTCCAAGCGAAACACGCTTTCCGACAATTCGACGCCGCTCTCGGCAGAAGCCACGCGCGACAACGCCGGCAATAGGGGTCCTTGAAACGGCGTGAGCTGGGTCGCAATGCGCTCGGCCAGCTCCGGAATCGAGCCGATTTCGCGGCGGAGTGCGCGCGGCAATTCCCCGAGCAGCGCGGTAATTTTCTGCACGTGCCAACCGGGAATCGTCCAATCGAGCTCGCCCGGCTCAAGCTGCAGCAACAGCGGCAGCGGCACGGACAGCGTGATGCCATCATCGTCCGCGCTCGGATCGAAACGATAGCTGACTGGGATGCGCGCGCCGTGAAGCTCGATCGTATCGGGGTAGTGCTCGGGCAATAGGCCCTGCTCCAACGTCAGCACATCCTCCAATTTGAGCCGCAGCAAGTCTGGCTGCTTGGCTTCGGCCTTCTCACGCCAGGTTTCGAAGGTCTTGCCGTTCACCACTTGTTCGGGCACGCGCCGCTCGAAAAACGTGAGCAGGGCTTCGTCATCCGCGAGCAGCTCGCTTTGACGCGCTTTGTCGCGGTAACGCGCGACCTCCTCGAGCAGTGTGCGATTGTCGTTTTGAAAGCTACCTTTGGAGCGGTACTCACCGCGCACCAGCGCGTGCTCCAAGAACATCAACCGCGCTCGGCCCGGCGAAATGCTGGCGTAGTCGACGCTGCGGCCGCGAAAGACAGGTAGCCCGAAGAGTGTGGCATTTTCCTTGATCGTGCTGCGCGCAGACTTCTCGGACCAATGCGGATCGGAATAGCTGCGTTTGAGCAGGTGCGCGCCCACTTCATCCAGCCATTCGGGATCCAACTTGGCGGCGGTGCGCGCAAACAGCTGACTCGTCTCGACCAGCTCGAAGGCCATCACCCACGCGGGTGGTTTCTTGGCCAAGCCGGAAGACGGATGCAGCATGAACCGAGTCTGCTTCGCGCCGATGTACACGCGCTGCTCCGGGTTCCATTGCCCGATCTTGGAGAGCAGCCCGGTGAGCAGCGCTCGATGCAAACGCAGCTCGAGCTCCGCGGCATTGGCCGGCGGTTTTCGAGCCCCCTTTGCCCCACTCAACTGCAGCTCTTTGGCGACGTCATCGAGCTGACGATGCACCTCGGCCCACTCACGAATGCGCACGAAGGACAGGAAATTGTCGCGGCACAAGCGCCGCAATTCAGAAGTCCCCTTGGCCTCACGCACGAAGTCCCACAGCTTGAGCAGCCCGATGAAGTCCGAGTGCTCGTTGCGAAAGCGTTGATGTAGCGGATCGGCTTTTTGCTCGGCACCGCGGGGTCGCTCACGCGGATCTTGAATATTGAGCGCAGCCGCCAGGATCAACACTTCAGCCAGGCAGCCCTCTTCGACGCCCGCCAGAATCATGCGCCCAACGCGCGGATCGACCGGAAAGCGGGCGAGTCGCGCACCGAGGGCGGTCAGATTGCGCTCATCGTCCAAGGCGCCGAGTTCCTGCAAAACGCGGTAGCCCTCGGCGATCGCGCGCGAGTGTGGCGGATCGAGGAACGGAAAATCTTCGACGTCGCCCAGCGCGAGCGCCTTCATGCGCAAAATCACGCCGGACAGGCCCGTGCGTTTGAGCTCTGGGTCGGTGAACGCCGGACGCCCTGCGAAGCTCTCTTCGTCGTACAAGCGCACGCAGATGCCGTCGCGCACGCGACCACATCGCCCCTTGCGCTGATCGGCGCTGGCCTGCGAAATGGCTTCGATGTGCAGGCTCGTGGTACCCGTGCGCGACTCGTAGCGCGAAAGCCGAGCCACCCCCGTATCGACGACGTACACGATGCCGGGAATGGTGAGCGAGGTTTCGGCCACGTTCGTCGCGAGGATCACGCGCCGCTCCGGGATACTCGCAAATACCTTGCGCTGATCCGCAGCGGAGAGGCGTGAATAGAGTGGCTGGATCACCGTGTGCCGGAGCTTTTTGCCCACGAGCTCACGCTCGGCCTCGCGGATCTCGCGCTCGCCGGGCAAGAACACCAAAATGTCGCCGCGTGGATCGAGTGAAGTAATCGAGGTCACCGCGTTGCCCACCGCTTCGGGCAAATCCAATTCGGGTTCCGGCGGTTCGTACAAGACTTCGACGGGAAAGGTACGCCCCTCCACTTGAATCACCGGCGCACCGTCGAAGAATTCGGAGAAGCGCTCGGTCTCGATCGTCGCCGAGCTGATCAACACCTTCAGATCGGGACGCTCGGGCAGAATGCTCTTTAGCCAACCCAACAAGAAATCTATCGTGAGGCTGCGCTCATGCGCTTCGTCGATGATCAGCGTGTCGTAACGCCGCAACAGCCGATCGCCCTGAATCTCAGCGAGCAAGATGCCGTCCGTCATGAACTTGACGTACGTCCGCGCGCTCGTTCGCTCCTCGAAGCGGATCTGGTACCCGACCTCCTGCCCTAACTGACACTCGAGCTCCGTCGCGACGCGCGCCGCAACGCTGGTCGCCGCAATGCGTCGTGGCTGAGTGACACCGATCCAGCCCTCGGTGCCGCGGCCCATGTCGAGCAGGATCTTTGGCAATTGCGTGGTCTTACCGGAACCCGTCGCACCCGCGACGATCACCACTTGGTTCGCCTCGACGGCTTGCGAGATGTCCGCAACGCGCGCCGAGATCGGCAGCTCCTCTGGAAAGCGAATGCGCGCGCGCCGAGGGTCGGCGGAAGTCAGTGCAGGCGCTGGAACGGAGGGAGCGGACATGGCGGACGGGGAATAGCACGCGTCCGCCGGGGGTGGGGCTGTGTGGGGGCGCCCTACGAATCGCCCGCGAAAGGCGCGAAAGGCCAGAAATTGGCCCGTGCACGGCTGCCTAGGTGTGGCATCGGCGGACGGAACCAGCGCACTCGATTTACTGATACTGGCAACATGCCAGTGCGAGAACGCGCCTGACACCGTGTGCAGCAATGCTGCTATCGATTTAAATCGATCTTGGAGTGTTTTATTTGTTGACCAATCGAACGCGATGCCTCATGGTATGGCTGTCATGTTGCGCATAGCTCTCATCCCCTCCAGGCCCTGGAATCGCGAATGCGATTGCCAGCCGAGCTATGCGCATCCGCAAACCTTCGTCAAAGGTCTGGGAAGCTAGGGGCGCGCTTTTACACTGATTTTCAGTGGAAAGCCGCCCGGGAAACCGAGGCGGCTTTTCTCGTTTTAGGGCTCGGGGTTCGTCCTCGGAAGGCGACTGGCGCTGTAAACGCCGGGCTTCGTTGCTAGGTGGTTCGACTCCACACGGGCTCACGATTGGGGCGAAGAGTGTATCTAAAAGGGGCGAAAGTGTATCTAAAGTCATTATCTAAAATGAAACATAGGACTCGATAGTACCGAGTCCGTGGCGTAACGGGAGCGTGCCGGGCTTTTACCCCGTGCGGTGAGAGTTCGAATCTCTCCGGACTCACTCGAGATCTGCCCGCGATCCGCAAAGAGATTTCTTAGGCGAATCATCGGTTTTTCTCGGCTTCCGCGTTCGTAGCTCATTGGTCGAGCAGCGGTTTCTTAAACCGTCGGATGAGGTTCGATTCCTCACGAGCGCACTACATCCAACGCAGTTGGGTGTTCCGATAACGTTTGAGCACCGCTGGGAGGCGGTGCTGGAGCTCACTAGAGCTCCATCTTCCGGGGTCGTCTAACGGCAGGACCAGCGGCTCTGAACCGCTCAAAGTTGGTTCGAATCCAGCCCCCGGAACCCAAGGCGCAAGTGTGCCCTGCGATCTCTGACAACTAGAAACGGCATGACGGCGTGCGGTGAAGCATGCGGCGGTCTCCCGTGTAAGCAGAGTCGGTCTTTGCCAAAGACCGATTCAAGCGCCGGTCTCACCAGGACCGGCGCGGGGACGGCCCACACGGGCCGTCCCTGATCTCGTAGGGCTTGTGTGCTGGAACACTGGGCAGATTGTTACTCTGTCTTCCGCGGGTTCGATTCCTGCCCCTACGGCTGATGCTCACGGTGCCTCTCACAGACGAGGCACTGCTGCATCACCGGTATCTTAAGGGTTGACCACGCCCGCCGATTTCGACTTTTGACTTCGTTTTCGTTCCGGTCCGATGCTCACGTACATGAGTACGTTCCGCTTCGGTCCTCGCGAAAGCCTCGCCAAAAGCCGAACTTGGCGAGCGGGCGAGCCTTAAGGTTCTGGCGATGGGCATTGCTATCCCTCGACAGCTGACCCGGTGACAGCGCTCGCCTGAAGAGCGAGAGAGGCTCGTTCGACTCGAGCTCGAGGGACGATTCATCAAGGCGTGGGATAGTGGCCGTCCACCTGTTTCGGGAACAGGTTCATGCTGGTTCGATTCCAGCCGCTTTGACTATCGGGGTGTAAGTCATTGGTAGACATCTCGCCTTGGAAGCGAGGAGTAGCGTGTTCGATTCACGCCATCCCGACTGTGACGCGAGGGAGCAAGTTGAACCCGGCTGATTGTGAACCAGCCTCCGACGGGAGCATTACCCGTGCGTCACCCCAACGTTTCGTGTGCTCTCGCCCGCGGATCGGGCGCGCCGCCTCCTAAGCGGAAGCGATGCGCGTTCGACTCGCGCCGAGAGCGCGACTCTACTGCTTCGTGATGCGACTGGAGTCGCAGCTCCTCTGTCTAAGGAGTGAGACGAGTTCGATCCTCGTACGAAGCGCTACAGGGTGCAGGCCATGGTGGCCAAGCGGATTCCAAATCCGAAGGATGAGGTTCGATTCCTCAGCATCCTGCCGGTGGTGCATGAGCGACGGCGTTGCTCATGTTTCTGCCGACCGGGCTTGTGCCGAAGGCGGCGCGCCTGCCCTGCAAGCAGGCTTTCTCGGAGCGTTACCGAGCAGGTCCACGGAAACTAGTGCCGCGGCCGAGTTGCGCCGCGGCACGCTTGCCCATGCAGCACGATGGCCGTGCACCTCGTTGGTATCGAGGCGGATTCGGTTCGACTCCGAACGTGGGCTCTGTTTCACTTGCGTTGCCCACGCAGCACGACGGTCGTGCACCTCACATAAGACGAGGCGGGTTCGGTTCGATTCCGAACGTGGGCTCCGCCTCCAGTTTCGGCGCCCGCGCAGCACGGTGGCCGTGCACCTCGCTTGTAACGAGGCGGGTTCGGTTCGATTCCGAACGCGGGCTCGATATTCGGTTGATTGCCCGCGCAGCACGGTGGTCGTGCACCTCACTCGTAACGAGGTGGGTTCGGTTCGATTCCGAACGTGGGCTCCGGTAGTCCCGAAAGCACCTGCGCTTCGATGCGGTGTGATTAGGGACGGCCACCTGCGGGTATTTCTCTAGGCGAGAAGCCGGTCTTCCAAACCGTGCCAGCCGAGTTCGAATCTCGGTGCCCGCTCCTCTCTCTTCTCTCTCGATACGTGTGCGAACGAGGCCGATTGGTAAGGCGAAAATCTGCCAAGTTTTTCTATGCGAGTTCGATTCTCGTCGTTCGCTCCATGACGTGCAGCACTGGTGTGCGCTGCGGGCTGCAAACCTGCAATGGCTCGGCTCAATCCCGAGGCACGTCTCCAACGCTGCGCTCACTGCGGACAGCGCGCGGCCTTCTAAGCCGCGGCGGTGAGGTTCGACACCTCATGAGCGCGCGATTGCCCCGTTCGACTACTGGCTAGGTCGCGACTCCTTCAAAGTCGAAGAATCGGATCGATACCGATACGGGGTACCACGTCGCATTCTTCTAGTTGGCTCAGGAAGCCCGCTTCTCACGCGGCCAACGCGGGTTCGAATCCCGCATGCGACGCATGTCTCGGCCGGCGGATCCGGCGGCAGGTCTACGAAGCCAGCTTGCGAAGGTTCGACTCCTTCACGGGACGCCACCCGTCACTTCCGCACGGCCCTAGCGGCGCGGACGTGGAGAGAGATTGACCGCCGAGCCGCAGAGATCGCAGAGATCTGAAAGAGAGAAGATTGGGGGGTGCGTTTCGCGTCGATTTGCGTCGTGACAACGTGCGCTTCGACGTTGCTTGGAAACCCCAAAATCTCCC
>DASQCO010000054.1:0-42388 GCA_035634635.1 Polyangiaceae bacterium
CTCTCCGCCCAAAAGAACCTCGGCCAGAACCAGAAGCTCCTTGCCGGTAGCTTCCAGCGCTTGTCGAGCGGCTACCGCGTCAACAGCGCGGCAGACGACGCGGCCGGTCTCGCCATCAGCGAGAGCATGAAGTCTCAGATCCGTTCGTACACCGTTGCTCAACGGAACGCTTCGGATGCTCAATCGATGGCGCAAACGGCAGAAGGCGCGCTCGGCGACGTCCACGACATCATGGGCCGTATGCGCGAACTTGCCATGCAATCTTCCAACGGTGACTTGGGCACCACCGACCGCGGCTACATCGACACTGAATTCAAGTCGCTTCAGAACGAAGTGACTCGTATCCAGGGCTCGGCCAAGTTCAACGGCAAGCAGCTGATCAACGCCACCGCGGCGACCACCACGTTCCAGGTCGGTCTGAACAACGTCTCTTCCGACCAAATCGCCGTGACGTTCGGCGGCGTCAAGCTGACCTCCATCACCGCGAACACCACGGACTTGTCGACCGCGACCCACGCGCTCAACGCCCTGGCCACCATCGACACGGCGATCCAGAACGTCTCGACCGCCCGCTCGAACTTCGGTACGGCCATGAATCGTATGGACTTTGCCACCAGCAACATCCAAACGATGCAACTCAACATCACGGCCGCCAACTCGCGCATCCGTGACGTGGACGTGGCGTCTGAAACCGCGAACTTGTCGCGCAACCAAGTGCTGACTCAGGCTGGCACGGCGGTTCTCGCCCAAGCCAACCAGATCCCGCAGTTGGCCCTGAGCCTGATCGGTCGCTAAGACCCGTCACGCTGAGAGGCAGGTTCGGGCCGCTGACTCTTCGGAGTCGGCGGCCTGTCCTGCTTTGTGCGGCCGCAAAAAAACTACGAAAATCGCTGAGGAATCCGCGATTCCGACCGTTCAGTACTGGTAGGAATCATGGCAGACAGCAGCCTGAGTGGAGTCGGATCGGGAATCGATACCGCGAGCCTGATTACCGGCTTGGTCAATGCGGACTCGGGGCGCTTGAACGCGCTCAAGACCAAGCAGACATCGACCAACTCGGCGATCTCCACATTGTCGGACATCAGTTCGGCTCTCGGCTCATTGCAAAGCGCGGTCGATGCGCTCAGCACCGCCAACGGTGTCGGCAGCTTCTCGGGCACGTCCAGCTCCGCGGCCATCGCCATCAGCACCGCGGGCAATGCGAGACCCGGTGCTTACTCGATGAACGTGACTCAGCTGGCGAAGGCACAGCGCACCTACTCGAACACGTACGCCGCAGCAAACACCGCGATCGGACAGAGCGGCACGCTGAGCATTCAAGTGGGTACTGGTACAGCTGCTTCAATCAACATCGCAGGCAGCGACACGCTCGACCAAATCGCCAGTAAGATCAACAGCGCCGGCGCGCGCGTCAGTGCTTCCGTGTTCTACGACGGCTCGTCTTATCGCCTACAAGTCAGCGGCCTCGACACGGGCAAAGACAACGCACTGACGTTCACCCAGTCGGGCTTGGATTTGGGCCTGAATGTCAAGGAAAACACGGTCCAAACGGCGCAGAACTCGATCGTCAACATCGACGGCTTCGACGTGCAGCGCTCGACGAACCAAGTCGTCGGCGCCATTCAGGGCGTCACGCTGGCATTGACTGCCACCACCACCGCCCCGGTCGACGTCACGGTTGCCTCCGACTCGAAGGGCCTGGCGACCAAGATCCAATCCATGGTCACGGCGTACAACTCCGTGCTTTCCAAGATCAATACTGCTGCGGGGAAGGGCTCTACCAAGGCGGGCAACTCCGAGCTCGCCAGTGACTCCACTCTGCGCGGGATCACCAATCGCTTGAGCACCGCACTGCAAACCATCACTGGTAGCGGCAAGTACAACACGCTCGGCTCGGTCGGGCTCAGCCTACAACGTGACGGCACGCTTTCGCTGGACTCCAACAAGCTCAATGCCGCCGTCACTGCCGACGCCAGCGCCGTCACCGCGCTGTTTGCGGGCACGGACAGCAGCAACACGGGCGTGATGGGCGCGCTCAGCAGCACCATCAAAGCCTACAACCAGACCGGTACGGGCCTACTGACACTGCACAAGACCGACCTACAAAACCGCGTAAAGACCATGACCGACAGCATGGACCGCGAGCAGGATCGGCTCGACCGCTACCAAGCTCTGCTGCAAAAACAGTTCGCTGCGATGGACACCACCGTCACCTCGAACAACTCCGATATGGGCTATCTGACCAAGCTCTATAGCTCCAGCTCTGGCTGATCCAAGGGACACTTCCGATGCTCGAGTCCGTCGCCGCCGCACGTTACACCCAAATTCGCAACGCCACCTCGACCCCCGGGGAGTTGCTGCTGGCCTTGTATGACGGCCTGTTTCGCTTCCTGAACGGGGCCAAGCTGTGCTTCGAAAACAAGCAGCAAGCACGGGCTCGCGAGCTCTTGTCGAAGTGCCACGCGATCATCTCCGAGCTCACGATCGCGCTCGATCACGACGTCGCTCCCGAGCTGTGCGGCCAGCTCGACGCGCTGTACGGCTTCTGCATCGATCGCTTGCAAACCGCGAGTCGTAAGGCGGACACCAAAGCGATCGACGAAATCGTGCGCGTGCTCACGCCGCTGCGCGAGGCCTGGGTCATCGCGGTCCCGAAAGCCATCCAAGAAGCCCACGCGGCACAAGGCAGCAAGTGACCGCCACCAGCGCACCGCGCGAGCCTGGCAAAGCCAAGAGCGCGCGCGAGCCGAGCTACGAGTTCGGTCGACGTGAAGCCGAGATCGTGGCGCGCTTCCCGTCCGGCAAGCGCGTCGCCGTTTTGCGGGGCCGCGAGCGCGCCTACCCGGGGCTGCGCAGCGTCGCGCCCAGCACGCTACCGTTCTACGAATCGTTCGCGCCGATGATTCGCGGCAAGCACACGATCGATGCCGGCTCGGGCTCGGGCCTGGGCACGCGCATTTTGTGCGAGTACGCGCCGCACGTCACCGCGCTCGACAACGACGCGCGCGCGCTCGAGTTCGGTCGCGAATACGTGCCCGATGCCGAGTTCGTGCAAGCCGATCTGTGCCACGGTTCGCCAGTCGATCGCGCGGACGCCGCATTCTTGATCGACGTGCTCGGCCATCTTGCGCGCCCTGAAGCCGCACTTCGCGGCCTGCGCGCTTGTCTGCCTGCAGGCTCACAACTGTTCGTCGCGGAGCCCAAAGCCTACGGCTCTCAGCGCTTGCTGCCCCCAGCGCGTGGCGCGTTCTCGCAATCATCTCTCACGCGCCTATTGCTCCGCTCGGGCTTCGAGCTCGAAGAAGTCGCCGCGCCCGGCGCAAACTTCGTGGCACTCGTCGCGTTGCGCTCCGCCGATCCTGCGATCGACGCCTTGGTCGAAGGCCACCAACAAGCGCAGCGCAACCAATTCAAAGCCGCACGCGCCGAGTTCGCCCGGGCTCGCCAAAGCAGCCGCATCGACGTCCAACTCGAGGCCATCCTCGGTGAAGCCGAAGCCGCCTTCGCCGCGAACGACGGCGACAGCGCCGTGCGTTGCTACTTCGAAGCCAACGGCCTGAGCGATAGCGACGGTCGCGCACTTTCCGGTCTCGCGCACGTCGCGCTCGCAACCGGCGAAGTCGACGACGCCCTTCGCCTCTCGGTCGATGCGCTACATCGCGATCCCACAGACGCCCATGCCCACCATGTCATGGCCGTCGCCGCCGAGCATGTCTCTCCGGCCGACGCCTGGAACAGCTGGCGCATCGCAGTCAACCTCGCGCCCGACGATCTCGAAGTCGCGACCGGCCTGGCCCGCGCCTCCGCAGCCCGCCAAAACTACGGCTTCGCGATCCAAGTCTTCGAACGCCTGCGCGGCTACGACGCAGCCCTCGGCCTACAATTCCACGTCACCCTCGCCTGGCTCCTCCTCGCCGACAATCGCAAAAACGACGCCGCCGTCGAAGCCCGCTACGCCGCCGCCATCGCCCCCGAAGACCCCGCCGTCACCGAACTGCAAGCAGCAATCTCCGCCGCGTAACGTCTTCCTTGGGTTGATGGTCACGCACCACAACCCATCGCGTCCCAGCCTTCGGCGTCGCGTTGCGAGCGAGACCCGTTGTTCTGCACACGGAACGTGCGGGTTCTCGTTCCAAGGCCCAAGGCGGCTCCCGGAGAGATTGACCGCCGAGCCGCAGAGGCCACAGAGCCCCAAGAGCGTCGCAGCGAGTCAGATAGCACCTCAAAACACCAAGAAATTTTGTGTTTTTGGTGTGAGTGCCGTGCGGCTTTATCTACACCGAGCGCCGTCGTCGCTGAGCCGCGACGTGTGCCCCCCAAAATCTCCCTCTGATCTCTGCGGCCTCTGCGGCTTGACGGTTCAAACTCTGGGGAGCCGTCTCTCGACGTCAGAGCAAACGAAACGTGCGGGTTCTCGTTCCAAGGCCCAAGGCGGCTCCCGGAGAGATTGACCGCCGAGCCGCAGAGGCCACAGAGCCCCAAGAGCGTCGCAGCGAGTCAGATAGCGCCTCAAAACACCAAGAAAATTTTGGGGGTTCGATGTGCGTGCTGTGCGCCTCTCTCTACGCCGAAAGTACGCCGTCGCTCAGGCGCGACCCGCCGCGACGTGTGACCCCCAAGCTCTCCCTCTGATCTCTGCGGCCTCTGCGGCTCGGCGGTTCAAATTCTGGGAGCCGTCTCTCGCCGTCAGAGCAAACGAAACGTGTGGGGTCTCGTTCTGAGGCCCAAGGCGGCTCCCAGAGAGATTGACCGCCGAGCCGCAGAGGCCGCAGAGCCCCCACAACGTCACTTCGAGTCACACAGCACCTCAAGAACACCAAGAAAATTTTGGGTTTCGATGTGCGCGCTGTGCGGCTCTATCTACGCCGAGCGCCGTCGTCGCCAAGCCACGACCCGCCGCGACGTGTGACCCCCAAAATCTCCCTCTCTGATCTCTGCGGCCTCTGCGGCTCGGCGGTTCAAACTCCGGGAGCCGTCTCGAGATTTGACGCGCCTCTACAAAGACGCGTTAGCTGCCGGTTTCGGCGAGGCCGGGGGCGCGTTCGGCGTGGAGGGAGGCTTCTACGATTTCGCAGATGCCGTGCCAGGCTAGGATGTGGAGTTCTTGGACGCGCGGGGTGGCGGCTTCGGGGGCTTTGAAGGCTATTTTGGCGGCCTTGGCGATCGGGCCGCCGTTGCGTCCCGTGAACGCGACGCCGATGGCGCCCTTTTCGCGGGCGGCTTCCAGCGCGCGCACCACGTTCGGTGAGCGACCGCTGGTGCTGATGCCGACTACGACGTCGCCTGGGCGGGCGTGGGCACGGACTTGGCGCGCGAACACGTCTTTGAAGTCCCAGTCGTTGCCGACGGCGGTGAGGATCGAGGTGTCGGTGGTGAGCGCGAGCGCGGGATACGGATCGCGTTCGATCGCGAAGCGACCCACGAGCTCGGCGGCGACGTGCTGGGCGTCAGCGGCACTGCCACCGTTACCGCAGAATAAGATCTTGTGGCCCGTCCGCAGCGCGTTGGCGAGCAGTTCGGCGATTTCGGCGAGACCGGTGAGCGACTCCGAGAGCAGCTTTTCGTGCGCGCGAATGCTGTCTTCCACGATGCGCTTCAGCACGCGCTCGTGGTCCGGCATGCGGCTTTGAACGGCGCGCGCGTTGAGTACGAGCTCGACGGCTTCTGCGACAGCCCCCTCTCCCCCGCGCGCGTCGAGCACACGGTGCGCCTTCGAGCGCGCGGCAGGCGAAGCATCCGCCGGGCACAGCGCGAGGCCCACCACGGCAAACGCGAGCGCATCGCGGTCGGCATCACCAACGAAGCAAATCGAGGCCAAAGGCACGCCCATTTCCTGCGAAAGCGTGCGCAAAGCCAACACTTTGTCTTTGGCTCCGGACAGCACCATGTCCGCGTTGAGGCGGTCGGCGATGGCGGCTTGCAGCGCGCCGGTTTCGCCGGTCACGAGGGCGAGTTTGAGGCCTTCACGGCGCGCCTTGGTCAGCGCATCCAGATCGCGGAAGGCGATGCCCTTGGTCTCTTCACCGTGCGCGCCCACGGTCACCTTGCCGTCGGTGACCACACCGTCGATGTCGAGCGCCAAGAGTTCGATCGGATTTACCAGCATGTTCGGCCTCCATCCACGATCAGATTCGAACCTGTCATGTATGACGAAGCGTCCGAACACAGGAAAACCAGCGCCGCTCGATACTCATCCCGGTTCGCCATGCGACCCATGGGGATCAAGTTGGTGAGCCGCGCCACGAAGTCATCGGGTTGACCGGCGTACACGCCACCCGGGACGAGCGCGTTCACACGCACGCGCTGCTCCGCCCAATAGGTCGCGAGGTACTTGGTCAGCATCACTAACCCTCCTTTAACGACCGAATACGTCACGGGTTTAACCGGTTGTTCCGATTCGGCGAGGCCAGGACGCCGGTAAATCCGCTGATCCGGCGCGATCACGCCCAAGTCCGAGGCAATATTGACGATCACGCCGCCACCGTGTGCGGCCATGTACGCGCCGAACACCTGACTCACCAAGAACGCGCCGGTGAGCCCGACAGCCAAGTCGCGCGACCAATCCTCGAGCGCAAAGTTCTCGAAGCGAGAAGCGGCGAGCCCCTTACCTTCAACCTTCGGGTTGTGCGCCGCGTTGTTGATCAGCCCGTCGAGTCGGCCGTACTGCGCGAGCACCGCTTGCAGCGCCGCTTGGCACGACTCACTCGAGGTGACGTCGAGCGCGACCGCGCTAGCTGGCACGCCATACTCGCGTGCAACGCTCGCCGCACAATCCTTCGCCGCGTCGATGCGAACATCGGCGAGCACGGGAGTCCCGCCCGCGTCGGCGATGGCTTTGGCGTGCTCCACGCCGAGCAGCCCGGAGCCGCCCGTGATCAGCATCACTCGACCGGAGAGGTCGAACGCCGCAAGCTTGGTCCGAGAAGATCCGCTCATTTGCGACGTGGTCATGCCGAATGCCTATGTTTCTCGGCTTCCGGATCCGGCTCACCGCGCTCGAAGCGCTCGACCGCGGCGGCTAGCGCCGGGATCTGCTCCGGGTAGTCCAACTCGTGGATCTTGCCCTCGACCACGAACGGCAACACCGTCTGTCCGACCATCGAATCCAGCTCGATGATGGTTCGCGGTCGCACAATGTCGACGTAGCCGTTCTGATGGTAGATCGCGGGCAGCTTTTGGCGCGGCATGGAGTGCGACTCCGGATACCCCGCGAGCGGCAGCGCTTGCCGCAAGTACGAGCCCTCGATGCGCCACATCTTGTACGGCGTCTGTTCGGCCAAGCCCACCGCACGCAAACTGTCCGCCTCAGGGTGACGAAGCATCAGGTTGATCGCGTGCTCGATCAGATGCACGTGACGCACCGGCCCGGTCGGGCGCAAGTGAACGACCAAGTCCGGCGTGTAGCCACGCTCTTGAAAGAACAGCAGCGCATGGCGGAACACTTGCAGATCGGTGGCCGTGTCGGTCGCGGCTTCCGCGGGGCGTCGAAACGGCACCTCAGCCCCGAAGCGCCGGGAAACTTCGGCGATCTCGTCGTCGTCGGTCGAAACGATGGTACGGGTCACGAGCGAACACGAGAGTGCGTGCTGAATCGAATAGGCAATCAGCGGCTTGCCCGCGATCGGCAGTAGGTTCTTACGCGGCACCGATTTCGAGCCGCCACGCGCCGGGATCAGCGCGAGCACTTCGGCCTTCTTCATGTTCTAACGAGCCTCGATTTTCTTTTGAACACCTTCAGCCTGCGAGGAGAGCAACGCGACCGCGACCTCCAAACTGAGCGCGCCCTCGCGCAATGACGGCGAGCATTGCTCACCGCGAATCACGCAACCAAAGAAGTTCGCCAGCTCGTCGAGGAACGCCTGATTGCGCGGAAAGTCAGCATAGCTTTGGCGTTCGATCACTTTGCCGGATTCGTCGCAGTGCTCGAAGTAGCGACCGCTCAAGCTCCACAGCAACTTGCCGCGTTCGCCCACCACCGTGACGCTGCGCTGTGCCGGCCGCTGCACGAAGTCTTGGTGCAGCTCCACGAATAGCGAGCCACCGTCCGCGCGTGCAAACTCGAGCAACGAAACCGCCACGTCATCCACGTCAATTTCGAGTGACGACACGTGCCCGCCCATCGAGAACACGCGCCGCGGCGTGCCAAATAGCGCGCACAGATAGTCGATCTCGTGGATCTGCGACAGCGTCACCCCGCCACCGAGCGCGCTCTTGGAGGCGTACATGCGACGGTAATCTTCGTACGGGTGAAACCCAGGTAGGTACTCACCGACCTCGGCGCGCACCGAGAGCAACTTGCCGACGGCGTTCGCGCTCAGTAGCGCTTGCAACCTCAAAAACCCTGGGTGATAGCGCAGCTGATACGCGACGCAGGTCACGAGCTTTTGCTGATCACACAGTGCGGCGAGCTCGTTCACTTGGTCGAGCGAATGCGAGAGCGGCTTTTCGATGAACAAGTGGCAGCCTTGGCGCGCAGCCTCCAGGGCGACCGGCACGTGCAGGCTGCTCGGATTGGTGACGAACACCACGTCCGGACGGCTCGCCAGCGCTTGCTCCAAGTTCGGGCACGTGGAGACGCCGTACTTTTGCTCGAGATCGACGCCCGGCACGACTTGCAGATTGTCATCCAGGGTTTGGCGCTCTCGCCGCACGCGATATGCGACCACGTCGACCGAGTCACCCAAGAGCGTGCGCAGATTGCGCAAGTGACGCTGTCCGATCCCTCCCAGCCCCACGAACAAGCAACTCCGAATGGCCTTCCGCGACTCGGTCGGACTGCCTTGAGTGACGCTGCTCGCGTGTGAGAGCTGCACTAGGCCGCCTCTCGGGCTCGCAATTGACCCCGAACGTAGCCGAGCGAATGCGCCGCCGAAGTCTCCGGCTCAGCATCGAAGTAGTGCTGCGTCAGAAAGTCCCCACCGTAGCCGGCCTTGGCCAGCACGCCGAAGAAGCCGTTGAAGTTCGCGTCGCCGCGTCCAAAAGGTTGGCTCGTGCCGCCGACCAAGCGATCTTTGAGATGCACCGCTTCGAGCACTGGCAAGAGCGGCAAGATGTCGAGCGCGATGTCCAAACCCTGCGCCGTCGAATTGCCCGTGTCGTAGTATGCGCGCACGTGCGCGGAGCCGATGCCGCGAATCACCGCGGCATACGCCTCGCCCGGGATCTCCATCTCGAGGCCCAGCGTCACGTCGTACGCTGCGAGCGCTGGACACACGCTTTGAATGCTCTCGGTCGCTTCACGCACTTGCTCACGCGTGCTCAGCGCGGACGTCTCCAAGAGCGGGAGCAGAATGCGCGTCGCGCCGAGTTCACGCGTCCAGCGCACGAGCTCGGACAGCGCAGCGGCGTGCTCTTTGCGCTCGCACGCAGTGCCGCCCGCCAACCGGTGAATCATGAAGTAGTCCGCGCACACACTGCCCACGGGCAAACCGCTCTCGGTCGCGCAGGCGCGAATGGCGGCGCGCCCCGCGCTGCTCGCGATCGGATTCTCTTCCGCGCGCTCAGCCTCGTAGATCCACTCGAGATACGAAAAGCCCAAGCGCTTGGCTTTCGCAAACTCTTCTGGCCAAGTTTGATGGGGAAAAGCCTGAAGTCGGTTTTCCGGACGCGGCGAGAGGCGCCCTTGCATCACGCCGATGCGGTGATCAGCCATGCCAGTCATCCTCCACGTTGCTGCTCGTCGCTCAGCCGACGCGGCGGAGCTTTTTCATGATCGGGATCTCGTCGTCCGTGACCTTTTTCACGCCATCGCCGAGACTGGACTCGATCGTCCGAGTGTCGCGCACGAGCTTCATCAAGCCCTGCGGTTCTACGCTCGCGGCTTGATCGGAGCCCCACATCGCGCGATCGAGGGTGATGTGACGCTCGACCATCGCAGCACCAAGAGCGACCGCCGCGTAGCTCGTCGCAAGGCCCACTTCGTGGCCCGAGTAACCGACGGGCACGCCGTAGCGTTCACGCAACACGGGGATCATGCGCAGGTTCAGATCGGCAATCTTCGCGGGATACGCGCTGGTCGTGTGCAGCAAGATCAAGTCGCTCGTGCCGAGCACCTCCACCGCGTGGTCCACCTGAGCGAGCGTGCTCATCCCAACCGAGACGATCATCGGGCGCTTAGTGGCACGGTGATGGCGAAGCAGATTGTCGTCGGTCAGGCTGGCCGAAGCGATCTTGTACGCCGGCGGATTGAACTGCTCCATGAAGTCGACCGAAGCTTCGTCCCAACAGGACGCGAACCAGGCGATCTTCTTCTCGCGGCAGTAGCGGTCGATGTGTTGATACGCATCGCGACCGAACTCGAGACCGCGCTTCAAATCACCGTTGGTTGGGCCGAACGGATTCTCGCGCGGCTTCGCCAGCTCTTCGGCGGTGTACACGACTTCGACCGTGCGCTTCTGGAACTTCACAGCGTCTGCCTCAGCCACGCTGGCAACGTCGATCAAGCGACGCGCGATCCCGAGGTCGCCGTTGTGGTTGATGCCGATTTCCCCGACGATATACGTCGGAGCTCCGTCACCCACGAGTTTGTCGCCGATCTTGACTTGCACCATCTTGTTCTCCGTTCGAGATGTCCTCTTGCATCTGCAGGTGCAAGCCCTGTTCCAAGCTAGGCCGCCCTATCGGCGACCACGAGCAGCATCCATTCTTTGGAAAAACGGACGAATTTCGATTTCTTGAAGGGCGTGGGCAGCAAAGCCGCAGCATCCGCCAGGGGCTTGAGATACGGGTGCTGCCAAAGCACTGGCAGTTGACGAAAACGCAACGCTTCGCGGATCTGAAAGCCGTGACAGGCCACGCACTCGCGCAGCCCGTTGAGCGTGAACGGGCGCACGTGAGTCCAATCGTCATAAAAATGACGCCACTGCGCGGTCCAATCTGGCACGAGCGCAATCATTCTCCCGGACGGCGACAGCACACGATGGCACTCTCGCAACAGCGAACTGATATCCACGATGTGCTCGAACACCGACTTCGAAAACAAGACCGAGAATTCACCGTTCGCGAAGGGCAGCGCCGATCGCTCATAATCGGCCTCGATCACGGGCTCTTTGAACTTTGGCACACTCGGGCGCGAGCGATCGATGCCGACCGCGTCAAAGCCTTGACGCGCGAACCCGTGCAAGAACTCGCCGCGCCCACAGCCCAAATCCAGCAGCTTCGAGCCGCGATAACCGGCCAAATAGTGCGTGGTCAGGTGTTCGGTGAGCTGGCCGGGATATTCGGTGTAAGGCCGCGCGCGCTCGCTGTAGCGCACATCCAAATAGTTGTAGTTGCCGTCGGTCTCGGCGTCGCGTGGCTCGGCTTCAGTGACTGCGGCTTGCCTCGCGGTACGTGTCATGTGTCTTTGCGATCCGTGCTTTGACCGACGATACGCAGCGCCGCGCGGCTGATTTCGTCACCAATGCGCAGGGCGTCGATCAGCGGTGTATTGAGCTGCGGACCAGCAACGTAGTCCTCGTAGCGCTGCGTGGCGAGTGGCGTCGCGTGTAGATTCAGCTCCGCGGGCGCGCCCAATTGGCCCAAATGCGAGCCGACCGCGCCATACCCGTTGTTCATCGCCTGCGCGCTCAAGGACGTGACCGAGCGCGTGTAGGCGGCCGCATCACCGGTGAAGTAGCCACGCTGTTTGAGGCCAGCGACGAATCCCGCCGGGTCGCCGTTTTGCGCGGCTTGTACGGCCTCAGGAAAGCGGCGCGTGAGCAATTGGACGTAATCGGTCGCGCCTTCTTCCGCGGTGCGATAAGCGCGAAAGCGATCGGTGATGGAGTGCTCGGTCGCGCCGTAACCCTCTTTGGTGCGTTGCGAGACCGACAGTCCGCTCGGGCCCATGCCCTTGATGCCGCCAAAGTTGTAGTTGTACATCGAGGCCCCGTTGCCGGTCTCGTGCGCCCATTGCGCCGTCAAGATCGCAACGGTGTGCTCGCTCGGCGGCTGACCGGTGACCCGCGTCCAGGCCGTGCGAAGCGCGTCAGACGCCTGGGTTCCGTCCAAGCGCGTGCGCACTGGGGGCACGAGCGCAGGCGATTGCGCGGCCGATTTCGTGCGTGCGCTGAGCAACGCATCGAACTCGGGTGCGGCTTGGGCGCGCGGCTCGGCGCTGTCTTGCAGCGACGGCAAGCCGAGGCTGATGTTCGAAATCGCGGAGGCCACGTTGGCCTAAGCGCAAGTTCCGGGCCAGCCGTGCAAAGCCGCCCCGGGAGCGGAGAGACTATCCCAATAGGCCGCCCGAGGAGGCGGCCGAGACCGAAGTGGATGTCGAGCCAGATCGTCGTCCGGCGCGCGGAGGCCTAGCAGCGCTAGGCCGAGCACGACGGGCGACGAGATGGCCGACAGACACGAGAGATCGGCTGCCGACGACCAGGCCTGCTGGGATAGTCTCTCAGGTGTCTTCGAGCTTCGACTTGAGCATCGTCAAATCTTCGAGCAAATCCAAGAGTTCGGATTCGAGACCGCGATTGCCGATCAGGTTGATCGCGTGATCTATCGAATTAATCTCGATTTTGCTCGAGCGCGACTGCGCGCGGTGCACGATGCGGGCAGCCAAGATCGAAATTTTGCCCACCAAAGCGCCGATATTTTTGGACGCGTACGGGTCGTTCAAGGCGCGCAGCAAATCATGAATCTTACCGAGTTCACCCAAGTGCTTGGCTTGAACCTTGATATCGGCGGGGTTCACCGTCAGGGGTCCCGCAACCGGAGCGCGCATGTTCACTAGTGTTTGCGAAACCCGGGCCGCCCGCAAGCACCTCGTTATTGCGCGAAAGGTGCGCCACCGGACACAAAGCGTCAAAAGGCCGACGCACGCCGAGTCAAACCTGCATCACGTCGCCCTCTCAAAACGTGCCCGTGCCCGTGCCCGATCTTCTGAAAGGGGGCGCTCGCGATCCAGCATCGCACCTCGAAGGACGCGCTGTTCCCGGCCCTTAGCACTCCAGAGGGATTAACCGCCAAGACGCCAAGACGCCAGAAGAGGGGAGAAGGGTTGCACTGCACGGTGTTGTTCGCGGTGGGTACCGCGTAGACGGCGCGAGGCAGTGAGTTTCCTGCTCAATGCGAACAGGACTTCCCTGCGACACGCAACGACGTCAAACGGGAAACCCCAATCTCTTCTTCCTCTTCTGGCGTCTTGGCGGCTTGGCGGTTGATCCCCTCTGGGAGCCGTGATCGGCCGGGAACAGCGCGCTCCTTCGAGGTGCGATGCTGGATCGCGAGCGCCCACCTCTGGAGATCGGGCACGGGCACGGGCACGTTTACGGGGGGAGAAGAGTGGCCCGGGGCTTGCTCTGTGGTTCGCTGGAATGAGTACGGGTATTTGGTCGGCAGCATCGGGCGCGGTTGGGCAGATCGCTGGGCTCGACAGCGCTGCGCAGAATATCGCGAACGCGGCCACACCGGGATTTCGCGCGGAAGAGGCGATCTTCCGTCAGACCCTGGTGCAATCGATCAACAACAACACCGGAACGCGGTCGATGCGCTACGCGGTCTCGCGCACCACGGTGCCAGACTTCCGCGCGGGGCAGATGGTGCAGACGGGGCGTCCGCTCGATGTCGCCATCACGGACGACAAAAGCTTTTTCGTCGTCTCGACCCCTCAGGGTGAACGGTACACGCGTGCTGGCAGCTTTCGCATGGCCATTGATGGTCGGCTGACCACGCCCGATGGCTATCCGGTGCTCGGAGCCAACCGCAAGCCGCTGAAAATCGATCCTGATTCGCGTTATGTCGGGTTGAGTGGTGAGAGCGTGCGCGCCAGTGCCAGCATCAACTGCGAAGGTGAACTCACTACGGGCGATGGGGTTCCGGGCCCCAAGCTGGCGCTCGTCACGTTCAAGAACCTGGGCGGCCTCGAGCGCGACGGCCAGGTGCTCTTTCGCGCGCAGCCCGCCGCGGGCCCCGCGATCGCGTCGGACGCACGGCTCGAGACCGCTTCGCTAGAACAATCCAACGCCAACGCGGTCACCGGCATGACCACGCTCGTCAACAGCTCGCGCAACTTCGAGATGATCAGCAAGGTCATCGAAGCCTTCGGCGAAATCGACAAGCGCGCCGCCTCCGGCATCATGGGCAAGTGATCCTCGAACCGCACCCAGGGGTAACGCTCCCGGGGTAACGCTCCCGGGGTAACACTCCCGGGGTAACGCTCCCGGGGTAACGCTCCCGGGGTGCGGTCCAGCTGCGGTGCGGTCCAGCTGCGGTGCGAGTTCGAGCTAAGTCCGGCGCCGGACGAGCGGCGAGGCGTCGCTCAATGGCGGCGGGTGCCGTGAGCTGGCTCTTCGCGCGGGAGGTCGTCGACGCGAATCGCTTTTGGCTCGGGGGGCTCCGGGGTCGGCGTAGGCCTGACGGCGGGCGGTGGTGTGTGTTGATACGTCGAAGTCAGGGCACCGGAGCTGAGCCCCGGGGAATGTGCGGTCACCGGGCCTCCGGCGGGAATAACCGGCAGCGAGTCCACGGCACGTGAGCGGAGCCAGAGGATGGTGACCAGCGTAAACGCCGCAATCGCGCTCACGAGCAGCCAGACACGACGCTTGTCGCTGCTAATCACTGCCAAGGCTTGCCTTAGCTTGTCTGACAGCACTGCTCCAATTCGCGATGCTTGAGCCGGGACACTCCGCCTCATGGTCGGCTGCCCGGACATGGTGAGTCTGCTCGGAGGCTTGAGATTCCGCACGGTTATGGCGCGCGTACCGGGCATGGATTGCAGATCTGGAATGGCAAGCTGCATAATCTCGTTGGTTTGGTTGCCTTCCATCTGGGCATAGGTAAGTCGCAACGCGTGTTGCATGCTCGTTGCGTCGGAAAAGCGCGCGGCCATGTCATACGAGAGCGCCTTGTCGATGAAAGCAATCAACGCCGGGTGTAGATCCGGTCGACGTTCGGCAATCGAGCGCGCGGGCCGCGTCGCCGCGAGCGCCAATGTTTCTTGTGCATTCTCACCGGCGTGCACGAATTTTCCGGTAATTAGCGTGTAAAGTGTCGCACCCACCGCCCACAAATCGGTGCGTCCGTCCACGTCCTGCCAACGGCCGCGCGCTTGCTCGGGCGCCATGAACGCGGGTGTCCCAATCGCGCTGCCCGCGAGCGTCGTCTGGGGCGTACTCAGTTCCCTTACGCGAGCGATACCGAAATCGAGCACTTTGACCGTCCCATCCCGGGTCAAAAACATGTTCTCTGGCTTCAGATCGCGGTGAATGATGCCCTGGCCGTGTGCAGCGGTGAGCGTATCGAGCAACTGGTCAACCAGCGACAACGCCTCACGCGGCGACAAGGCTCGCTCTTTTCTGCGCCAGCGATGCTCAATGGTCTCGCCATCCAGCAATTCCATGACTAGGAATGCGAGGCCCTCTTCTGAGACGTCGTCGTAGTCGACCGCGACCGCGCCACGTTGCGCGACGGAATTCGCAATATATCCTTCTCGAAGGAAGCGCTTCCGAATCGCTTCGTCTTGCGACAATTCAGCGTGCAGCATTTTGATCGCAACACGCTTCTTATTGCGATGTGTTGCGGCGTACACCGCCGCCATACCCCCTACACCCAAGAGCTGATCGAGATGCCACTTTTTCTTGAGGACTGTGCCGATACGCGCTCGCGCGCTGCGAACGCGCTCGGTCCCTACCTCGAGTTCAACCGGCATCGTGTAGAGTGTGCTAACTTAGCACGAGCCAAACAAGAGCCTTCGAGCCCAAAGCGCTCCTCGGGGAATTGCCCGGGTTTTCGCCAGCGGTATCGAGCTCATCCAGTGTACGAAGCGCGCCAACTCGGCTTGACGAGTGTCGCATTCCCGTGAGAGAGGGCAAGCATGGCCTCGGCCAAGCGTGATATCCGAAGCATCATCGATTCGTTTTCCGACGACCTCATCCAGATTGCGCAAGAAGTGGCTCGCGAGCGAGTCCAACGCGCCGTCGCAGAGTGGCAAGCCAAGAACGAAAAGGTCTTGGCCAAGAAGTCGAAGCAAGACGAAAAGGCTCAGCGTCTCGAAGAAAAGGCGCGCAAGAACCAACTCGCGCTGGAGCGCATCGAGCGCGTGGCCGAAAAGCGCCGCGCACGCGAAGAGCAGAAGGCCGCCGAGCGCGCGCTACGCCTCGAGCAGAAGTTGATTTCGGAAGCCGAAAAACAGGAGCGAAAGCCTCGCGGCCGCAAGAGTGGTGGCCTGCTGGGCGAGGAAGCGGCCAAGAAAGAGCCGACGCCGCCCCCGTTGTTCGTGCACAAGCGTCGGCGCGACGGTGAGATTCAACAACTCAAGCGTGACGGTGACAGCCAGTCGCTCAAGCGAGATGACGAGGCCGCGCTGCCCGCCTCGGGCGTCGCCGTCGCCAATTCAACGAGCAACAACGCGACACCAGCGCCGCAAGCGCCCGAGCAGCTCAGCCTCGGACTCTAGACTCTAGCTAGCGGATCGCAGTGCGCATCAGCGCACTCGTCGATCGCGCGATACGGAAAGATTCCGTGGAGCAGCGCGCTTTCGTGCAAATGAGCGGCGGAATTGCTCCAGCGCCCAGCATTTTGTCAAAATAAGTTCCGCGACGCGATTGCTGGGCAAATGGCGATCTGATACGCCAGTTGGTTAGATAAGATGCCAATGACCAGCAAGCGTCGCTTCAGTATTCCTGCTTTTTTCCAGCTTGGTGCAGCCGGTGCCGTCTTGCTTGCTGCCTCCCCCAGCTTTGCCGGCTCGTGGGGCGCGCTCAACAAGGACTACGGCGGCAGCCTGAACATGAAGCTGTACACGCCGACCACGCCGGCCGCGTCGCCCGCGATCCTCGTCTCCATTCACTACTGCAGCGGCAACGCAGACAGCGCGAAGACCTGGTTCACGTCCGAAGCCGACAAGAGTGGCTTCTACATCATCGCGCCTGATGCTGGTGCCAACTGCTTCGACGCGAGCGCAACCCGCGCCGGCGATCGAGCGGACGTGGTCAAGATGGTCCAGTACATCATCACCCAGAAGAGTGCGGACAAGAACCGCGTCTTCGCCGCGGGCTTTTCGTCCGGCGGATGCATGACCAATACGCTGCTCGCGATCTATCCGGACGTGTTTGCCGGCGGCTCGGCGATGCCAGGCTTTCCTGTCGGAGTCTGGCCGGCCAACGATCACATGTGTTCGCAGTGCTCGACCGCGAACCCGCCGACGCTACAAACCAAGACCGCGGCGCAATGGGGCGACATCGCGCGCACCGCCTTCGCATTCACCGGCACGCGCCCGTGCGTGCAGGAATGGGTCGGCGACAATGACATGTACCCTTTCAACGAGTACCTGCCCGCGGTCGTGTCGCAGTTCACCAATCTGATGGACTTGGACGCCGGCTCGGCGGGAACAGGCGCGCCCAGCGGCTGGACTCGCATGGTGTACAAGGACAAGTCGGGCAACGTTCGCCTCGAGACCAATCTGGGCGCGGGCAAGCCGCACGATCTCACGGGCTCTAACCTGTTTGGCAGCGTCGTCACGTTCCTCGGTCTCGACAAGGCAACGGGCGCTTGTGGCCTCACCACGGGCGGCGGCACGGGTGGTTC
This sequence comes from Polyangiaceae bacterium, assembly GCA_035634635.1. Classification (GTDB taxonomy): domain Bacteria; phylum Myxococcota_A; class Polyangia; order Polyangiales; family Polyangiaceae; genus PMG-095. The sequence continues at coordinate 17,509 of DASQCO010000054.1, forward strand.
TGGTGCGGGCGGCGCGAGCAGCAGTGGCGGCTCGACGGCAGCGGGCGGCGCGCCGGCGGCTACCGGCGGCAGCGCGACAGCCAGCGGCGGCTCGGCAACGGCGCACGGCGGCTCGCCACCAGTTACCGGCAGCGGCGGTTCCGCGCCGAGCGTCGGCGGCTCGGCGCCAACGGGTACGGGCGGCTCGTCTAGCAGCTCAGGGGGCAGCGCACCGGCGGCTACGGGCGGCAGCAGTCCCAGTCACGGCGGCTCGGCGCCCGCAACGGGTGGCTCGTCGGGACCCACGACCTCTGACAGTGGCTGCTCGTGCTCCACGGTGGGTTCTTCCACGAACCGTTCCGGTCTCGCGGCATTGATTGGCCTCGCGGCGATGTGCGTGGCCAGCCTACGCCGTCGCAAACGCGCCACGCGTTAAGGTGCGCTAAGCCGAAGACTCGAGCGGGCAGCGTTCAGCGATCGAAGCAAACGCTGCCCTTGCGTTGTAGGAGGCACACGCCGGAGTTGTCGCCACTGAGGTAGCGCGAGTCGGGCAGCAAATCCGCTTGCTCGAGTAGGACCTTCCCGGTCTGACGATCGAAGACGATGCTCTTGTGGCTGTCCGTCGCGGCGACTTGGTGCGCCGAGAAAATCTTGGGACACGGGGACTCACCCGTGCGGTTGGTGAAAGACCAACGCGGCTTGAGTGTCTTGGGGTCGAGCGCGTGAAAGGTATTCTTCACCGACGCGCACACGTAGATGGCCTCCGCCTTGATCGGCGCGGGTGAATGCACGAGATCGCCGCCCAGCTTCGGGCTCGTGGCGAGCGGCGCGCCGGACAGCGAAAAAAGCCGCGCCTCGTTCAAATCCACGAACAAGAGTGACTGGGCGTTCGGCCCGAGCGTCAGAAAGCCGCGCCCTGAAATCGGCGTACGGAAAACAATCTTGCGCGTCGCGAGCTCGAGGCCCAAGAGCTCGTTGCGGAAGAGGGTGTAACCGCGATCCCCCTGGAAAATCGGCGCGCCCCAGGCGCCCTCTCCGTAGGCATACTGAAAGTGATAAACCAGGCGGCCGTCACGCGTATCGCGACCATAGAGCGCGGTGCTGGTCTGGTACCAAAACAGGCCGCCGTACTCGGTGACGGCGTCGAAGTAGTACTCTTGCGCGTTCGGCGGACTGCGCAGCTCCGAGCTCGCGCTCCAGCGCAGCTTGCCCGTGTCGAGGTCGTAGCCAAGTAGCACCGCGTTCACGAGCCCATGGCTGCCCAGCAACGCGAGCCGCGCGTTGGACAACACCGCGTACAGCGTCATGCCGCCCAATCGACCGAAGTCCTTCACGCCAGCGTCGGCTTGGATTTGCGCGGTCGGCACGTTCCAATCATCACGACCCGTGCGCATCGAGCGCGCGAACAACCCCTGCTTGCCGTCGAACGCGACGCGCCTGCCGCCATCCGCGAACGAACCGAACGAGCCGTAGGGCAAATCGTGATCGCTGCTGCGGGCACCGGCAGCGCGTTGCCGTCGAAGATGCCGATGGCGCGCACGTTCTTGTCTTCCCGGATTTGGTTCGTTGCGATCAGGCTATTGGAGCGCAAATCCAGCAGGTGAAAGGTGTGATTGTCGTGCAGGGTGGCGTAGCCGTCACGCACGTCGCAATCGATGATCCACTCGTTCGGCAGCGCAATGCGCGCAACGGGGGCGAGCGCGAGGCTGAACGAGGCTAAGCCACTGGCACACACGTAGACTCGGTCGCCGAACACCCGCGGGCCTTTGTTGCCTTGCTTCTCGACGGCAACGCTACCCTTGGGTTGGCCGGTGCGCGCATCGAGACTGAGCAACTTGTTGTCGAACTCGACGAACACCTGCTGGGGCCCGGCCGCAATTCCGTGCAAGAACTCCTGACCAAAGGGCCGAGAAAACAGCTGCTTCCCAGACTTCGAGTCGTAACCGTGCACGGCCGTGCCCTTGCTGCCGTTGCTGCCGAAATAAACGACGTCGGTCGCGAGGTCCCAAGAGTCCAGACTGAAGTCGACGTTCAGTTCATAGGCAATTTTGCCGCTCTGCGCGTCGGCACTACGAAACAGCGAGGCATAAGACTTCCCCAACTTCTTCCGCAACGAATAAAGAATCGCACCGCCCGACAACTTGAAATTACCGACATGCGCACTTGAGTCGTCGTCGAGTTTGAAGGTCACGGCTCGACGTTCTTTGCCCCGCGTCGAGTCGATTTCGCGCAGCCACAAGTCCGTGCCCACGTGGTAAGCGAGCAAGAGCCCATTGCTGACTTGCGCGTAGCCGGCGGACTCCACGCTCTTGCCGCTGCCCGGCGCGGGCACCTCGTAGTCGAATTGCAAGGCGCCGCTGCTCACGTCCCAGCAACGCACGTGGACGTTACGGTAACTCTGATTACAAATCAGCTTGTCGATGAAGAACGTGGTTTCGCCATTGCTGTCGCGCGGCAGCTCCGCAATCGTCTGCCGCTGCCAGCCAAAATTGCCACTCGCGCCCGGAGCGGCCGCGTAGCCCGGCTTGGCGAGAGCTCGGCCCACATCAAAGGTGAGACTTAGACACAGCGCAAGCCCCACCAGCACCCACGAAAACCGCACCATGGCCGCAGGCTACACCGATTTGTGTCGCAGGCGCACTCGGGTATCATCGGCCGATGGCGGATCCCAAGGGGCCTTCCGGTGCGCCGGGCGAGGACGCGTTTGCGTCGGTCGCTAGCGAGCGGAGCGGCGCCCTGGCCATGGCGCAGCTCGACCTACTGCGCGAGAGCATCTTGCGACGCATCATGCGCGCAGCGTGTGCAGTGGGCATTGTCGCAATGGCCGCCGCCGCGGTGCTGGTCAAGCCGGTCAATTGGCCAGCGGAGCTGGTCGGGTCCATCGCAACGCTGATCGTCCTCGGCGCAACGTTACTGCCCACGCGCCTGTTGATCCTCTCGGCCGTCTATCCGTGGGCATTGGTTGCCGTCGGACTCGCGCTGACGGCAATCAACGGTCCGACTGCAGCTGCAATCTTGCTCATCGCGGGCGGCTTATTCATCGCTTCACTCGTGCTCAGCACTCGGCAATTGGTCGCGCTGAGTCTCGTGTCGGTCGCAGCAGGAATTGGCCTTGCCGCGTGGGCAGGTCCCGCGATGCGCCCGGAAACCACGGAGATCTGGATCAACGCAGCCGGTTCGATGGCAGCGGTGGTATTACCGGCGGCGATCGCCGGCCGGATGCTGATGGGAGCCTTGACCCGCGCCCTGCAGCAACGCGAAACACTGGTCCAGCAGCTGGTCGAAGATGGTCGCGCACGTGAGGCCACCTTGACCGCACTCGAGAACACACGTGCTCAGCTGACCCACGCGCAGAAAATGGAACTCGTGGGGCAGATGGCGGGCGGGATCGCGCACGACATGAACAACGCGCTAACCGCCGTGATGGGCGGTGCTTCGCTCTTGGATGACTCGGTGGCGGAGGATCGCGACCGCATCCTCGAAGCGTCGGCGTACGCCGCCAAACTCACCCATCAGCTCATGGTGTTCGCGCGTCGCGACACGAGCCAACCTCGTCCGATCGATCTCAGTGCCACGGTGCGCGGCGCCTTGCAATCGATTCGACGCATCATCCCGAGCGAGATCGGCTTGATTCAACAGTTGTCGACCGAGCCCATCATCGTCGTCGCCGACCCGACTCAGATCCTACAAGTGCTGTTGAACCTCGCTGGCAACGCGCGCGACGCCATGCCCGACGGAGGCCGCATGACCCTGCGCCTCGCCTTGCATTCCGCGACCAAGCAAGCCGAGCTCGAAGTCAGCGACACCGGTCCCGGCATTCCGGAAGAACTGCTCGACCAAATCTTCGAGCCATTTTTCACCACAAAACCCGCTGGAAAAGGCACTGGTCTGGGACTCGCCACGGTCAAACAGCTGGTCGAAACCATGGGCGGCTCGATCGACGTGCAAAGCGCCCCGGGCGCTGGCGCTTCGTTCATCGTCAGACTTGCCACGACCACGCTCGAAGTGACGCCCGAGCCCCCGCAAAGCTCCGGGGTCAAAACGCGCTCGGGCACCGTGTTGGTGGTCGACGACGACGTTCGAGTGCGCGCGCTCGTCTACACAGCACTCGAACGCCTGGGATACCAAGTGCTCGAAGCAGCCACGCCGGGTGCCGCGCTCGAAGCCGTGCGCGCTCAACCGAATGGCGTCGATCTCGTCGTCACCGACGTGGTGCTCCCGGATGGCGGCGGAGCGGTGGTGATCGAGCACGTGCGGGGCATTTGCCCCAAAGCGCGCGTGCTCGTCATGTCCGGTTACAACGACGACGAAACGCTGCGACGCGGCATTCAGCGTGGCGCTTTTCCCTTCATTGCCAAGCCGTTTACCGCGGCGGATTTGGGCAGAGCGGTGGAACGCGCGTTCGACCGCTGAATTCGCTCCGCCGCTTTGGTGCTTAAAGGGCAACACGCCGCGTCCCAAACCGCGCCTAGCCATCGCCAGCTGACTCGACCATACAAAAGGCATGTCACAACGCATTGCCTATCCCCAGCAATCCCCCGAACTGTTCAAGAAGTACCAAGAGTTCAGCCGCGCGCTGCGCGAAGCCGGGATCGATCAGAAGATCTACGATCTAGTCGACATCCGCGCTTCACAGCTCAATGGCTGCGCGTTTTGTTTGGACATGCACGTGAAGGAAGCCAAGCTCCACGGCGAAAGCGAGCTGCGCCTGTACCACGTGGCGATCTGGCGTGAATCCCCGCTGTTTTCCGATCGCGAGCGCGCGGCGCTGGCCTGGACTGAAACCTTGACCCGATTGCCCGAACACGGCGTGTCCGACGAGGCGTACGCCCAAGCCCGCGCGCAATTCTCGGAAAAGGAACTGACGGATCTGACGTTCCTGATCGTGGCCATCAACGGCTGGAATCGCGTCAGTGTCGCCTTCCGAACGACGATCGGATCGGCCGACAAAGCTTATGGTTTGGACAAAGCAAACCTGACCTAGGGCCGCAGCAAGCGCGGCAACACGATCGCACCGAGCAGCGCAAATAACGCCACGGGCAGTGAATGGCCGACCAGCATGTGGAGCGTGTTCTTCGCTGGACACTGCAGAAAAAGAGCCACACCCGCCCAACCGCCCGCTGCGGCGCCGAGAGCCGCAGCGCGGTTCACGGGCGCCGCGGGCACGGCGCGCCGCAGGGCAAGACCGAATGCGCCGAGCGCCAGCATCCCGACCGTGAAAGCCACCAGCGCACACGGTAACCCGAGAGGGTGAAGCGCGCGCGCCGCCGCGTCACCCTCCGGAGTGCCAATCGGCTCGACCATCGTGACCAGGGTGTAAAGCGGCGCGACCGCCAGCGACGCAATCAACAGCAAGACCACTCGCGCGCCCAAGCCGCGACGCCCGGGAATCAGCGCGATGCCAGTTGCGAGTGCCGCCAGCAAAACCAGCACGACGAAGCGCTCGGCAAGCTCCGCCTCGGGCAACAGCCAGAGGTCGACGCGAAACAGCGGGCGGCCGTGAAAGATGATTTGGCTCCCAAACAAGCCGCCCCAAATCGCCACGGGAATCGCGACCAGCGCAAAGCCGATGCGTCGCGTCGCCGTCGAGCGGGACGCAGGAGTCTTCGCCACCGCGGACCGGACCCGCAACGCCAAATCTGGCGGCGGCGCGGGCTTTTTGAGCAGCGGATCGAAAGGCGGGCGCGCGTCAGCCACGACTCACCTGCTGAAATCCCGCGCGCGAAAGCGCTTCACGCAGTGCTTCGTAGGCGCGAGATGCGCGCTGCTTCACCGCGTCCCCCGTGGTGCCGAGTACCGCAGCGGCCTCGACCGCGGTGAGCCCCTCGATCTTGAGCAGGATGTACGCACTCCGATTCTTCTCCGACATGCGCTGAAGCTCTTGCTCCACGATTCGCGCTAACGCCTCAGCGTGCAGCTCGGATTCCGGCGAGCCTGCGCTTTCCAAGATAGCCCCGAGGACATCGTCGGTCGAGCCGATGAGCGTTTCTGGACGACGCGCACGCTTGCGCAGCCGATCGAGGTGCGTCGAACGCACGATCGCGAACGCCCAATGCAGGGCATTCGCACCACTCACGTACGTGGCGCGCGAGCGATGCAGCTTGAGGAACGCGTCCTGAAACAGATCCTCGGCGTCCCCATTGCGCCCGGCAAGGCGCACGCAAAATGAGTAGAGCCGCGGCGAGAGGGCAGCGTAAAGCGCATCGAAGGCGGCATCGTCGCCGCCTGCGTAGCGACGCATGATCTGATCCGCTTCCATTCGCTCGTTTGCGCTCGATTCATACAAGTCGAGGCCTCACTGAGCGTCAAGCGCGCTATTGCCCGCAACTCCGAAACGTTCCGCAAACAATGGCGGTTTTCGCCTGCTATTCGCAGTGATCGAAAGCGCCGGACGGCACCGCAACGTCATCCAAGCGTCGCTGATAACGCAACAACATCCCAAGAAAACGGCCAAATTTCTTCGTCACTCCGACGAGCGACTTACGTATAGTGAGTCGAGAGCGCGGGCACGCTCGTCGCCGGTCGAGGTCATTGCCTCATCGGAGCGGCGCGCTTGCGTTCGGTCGCACGCGCCTGTTCACCAACTCGAAAGCCGCACCGGAGGAATCATGATCTGGGCCAAACAGCTGCTCGACAGCAATTACGCGCTAGAACGAGTCATTGGATGCGGTGACTCCGGCATCGTCGTCGCCGCGCGCCACGCGCGCCTCGGCCTGCGAGTCGCACTCAAGTTCCTACGCCCCGACCGTCCGCGCACTCCTGAAGTCGCCAAACGCTTCGTGCGCGAGGGACAAATCAACGCCCGCATCCAAAACGCCCACGTCACCCGCGTGCTGGACATCGGCAGACTCCCGGATGGCGAGCCGTTTTTGGTCCTCGAATACCTCCAAGGCTGCGACCTAGCGGGTCTGCTCAACGCCCGCGGTCCGCTCGCGTGCGCGGATGCAGTGGCGTACGTCCGGCAGGCCTGCACGGGGCTCGCGAGTACCCACGCGCACGGCGTGATCCATCGCGACCTCAGACCGGCAAACCTGTTTCTCACCATGGCCCCCAATGGCTCCCCCTTGGTGAAGCTGCTCGACTTCGGCTTCGCTGAGGAGCCCAACCAGTCGCAAGAGGACTCGGTCAATCCGATCACTCTGGGTTCCTCGCCAGTCGTCGCGCCGGAACAGCTTCGCGGTGAGCGCCGAGCGGACGCGAAGAGTGACATCTGGGCGCTCGGGGCGGCGCTGTTCACGCTGCTCAGTGGTCGGTCGCCGTTCGAGCGCTCGTATGCGTCCGAGACGTACTTGGCGATCTTGTCGGGGCGCGTTCCAGACCTGTGCGCCTTGCGCGCGGACGTCGAGCGGCCATTGGCGGCGGTCGTCGAGCGTTGCTTGGCGCCCAATCCAGAGAAGCGATTCGCGTCGGCGGCCGAGCTGGGTGCGGCGCTCGCACCGTTTTCGAACAACGGCATGGGCACCGCGGCGCGGAACACCTCGCGCCCACCAAGCATCACCCCCCCGGCCCCCGCCCCGCGGCGGATCCCCGAGCCGCCATCACCCGACAGCGACGAACCGACCAGAGTCAGCGATCTTCCGGTGAGAAACGCAGGCTCCCCCTCCAAAAGTCGCGAAACCCGCGCACCAAGCCACGTTTCACCGCATTGCTAGCCTTGCAACCGCGCTTTGGCGATCGGCATTGCGGATAACTTTTATCCACGATACACTGGTGAGCGAACCAACCAAAGCTCACCGCCTTGTCCTACGCCGCCCAAATCCCAAACGCCCTGCCCGCTGAAAGCGCGGACATGCTCGCCGCCAGCTTTGCGGCCAGCTACTCCGGCGTCGTCGCCTTCATCGCCGTCGTCAGCGAAGGCAGCTTCGCCAAAGCCGGCGATCGTTTGGGAGTCGGCCGCTCGGCAATCAGCCGCAGCGTGCAAAAGCTGGAGGAACAGCTCGGCGCGCGCTTGTTCTTTCGCACGACGCGCAGCACTTCCCTCACGCGTGAAGGTGAGTTGTTTTACGAAAACTGCCGCCCGGGGGTGGAGCGCATCGTCCAAGCAGTCACTGGCCTCCGCGAACTGCGAGAAGGTCCGCCACGCGGGCGCTTGCGCGTGAGTTCGACGGTTGGGTTCGGACGCAAAGTGGTCGCGCCTTTGCTCGCGGGGTTTCAAGCCAAGTACCCAGAAATCGAAGTCGACCTGGTGCTCGATGATGCTGCGGCTGATTTCAGCTCCGAACAGGTCGACATTGCCTTCCGCGATGGTCGACCGGAGCAAGGCCAGCTGATCGCGAAGCAGCTGTTTCCGATGCGGCTCGTGGTCTGCGCGTCGCCCGCATACGCGGCGAAGAACGCGTTGCCGGAAAGCGTGGAAGAGCTGAACGAGCACCATTGCGTGAGCTATCGGCTCGGCTCTGGGCGGATCGCGGATTGGGAATTCTGTGTTGACGGCAAGCCGCGGAAAATTGCGCCGAGGGGCAAGAGCAGCTTCAATGACGTCGACCTCGTGTTACGCGCGGTGCTGGACGGACAAGGGATCGCCCAGCTTGCGGACTATCAGGTCGCGGACGCGCTTCATCGCGGAGAACTCACGACGTGCCTTGCGCACTACGCACCGGCCGAGCGCGGCCACTACCTGTGTTATCTCAGCCGTGAGCACCTACCCGCTCGGGCGCGCGCGTATATCGACTACATGACCGCGCACACGCGCGCGCTGCTCGAATCATCGATACCTAGCATCCATGATGTGACAGCACGCAGAATGGCGGCGCGATGAAACTCAGTGACGGCGTGGAGCAAGCGATTCACAGCGTGTTGCTGCTCTCTGGCCTCCCGCTAGACGGCGTGCTGCCCGCCGCCGCACTGGCCGAGTATCACGGCGTTTCCACGAGCTATTTGCTCAAGCATTTGCAGGCGCTCGCGAGCGCCGGATTGCTACTGTCCGTCCCCGGGCCAAAAGGCGGATATCGGCTAGCGCGCGAGCCGGCGCAGATCACGCTCCTCGACATCGTGTTGGCCGTCGATGGTCCCGAGCCCGCGTTTCGGTGTTCGGAGATCCGGAAGCGTGGACCGTCGCCGATCGCGGCGCACTTTCACAAGGCGCCGTGTGGAATCAATGTCGCGATGTTGCGCGCAGAGAAGGCCTATCGCGCGGAGTTGGAGAAGGTAACGATTGCGGATTTGAGTGTGGATCGGAGATCGGCATTGGGGGCGGCGATTGCCGACAGGGCTTGTGGTTTTTTGGAGGAGAGGCAGAGACGGAGTTTGCCGACGGTGTGAGGCGGTGAACGAGCGGGCTCTAGTCGTCACCAATCCAGTCGTACATGGGTCCCATCGGATCGCCGGCCCAAGTCGCTGTCTCGCCCCACCAATCATCGAAGCGCGGTGCCTTCACGCGCACCATGATTCCGCGACCGGCTTGGCGGACTTCCATGTCGAACCACGCCACTAGCTGACGGCCCGGTGCGGACTCGGACCGCATGGGTTCCCCCTTCCAACGACGTCCTTCCGCGGCAATTCGGCGAATTTGCGCGCTGCTGCAGCTTCGTCCCGCAAAGGAAGGGTGCGCATGTGGAAGCCGCCCAACATTTCGTTCTTTTCGAAGCCATCGATCAGGAGGCCGAGCAAGGTGGCGTCTTCGGGCTGGCGGCGGTTGGTCATGTGTCTGATTGTAATAATGAAGCAACGGGCACAAAGAGCTGCGTAGAAATTGCCAGCGCGAGGTTCTTCGCCCGGCGAGCGGCATAGTCATTTGTTCATCGAGACTCGTGCCATCACTGAGGGAGATCCCTGAAGGGATGAAGTGATGATACTCGAATAGGCCGGAGTAGATCTGCAATGGGACCTGAGGTACTCGCGTTCGCCGGGGTTGCTGCTACCAAAACCATATTGGAGTCACTGTTCAACGCCATCAATGACGAGGCCGGAAAGAGCGGTGTTTCGTACGCGAAGTCAGTCTTCAAGCGGTGGCAAACGAAGAAGGTCCAAGAAAAGGTCTTGGACCGCAGCAAGCACCTTCGCAAGGTCAAAACCATCTGGAAGATCGAGACGGAAGTAGACCTCGTCAAGTTCTACTACCCATCGAAACTGAAGAGCAGCACGGAACCGACAAAGGTCGTCCACCGGCTGCAGGATTTCAGCTTCGACGGCAACCTCGTGGTGCGTGGAACTGTCGGACAGGGCAAGTCGACTTTTCTCCGCTATCTGGCGGCACGTGAACTCGAACTTGGAGAGCGCATCCCGATATTTGTCGAACTGCGACGACTGAAATCAACGCAATCGGTTGCCGACGGCGTCCTCGAAGAGATGAAGAATCTCGGGCTGGAGGGCGCAGAGCCTGGACAATGTGAGTGCCGGAAAGAGCGACTCCCTACTCATCTACGGCGCGCCGGGCGCGGGGAAGACGCACCTCATTTCCCGCTTTCAACAGCATCTGTTCGCGACGGCGAAGGACGCACCAGACCAGGCGCTTCGCTGCGTTTTCGTAGCAGTGCGGCTGCAGAGTAGCCCCACCACCCTCTGGCAATGTGTGCGGCAGCGGCTGGCCACTGATCTGCTCCGCCAGGAGCAAGGAATTTCGCAACTTCAGCGCTTGATCGCGCATCAGATCGCCGCGCACCTCAAAGAGCCGCCGCGAAAGTGGGTCCTCGCGATGCGCGTACTCACGAGCGAAGGTGAATCTGTCACCGAGCACCTGCAGAGCATCGCCGAAGAATTGGACCTCGGACGTGACGTATTCGTGATGCTCGATCACCTAGTGCATCGCCGATACATCTTCGATGCCACGGCTTGGTTGAAGGGCGACAGTCTACCGGAGCACGTACTTTCCAAGTTGGGCGTAGGTGCGGATGAGGGCGAGGAACGCGAAGAGGTCGCGCGCCGCGTCGTGACCACCCTTTGTCGGCTGGCGGGCGAAACCTTGCCCCTCGTTTTCTGCTTCGATCAACTCGAGTCGCTGCAGCGCTATCCCAGAGACAATGACGCCTTCTTCCGCTTCGGTCGCATGGCGGCCGATCTCGCGGACGCCGACCCCAACGTATTGATCATTTCCTGCGTACAGAGCGTATTCGTCGAGGACTTGAAGACCAACATGCGAGAAGCGGACCGCGACCGCGCGATCCGTCGGCATGCGACGCTCGAGCCGCTCACCGCGGCGCAGACCGAGGAGCTCGTCAAAGCGCGACTCGACAGTATTCCCGAGCTGAAAGCGTTGCGAGCGAAGAAGCTGGACCCCCTGTTCCCCATCGGCACGAATTTCCTGACTCAGTTATTTCAGACCTCGACGCGGACACCGCGAAAGATCATCGCCAAGTGTTCGGAGCGATTCGAAGAGCTGAAGACAGGCGCTGTCGAGGTGGGGCCGCCGGAAGCGGTTCTGGAAAGCGAATACCTTGAACGGCGCAGGAGCGCTCTGGACCATCAGCCGGAGGATTCAACTCGTACGCTGACTCATGGGCTACCGATCGCGTGGTTCACGTTCTCGAAGTGCACGGAGTTCGCCTCCCTCGCAGCGCTCGAGGCCTCCGCAGCCGACGTCGTGCTGCGCGGACCGCGCGGCGACTTCGACGTCGCCATTTGCAACGAAAGGAACATGAACAGTCTCGCTGCTCGGTTCCGCAAGCTTCTTCGCAACTGCAATGGCCCGGCTCTGACGGCCGGAACGACTCCAATCGTTGTCCGCCACGTTGCACTGGAGATCTCGGGCACGGCTCGAAAAACGCGCGAGTATCTAGACGAGCTCACGCGATTGGGCTGCCGATTCATTCAGCCTGACGCCGAAGCGCTTGCCGCCCTCGAGGCCTTACGGAGCATGATTTCGGATGCGCGTTCCGGTGACCTCAGCGCGCGCGGAGAAACTCTCGAGCCAACGGAAGTCGCTCATTGGCTGGTCACACGGACTTCTCCTGCGTTGTTACCGCTGCTCACAGAAGTGGAGAGTGGTGCCGGCTAAGGCCCCCCAGATCGGGTCGGGGGCTCTCTGGCGCCTCCCGAGCCTTGAGGGTGCAAGTTTACGAACGACGAAATCGCCAATGATTGCCGCGCTACCGCGATGCCCCGCGCGCGGCCTTGCCACCCGCCCCTGCACTGGCTAGCCCATGAGCGTGATCAACCAACCGCCAATCTCGACCTTGCGAGACCTCGTCGGGATTTGCCAAGCGCTCCACATGGAGTGGTCACCGTGTGCCGACCCAGTCGAGTTGGACGAGCTGATGATCGCGGGCTCGAACCCGGGACAGGTGAAGCGGGGATGATGGTCCACTTCGGTTGCGAGGGTTGCGGCAAGCTCGACCCTTTACTTGAGTCAGATGGTCGAGCGCTGTGCGTTCGCTGCCTCGACGTATCCCCGGATTTGGCCGCCGTCGATCGCCAAGTGGTCGCAGCGCTAAGGGTGCTGACCGCGTTGACTGACCATCAAGACCCTGACGCAAACTAACGGAACCGGCGTTCCGCACGCCCCGCTCGCAAGCAGCTATAGTTCCGACATGCGAACGGTGAAAGTGGAGCAGGCAGGACCGGTTGCCGAACTGTTGCAGCAGCTTCGCGCGGGAGAGGAGCTCGTGCTCACGGAGCGTGACGTACCCGTCGCTCGGCTCATTCGGGTGGGGGCGCCGAACGGAGCGCGGCGCTTTGGCGTCGCAAAAGGGAAGCTTCAAGTCCGCGACGACTTCGACGCGCCTTTGGAAGACTTCGCCCCCTACACTCGGTAGTGGAACTTCTTGTCGGCGCACCATTAACGATCTGCGAAATCGCTCGTTGAATACACAGCGGTCCTCATCTACGCCGTCGACATTCGAATCGCAGCGCTAGCAGGTTGGCCGTTTTCGCTTTGCGTCTACGGCCGATCATCGGCTAGAAGGATTCTACACGTCAGGGGTGAAGGCGCACCAACCGGGTCCTGTAGGGCCGCGGACGTTCGGGAGGGAAAGTTGAAAAGCGAATTGCATCGTTCGATCTTCTCTGGGGTAATTCTATCGGCGACTGCCGTCACTGCTTTCCAGGGTTGCGGGGGACCCATGGATCCGGGCCGCGCCGAAGCGACTGGACAGAGTCGGGAGGCTGTCACGGCATTGGGCGCGCAGGGCTCGCCGTTGCCAACGCAAGACGCTGTTCCCTGTGCCGCCTGGTCATACGCAGCAGTGGCCAATAGCGGCAATATTACCCTCAACTCGGCAACTCTGGTGGACTCCTATCAGTCGAGCTTGGGGGCCTACGGCGGGGCCAATACGGGCAGCAACGCCATCGTGCAAGCGGCGACCACGATCACCGCCAATGGCGGTACGGTGCGAGGCAGCTTGAGAGCGAACTCTGCCTCCGGATTCGCCGTCGTGCCGGTCGTGGCCGGCGCGCGCAATCTGCCGCTCGGATCCGCAACGCCTGGATCGCTCAACATCAACAACGCGACTCAGAGCATCACGCTGCCGCCGGGCGACTACGTGGCGGCGAACATCAATGTGAATTTTCCGGGTTCAATCGTGATTTCCCCGGCGGGTCGAGTCCGTATCTGGGTGACGGGGACCCTGAACTTGGGAGGCAATGAGAACCTCAACGGCATCCCGCGCAACCTTGCGTTTCTCGTGACGAGCAGCGGGACGGTGAACGTGAACACCAGCGGTGCTTTGTACGGCATGATCTACGCGCCGACTTCCGTGGTGAATGTGAATTCGAAGATCTTCGGCTCTGTCATTGCGCGGAGCATGGCCGTGGTGAACTCGGGTGGCGCGATTCACTTCGACCAGGGGTCGAGTTGCACGCAAGTGAGCACTGCGGGACCGCAATCCGGGCTCGATCCGTTGCCTGCTCCCCCTCCTCAGCCCGGCTGCTACGTCGGAACCGTGAATGGTTGGCTTGCGATGCCCTGCGAGGATCCGAAAGACATCCTGCCTGGTTTCAAGAGCTTTGAGGTTTCGCAGGACGGGCTTTCAACTTACGGCTCCACGCCCGCGCCCACACTGCTGTTCGGTCAAGTGCAGGCGACCGTCACGAACATCGACCACGAAAAGGGTGACGGTGGGACGGATGGTGACCCGGGGGATATCCCGCAATGGAGCATTCAAAACAATTCGAACTCCTTCAACTGCAGCGGCAGCGCCAATCAGACCTGCCTCGTCCAATTCGTCGCTGCGCACAACGGCGCGAGCGGGCACACGGCCGTGTGCATCGAGCCCTGGCGAATTTCGGGCACGAGCGCCACGATTGACAACTTTTGTGTGGGGGCGAATGGCCAGGTGGTCGACGTCGGCAGCGGGCTCCAGTTCAGTGCCAATGGGCGCCAAGGCGGGCTCAAGGCGGGCGACTTCGCCAACATTGCCGGCTACTCCTATATGACCAACAACACGCCGATGATGGCCATGGTCGCCCAATTCAGCTGGGTTTCGCCGGACGACGTCGTGCCCACCAGCGCGACCACGCTGCCTAATCGCATCCCGGGTCTGTACGCCGTGGTGACGCCCGATACGTACGGCCTAGCGCAGGGCTGGAACCGGGTCACGGGAGGCATCATGGGCATGGGCAATCAGGCGAAGGCGATCTTCACCAATGCCGAGGTTTACACGCGCGTGGCAGCCTCCAACTGCGCGGGTGACGTCTCTGCATCTGGCCCGACATGCCCGAGCAATCTAGAGCTTTCATCGAGCGACGTTCGGTTCACGAACATTGGCGGACAGTACGCCACTCTCGAGACGAGCAACCTGACCGCTACGCAGTCGACACCAGAGGTCGTGTTCCCGAACAAGAATCTCGCGGTAACGAGCTTCGTTGCGACGACCAACGTTCCTTCAGGCTCTTCGACGGCGGCTTGCTTGCCCAGCGCCCCCAGTCATCTCTTCATCCGTGACAACGAGGGAGACAACGGCGGCGTGCCGTCGAACACCGGTGGCGTCCCGTTCTGGCAGAGTCCGGACATCTTCGTCCTTCCGCTTTCAGCGCCGAAACCCACAGCCTTTGATACGCCAGCGGACATTGAAGTCACCGCGAACGTGACGTACAACGTTTACTTGCGCGTGCACAATGAGTTCGGGTGCTCGGCAGTCTCGGGCCCGTTCAGCGTGTTCATCGACGGTGCGGACCCCAACATCGGCTTCGCGAATTGGCAAAAGGTTACGGACGGTGCCGACCAGGGCCAATACACAATGGCCGGCGCAGGAACGATCATTCCTGCCTATGGCTCCGGGATCATCGGGCCCTTTCAGTGGACTCCCATGGGCACGGGGCACAAATGTCTGTTGGCGGCGATCGCGGCAAGCAACGAAACAGCGCCCCCAGCGTCCGCCGCTGCACCGGTGCTCCCGCCAGCGTACGACTCCAACCAAATCGCGCAACGCAACCTGCAGATTGGGTCGAGCTGCGCCTACAACATTTCGGCGCCCAGCTCGGGCAGCGCGAACTTGCTGCTGGGCATCAGTGTGTCGCCGGAAATGCCGGCCCCAGGCGCGAGCGGTGGGCCCTCGGTTTCGTTGGTCTTCCAGGATCCAGGCGGGATCTGGTCAGCGCAATGGCAGGGAGTGCCCGGCCTTTCCTCGGTCACGAATGACGGTTCCAAGACCACGATCGTGCTGAATTCGAGCCATGTCGCGCTGCCTAGCGTGGCACTCTTTCAATCACCCTCCGTCACTCTGAATGTCACCTCCCCGGGAGCGCCGCCGACGGTCAACCTTTCGGCATTGCTCACCGATCCCGAGACGGGCACCATCCTGCTGCAAAACGGCGGCTCATGCACAGGAACCCAAGTAATCTCGAACGGCGGGTGATGATTTGCCGCGCTTGCGCCCTTCGAGGCAATGCCGATGTCTAGTCAGCGAAAAAATAGGCGTTCTTCGAGCGCGTGGGTGCTCGCATGCATGGCGATGGCATGCGGCGGAAATGCGACCAGCGGACGCGGCAATCAAGGCGGCAGTGCTAGCCTGGGGGGCGCACCCGGTGCCGGTGCCGCTGGCGCGCCGAGCGTTGGTGGCAGCACCAGCCAAGGCGGCGACGCTGGGAGCGAACCTCAATGTGCGACCGACTCGCAGTGCCCGCACAGCGACCTGTGCGTGCCGTGTCCTGACGGCAGTGCAGCGTGCGAGTGGGCCAAATGTGAGCATGGGGCTT
The DNA here is from genome assembly GCA_035634635.1 of Polyangiaceae bacterium. Taxonomy (GTDB): domain Bacteria; phylum Myxococcota_A; class Polyangia; order Polyangiales; family Polyangiaceae; genus PMG-095. The sequence continues at coordinate 33,556 of DASQCO010000054.1, forward strand.
GTGTCGGAGGCATCAGCTCATGCGCGGCAGGGGGAGCGTCGGGCAGCGGCGGCTCTGACGGCGGGAGTGGGGGCAAGGAATGTCAGGTTGCAGCTGATTGCTATTACAATCACCTCGGGATCTGCGAGAACTGCTCGGACGGAACCAAGGCATGCTCGAGGCTCGACTGCGTCGACGGCCGATGTGTAACCTCGATTCCGCTCTGTCCTATGGGCGCCGCAGGCGATTCTGGAACGGCCGGAACAGGCGGAGTGTAGCTCTCGGTACCGGTTTCGCAGGGGGACCCCCGAACCGTCATGCGCTCGCGCACACTGCACACCGCCGACGATCCAGTCTATCTAAGCGTGCATGATCACGCTCTACGGCATCGGTGATATCTTCGAAGGTGGGCATGGTGAGACGAAGGATCTGCGCGTGCAGTGGGCGCTCGAAGAAGTGGGGCTTCCCTATCGTTTTCACGCGCTCGACCAGACCGCGGGCGATCTCGATAGCGAGTCGTTCGCGCGCCTCAGTCCGTTCCACCAGATCCCGGTCATTGACGACGATGGGTTCGTGCTCGCCGAGTCGATCGCCATCTTGCTCTACGTTGCCGAGAAGGCTGGTCGGCTCATTCCCGCTGATGTGCAGGGACGCACGACGGTGATGCAGTGGTGTTTCGCCGCAGCGAGCACCGTCGCGCCGACTCTGCAGTGTATCGAGACGATCGAGATCTTCGACGACAAGAAGACCGCAACCCACGTTCTCGGGGCGACGCGCCAACTCGCGGGGCGCTGGTTCGATCACCTCGAGCGTCGCCTCGCGAACAGAGAATGGATCGCGCTCGCCGAGTTCACGGTGGCCGACATCGCCATGGCCTCTGTGCTGCGCACGATTCGGCAGACAGACTTGATGGCTCCCTACCCCAACATCAAGGCTTACTTCGAGCGCTGCCACGCCCGTCCTGCCTGGCAGCGCACGCTCGAGCTTGCCGCCGAGCGTCTGCACCGAAGCGTCGAGCAACTCCGCTGAGGCCGGGGATACGGGAAGAAAGCGTCACAAAACTAGCTCGTCGAGACAATAAGAAGCGAGCCGTTCATCCATGCCTCGCTTTCCGCAATCAGCCACGCAAAGACAGCGCGACGCTGTCTTGGTTTGTCTCGCTGTGTATCTAGCGCTCGCGGTCGGATGCAGCGCTGCGGAAAATGGTGGCTCAGGAGGCCATGGTAGCCCCGAGATGAGCTCTGCCGGAGCTGCGAGTACCGGGGGGCTCCGCGGCTCGACGGGCGGCTCTACAGGGCAAAGTGGCAACGCGGGCGGCGGGGCGTCAGGCAACGGCAATAGTGCGGCGCTCGGCGGTGCCAGCATGGGCGGCAACCCCGGCGATGGCGGGCACGGCGGAGCCATCCCTGCACAGGGAGGATCACCCAACGCGGGCGCGGGACCGGGCGGCGGCTCGAACGGAGGAGCCGCCATGGGCGGCTCGGCCAGCGTAGGCGGCGCGGGCGGCAGTGGCGGTGGGAACGCCGCCTTGTCCACGGGCTGCGGCAAAGCGCCAACTTTGAAAAGCGGAACCCTGACGATTCAAAGCGGCGGCGCGAGTCGAAAGTACATGCTGCGCATTCCCGACGGTTACGACAACAAGAAGCCGTACCGGCTCATGATCGGCTTTCATGGCGCGACTGGCAACGCTACCGAAGTCGCCGGCGCGCAGAACAACGGCTACTTCGGTCTCTACTCGCTTTCGGCGGGCAGCACGATCTTCGTCGCGACAGAAGCAGTCGGCGGGATCTGGGCAACGTCCGATGTGTCCTACGTCAACGACGTGCTCGACCAAGTACAGCGCGACCTGTGCATCGATACCGAGCGGATTGGTCTCGAAGGGTTCAGCCAGGGCGCGGCCATGGTCTGGACGGTCGCGTGCTCACGATCGAAAACGTTTCGCTTCGCGATCGGGCACTCCGGTGGTGGCTTGGCGAATCCAAAGACGTGCGAATCCATCGCATATCTAGGCTCGCTCGGTCTGCAAGAGAGCACTGGCGGCGGAGGACAGACCACCCAAACGGACCAGTTCGCCAAATGGGCCGGGTGCACGATCGAAACGCTGCCCAAAGCACCGACCGGGGGACACCTTTGTTCGGACTACACCGGATGCTCCGCGGGTCACCCTGTCCGCTGGTGTCAATACGACGGCGGGCACACGCCCTCACCCACGGACGCCGGTCAAAGCTCCAGCTGGATGCCGAAAGAAGCGTGGAAGTTCGTGACACAATTTTGAAGCCCGCGCCCCAGCCAGGTCCAATTGGAGAACTAGAGTTGGAACAGTGATCGATGGCAGGAAGCTCGTGCTGGTCATGCCGGCGTACAACGCCGAAGGGACCCTGGAGCGCACCGTCGCCGAGATCCCCAAGCTCGTCGACCAAATCATTCTGGTCGACGACGGCTCGACGGATGGGACGGTCGCACTTTCGCTTCGGCTCGGCCTGCACACCATCGTCCACGATCGCAATCGTGGCTACGGAGCGAATCAGAAAACCTGCTACTCCGAGGCGCTCGACTGCGGCGCCGACATTGTGGTCATGGTTCACCCAGACTACCAGTACACCCCGAAGTTGGTGCCTGCGCTTGCGCACTGCATCTCGAGCGGCCTGTACGATGTCGCGCTCGGCTCTCGCATTTTGGGCGGCCGGGCGCTTGCCGGCGGCATGCCTCTTTACAAGTACGTCGCCAACCGCGCGTTGACGGCGATCGAGAACGTGCTCGTCGGGCAAAAGCTGTCCGAATATCACACCGGATACCGCGCTTTCTCGCGCAGGCTGCTGGAGACATTGCCCCTGCACGAAAACTCCGACGACTTCGTGTTCGACAATGAAGTGCTGATTCAGGCGGCCTTCTTCGGGTTCAACATTGCGGAAGTGACTTGTCCCACTTCTTACATCGCTGAGGCGTCGACTATCGGGCTGGGGCGCAGCATCGTTTACGGTCTTGGCGTGCTACGAGTCGCGTGCGACTACCGGCTCGCCAAGTTGGGGCTCGTTCAACCGCAGTTCCTCGCTGAGTCCGGGCGAACGCTGAGCGGGTATTCGTCCCAAACGCGCCATTGAGCGGCGCCCACTGCCAGAGAAAATCTCTATGGGCGCGCGCAGAACGTTGAAGAGGGGGGCGCTCATCCTGCTGCCAGTGACATCACTGGGTCTGCTCGCGCTCAGCGTTGTGGACCGGGCCAGGGCGCAGCAGTTGTTCGTCGGGACGACGTACTATTTGCTGATGGCCTTGGTCACGTGCTGGGTTGGCACGTACGCTGAAGCGGCCAGGGAGCTGCGCCGAGAGACAGTCGCCAGCTGGATCAAGGAGAATTGGCCGGGTTTACTGGTCGCTTTTGCCGTAACCGTGATTGCCGCGCTGGCCATCGAGCCTGCGTTGCGCATGCTCTCGGACGAGGCGAACCTTGCCGGGGTTTCCAAGAACCTATTTGCCACCAAGGAGCCCACCTTTACCGTCTCCGGCAAGTATTACTACGACAGCTACTGGGACGTCGATGTCGCTCTCGACCGCCGGCCTACGTTGTTCCCGTTTTTGGTGAGCCTGGTTCACTCGGCGCTTGGCTATTCGTATAGGAACGTCTTCCTATTCAATCTGTTGGTCCTGCCCGCGTTTCTGATCGTGGCGTACCGCTTGGCGAAGTCGCTCGGGGGAGAGACCTTTGGCATCGTGGCAGCGCTCCTCGCAGCTGCCCACCCGGTGACGCTACTTGCCATTCGATCGGGCGGCTTCGACTTTCTTGCGACCTTCTTTGCGCTGCTCTCGCTAAAGAGCTTCTGCGACTATGCCCACGAGCAGTCACCGGGGAAGCTTTTGATCCTGTGGTTGAACTTGTGCATGTTCAGCGAGGTTCGCTACGAGAGCGCCCTGTTCATCGTGCCGGCTTTGGCGCTGCTGCTCCTGTTCAGCATGTTGTCGTGGAACGCGCTGCGCCCCTACGCGCTCGTGTACGCCGCCTCGCCTGCCTTCTTCTTGCCCCGCATTTGGCAGTCGATTTTGCACGGTAACGTCCCCGAACAAGATCCCGGCGCCGTCACCTTCAGCCTCGATAACTTCATCAACAATGGCCGCGAGTACTTTCAGCCGCTCTTTTCGCCTAGCGAATCGTTTCCTTTCCACTCGTCGCTGCTAATCGGGCTCGGTGTTCTTGGCTCTGTGCACGGAGCGCGCTGGTTGTTCGCTCGCCTCCGCGGAGGCGGTGGTGAGGTTCCGAAATTGCGCTTCGCGATCTTGCTCGCCGTTTGGCTGCTATTGCAGGCCGTCATTTGCTTTACCTACGTTTGGGGTCGCGCTCAATTCCCGTCCGCCGCGCGGCTCGTCATCCCGTTGGATACTTTCTTTTCGTTCAGCGCAGCCTGGCTGTTGAGTGCCACCCTCGGGCGTATCAGACGGTTCATCCCGATGCTGCTCTCGGTCGCGGTGCTGGCAGCGCAGTTGCCGGTGGCCTCTCAGCATCGCTCCTTCAATCGACTCACTAAGACGCGAGAAAGCGCCTCCACCTGGTCCTTCTTCGAACGGTTGGGAGAGAAGCGCATTCTCATCGTCACCGACCGGCCCAACCATTTCACGATCATGAACTACGGCGCGATGAGCTTCGACAGCGCGCGTCGGGACCCCTATCTGTTTACAGCCCTCGAGCGTCACTTGATCCACGACATCTATGTCATTCAGCAGCTCAAGCTGTCCACGAACGAGCTACTGCCGGCGTATCGAATCTGGCCGGATCGCCAGCTCGAGACGGTGCTGGAGTTTCAGAACGATGCCGACGTACTGGTGCGCATCTCGCGCCTGGTCCATTGAACAAGCGCGAGCCTGAAATGCGCCCGCATCAACGCAGGAAGTTTTGTACGGACCAGACCTTGCCGGCAGAGGTAGTGAAAAATCCACACGCTACCTTGGTGCTCGTCTTGGTCGTCATGTTGATGTAGTGCCCGTACATCTGAAAGCAATCACCGTCGCACGGGTTGGTTGGAGGCGGCCCTTCGTCCCACATCTGTTGCAGGCACAGGGAGATCACCTGATTGTTGGAGGAGTAGCCAGGGCATGAATTTTGTGCGCCGCTGGGCGTGCAAATTTTGTCGGTGTAGCCGGCGTGTGCGGTGTTCTTGGCGGCGTCATATTCGGCCATTTGGTTCGCACAGGCTTCCCCATCCGTACCGCGGGCGAGTGGAGGCAGACAGGCACATTGGGTGCGAAATTGATTGATGCGATCGACGCAGTCCTGTTGGAGATCGCCGCTGCTCGCCGCCGCCGTCAACTTACAGGCGAGGTTCTGCACGCAACCTCCTGTACCCGCGGTTGCTGGTGCGCCGCTGCTCCCGCCACCCCCACTGTGGACGGAACCGCCGCTACCGGATGGTGCGCCGCCTCGACCGCCGTTCGCGGCACCACCTCGGCCACCGTTCGTAGCACCGCCTCGACCAGCACTCGTTCCACCAGAGTTGCTCGGACCACCGTCGCTCGCGCCGCCGCTCGCGACGTTGCCCGCGCTGTTGGAGAGCCCGCCACTCGGACCGGCGCCTGCGTGCGAGGCTGAGCCTGCAGCGCTTTGCGTGAATCCGCCGCTCGCGCTGGCGCCCCCGGCAACGCCATTCGGCTGTCCTCCGTCCGAGCTTCCGCAGCCCACCGTGAACGTGATCGCGATCGCCCAGAGTCGATGATTGCGCATGTTATGGGTTGCCCTTCTTGGCTATTAGAGAGTGTACAGTCATTCGGCGATTCCGTCGGCGCTCAGAGCTCGTAGAGGGTGAGTGAACCGGTCGTCAAGACCGCCTTGCTCGTGACTTCTTCGGGCCAATCCAAACGATCGCCGCGTTCGTGAAGGAACCAGCGGAAGCCGAAGGCTCGCGCCGCAGCAGAGATGGCTCTGGGACGCTGCATGCGCATCACGCGCTCCACAATCGCCGTTCGGGACTCGACCAACTCCGCTCGAAACGGCATTCGCGTCAGCGTGTGCGCGACGAAGGACCTCCGCTCCGAAAGCGCGGCGAGCACGTAGGTGCGGTCGAACTGGGAATCTTGCAGCACGTCATCGGCGTCTCCGTGAACGCGGATGTATTGCGCAGCCTCGACCACGCTTTCGGGAACTCGGACGGGCGACATCTCCGGCATTGCCCACATGGTTTGCACGCCAGAACCAAGGCGAGCAGGAACTGCCAACAGCAGCGTGGCCGAACCGATAATCACGCTCGAAGCGACGCGGACGGTGCGAGAAAAACTCGTCAGTGCCAAGCCCAGGGCTCCACCGACCCAGGTCACCACGAAGAAGTAAACGATCAGGAGTGGGCGATGCGAGAGCTCGTCCGGAGTGCTGCTCGCTTGGTCGAGCGCGAGCCCAAAGAACATCAGCAGAAAATTGGCAATGAGCAGCAGCGGGAATAGCAAATAAAGCAGCGAAGTACGCTTGCGCAGAGCAACGACCAGGATCACGAGCAGCGGCAGCGACGCCCCCAAGATAGCCAACAGGACGTACGGAACACCGAACGCGAGGTTTGCACCGAGCGAGAACTTGGCTCCCGCGTGTTGAACGATAAACTCGCGCAGCGCACCCGGCTTCGCGAATGTTTGGATCAAGCGCAAGATCTCGCCGACGCTCGAGCCATCGAATCGAATCAGCGGCACGCCAGGGATCTTCTGGCCGATCGCCAGGGCTCCTGCATACGCCGGGCAGGCAATGGCGATCCACAGCGCTCGCTGCTTGCGACCGACCTGTGCGCGGAAGAACAGCGCGGGAACGAGCAGAAGCAGCAACGCGCTGGCGACGACGTAGTGCAGTTTGTACACCGAGACGAACGCCGCGAACCCCCAACCCGTGAGCAACTGCGCCCGACTGCCTCGCATGCAGCCCTGAATGACGAATACCCAGCCGACCACCAAGACTGCCAAACCGTACGTCGCGCTGGGCGATATTTGAGTCAGCCAGTGGTAGGACATGAACGTGTTTTGCATGCCTTGCTGCGCGCCATCAGGCAGCAAGAGCAACGCTGCAGCGGCAGTGAGCCCAGACCAAGCACCCCACACGGAAGCAAAGAAAGCGTACGCGGCCAGGCCCGTGAAGAACACGCCAACCGGCGCCAAGATCCCTGCAAACGCGCTGTAGGCATCGATGCTCGAGGCTTGCTTGATCAATGCCGGGAGCATGTACATCCCGTAGTGGTAAGGACGCGCAGGGATCCCCGCCAAGCGCCAGTCTTCGATTGTCCCGAGCCCGTGGCTAGCGGCAAAAATGCGGATGTGGACCGCGTGGTAAAAGCCGTCCACCCACGGCTTGAACACGACCATGCTGCCTTGCTGTGCCCGCGGCAAAATCGAATCCTGACACCACAAGGAGCTCGCGCTGAGGCCCAGCAGCACCAAGCACAGGCTAGCCGAGTTTCCGCGAACACGAGTGCGCTCGGGCGCTGCGAGAAACGCGACCAATGCGAGCCCGAGCAGGATGCCGAAATTTGTCACGATACCAAGCGGCGAAACCCAGGCCAGCGCGAATAACGCCGTGTTGACGAGCGCGTAACCCACCAGTAAGCGCAGCGGAAGATCGAAGCTGAGCCCCGCGGCGAGCGCTGGAATGCTCGCGAAGAGCGAACCCGCGAGGTAGAACGCGAAGAACGAAGCCTCGCAGGCCAGGAGTGCGCTCACCGAGAAGGCTCCCCCGGCGATACTCAACCAGGCACTGACTGCCGCGCCGATCAGCGAAACCGCCGCTAGATCCGAGCGGCTGTACGTCAGATGCAAACGGCGGAGCACAACCGGAGCGCTCGTAACTGAGTCAGTCATCCAAGTCGCTCCGAGCGACGCCCCAACGCTGACTGCTCAGGTCGACGTTCCTCACCAGCCAGCGTCTTCCGACCGCGGAAAAGGCCCGGCACGCAGGCCTGGCAAAGCCACAGGGCGAGATATAAAGGGACCGCCTGCTGCGGGTAAATCAGCCTCCGTTTGCGAGTCTTGGCAAAGTGAAAGATGGCCCTCGCAGTCCCTTCCAGCGAGCCAGAGAACAACTGTTTGATCCGGACCATCCAGGCTGGAAGGCGATCGTGCATCGTGTATATCGCCGTCGTTGCAACGGGACCGAGCATGACTCGCTGGAAGATCAGATCAGTGCCCGCATACATTCTGGACCAGACCTCGAAGCAAGCGGTGAGCGCTCGTTTGCTCGTGTGGTAGCCGAGACCGTAGGGGTTGCCGACGTAGCTAGCCATCGAGCTGACGGCGACCAAGTGCCGGGATCCTGCGCCCCTGCCCAGCCGCGTCAGTGGTTCGACGAAATTGAGCACGCCATAGAGGTTGGTATCGACGACCGCTCGATAGCGCGCCAGCTCGAAGAATTCGTCGTTGTCGATGTCGTTGATCCCGGCGTTCAAAATGAACACATCGGGTAGCTCGGCAGACTGCGCCAGGCGACGGAGCAGTTCATCCACCCGTTCCGCAGATCGAACGTCGACGCACTCGAAACGCACTCGAGGGTAAGAAGACTCCAGTTCCGGAACGCTTCGGCGGTTTACGGCGATGACTTTCGCGCCGCGCCTGGCATAGAGATCGAGCAGTGCTCGGCCGACACCCGACGTTGTCCCGGTCAGCAGCACGCGCTCTTCAAGCACGGACGACCTCTTTGAGGCGGGAGGCCAGAGACGGCCCAGCAAGCCCGCACTCGGCAAGGTGCCAGCGGCGGCTGCCATAGCGCCCCGAGGGATAACCTGCGGCGTGCAAAGAGACTAGAGAGCGAGGGACAATGCCGGACGTCAACATCGAGTGACTGAGCGCCTCACCGAGGCCGCCAGCACGGTAGTGTTCCTCGATGGTGATCACGCCGCGCTTTTCC
>DASQCO010000055.1:0-2974 GCA_035634635.1 Polyangiaceae bacterium
GGAGCTAGCTCGTGAATTGCGCGATAGGCTGCGACGTGCGCCCGGCGTAGATTCCAGATGGCGCGCGGCACGACCCGCGGATCACGCATGCCCGGCGGCCACAGCCCCAAAAGGTAGCCCTGAGCGACGAGCACATTGGGCTCGTTGACCGTGACCCAAAGTTTCACCCGATCACCGAGCGCGCGCACGGCGCGGCGTGTGAATGTCGCGAAGCGTTCGGGGAATTCATGCGCTAATACGCCCCCGCGCGCAGCGAGCCAACTCGGCAACGAGAAGTGGAAAAGCGTGAGCATGGGTTCGATGCCCGCGTTCACGAGTGCCAGCAGCTCCGCGCGATAGTGATCGAGCGCGTCGTCATCGAAGCGCCCGGGTTCTGGTTCGATGCGACCCCACTCAATCGATAGGCGATGCGCGCCAACACCGAGGCGAGTGAGCAGCGCGGTGTCCTCACGCACGCGGTTCCAGTGATCGCACGCCACGTCGGGAACGTCCGAATGGGCGATGCGACCCGGCTCGTGCGCGAATTGCCACCAATCAATGGTGCGGCAACCGCCTTCGATTTGGGTCGCCGAGGTCGCACAGCCGAACAGGAAGCGATCCGGAAAACGAAACATGCGAATGGTCGCCACGGTAAGCGAAGATCCATGCCCGGTGTAGGATTCTCGAGAGCCTGCTCTCCGCGCGCTTCAATCGTCACCAACGAGGCAGACAGGTGACTCGACGCAGATTTTCGGGCTCGCTCAGGGCGCAGTTCGTGCGACGCTTTCGTCCGTCGGAGTTCCGCTTCAAGGATTGGACGCCATGGTCAGTCGCGCAATGTTCGGTTGCCTGGTCGTTTGCACTGCGCTCGCGTGCTCGAGCACAGATCGCGAAGGTGCACACAATGCCGGTGGTGCCAGCGGTATCGCCGGTTCAACGTCGACTGCGGGCGGAAGCGTGAGCCACGCCGGAGGTCCGAGCACCACCACGGGAAGCGGCGGATCGCCGTCCAGCGCGGGTTCGTCGACTGCTGCGGGTACGGGCAATGTCGTTGGCTCGGCTGGTTCGAGCGGCAGCGTCGCTGCAGGCGGCACCAGCACCAGTGGTGGCACTCATGCTGGCGGCGCAGCTGGGCAGAAGTCCACGCCCATCCCGGTCAAGGATCTGCCGAGCATCAAGGAGATGCCTGATCCCTTGACGATGAAGGACGGGACCAAAGTCACCACGCCGGAACAGTGGAAACAGCGCCGCCAGGAGATGATTCAGATCCTCGAGGACTACGAGTACGGCCACATGCCGCCTCCGCCCGGGAACGTGAAGGCCACCACGACCACCGAGAGCAAGCGGATCACGGTCAGCGGCTCGCTCGAAGCCGACTATCGGATGCTGCACCTGACGTTCGGACCCAGCGACAAGCTGAGTTTCGATGTCGGCATTTTTACGCCGGTGAGCACGACCCAAACCAAATTCGCGGTCTTGGTCAACCTCACTTCCAGCACCGACGAGAAGAGCCTGGGCAGTGCGTCCGCGGCGCTCTCACGCGGCTATGCAGTGGCCTCGGTGCCGTATCAAAAGCTCGGCGCGGATTCGTCGAGCTGGAAGACCAGCGCGTTTTTCCCGAGCTACCCCGACTACGACTGGCGAGACATTTCCGCCTGGGCCTGGGGGCTCTCACGCGCGGTCGATTACCTCGTGACCGACAGCGCGATCGACGCGGACAAGATCATGATCACCGGCGTGTCACGCCTGGCTCAAGCCGTGCTACTCGCTGGCGCCTTCGACGAACGCATTGCACTGAGTGCACCAGTCGCAGGCGGCGCGGCCCTGCGCTTTTCCGGCAAGGAAATGGCTCCGAATCTGGCCTCGGACGTGCGGGGTCAGGGCATCACCGAAATCGTCGACCAAAACACGTACTGGTTTGGTCCGCGTTTTCAGGACTTCAAAGATCAGACGCCCAAGCTGCCCAGCGATCAGCACTGGCTGCCGGCGCTCACCGCGCCGCGCCTGTTCATCATGTGCAACTCACTCTCTGACCAATACGGCAGAGCGTTCGCGGCCGTTCAAACGTACGTGGCCGCCAAGCCCGTGTACCAATTCCTCGGCGTCGATCAAAACTTGGGCCAAAGTTTCCGCGCGGGCACGCACGGCATGACGAGCGAAGATTGGTCCGCGCTGCTCGACTTCGCCGATCAATTCTTGCTGAAGAAAGCCGGCACACGAAAGTTCGACGTACTGCCGCCGGCGGATAAAACGCCGTAAGCGCCTCAGCGCGAGTTCTCGTACCAAACGACGTTGTTGGTCGGACTACCGCCGATGGCGACGATGTCGAGCGCGCCGTCGTTGTTCATGTCCGCCACTTCGATGCCGGACACCGCGACGCCGCCGATATCGAGTTCAATTTGATCCCAATTGTCGGAGCTCGGCACGTAGCGGAAGATGTATTGCGCCATCTTGCCTTGGCCGCCCCCGCCGACCACTTCATCGAACCCGTCTCCGTTGAAATCACCCGCCGCCATGCCGTGCCCATGTTCGAAGGGCGAACCGAGCGAGCGCCGAGTCCACAGCGGCGAGTCTCCGGAGCCTGGCGTGTAGATCACCGCGTCGGTGCCATGCCACGGCTCGATCGTCGCGAAGAACCGCGACTTGCCGAGGTTGCCGAGCGCAATTTCGCTCGACCCCTTGTTCGGCGCTTGCCCGGGTGCGCCCATGCCCAATGGTTGTGCAGGATTGGTGAGTGACGGACGAAAGAGATCGACGCCGTCATTGGCGGCCGTCAAAATGTCTTCTGCTTTGTCGCCATCCCAATCGACGATCTCGATACCGTGCGCGACTTCGAGGCGCTTGTCGTCGATCACCTTCGACGTCCAAGTGCCCGCCTTGGGATCTGCTGGAATGGAGTACGCCGTGAGTTGCACGGCGCCCGCGTGTGCGGTGCCGGTCGAACCTTTGCCGAAGAGCGGCAAATCGAGGAGCTCTTTCTTGCCGTCTCCGTCGA
>DASQCO010000056.1:0-50590 GCA_035634635.1 Polyangiaceae bacterium
CGTGACCATCAAAAAACCAGCGGCAAGAAGGCTGTGTCTTCTTTTCCCCCCTTGGGCTAGTTTGCTCGTTTGGGGCGTCCCGCCCCCATATAGCTCGCAAATATCCAAATGATCCCCGGCTTCGGCAAATCCACGATCGTCATTGGTAGTGCTCCGCATTGCGACATTCGGCTTGGCGCGGCTGGCGTCGCGCCGGAGCACGCGCGGATCGAGCATCGAGGCGGCGGCAGTTTGGTGTTCATCGATGGCGGCGCGGGACCATCGTTCGCGAATGGTGCGCCGTTGGCGCCTGGTGCGAGCGCGCCGTTCGATTTTCACACGGAGTTTTCGGTCGGGCAAGCGCAGGTGCCGAAGGCGCATCCCGCGATCACGTTGATGTTGCTCGAGAAGGGGAAGGCGCCGTTCACGCCGGGGCAGTTGGTGTTCGGGCGCGATCCGGCGCGCAGCAATATCGCCATTCATCACCCGAACGTCTCGAGTCACCACGCGACGTTCTCGCTCAATCCGCTGACGGTCACGGATCACAACTCGACCAGCGGCACTTGGCTCAATCAACAACGCATTGCGACGAATCAGGCGCAGCCGCTCGATCCGCGCGCGTTCGTCGCGCTCGGGCCGGTCGCGGTGCCCGTCGATTTGGTGCTGCATTTGGCGAGTCTGTTTGCGGGCGGCGCGCCGGGCACTGCGGCGGCAGCTGTGTTTTCGGCGCAGCCGGGCACTGGTGTCGCGCCGCAGCATCCGGGTGAACCCGCGGCTGGCGGCGCGGATCGCGCGTCGGGTCCAACGCCGCGTCCGAAGCACAAGACGGTCGTCGGTCAGATTCGGATGGCCGATCAGGGCGGCGGCACGAAGACCATCGGCCGCACGCCGGAAAACGACATTCAGATCCCGCATCCGCAAGTGTCGAGTCGGCACGCGGTGCTGCATGTGAGCGGTGGGCAGCTGTTCATCGAGGACAAGGGCAGCGCGAACGGCACGTACGTGCGCGGCCAGCGCATCCCGGCCAATCAGCGCGTGCCGGTGCAAAGCGGCGAGAAGGTCCTGATTGGACCGATGCCGCTGCTCTTGCAGTCGGCAGGCGGCGAAGTCGCGGTCGTCGTCGAAGACGCGGCCAATTGGGAAGGCCGCCCGCTGTACGAAATCGAGGCCTGGGATCTGGTGATGCAGGTCCCCGATCGTGACAATCCGGGCGAACTCAAGACGCTACTCGATCACGTCAGCTTCAAGGCGTTGCCCGGCGATCTGATCGCACTGATGGGCCCGAGCGGCGCGGGCAAGACCACGCTGCTCCTGACCCTGAACGGCTATTTGCCGCCATCATCCGGCCAAGTACGCATCAACGGCGAAGATCTGTATGCGATCTACGACGCGCTGCGCGGGTCGATCGGTTATGTGCCGCAGGACGACATCGTGCATCCGGAGCTCACGGTTTGGGAGGCCGTGCGCTACAGCGCGAAGTTCCGCTTGCCGCCGGACTACTCGGAAGAAGAAATCGAACGCCGCGTGCAAACCACGCTCGCGCAACTCGGGCTCGAGAACGTCTCGCACTTGCAGATCGGTAAGCCCGAAAAGAAGGTGCTCTCGGGCGGTCAGCGCAAGCGCGTCAACATCGCGATGGAGCTCGTCACCGATCCGGTGATCATGTTCTTGGACGAACCGACCAGCGGTTTGGCCGCCGACGACACCGCGGCCTTGGTGCAGCTCTTGTCCGAACTGGCCAAGCAAACCGGCAAGACGATCATCACGACGATTCACCAGCCGGCCAAGGAAGAGTTCGAGAAGTTCAACTTGGCGCTGATTTTGGGCCCGGGCGGCTTGCTCACTTTCTACGGCTCCCCCAAAGACGGTTACGGCTTCTTCGGCTCTTGGCTCTCGCGCCAAAACAAGCCGAACACCGTCGACAATCCGCGCGACATGTTCGACATGTTGAATCAGCGCGAGCGTCCGATCTTCGACGCGATGCGCGCGCAAAACCCGAGCGCGCCGCGCTACGCCGCCCGCGCGCAAGCGGCACGTGAGTGGAACGCGGAGTACCTCAACCCGCAAAACCCGGTCTTTCAAAAGATGTTCTCGGGCCGGCGCGCGGTGGGCACGCCCACCGATCAGCGCGGGGTCCCTGGTGGGCGAGGCGGTACGAGCGGGCAATTTGGCCTGCTCTTCAGCCGCTATTTCAAGATCAAGATGCGTGACGTGGGCGGCACCGCGATCATGCTGCTGCAAGCTCCGATCATCGGCGTGCTCTTGGCGATGGTCTTCGGCGGTCAGAAGGACGCGATTCCGTATTGGTGCTTGGGCGCCCTGCAAGAGCTGGCGCGCAAATCCGGCGGCGTGGGCGACGGCCTGACTCAGACGCTGAACAGCATGCAGACCACGCCCGATCATTCGGCGTCGATCTTCTTCGTGGTGGTCGCGGCGGTGTGGTTCGGAACCAGCAACGCGGCGCGTGAAATCGTGAGTGAGCGGGCGATCTACATGCGTGAGCGCATGGTGAACCTCGGGCTGTTCAATTACATCTTTTCCAAGTTCGTGCTGCTCAGTCTGTTCTGCTTGATTCAATGCACGATCTTGCTCGCGATCGTGTTCTTCTCGCTGGGCTACTCGGGCGGCCCAGTCGCGTTCGTGATTTCGCTGGCCACGCTGGTGGTCACGGCCATGAACTCCGTAGCGATCGGGCTCTTACTGAGCACGCTGGTTGCGAGCGGTGAAGCGGCCATGGCGCTCACGCCGATCGCGCTCATTCCGCAGGTCGTGCTGGGCGGCTTGATGGTGCCCATGACCACCAACTCGCTCCTCGAATTGCCGATGTACTTGATGCCAGCGCGCTGGGGCTTCGAGGGCTTGGTCGCGCAAGAGCGGCTCGCCATCCTCAGTGATCCGGCGTGGGTGATCGACATCAAGAAGCCGGACGTGACGAGCATCGAGAACTTCATCACCGCGGGGCGCTTCCGCTGCGCCGAGGCTCAGATCGCCAGTAGCGACTTCATGGGCGCATGGGGGTTCAAGTATTACAACCTGCCCTGGTTGCCGCCCGCCGTGCTTGCGGCCATGATGTTGTTCACGTTGGTCGTGATCTTGATCGTGCTCAAACGGCGGGACGCCATCTAGGACTGCCATGCGCGGCGCGGGTTGGCTGGCACTGGCTTCCGCATTGGCACTCGCTGCGCTCGCGCACTCGGCGCGCAGCGTCGGTGCGGAAACGCCGTCGGGCGCGACGGCCGTGGTGCCACCCGCACCTTCCGCGGCGCCGCCCGCGTCCGCGACGCCCCCCGGTGCGACGTCTGCCGCGCCGGCCAGCGACGCCGCTGCGCCGCCCGCGCCGACCTTGCCGACGCACATTCCGGTCACCCCGCCGGATTACGAGGTGCTGGACGCTGGCAGTGACCGCCCCATCCGAGTTCTGCCCGCCGCTCAGCCCGGGCGTCGGGTGATGATCTACTTGCATGGCTATTGTGGCGACGTGAACGCTGTCGGCGCGTTCGTCCCCGCGGCCGCTGCTCACGGCACGCTGATCGCGTTGCTCGGCGATCAACCGTGCAAGGACAAACCCGGGCGCTTCAAATGGAGCGCCGATCCGCACGCACAGGATCAGCGCATTCAGCGCGCAATCCGGCTCGTCAATCGCACGCACGGTTGGGATCTGGACCCGAACGACGTCACCCTGTTCGGCTATTCACAGGGCGCGGTCCGAGCTGAGGCGCTCGTGCGGTATTATGCCAAGCGCTACCCGCGCGTGATCCTAGGCGGCCCGCCGCGGCGACTGAAGGTGGAACATTTCAAACACGTTCGGGCGATCGCCGTGTTCGGCGGCGAGCTCGAGAACACGAGCAACATGGTCGGCGGCGCGGACGACTTGATCGCGGCCGGCTTTCGGGCTCGTTTTTTCCTGTTCCCAGGCGTCGATCACGGCGATTTCGGCGGCGAATTGGCGGGAAATTTGGCCCTGTCGGAGATCTTGGAGTTCGTCTCGGCGCCGCCCGAGGACACCGTGCCTGCGCAGCCTGAAAAGATCGCGCGCTGAACGCACGCAATCGGGCGAACTTCACACACCTCGGCCGACATTCAGCGATCTGGCCTTCCCCAAGGACAGCGTCTACCCTACGCCTCGATGGGAATGACCGTTGTCTGTCAGGCGTGTGGCGCGCGTCGGACGCTGCCAACTTCGCTTTACGACAGCCGTGTGCGCGGGAAGATGGTCAACATTCCCTGCAAGAACTGCGGGCTCGCGATCTTGGTCGACGGGACCGTCCCGCCACCGCCCGGCGCTGATCCCGACGCAGAGCTGCCGCCACCGATCCCGAAGCAACCGTCGCTGCCCCAGGTCGAAACGCCGGAGGAGCCCGAATACGCGGCGCCCCTGCTGCCGCCCACGCGCGAAAAAACAATCAGTCACGTGGACGGGCCGATTTCGGAACGTGGCCCCACGGCGCGCATCGGCCGCTACGCGCTGTTCGAGCAGTTCGCGACAGGCGGCATGGCCACCGTGCATTTCGGCCGACTCGACGGCGCAGGCGGCTTCTCGCGCGTGGTCGCAATCAAGCGGCTCTTGCCGCATTTGGTCGCCAATCGCGAGTTCACGGACATGCTGCTCAACGAGGCACGCTTGGCTGCGCGCGTGCGGCACCCGAACGTCGTCGCCACGCTCGACGTAGTCGCCTCCAAAGGCGACGTGCTGCTCGTACTCGACTACGTCGAGGGCGAAGCGCTCAGCACTTTGTGCCGCGCGCAAGCCAAAGAAAAGCGCGAGATGGTGCCGATCCCGATCGCGATCGGCATCATGCAAGACGTGCTTCACGGCCTGCTCGCGATCCACGAAGCAACGGACGAAAAGGGCCGCCCGCTAGATCTCGTGCACCGCGACATCTCGCCGCCCAACGTGCTGGTCGGCGTGGACGGCGTCGCGCGCGTGCTCGATTTCGGGATCGCCAAAGCGCTGCAACACTTGGACGAATCGATCGCCGGTCGCCCCATGGGCAAAATGGGCTACATGTCGCCCGAGCAGATCCATGGCGAACGCCTGACGCAACGCTCTGACGTATTTTCCGCAGGCATCGTGCTCTGGGAGCTGCTCTGTCTGCGCCGCATGTTCGGCGCCGAAAAGCCGGAAGAGCGCATCGACTCCATCTTGCGTGGCGACTACCCGCGGCCGCGCTCGCTGCGCGAAGACGTCCCCCAAGAAATCGACGACGCGGTCATGAAGGCGCTCGAACGCTCGCCCGACGCGCGCTTCGCCACCATTCGCGAATTCTCCGCTGCGCTCGAATCCACGCCCCGCGCATCCCCACGCGAAATCGGACAATGGGTCACCGAACTCGCTCAGGAAGCGCTCGCCGAACGCACGCGCATGGTCGCTGTGCTCGAGAATTGGTCCGAAGGACCGCAAATCCCACTCAGCTCCAGCCCCTTCGCCTCCGAGCTCCCGCCCCCCGTCGCGCCCCCCGGTTCTTGGCCGCCCCCCAACAACGACGCTACGCCGATCTCGACCGCGCTCATCACCAACCTCAACGTAAACGCGCAAGCCCTCGCCCGCGCCAGCGCGCCCCCCAAACCCCCCGCGCGCCCCGCAAACAACCTGCTCTGGCTCGCGCTCGCCGTGATCGCCGCGCTAATCGTGGGCTACCTCGCCCACCGCTGACTGCGCCACGCACAAGGCAATTTTTGGGGGCCAACGTGGGAACGGGCGCGCTCAGCGACGCGCGCGGGCAAAAGGTACCGGACCTCGCCGCAGCCCGTCGCCGCGCCCACGCCTGCCCTCGCGGAAACGGAGCCCGATTAACCGCAGAGCCGCAGAGGCTGCGCACCTCACAACCCGCTTTGTTCTCGACGCGTTGCGGCTCCCTGAGATTTGAACCGCAAAGCCGCAAAGGCCGCAAAGATCAGAGATGAGTTTGGGGGTCGCGATGCTCGCCGAGGTACGTCGTTGTCTACGACGTGTTCGTTCGCGATGAGCAACCCAACCTCCTCCTTCAGATCTTTGTGCCCTTTGCGGCTTTGCGGTTTGTCCCTCTCCAACGTCCGCGACGCCGAAGGCTGGGTGTTCTGAGCCGTATTGAGGGTCGACGATCGTTGCGAACTGCTACCAGCCGCCCTTGTCGTCGTCCTTCTTCTTCGCTGGCGCGGCGGCGGGAGCAGCGGCGGGTGCCGCCGGCTCTACGCCGGCTTTGTCGGTCGCGGGTGCTTGCGCCGTCGCAGCGGGCTCGGGTGTGGCCTCGTCCTTCTTGGGGCAGGCAGACAGGACAACCGCGCATGAAATGAGTGCCGCCGTGCGAGCGAGCGCGGCCAGATCGAGCAATCGCATACAAAATCCTCCGGGACGAGAGCCCAGCACGCCTCACCCGAGTTGCAAAGCGAAAACCGCCGCCCCCATGGTATACGGGCGGCTTGGGAGTGAAGAGCGAGGAGCGAGCTCGGTCGTTGGTGACCTGGCGCGATAGCAGCGATGGCGCGCAAGCGATATCTGATCATCGGTGACGGCGCCGCGGGGTTGACCGCCGCTGCCAGTCTTCGACACGCGGATGCCGAAGCGGTGATCGGCGTGTTTAGTGACGAACCGGTGCCAGGCTACTACCGCGCGGCGCTCACGAACTACCTCTTGGGCGAACTTCGCGAAGATCAATTGTTCGCGGTGCCGCCGGACTTCTATCAGCGGTACAGCATTCATCGCATCTACACGCGCGTCACCGGTGTCGACGTGGCGCGCTCCGCGGTGTGGTGCAGTACGAGCCCAGAACCTGCGGCGTACGACCAACTGCTCGTAGCCTCCGGCGCACGCGCCCGCGCGCCCGTCTTCGAAGGCGCACATTTGCCCGGCGTGCTGACGCTGCGCACGATCGCGGATGCGCGCCAAGTGTACGACGCGGTTCGTCTGCGCGGAGTGAAGACAGCCGTCGTCTTGGGCGGCGGCGCGCTCGGTCTGGAGTGGGCCCACGCGCTCTTGGAACACGACGTGAAGGTCACGTTGATCGAGCGCGCACCGCGTTTCCTGCCCGGCGCGCTGGACGAGGTGGCTTCTGACCTATTGGCCGCGCGCCTGCGCAAAGCCGGAATCGACGTGCTCTTCAATGACGAGGTGCGCGCGGTACACGCTGGCCCGCGCGGGGTTGCGGGCGTGAGCCTAGCGTCTGGACGCGGCGTGGCGTGCGAGTTGGTGGCGACCGCCCTGGGCGTCGTCCCCAATTCGGAATTTCTGGCCAACACCGGACTCAACCTTGCGCCGAACGGCGCTGTCGCGGTCAATCGTCGCCTCCAGAGCTCGGTGGCCAATGTGTGGGCCGCGGGCGATGTCGCCAATGTCGCTGGGCAGTGGCTAGCGTTGTGGGAGCCTGCGCGATTGCAAGCGCGCGTCGCGGCTCAGAACATGCGCGGCGGCAACACCGAGCACAACCCAGGCGTGCACTACTTTGCGACCCGGCTATTCGATCTGGACTTCGCCCGGCTCGGCGAAATCGAACGCCGCGAGGGCCGCGAAGAGTTGATCGATTTCCCGCGCGGCACCGGCCAAATCGCGTATCGCAAGCTGGTCATCGAGGGCGGCAAGTTGATCGGCGCGCTGATGATCGGCGAACGCGCGCTGCGGGTGCGCGCGATCGGCCGCAACATGAAGCGCCTGATCGACGCCGCGGTCGACGTGAGTGAAATCAAGCATCGCTTGCTCGAGCCGAGCTTCGACATCGAAGCCTGGCTCGAACGCAAACGGCTCGTGGAACGGCCGATCGCACCGCGCAAGACGACGGTCTTCGAACCAGCCAAACTAAAGCGCACGCAGGCGATCAGCTTGAACAGCGCGGCGGCCACTGGCGCTATGTCGGAGTTCTCGCTTCACACGGGCGCGCAATCGCAAACTTTCGGCACGGTTGCCCTACCCAGCCAAGGGGTGCCCACGAAGCAAAGTGAACGCACCGCCGCGCTGCCCAGCAGCGCGTTCAACGCGGATGGCAGCGGGCACACCACGGCTCTGCCTGCCGGGCCACGCAAGACCCGCGTGCTCTCGATCGGGCTACATGCCGAAGCGGCACCCGAGGCGCGTAGTAGCCTCGCGCCGATCGACGCACGGCTCGAATTTCAAGGCCGCGCAGTAGCAATCAATCTGCCGGTCATGAACCTGGGCCAATCCCCAGACTGTCAAATTCCGCTCGCCGATCCGAGCTTGAGCGCATTTCACGCTCAACTCGTGCGTCACGACGCCGGCCTGTATTTGCGCGACTTAGGCAGCAGCAGCGGCACTTGGGTGAACGGCCTATGCCTGTTCGGACCGCACGCGCTACGTGACGGCGATCGCATCCGAATCGGGCAATTGGAGTTGCTCTTTCGATCCAATGCGTTGCCTCGCATCAGCGTGCCGGAAGTCGCCCAAAAGAGCCTCGGCGGTCCGCGACTCGAAGTCCGCTCCGGCGGCGGACTCGGCTTGAGCTTTGCGCTCGGCCCACAACCGGTGTTGGTCGGTAGCTCGCCGGAGTGCAGCATCCGCTTCACCGATCCGAGCATCAGCCCTCGTCACGCCGAGCTGCGCCCCGCGGGCGCAACTCACGCGCTGCTCGACTTGGGCAGCTATGGCGGCAGCTACGTGCGCGGCGCGCGGCTGGCACCGCAGCAAGCGGTGGCCTTGAACGAGGGTGACTGGCTGCGCTTCGGCGCGGTCGACGTCTTGTACACCAGCGCGGCGCGCGCCGACGCACTCGCCAGTTTGCGACCGAGCGCGCGCGTCGTCGTCACCTCGGGCAGCGATTCGGGCAAATCGGCGGTAGTGGGTGATCGCCTGTTCGTCGGCAGTGACGCGAATTCGGGCTTGGTGCTGACCAGCGTCAGCGGGCCGCAGCTGGAATTGGCCACGCACAACGGCCGCTTTTGGGTGCGTGATTTGAGCGGCGGGCGCGCGTTTCGCGCGGGCTCGCCGATCAGCAAGGAGTTCAGCGAAATTCAAAATGGGGATCTGATTCTGATCGGCGGCTCGCTCATGCTCCGCTTCGAGGAAGGCACATGAACGACGCCGAAGAGCGCCTGCGCGAGCGTGTCGAAGCGCAGTCGATGGCGTGCATCGGCTGCAATGACTGCCTCTTGGCCTGCCCCATCGCGCAATCCAAGTCCGTCACCATCGCCGAGCTGAACGCCGCGATATTTACGCCGACGATCGCGCATCGCCACGTGGCCGAGTTCGTCACCGCGTGCACTCAATGCAAGCAGTGCGTGCCCGCGTGCCCATCGGATTTGAATCGCGCCGAGATGGTGCTGCTCAACAAGCTGAAGGTCGAAAACAGCGTCGCGGATTTCGAGCTCTCACTGCAAGCACGCACCACGACATTTCCTTCCGGCATGTCGCTCGACGGGCTAGCAGAAAAGCTGACCAAGCTCGAGCTGTTCGCCGGCGCAAACGCGCAAGCGTTGCGCCGGCTGATTTTGAAATCGACCCTGCGCATGCTCGTGCCTGGGGAAACGTTGTGCCAAGAAGGCGAATTCCACGAGCGCCTGTCGGTCGTCTTGGAGGGCTCACTCGAGCAAACCTCGCGTGGATCACGCGGTGAGCGCATCCACATCTTGGTCATCGGCCCCGGCGCGTTCTTCGGTGAAATGGGCGTTCTGGCGGACGCCGCCGAACCGTTCGGCGTCAGCGCACGTGAGCGCTCGATTGTGCTCGAGGCGCCCAAAGTCGCGGTCTTGGCGCTGATGGATCTGTGCCCGGACTTCGGTGACGCGTTGCAGTCGTTGTACGCGCGCCGCGCTCTCTTCAGCTATGCGCGCCAACCACGCGGCCTCGGCGCCCTGCCCGAAGCTGCGCTGGAAGAGCTGCTGATGGGCGCGGAGCTGGTGCTCGTGCCCGCCGGCTCGGTCCTGTTCAACGCTGGCGAACCGCCGCGCGACTTCTACCTCGTGCGCAACGGCTTTTTGCGCGCGCGTCGCGATACAGCCACGGGCCCCGTCGTGCTCACCTATTTTCGCGAGGGCAACGTGTTCGGCGTGCTCGGCTTGTTGCATCGCGATCCGGCGCATCGCTACACGGTCGAAGCAGTCAGCCGCGCCGAGGTGATCCGCATTCCGGGCGCGCTGCTCGGTCAGGTGTTGTCACGTCACCCTGCCGCATACGGTCCGCTGCTCGGCGGTTTCGAACACGAGCAACTGGCGCGCACCTTGGACGTCGGCTCGTTGCCGCCCGCGCCGGTCAGCGGTGATCGCGCGAGCATCCCCAGCCGCGCCTCGCTCCCAGTCAGCAGTGGCACGCGAGTCGGCGAAGAAACACGCTCACCGATGGCCGAAGGCGTGCTGATGGAAGCGGGGCTCGCCAGCGGTCGCGAGGTGCTCGTGATCGACCAAACCCGCTGCACCAGCTGCGGCAATTGCATCGACGCTTGCGGTCGACGCCACGGCTACAGCCGGCTGCAGTTGCGCGGCATTCAAGTCGACACGTACATGTTCCCGACGGCTTGCCGCCATTGCAGCGATCCGGCGTGCTTGATGTGCAGCGTCAATGGCATCGTGCGACTGCCGAGCGGCGAGATCAAGATCGTCAAGGAGAACTGCATCGGCTGCGGCGCCTGTGCCGAGCGCTGCCCGTACGGCAACATCAGCATGCACCCCGTCGAGCAAGAGAAGCCCGGATTTTTCCCGAGCTTGCTCGATTTTCTCGCCGGCAAGCGCGCGCGCAAAGAAGCGCTCGCGGCGCTCGATCCGAAGGTGCAGCGCATCGCCGTGAAGTGTGACTTGTGCGCGGGCCATCACGACTATGCGTGCGTCACGGCCTGCCCAGTAGCCGCGGCGTTCCGCGTCGATCCTGGGCGTGTCGTGGCCGATCCGAATCGAGGCGCATAGCGTGGCTGCGACTTCCCTCACCCGCCGCTTGCGTTTGTTCGAGCGCCAATGGCCTTGGCTGGTATTCGCAGGCTTCGCCGCCTTGTTCACGGCCGCCATCGTGGCCGCGCTGGATGCCGGCGTATTCGAGAGCTACGAGCTCTTTCCGGCCATCACCCGCGGCTACACGTTCAACGGTGTGTTGCTCGGCGTGAGCTCGCTCACGCTGTGTGCGATTTCCTTCTTCTATTCGTTGCGGAAGCGTGGGCTGCAAGAGCAGTTGCCGTTCGGCAAGAGCACGATGACGGCTTGGCTGTGGGCCCACGTCTACTTTGGGCTCCTGGCCCTGCTCACAGCTGGGCTGCACGCAGGCTATGGCCTGCTCTCGTTGCGCTTTTCGGCCGGTAAATTGGCGTTCTTGGCGCTCTTCGGCATCGTGATCAGCGGCTTGGTTTGGCGCGTGATTTACGCGCTCGTCCCGCGCGTTGCGGCACGCGAGGTCGGCAATTACTCCGCTGGCGCGAGCACCGCACGCGCGGACTCACTGTCCGTCGAGATCGAAAAGCTGACCGCCGGCGGCTCGCCGCGCTTTCACGAACTCAAAGCCTGGGCGTTGAGCGCGACGCCGAGCGACATCCAAATTCGGCAAGCCGCCGCGAGTCTGCCGCCTCACGAGCAACAGCGCTTCATCGACGTGATCGCGCTCGATCTGATTCGGGTGAAGGCACTGGAGCGCGCCCGCAAACAAGCTCGCTATGCGTTCTTACTGCAAGGGCTACGCGTCGCGCACGTACCACTGAGCCTGATCTTCTTGTTGGCGGTGCCAGCGCATCTGTTCTTCGCGTACGACGTGCCGGCGCATGCGCTACCGCTGGGCGCCGTCTCGGGCAGTAGTTTGGGTGGGTTCGAGAGCACCGCGCAGTGCAGCAGTTGTCACGCGCGCGCTGTCAAAGAGTGGCAGAGCTCGATGCACGCGCACGCCATGAGCAGCCCAATCATGATCTCGCAGAGCAATCTGGTGCTGCGGAACGTGCTCGCGCAGGCGAAATACCCCGATCCGAAGCGAATTTGTGTCAATTGCCACGGTCCCATTGGAGCTGCGTTGACCAGCGGCACGACCTTGCCGCTGAGCGCGGATTCGTCCTTCAGCGAGCCCGAGCTACTCAATGAGGGGATCTCGTGTGCGGTCTGTCATCAATGGAACGGCACCCCAGAGACAGCAAGCGCCGGGCTCTCGCGCTTTCAAGACGGTCTGCAACCGGGTCACAAATACTTCGGTGCCTTCAACAACCCAGTCGGCAACGGGTTTCATCAGAGCGAAGCGACGGCCACATTCCGCAAACCCGAGCAGCTGTGCCGCAACTGTCACTCGGTGCAATACGACAAGAACGGTGACGGCCAGCTCCACCGCGGCACCGATCTGGTTTTGCAAACGTTGTTCGACGAATGGGAGGATTACGTCAAACGCGGCGGACAGGGCGACTGCGTGAGCTGCCATATGCCGCTCGTGAGCGAGACCCGCGCTGCCGAGTACGCCGCAATCCCCTTCGAGCAAGACCGCGAAGCGCCGCCCCGCCAGGTACACGATCACTCATTCGTGGGAGCGGACTACCCACTCGACGACGCTCCAGCACAGCAAGCCCTGCGCCCCGCTCGTGAAGCGCTGCTGCGCCGCGCGGCCACGCTCACGCTGCTCCCCGATTCCCTCAAGTCGTCGGCGAATTCGCTGAGCTTTGCCGTGCAAGTCGGCAATTTTGGCACCGGGCACAATCTGCCCGGCGGCTTCGCCTTCGTGCGACAAATGTGGCTCGAAGTGAGCTTGCTCGACGCTGCGGGCAGTCTGATCGACGGCTCGGGTCACGTCGCGCGCGGGGCGGATGATCTGTGCGACAGCTCGGTCGTCGACGATCCCCAAAATCCGATGCGAGCCTCACTGAAGGGCTGCACCAAGAGTGACCCGCTGTTGGTCAACTTTCAACAAATGTTGGTCGACAACGCGCAGATCAAACGTGGACCGAACGGCGCACCGCTCGTCGACAACCGCGGTGAAGCGCTGCTCGAGCGCGCGCCGGGCGCTGTCGAAACCGCAATTCAGACGTTGAACGCTGGCCCCACGCCGCGCATCCGCCCGTTCGACAAGAAGCCGACCACGACCATCGTCGCGGGCGACAGCCACGCATTCCCCTACGCTTTCGCGCTCAATCCGGGCAGCGTCGTGAAAACGCTGCGGGTGCGGCTGATGTTCCGCGCCAGCCCACCGTACTTCTTGCGCGCGCTCGGAGTCGGCAACCTCGCCGAAAATCTCGAATTAACCGAAATGGCGCGCCTCGAAGTGGCCACGCGATGACGCGAGAACGGCTCCCTGAGTTTGAACCGCCAAGACGCCAAGCGCGTTGAGCGACATTGCGAAGCGAAGAGCACCGCGAGACTCAAAGAGATTTGGGGTTACAAAGCAGCCGCGCGACTCGAAATATCTACGACAGATGCGGCCACTCGCTTTCAGTCGTAGATACCCCGTACACGTTTCACTTTGCTAACCCCAATTCCTCTGAGTGCCCAGGTGCACTTGGTGCTGTTGGGCCAAGCTGCGCACTTGGCGGCTTGGCGACTTGGCGGTCTTCCCCCACTTTCGCCAATTTCGGGTACAGGGCGCAATTGAGAGGTGCGATGCGGGCGTGCGAGCGCCCCTCTCCCTCTCGCCTCGCGAAAGCTCGGACGTAGTTAGGCGAGCAAATCGAGTCCGACGTCCGATCCGGGGCGTTGCGCGGATGCGACGCCCAGGCGCTCGAGATGCGCGAGCACTTGCAGCACGCACGCTTCGTCCCAAGCGTCGCCGAGGATTTGTAAGCCGACGGGCATGCCGTTCTTGTCGTGGCCCACGGGAGCGACGCCCGCGGGCGCCCCGGTGACGTTGGCCAGGAACGCAAAGCGGCACAGTGCGTCGAGCACCGGTGGATCGATGAAGCCTAGGCGCGCCTCTTCGTCGGTGACGGACGGGGCGCTGATTGCGGTCGCTGGCATGGCAATGACGTCGACCTGACGCAGGGTTTCGGCCAGCTCCTGGCACAGCTTTTCGCGAATACGCTGAGCATCGACGTAGTCGTCCGGACGAAAGGTTTCGAGGCCGGCCAAAAACAGCTGCATGTCGTGACCGAGTTCGTCCATATGGTGCTCGCGGATCTGGCTCATCGCGGTGAACGCTTCGACGCCGATGGTCAGGTAGCCGATGGCAGCAGCAAAGCGCGCCAAACGCACTTTGACGCCGACGAGCACCGCGCCTGCACGTTCCAAAGCGTCGAGCGCTTCACGCCCAGGACCGGCGACGTCGTCTGCCAGAGACGCCCAGTCATCTTCGTCGATGCCGATCCGCAAACCGCGGACGCCTCGCCCGAGCGCGCGCGCGAATTCGCCGGACTCGCGCGCCGGCGCGATGAGCGACGACGGATCGCCGGAGTCCGCGCCGCTCGCGTATTCGAGGAATGACGCGAGATCGCGCGACGAAGCCCCGATCGGCCCCAAGTGCACGACGGACATGGCGCCGGGCAATCCGTGGCCCGTTTGCGGAATGCGGCCGTACGTGGGCTTCAACCCGAACACGCCACACAACGCAGCGGGAATGCGAATCGAACCGCCACCATCGCAACCGAGCGCGAGCGGCGTGGTTCCGCTCGCCACGGCGACCGCCGAACCGCTCGAGCTACCGCCGGGCAGACGGCGCGAATCGTGCGGATTCCTCGGCATGTGACGATGCGCATTGCCGCCGATCGGCGAAAGCCCGAACTCGGTCATCGGCGTTTGCCCAATCACGATGGCGCCCGCCGCGCGCAAGCGCGCGACTGCGACCGCATCGCTACTCGCCGGCGCACGACGCAAACAATTGGAGCCCATGCGCGTGACGAAGCCGCGCGTATCGACCTCCTCCTTGATCGCGATCGGCACGCCCTCGAGTTCACTGCGCGCGCTGCCTTCGGCGAAGCGACGCGCGCTGTCGTGCGCAGCTTGCAACGCGCGCTCGTCATCATACCCGCACAACGGGCCAATGGTCGGCACGCGTCCCGCCAAGTGGCGAGCATGCGTCAGCGAGCGAGTCACGACATCTACCGGGTTCGCGCGACCGTCGCGGTAGTACTCAGCGAGGTTCGCGACCGAGCGCGGCCAACTCCCGGGCAATGCCAGGGGAAGCTCCGCGGAAGGTCGCTGGATGTCGCTTCGACCGCGAAGCGGTGCGTGCGAGAACGGCAACGTGCCGCGATCATCGGGCGGAAGCGCGCGCAGCGCGTCGATACCGAGCTGTCCTCGCAGCAGTCGAGTCAGCGGCACGCGCGCTGGGGTCTTGCGCACGGCCGTCACCAGCGCCGACAAAGCGCGTCCGGAAATTCGGCCCAAGGGAAGAGTCATCATCGCGGGCGGCCATGTAGCACCGCTCCACGAGCCGCCGAAAGCGTCTTTACAACGTCGCCCCGGGCTCACATGCCGGTAACGTTTCACGCGCATTGCGCGGAGGCATGCTCTGGAGTCATGGCTCATTTATGAGGGCACATTCCAGCAAACCCGCACGCCATAACGCACTTTGACCACGAGAGAATGCTTTGAACTGGGCACAAGGGTTGGTAGTAAAGACGTGTGTCCAATTCGGCCAAATACAACATCCCCGTCGACGAACTAGCGCTGACCTCGAACTCGATTCGCGATAGTTTCGTGAACCACGTGCAGCACACCTTGGGTAAACACCCGAGCGCTGCAACGAAGCTCGATCACTTCGTCGCGACGGCCCGCTTGGCCCGCGATCGCATGTTCGATCGTTGGACGCGTACCTGGCAAAAGCGTGAGCGCCAACAACCGAAGATCGTCTACTACCTCTCGCTCGAGTTCTTGATCGGACGTCTGTTGGAGGACGGCCTAGTCAATCTCGGTATCTTGGAAGAGACGCGCGCGGCGCTCGCCGAGCTCGGCATCGATCTGCAGCAGGTGTTGGATCAAGAGCCCGACGCCGGTCTCGGCAACGGCGGCTTGGGCCGGCTCGCAGCCTGTTTCTTGGATTCGATGGCCACGCTCGGCATCTCCGGCATGGGCTACGGCTTGCGCTACGACTACGGCATCTTCCGCCAGGACGTCGTGGGTGGCATGCAGCAAGAGTCGCCCGACCAATGGTTGCAGTACGGCAGCCCGTGGGAAGTCGCGCGTCCCGAGCGCATGTACAAGGTACGCTTCGGCGGCCGCGTGATTCAATACACGGGCAGCTCCGGCCGCCTCGTGCATGAATGGGTCGACACGCATGACGTGTTGGCCATGGCCTATGACGTGCCGGTCCCGGGTTACCAGAACCACGTCGTCAACACGCTGCGTCTGTGGTCAGCCAAGGCCACGCGTGATTTCGACATCTCCTGGTTCAATCGCGGTGACTACATCAAATCCGTCGAGGAAAAGAGCCGCACCGAGAACATCACGCGCGTCTTGTATCCGAACGATTCGCAGCCGGCTGGCAAAGAGCTGCGCCTGAGCCAAGAGTTCTTCTTGGTCTCGGCCACCTTGCAGGACGTGCTCGGGCGTCACCTCCGCTACCACGCGGATCTGTACAGCTTGCACGAGCAAGCCATTTTCCAGATGAATGACACGCATCCGGCCCTCGCCGTGGCCGAGCTGATGCGTCTCTTGGTCGACGAGTACGCAATGCCGTGGGACCACGCTTGGTCATTGACCAAGCGCTGCTGCGCCTACACCAATCACACCATCTTGCCCGAAGCGCTCGAGCGCTGGCCCGTGTGGTTGATGGAGAAGCTGCTGCCACGCCACTTGCAGATCATCTACGACATCAACGCGCAGTTCCTGGCCGAGGTGAAAAAGAAGTTCCCCGGCGACAACGATCGCCTGCGTCGCATGTCGATCATCGAAGAAGGCGGCGAAAAGCGCGTGCAGATGGCAAACCTGGCCGTGATCGGCAGCACGCGCGTCAACGGCGTGTCCGCGCTCCATTCGCAGCTGCTCCGCGATCACCTGTTCCGTGATTTCTACGAGTTCGACGGCGCCAAGTTCTGCAATCAAACCAACGGCGTGACCCCGCGTCGTTGGTTGCTCAAGTGCAACCCCGGCCTTTCCAAGCTGATCACGAGTCGCATTGGCTCGGGCTGGGAAATCGATCTGGATCAGCTGCAGCAGCTCACGCCGTATGCCACGGACCCGGAGTTCCAAGCCGAGTGGCAAGCCGTCAAGCGTCAAAACAAGGACCGTTTGGCTGCCACGCTCAAGAGCCGCTTCCAGATCGAGCTCGACCCGACGCACCTGATCGACTCGCAGGTCAAGCGCATCCAC
The DNA here is from genome assembly GCA_035634635.1 of Polyangiaceae bacterium. Lineage (GTDB taxonomy): Bacteria > Myxococcota_A > Polyangia > Polyangiales > Polyangiaceae > PMG-095. The sequence continues at coordinate 17,086 of DASQCO010000056.1, forward strand.
GAGTACAAGCGCCAGCTACTCAACATCTTGAACGTGATTTCGCTGTACCTCACGTACAAGAACAAGCCGCCGTACGACGTCACTCCGCGCACCTTCTTGTTCGCAGGTAAGGCTGCGCCTGGCTACGACATGGCCAAGCGGATCATTCATTTGATCAACTCGGTCGCGCAGGTCGTCAATTCGGACGTGAACGTGCGCCAGTACCTGCGCGTGATCTTCGTGCCCAACTACAGCGTGTCACTGGCTGAGGTGATCGTGCCCGCGACGGACGTGTCCGAGCAGATCTCGACTGCCGGCACGGAAGCATCCGGCACCGGTAACATGAAGTTCGCCATGAACGGCGCGCTCACCGTCGGGACGCTGGACGGCGCCAACATCGAGATCAAGGACGCCGTGAGTGAAGCGAACATGTTCCTGTTCGGCCTCACCACCGATCAAGTGATGCAGACGAAGGCCAAGGGCTATGACCCGATGCAACACTACTACGGCGATCACCTGCTGCGCACGGCGCTCGATGCGATCACCAACGGCGTGTTCTCGCCGGATGACCCGAACCGCTTCCGCCCGATCATCGACTCACTGCTGCATCACGACACGTACTTGATCCTGGCGGACTTCTTGAGCTACGCGCACTGCCAACGCAGCGTCGAAGCCGCCTATCACGACCAAGCCGGCTGGACGCGCCGCGCCATCCTCAACGTGGCCAACATGGGCGTCTTCTCCAGCGATCGCACGATCCTCAGCTACGCCCGCGACATCTGGGGCGTCTACGTGCCTCCTCCCGGTGCACCGCGTTCTCAGGTGCCGCCACCACGCGAAATGGTGCCGTTGTCGACCGTTAGCCGCTAGGTTGCCCCAACTCGCGGCGGCTGTGCGCCAGGGTAAGCACGCCGCCGCCGGGGATCTTTGTCGAGTCTCGACCGTAAGGACCGAGGCGCCTTCGGAGTTGTCCGAAGTGAGCCAAGAATTCGTGGAGCTGCGCTGTCGTAGCTCCGGGTCCAAAACGTCGGGAGCGATCAACTGTGAAGCGGCTTTCATTGGTACTGTCCTCGCTGGTGTTCGCGTGCTCGGCATCCCCGCAACCGACGGTTGCCGCTTCTCCGCCTGGCAGTCCGCTCCGAGTTGCAACGGACGCGACGCAAGGCACGGCTGACAATGCCCCGGCTCACGTGTTCACGCCGCGGCCGCACGCTCCACACATCGCGGCGCAGGCTCAACCGGTCGACCTGAGCCGACTTCCGAAGCTGCGCGTGGCGGAGTGCTTTGCGCCGCCTCGACTGGAAGTAGCTCAGCCGAGCCCGATCCGCCATCCCCGCAGAGCGCACAGCCTCGGAGGCGCCGGATTCAGTGGCAGCGGCGGAGGGCTCGCTGGCATTGGTTCTACGGGTCGCAGCGCGGGCTCCGGTGCTGCAGCACCGAAGTCTGCACCAAAGAAACCAAGCGCTCAGGCCCCGTCGTCGGAGGGGTATGGTTACTCGTTCGGAGACAGCGCGAGCGCGCCCGCCGCCTCTGCGCCGCCGGCCCCTCCCCTTCCCGCCCCGGCGGCTGCGCCGAGCAAGCGCGCATCAACTTCGCCGCAGCGCGCCGAGGTCGAGAAGGAAGCAGCCGCACCGGCGATCGCCACCGAGCCTGACGTCGCGGCTGACGAACGTCCGAGCGAGTATCACGACTTCGGCGCGTCCATCTATCTCTCCAACGACGACACGATGAGCCTCTCCTCCGCGCAGCGGGTCATCTTCGCGATCGATCGCTTCCTGCCCATCCCTCCCGAGCACATTCGCCCGCACGAACTGTTGAACTACTTCTCGTTCGATACGGCTCCGATCGCTCCGACCGATGACTTCAGCGTCAAGGCCGAAATCGAGCCGAAGCCAGGAAAACCGGGCGAATTCACGCTCGGACTGTCCGTGAGCGGGCGCGGCTTCTCGAAGGCCGAACGTCGAAACGCCGCGCTGACGTTCGTGATCGATCGTTCTGGGTCGATGCAAGAGGAGGGGCGCATGGAGTACCTGAAGCGTGGGCTCTCGCGCATGACCTCCGAGCTCAAGCGCGGCGATCTCGTGAACGTCGTGGCGTTCGATCACGAGGTGTGCACGCCGATCGAGAACTTCGTCGTCGGGCGCGATCCGCTTGCGACACTGACCAACACCATCGACCGACTCGCGCCGCGTGGCTCGACAGACCTCGACTCGGGCCTGCGCACAGGATACGAGCTCGCAGACCGCGCGTATCAGCCGGCGTACACCAACCGCGTGCTGTTGATCACCGACGCCCTCGCAAACACCGGGGTCACCGATCCCGAGATGATGGCCATGGTGTCGGCGCACTTCGACAAACGGCGCATTCGCTTGAGCGGCGTCGGGGTGGGGCGAGAATTCAACGACGGGCTACTCGATCGCCTCACCGAGCGCGGCAAAGGCGCGTATGTCTTCTTGGGTTCGCCAGCGGAGGTCGACGCGGTGTTCGGATCGCGCTTCGTTTCGTTGATAGAAACCACGGCGAACGACGTTCATTTCAAGCTGCAACTCCCGCCCTCGTTGCGCATGAACGTGTTCTACGGCGAAGAGAGCAGCACCGTCAAAGAAGACGTCCAGGCCATTCATTATTTCGCCGGGACCAGCCAGCTATTCTTGAGTGATTTGATGTCCCGCTCGAACCGTCTCCGCAGCGCCGACTCGGTGATGCTCAGCGTCGAATACGAAAACCCCGAGACCGGCGCCAAGCAATTCGAGGACTTCGCCTTCAACCTCGGAGAGATCTCTGGCAACTCCGCCCTGGTGAAGAAGGGGCGCCTCGTGATGAGCTTCATCGACGGCCTCGCCGACACCGTGCAGAGCTCACCCGAGCGCTCCGACGACCGCGTCGGCGGCTGGATCGACGCGACCGCGGCCGAACAATGCGCACGCGGCCAAACATCGCTGGCCGATCAATCACGGAAGCTCGGCCCCGACCCCGAAGTCACGCGCTTGGTCGCACTTTGGGACCAATACTGCTCCCGCTACGAACCCGTGCGCTCGCCCGTCCGCCGAGACGCCCCGCACGGCCGCGACGTGTGGCCCTCAGCGCAACGTTGAAGGCCACAAGCGCGTCAAAAAGCGTGATCGAACGCCACTTCCCCCGTCACCCCCGTCTGATACGCACTCACGCGACGCTCGAAGAAGTTCGTCACTTCTTGCACGTCTTGGAGCGCCATGAAGGAAAACGGATTCTTCGTGTTGTACAGCTTTTCGAAACCAAGCGTCGCCAGGCGTTGATCGGCGCAGTACTCGAGGTAGCGCTTCACGTCGGGCACCGACAAGCCCGCGATGCCTCCGCCGAGCAAGTCTTCGGCGAATTGCACTTCGCAAGCGATGGCTTCGTCGAGCATAGCGTAGATCTCGGCGCGGAACGGCGCGTCAACCAGGTCTGGCTCTTCTTCACGCACGGTGCGCACGACCTCGAAAGCGAAGGCCATGTGAGCGCTCTCGTCGCGGAACACCCAATTGGTGCCCGCGGCGAGGCCGTGCAATAGGCCGTGCGAACGCAGGAAGTACACGTAGGCGAAGGCCCCGAAGAAGAACAACCCTTCGATGCAGGCCGCAAAGCAGATCAAATTGAGCAGGAAACGCCGGCGATCGGCGGCGCTCTGCAGACGGCCGATGCTCTCGATTGAATCCAAGTATTTGTTGCAGAACTCGGCCTTGCGGCGAATCGACGGAATATTCTCCACTGCGGCGAAGGCCCGCGCGCGCTCCTCTGGATCGGGCACGTACGTATCGAGCAGCGTGAGGTAGAACTGCACGTGCAGCGCCTCCTCGTACAATTGGCGCGACAAGTACATACGCGCCTCGGGCGCATTGATGTGCTTGTATAGATTCAGCACCAAATTGTTGGCGACGATCGAATCACCGGTCGCGAAGAATGCCACCAGTCGGTGGATGAGGTGGCGCTCGGGCTCACCCATGCGCTGAGTGAGGTCCGCGACGTCGGTCGAAAAATCGACCTCTTCGACCGACCAAGTGTTCTTGATCGCTGCCCGATACATCTCGAAAAACGCCGGGTACGCCATCGGCCTCAAAGTGAGGCACAACCCGGGGTCGAGGATATTCTTGGGGCGTGCTGAACCGCTCATTGGCAGGCCTCGCAGCTTTCCGGATTCTCGAGTGAGCAGGCGATGACCGCAGCATCATCGACGACAGCGACTGCGGGGGGCACCGGGGTATAGCCATGAACCGCATGCGGATCGGCTTCACTCGGCGCAGGCGGGAGCCGCGACGGCGAAGGTGCCTCGACCGTCGCCTTGGCGATGCGCGTCGCGGGCCGAGAGCGCAGATAATACGTGGTTTTGAGCCCCTTCTTCCAAGCATAGAAGTACATGCTCGAGAGCTGGCCGATGTTCGGGTTCTCGATGAACAAGTTCAACGATTGGCTCTGATCGATGAACGCGCCGCGATCAGCCGCCATGTCGATCAGCGAACGCATCGGGATTTCCCAAGCCGTGCGGTACACCGCTCGCACGTTCTCGGGCAGCTCCTCCAAGCCTTGCACCGAGCCTTCGGCCAGCTTCAAGCGCGAGCGCACGCTGTCGTTCCACGAGCCGCGCGCCTTGAGCTCGCCGATCAGGTACTTGTTGAGCTGCAAGAAGTCTCCCGACAGCGTCTCGCGTTTGAACAGGTTCGAAACTTGCGGCTCGATGCACTCGTAGCAGCCAGCGATCGAGGCAATGGTCGCGGTCGGGGCGATCGCGACCAGCAATGAATTACGCAAGCCGTGCGTGCGCACTCGCTCGCGCAGCTCCACCCAGCGAGCGCCGCTCGGCGTCACACCCGCCCAAGCGTCGAATTGCAGCTCACCGCGCGCCGCGCGAGTCTCCGCGAACGCAGGATGCGCGCCCTTGGCAGTCGCCAAGTCGACCGACGCGCTCAGCGCGTGGAAGTAGATCTCTTCGGAAATCTTGCGCGAAATCTCACGCGCTTCCGGAGCATCGAAAGGCAGCCTGAGCTGGAAGAACACATCCTGCAGGCCCATCAAGCCGAGGCCCACCGGACGCCAGCGCAAGTTCGAGGCTTTGGTCTCCGCGATCGGATAGAAGTTGAGATCGATCACGCGATCGAGCTGCTGCACGGCCGTGCGGACCGTGTGGGCCAGCTTGTCGAAGTCGAACGCGAGCGTTCCATCGGCCTCGAGCTTCATGTGCCGGCCAAGGTTGATCGAGCCCAGGTTGCACACTGCGGTCTCGCCGGACGACGTGACCTCCAAGATCTCCGTGCATAGGTTGGACAAGTGCACCGCGCGTCCCGGCAGCGCCGTCTGGTTGCACGCGCGGTTGGATTTATCCTTGAAGGTCATCCAACCGTTGCCGGTTTGGGCCAAGGTGCGCATCATGCGTGCGTACAAGTCGCGCGCCTTGACGGTCTTGGATGCGAGGCCCTGACGCTCGGCTTCTTCGTAAGCGCGCTCGAACTCCTCGCCATACAGATCGGGCAGGTGGGGCACGCTCTTCGGGTCGAATAGGCTGAAATCCGCGTCGGCCTCGACGCGACGCATGAACAAGTCACTGACCCAGTTGGCGAGGTTCAGGTTGTGCGTCCGACTGGCCTCTTCACCCGTATTGTCGCGGAGTTCGAGGAACGCCTCGATGTCCGCGTGCCAGGTCTCGAGGTACACCGCGCATGCGCCCTTGCGCTTGCCGCCTTGGTTCACCGCCGACACAGACGCATCGAGCGTCTTCAACCAAGGCACGATACCGTTGGATTTGCCGTTCGTGCTCTCGATCAGCGAGCCGCGCGAGCGCACCCGGTGATACGCGAGCCCAATACCGCCCGAGAACTTGGACAAGAGCGCGATGTCCGTGTAGCTCTTGTAGATCTTTTCCAGGTGATCTTCCGGCGAGTCGAGCAAGAAGCAGCTCGAGAGCTGCTCGTGCTTCATGCCGGAGTTGAACAGCGTGGGTGAGCTCGGCAAATACTCCAAGCTGGAGAACAAGCGATACAGCTCGAGCGCCTCGTTGACGCTCTCCGAGAGCGCGCAGGCGATGCGCATGAAAAATTGCTGCGGCGTCTCGATCACGAGCCGCGACTTCGGGTGCTTGAGCAGGTAGCGGTCGTACAGCGTGCGCAGCCCGAAATACTCGAACTCGCGGTCGCGCTCGGGGGCGATCGAATCGTTCAATTTCCTGGCGTTTTTCCCGACGAAGCCGAGCAAGCGCTCGTTCACTAGGCCGAGCTCGTGGGCCTGCGAGACCGCTTGGGAGAAAGCGTGGATCTCCTGGCCGCGCACTTCTTTCTCGATGTAACCCGAGAGCAAGCGCGCAGCGAGCTTGGCGTATTGCGGCTCTTCCACGATCAAGCCCGCGGCCGTCTGAATCGATAGCTGATCGAGTTCGCGCGTAGATGCGCCGTCGTACAAGCCGCTGATCGTCTTCATCGCCACGCGGAGGGCATCCACGTCCGGCAAGCCCCCGCAGCAACGATTGACGGCGCGCACGATCTTGTTCACGTTCACGGGCTCGCTGCCGCCATTGCGCTTCTTCACGCGCATGGTGGTCTGCGGATACGACGCGGAGTCGACGTCGGACGGCGAAGGCGCAAACGGCAAAGGAACGTTCGACGAAGCGATGGTCGGGCTGAACATGATTTTTTCTCCGCGTTCGACGAGCGGCAAAGATCCGCTCCAAAACCGAGAGCCACGTGAAGACGGCACGGCGCCCACACGCGGGCGGCCCTTGCCTGCTCGCGTGCGGATCAGCCCGGCCGCCTCCCGCGAGGCACCCGAGATCGCCAACGCCGGATGACTCCCGGCATTGGGTGTTGGCAGGTCTTCGGGCTTACGAGCGTTCCGGGCGAACCCGGCGTCCTACTGCCCACTGCTTCCCGGCCGAATGACCAGTGCCACCGTGAGGTTCGTTCTCGCCTACCGCTGCGGGGCAGCCCCGGCTTCTGAACCGGGTTCCCATTTTCAGCCTGTGCGAATGCACAGGCACCAACACACGAACCGCTATAGGTGGGGTACCTGGGTTCGGTCAACACAATATGTTGGGGTCCTCAGCCTATCTCAGCTAACGCCGCGGAAGGCTTCAGCGATTCATCTGTGCACTGGTCAATCGGCCAATGGGCAACCTTTGAGCAGTACTCGAAAAGGCGCGTTGGGGACGAGCCCGTGGCGCCCCGCTCGGCCCGTAACGACTGTTGCACTAGCTCCGGGCGGGGGGCACGCTCCCCATTCGACGCGCGCAGCTTCGTTGCGCCACCCCAATTTTCGTTTGCCGTAGTTTTTGGAGGATCCCGATGTCTTTGCTCGATTCGCTGAAGAAGTACACGACTGTGGTTGCCGACACCGGCGACATCGAAGCCATCGGCAAGGCCAAGCCGCAAGACGCGACAACGAACCCGTCGCTGTTGTTCAAGGCGGCACAGCAGCCGCAATACAAACACCTGGTGGAAGAAGCGCTTGCTTACTCCAAGAAGCAGCCGGGCAACCAAGAAGCGCAAAAAATGGCGTTCATGGACAAGTTGTTCGTGAACTTCGGCTGCGAGATCTTGAAGCTGATCCCGGGCCGCGTCTCGACCGAGGTCGACGCGAGCTTCAGCTTCGACCGCGACGGCAGCATCGACAAGGCGCGCAACTTCATCAAGTTGTACGAGGCAGCCGGCGTCGATCGCGAGCGCGTGCTGATCAAGCTCGGCTCCACCTGGGAAGGCATCAAGGCTGCCGAACAGCTCGAAAAAGAGGGCATTCACACCAACCTGACCTTGCTCTTCAGCTTTGCCCAAGCCGTCGCTTGCGCAGAGGCCAAGGTCACGCTGATCTCGCCGTTCGTCGGTCGCATTTACGACTGGTACAAGAAGTCGAAGAACGTCGCCGACATCCCGCGCGAGGAAGATCCCGGCGTGGCCAGCGTGGTGCGCATCTACAACTACTACAAGAAGCACGGCTACAAGACCCAGGTCATGGGTGCCAGCTTCCGCAAAGTCGAAGAAATCATCGATCTGGCCGGCTGTGACCTACTCACCATCAGCCCCGATCTGATCGCCACTCTGGCCGGAAAAGACGGCGAGCTCGAACCCAAGCTCACGGTGAAGGGCGCAGAGGCCACGGACAGCCCGCTGATTCACCTCGACGAAAAGACCTTCCGCTTCGAGCACAACCAGGATCAAATGGCCGTCGAGAAGCTCAGCGAAGGCATTCGCGGCTTCTACTCGGATGCGCGAAAGCTCGAGAAGTACGCGGCCGAGACCATGGCCAAAGCCAGCGCGGCCTGATCCCGTTGGCGTACGCTGTTCGCGGCTCAGTCGCGCATGGCGCGCGCAGCGGCCGTTTCAGCTGATATTTTTCAGCATTTTCGAAAGTCGCTGATGTCGCCAACCCCGGCGCCCTTGCGGGTCCCGGGGTTGTGCTTTTTTCGGCTTGGCTCCGTTGCTGGGCTAAAACGTCTTTGTCACCCTGACCGACCAATGCCTCCGCGTTGGTCCCCGTCGAAACCGAAACGGAACCGATAAATGCTGGTCGAGACGCTGACTGCCGAACTCGAGCGATTGTTCGAGTTGCCTGACCTAACCCGTTTGAGCCGTGATGCCCTCGGCTTCCAGCCCGAAGACATCGGCGGCGTGGCAACGCGTGCATCGTTTGCGCGCGCATTGGCGGAGCAGGCCGTCGCGAGTGAAGCCGTCGACGCGCTGCTCGACGCCATTGCGCTCGATCGCCACGGTTTGCCGAGCTCGCTCGAGCACGTGCGAGAGCGCGCGACAGCCAGCGTGGAGCTCGAGCCCGGCGACTCGATCGGCCAATACGTGGTGTTCGAAAAGCTCGGCACTGGTCCTTCGGCGACGGTGTACAAGGCGCGCCGTGACGGCCAGGAATTCCGGGTAAAATCGCTGTACCCACGGGTTGCGGCGCGGCGCTCCGAGGCACACCGCTTCCTCACGGCTTCTCGACTCGCGAGCTCGATCGCGCATCCCGCGCTGCCCAGTGACGTGCGCGCTGGAGCGCTCGACGACGAGGGCGTGCACATCGGCATTGCTCACCCCGCCGCAGAGGGTGAAACGATCCTGGCCATGCTCGCGCGACGCGGACCGCGGCACTTCAACGAAGCGTTGCCTCTGCTTTGGGCGATCGCCGAAGCGCTGACCGCGCTACACGCCGCGGGCCTAGTGCATGGCTCATTACACGCAGGCAACGTACTCATCACCGATCCGACGCCCAACGCGCCGAAGGTGCTGTTGCTCGATCCGGGCGCCTACTTCCTGAGTTCCGCGCTGACCCTGCACAACGGCAGCACACCGGGGTATTTGTGGTCGAGCTCGCCCGAACAGCTGCGCGGCCAAGCGCCCAGCGCGCAAAGCGATCTGTATGCGCTTGGCGTGCTCATGTACCAACTGCTGAGCGGTAAAGCGCCGTTCGCCGGTCAGCACGCGGTCGATGCGTTGGTCGGACATTTGACGCAGAACGCCGAACCGCTCTCGTTCGTTGCAGCGGGTAACGGCGCGACTCCCGCGGTCGAAGCCTTCGTGCGCAGCCTGTTGGAGAAAGCGCGCGAACAGCGGCCGCGAGACGCGAGCGAGGCCTTGGAGGGCCTCCGCCGCATGTGGCGCGCGTCGACGCGACCGCCAACCTGGGTGACCGAAGAGCGCTTGCCGGAAATGTTCGAGGCGCTGGCGCAAAACCCGGACGACGAAGACTCCGCGACGACCTTGGAGTCCGGCGTCGATCTCGGCGCAGATCCGGCGAGTCTCGCCGACGGCTTTTACGAACTCGCCAAGAACCTGGAGCAACGAGCCGACCCGCATTTGGAACGCGCGCTGAAAAAGCACTTGGCTCGGGCCGCGCGCTTGTACGAAGCCGCCTCGCGGCACGACAGCGCCGAAGAGGTGTACGCCAAACTAGTCGCGCTCGAACCGAGCGACCGCAGCGCGACGCAAGCGCTCGTCCGCGTCAAAAAGACGCTCGGCAAATACGAGGAGCTGATCGAATCCCTGCTGGAACAGAGTGAGAACAGCGAAAGCTCGGCCGAGCGCGCCGAGCACTGGGCGGAGATCGGGCAACTCTACGAGCACGAACTGAAAGACAAGGAGCAAGCACTGCTCGCCTACGCGCAAGCGTTCTGCGAGGATCCGCTGAACGAGTCGCACGCGGTCGCCCTCGAGCGCTTGGCCGCCACACGCTTCCCGGTCTGGGAAGACGTGCTCGGAAGAGTCATCGCCACGCTCGATTCCGACCCCGGGCTCACCGAACGCCATGCGCTGCTGTTTCATCTCGGTCGCTGGTACACCGAGCGAGTCATGCGCCCGGACTTGGCGCTCCCGTGGCTGACGCAGCTCGTGGCAGCCGAGCCGAACCACGATCCAGCGCTGCTGCTCTTGGCTCAGATCTACAAGAAAGCCCAGCAGTGGGCAGAATATGGCCAGGTTCTGCTGCGACGCGCCGATGTCGCAGCCCCCAACCTCGCCCGCGATCTGCGCGTCGAAGCCGCCGAGGTGCTAGCGACGCGCTTGAACAACTCGTCCGCGGCGCGCGAGCTTTATGGCGCGGTGCTCGAGGAGGATCCGGGTCACGAGAAAGCCAGCGTCGGACTCGTCGCGCTCCTTGATGCTGCGGGCGACTCCGCGGCCGCCCTAGTCGTGCGTCAAACTCGTGCCAAGACGTTGCGCGGGGACGATCGCCATCAACTCCTGTGTGAAGTCGCCGAAGCGTACGACGTCGATCTCGACAAGTTGGACGCCGCTGAAAAAACCTATCGCGAGGTGCTCACGGAGAATCCGCGCTTCGTCGACGCCCTGCGCGGCTTGGACCGCGTGCTCACCCGCGCCGGCCGCTATCGCGAACTGCTCGACGTATTGCGTACGCAGATCGACTTGGCGGTCACCGCGCGCCAAAAGATCACGTTATTCGAGCGCATCGCTGGGGTTTACGACGAAGAGTACCTGGATCACGAGCGCGCGGCCGAGGCCCTCCAGAGCGTGCTCGCCCTGGACCCTGAACACCCCGACGCAAGTCGAGAACTCTCCCGCCATTTTCGAGCCCTCGAGCGCTACGAGGCGCTGGCCGAGCACTACCAGCGCCACGCACAGAGTGGCTCGATCGAGCGCCAGCTCGAGACCGGCATGCAGCTCGGTCGGGTGCTGTCCGAGAACTTGAAGCACCCCGATCGCGCGCTTGCCGCGTACGAGCGCGTGCTGACGCTCGACCCAAGCCACGCGGGCGCGCTCGACGCCGTTGCCACGCTGCGCGCGGTGGTCGGTGATGCGCAGAGCGCGATCGACGCGATCGACGCGCTGAGCGACAAGGCCACGACCCCGCAGGCCAAGGCCGAGCTGGAAGTGCGCGCGGCACAAGTACTCGAGGGTCGAGGTGACAGCGCCGGCGCGCTGCGCCGCTATCGTTTGGCCGCCGAACTCATGCCGGATGACTTGGGCGCACGACGCCGCTTGGTCAAAAAGCACGTCGAGTACGGGAGCTACGCGGCCGCGGTCGAGCTCTTGGAGGCAGAGATCCAACTCGCCAAGAACGAGCGCGAGCGCGCCAAGCTGGCTGGCGACATGGCGCTGATTTGCCACCAATTCCTGCACGATTCCGCGCGTGCAGTGGCAACCGCGCAACTCGCCCTGCACATCGATCCGACCAACGGCGATGCCCTACGCGTGCTCGGACACACTGCCCACACCGAGAAGCGCTTCGTCGAGGCCGCGAAGCGTTTCGAGCCAGTGATCGGCCAGCTCGACATGCTGGACCCCAACGAGGCGCGCGAGATCGCCTTCCTGTACGTCGACGCGCTGGCGCGCAGCGGAGCCGCGGACAAGGCGCTCAGTCAAGTCGGCGGCCTAATGAAATGGCTCGAGAACGACGCTCGTGCGCTACTGCGCATCGCAGAGGTCGCCTCCGAGCACGGCAGCGCCGAGCAAACGCTGTGGCTATGTGAACTGCTGCTCGGCGAGCTCCGCTCCGTGCTCACGCCCAAAGAAGAGTGCGAGGCCGAACTGCGCAATGGTGAAGCGCTCGCCAAGCTCGGACGCTACAAGGAGGCCAAGGGCTCGTTGCAGCGCGCGAGCGAGCTCGATCCGACGTCGAGCGGGCCGCTGCGGGCGCTCGGCCGCGTGTACGCCGCCGAGGGACTCACCGAGCAGCAAATGGACGTGCTGTACCGCGAGCTCTCGCGCTCGGAAGGCGAGCGCAAGGTCGAAATCCTGCTAGAGATGGGCGAAATCGCCGCGGTCAAGCTGGGGGACTCGGAGTACGCGGCCAAGAGCTACTTGCTGGCGTTGAGTGAGCGTCCGAGCGATCGCGGCATTTTGACCAAGCTGATGCAGCTGTACGGTGCCGAGAAAGATTGGCCGCAGCTGATTCAGGTCATCACCCGGCTCGCTGAAGTCGTGGAGGAGCCGAAGCACAAAGCCAAGTATTTGCACACGGCGTCGATGATCGCGTCGCGCGAGCTCGCGGATCTCGAGCTCGCCGTGAACTTGCTGGCACAAGCGTTGGAGCACGACCCGGACCGCGTGCCGGCGATCGACGAGGCGTTGTCGATGAACCAACGCCTCAAGAACTATGACGGCATGAAGCGCGTACTCAAACTGCGCATCGCCAACGCACAGCGTGCCTCTGATCGCGAGCGCTTGCTGGAGTCGCTCAGTGAGCTGGCCGAAGTCTACCAAAGGTTCCTCGGCCGTCGCGACCAAGCCGTGGCCGTCTACGAGTCCGCGCTGGAGGTCGACCCGGGCAACACGCGCTTCCAAGAAAAGCTCGCGCGCCTATACGGCGAGGATCCGGTCTCGTACTTCGAGAAGGCCGTAGAAACCCTGGCCAGCTGGATCGAGCGCGATCCCTATCAACCCACTCCCTACAAGCTGCTGCGCAAGGTCTACACCGAGGCGCGGCACGCGGACGCCGCTTGGTGCACCTGCCAGGCGCTGCACGTGCTTGGCCAAGCCGAGCCGGATGAAGAGCGCTTCTTCGATCGCATGCGCAGCGACGAGCCGGCCGAGGTGAGCGATCCCGCTTCGCCCGACGAGTGGCTGCTGGCGGCCATGCCGGAAAGCCATGAGCCGTTCCTGACCGAACTGTTCGCGTTGATCCAGCCGTTCGTCATGGCAGCGCGGGCACGGCCGCTGGCGTCATTCAATCTCAGCGGCGACCATCACATCGACGTCGAGCGCTACCCATATGGCGTCGTCTACGCGGTCAACGCCGGAGCGCACGTGCTCTCGATCCCCGAACCGCGCATGTATCAGAACCCCGAAGCCCCCTTGTGCGTCTCGTTCTTGTCGACCTCTCCGCCGTCGCTGTTGCTCGGTTCGCGCGCGTTCAGTGAAGACGTGACGCCGGTGGCGGCTGCGTTCCTCGCAGGCCGGCACCTCGCCTACTATTTGCCGGGCCTGTACGTGAGGCAGCTGCTGCCCAACATGATCGCGCTGAAAGCCTGGCTTTTTGCTGCGATTCGCCTAGTAAAACCCAAGTTCCCGGTCGCCCCCGACCTGGAAGCTCCCGTTCTCGAAGCGTGGCGCGCATTGGCGGAGCTTGCGACAGGCTCACGCTTGGAGCAACTCACACACGTGGTGGCAAAGTTGCTCCAAGACGGCGCATCGCTCGATCTCAAGCGCTGGGTGCAGGACGTCGATCTTGCGGCCGACGCGATCGGCTTCGTGCTCTCGAATGATCTCGAAGTATCGATCGAACGCGTCCGCGCCCTCCCCCAGGACGCAGGCTCACCGCCGCTCGCCACCCGCATCGAGCGCCTGATCGCGTACGCAGTGAGCGCACGCTACATGACCGTCCGCGAGCACCTCGGAATTCGGCTGGACGCGGGCTGAGCGCGCGGTTGTCGCCTTGCTCGGCGACGCGCAGCGTCGCCAAAAGCAAGATCGTTCAAGTTCGAGTCAGGGCGAGCAGCTCAGCCTTCGGCTTTGGCTTTGCGAATCCACTCGTTGATCTCGCCCTCGATCACGCCCAGAGCCTGGCTCTTGAACGGACGGAGCAGGAACGGCACGTCCATGTCCAGGTCGATGGTCTTATCCAGCACTTCGAGCGAGCCCGACAGCGACATGCCCTTTACCTTGAACGAGATGTCAGCCTTGTTCGGACCCTTCCAAACCACCTGCGGGCTGTAGTTCGAGTACTTTTGGGAGTACGTCGAGAGCGCCGACTCGGCGACTTTCTTGGCGCGTTCCTGACCGAGATCGTGGTGGACGGAGTGCTTCATGGAGTCCTGTGCCGCTGAGTGCGACTGGCTCCTACTTAACTCAGTTGAGCGGTGAAGACCAACTCCTTCAGCAGCCAAAAAGTGCGGCAGATTCGCACTTTTACGAATTCGCCGAGCACTGACACTGGAAATTGGACCTGCCGGACGCCGAACGCCCAGCCCAGCGGCCCGAATGCACCTGAGGGGAAGGGGCGAGCGACTAGCGACGCCCTTTGTAGCCCATCATGTTCTGGACGGCAGATTCGCTCTCCTCGGCGATTTGGTCCTGCTCGCGCGCTTGATCGGCGCACGACTCACAGAGCTTCTTGGTCTTCCCGGAAACCTTCACTGTCTGGAGCTCGTCCGCTTCTTCGCCGCAGCCTTTGCACGTCGCCATGAGCCAATATTAGCGAGCTTGGAACGGCTTTAGAAGCGTCGTTCGGTAACGGCTAAATCTGCAACCACGCCGAAATGATCGGACGGCCAGACCGTCTCGCTCGCTCGCTGCTCGCCGGTATTGAAGGCTAACTCTGCGGTCAGGGGCTCACCGCGAAACTGCCGATCCGGCCCACGTACGAAGATGTAGTCGATTCGCCGCGAGGGCTCGCGCGCCTTGGCGGCGTAGTGGTTCGCCCGGTCGTACGTGTAGCCCGGTCCCTGACCCGCGAACGCCCATGCGTCCGCGAAATAAACCGTCTTTTGCTCGAGGGCGCACAACCCCGTCAGGAAACGAATCTCGTCGGCCTCAGGAGCAGCATTGAAATCACCCATCAAAACAGGCGGCAGCTCCGCACCACCGATCGGCGACAGCTCAGCCACGCGATCGGCGATGAACACGACTTGACGTTGACGAATCAATCCTTGGTGGAACTTCCAGTTTAGATGGGTAACGAACACCGGTAGACTTCCGTGAGGGGTCTGACACAGCGCGTACAACAAGGAGCGCGTCTCGCCGCTCTCGCTACCGGGGAGCTGGAAACTGCGCTCGGCAATGATCGGATGACGCGACAGCAGGGCGTTGCCAAACTTCAACCCGTTGCCGTAGTCACTGGCCACGCTGTACGCGAGCTGATACCCGAGACCATCGGCGATCTCGGTCAATTGATCGTTGTGCACCGTGAGCGGATCGCCGGCGGCCGAATCCGGACGGAAGCGCAGCACCTCTTGCAGGCCCACGATTTCCGGCTGCAACCGCTTGAGCTCGCGACGAATCAGCGGCAAGCGCGAAAGCCAAGGGCCACTCTTGTTCCAAACATTGATCGTCGCCACGCGCAGCACGCTCATCGATTCTCCTGCTCCGGCCCTACGTTGCCGAGGAACGGACAAGAATAGCGCACCCGCTCCGGTTCGTCTTGAGCGCTAGGCAGGCACGGATTAGGGTGCGCGCTTCATGCTGATCGGCGTCGATTTCGGAGGAACTCAGGTCAAGGCGGGCATCGTGGAAAACGGTGACGTCGTGCGCTCGACCTCGACCCCGACGCGCGCCGGCTCCAGCGCCGACGACGTGCTCGACACGATTGCCAGCACCGTTCTGGCACTCTCGTCCAAGCCAGACGCAGTGGGCGTGGCCATTCCCGGTGAGGTCAATTCGGACGGCCGTTGTTGGCGGCTGCCCAATGTGCCGGGCTTCGAGGGCGTGCACATTGCCGAGGAGCTCGCGCGCCGTCTGCGCTGCCCGATCGCCGTCGAGAATGACGCGACCACGGCGGCCCTCGGCGAGCGGTTGCATGGGCATGGGCGCGCCCATCCGAGCTTCTTGATGTTGACCTTGGGCACGGGCATCGGCGGCGGACTCGTGCTCGGCCATCAGTTGTATCCCGGAGCCACGGGTTTTGCCGCCGAGGTCGGACACATGAAGGTCGACACCGCGGCGGACGCGCCTCTGTGCGCCTGTGGTCAGCGAGGCTGCGTCGAAACCTTTGCCGGTACGCGCGCTCTGCTGCGCGAGTACGGGCGCAATGGCGGCGCTCAGGTGACCGAAGTCTTGCCGATTGCCGTGAGCGCGCGGCGCGGCGAACCGGCAGGATTGAAGACGTTCGAGATGATGGGCACGGCCCTCGGTCGCCTACTCGCCAACATCCAAAATCTGCTCGACTTGAACGCAGTCGTGTTTTCAGGCGGCATTTCCGCCTCCTTCGATCTGATTGAACCCTTCGTGCGCGATGCGCTGCGCAAACAAGCGTTCGCGCCACCGCTCGCCGAGGTACCGTTGCTCGTCAGTGAGCTGGGCGAACGTGCGGGCGTGATTGGAGCTGCACATTTGACCTCGCTCTGAAAGGTGCACAGTGAAAGCGGTCCTCGTCTCCGAACCGGGTGGACCGGAAAAGCTGCAGCTGGTCGATCTGCCCGACCCAGCGCCGGGGCCAGCGGAAGTCGCGATCGAGATTCACGCCAGCGCGCTCAATCGCGCGGATTTGTTGCAGCGACGCGGTCTATATCCGCCGCCGCCCGGGACGACGGAGATCTTGGGTCTGGAATGCGCGGGTGTCGTGAGTGAACTCGGGCCCGGCACGAGCGACAGCGTGCGCGTGGGCGATCGCGTCATGGTGCTGCTCGGCGGGGGCGGCTACGCCGAGCGCGTCGTCGTGCCCGAAGCGCTGACCATGAAGATCCCGGATGGCCTCGATTTCGCACGAGCCGCCGCCATTCCGGAAGCATTCTTGACCGCGCGTGAGGCGTTGTTCGTCGCAGGCAACTTGCACGGCACCGAGTCCGTCTTGATTCACGCCGCGGCGGGCGGCGTGGGCAGCGCGGCCGTGCAATTGGCGCGCGTCCACGGCGCGCGCGTGTTTGCAACCGCGGGCGGCGCGGCGAAGTGTGAGTGGGTGCGCGCGCTCGGCGCCGACGTGGTGATCGATTACCGAGCGCAAGACTTCGCCGCCGTGATCAAGGCCGAGACCCACGGACGCGGCGTGGACGTGATCTTGGACTTCATCGGCGCGTCGTACGCCGAGCAACACGCCGCGTGCCTCGCGCCGCGCGGACGCCAAGTCTTGATCGGCGTCATGGGCGGCGCACAAGCACCGGTCAACTTTGGCCGCCTCTTGCAAAAGCGTCAGAGCTTGATCGGCATGGTCATGCGCTCGCGTTCGACCGAGGAAAAGATCGAGCTCACGCGTGCGTTCGTGCGCAGCAGTTTGCCGCTGTTCTCCGAGGGCCGTCTGAAACCGCTGGTCGACAGCGTATTTCCTTTGCGCGATGTCGCGCACGCGCATCAACGCATGGAAGCCAACGAGAACCTGGGCAAGATCGTGCTTTCGATGCGCTGAGCGAGCGTCAACCTTCAGCCAAGCTTGGCCCGAATGCGAATCAGACCCGGCCCGGGCTTCACCCGCGCCTGGCACGCGAGGCGTCGTGTCTCGCCGTCACCGCCGAGAATGTCCAAGAGCTCTTCTTCTTGCTCCTCGGGCGGCGCCAAGAGCTCATCGCCCTCGACGATCTCGATGTGGCAGGTGCCGCAGCTGGCCGAGCGACAGGAGAACGGAATCGGGGCGAAGTACTTGTCGCAAATGTCCACCAGCTCGCCGCCGTTTTCGACGTCGACGGTCTTCGCGGGGCCGATGGTGTTACCCAGAAACTCGATCTTCGGCACGCATGGCACATAGCCGCTCCTTTTCGCCCTTTCAACCGAAAGCAGCCAACCGCCGTTCCGCAGGCCGCGAAGATGTGGTTTGCTGAACGTGATGTCAGATAGCGGCGAAGATCCCTTCGACTGGGTCGGCGCCACCCTGGACGGCAAGTACCAAGTGGACGCGGTGGTGGGCCGCGGCGGCTTTGGTGTGGTGTATCGGGCTCATCACCTGGGCTTCAACGAGAAGGTCGCGATCAAGTGCTTGCGCATTCCGCGCACGCTGAGCGGCGCCGCGCGGGACGAGTTCGAGCGCAACTTCCTGGCCGAGGGCCGGCTATTGCACCAGCTTTCGCGCTCGACCGCCGGCATCGTGCAAGCGCTCGACGTCGGTGCGCTGGTTTCGCCGAACAAGACCTGGACGCCGTTCATCGTTTTGGAATGGCTCGACGGACAATCACTGGCGGAAAACTTCGCCGAGCGTTTGAAAGCCGGACTCGGTGGACGCACGCCCAAGGCGGCGATCGAACTCCTCGATAGCGCGGCGCGCGCGTTGTCTTTGGCGCACGAGCAAGGCATCGCGCACCGCGACATCAAACCGGCAAACTTGTTCTTGGCCGAAGTCGGCGGCAGAAAAACGTTGAAGGTGCTCGACTTCGGCATCGCCAAGGTCGTCACCGAATCGGAGAGTTTCACCAAAGCGTTCGAAGAGACCGGCGCTTCACTGCAGGCGTTCACGGCACGCTACGGTTCGCCCGAGCAGTTCAGCCGTCGCTACGGCGCGACCGGTCCGTGGAGTGACGTATTCTCGTTGGCGCTCGTGCTGATCGAAGCCATCGTCGGCCATAGCGCGCTGGAAGGTGTGGATGCAGCGCAGCTGTTCATCGCCGCTGCCGACCCCGCGCGCCGCCCAACCCCGCGCGCACACGGGGTCGAGCTGGGCGACGCGGTCGAGGCCGTGTTCGCGACCGCGCTCGCCGTTGATCCCAAAGATCGCTACACCAATGCCGGCGAGTTCTGGGACGCCCTCCTGGCCGCCGCTGCCAAGGGTAACATCCCGATTTCGCTGCCCAGCGGTCGCCTCAGCGGACACGACGCAGCGAGCGAGAGCGCCACACGCGCCGAGGGAGTCGCGGTAACCGGCAACCCACAGCTGGGCGGCACGTCCGCCACCGAGCTGACCTCGAGTACGCCTCTACCGAGCGATCGCTCCGCAGCGCCGCGAAGCGCGCGTGCCCCCTCGCACACCGTTCAGCGCCTGGCCGCCGCAGGCGTGCTCTTGATGCTGGTTTTGGGGGGGCT
Organism: Polyangiaceae bacterium; assembly: GCA_035634635.1. GTDB lineage: Bacteria > Myxococcota_A > Polyangia > Polyangiales > Polyangiaceae > PMG-095. Next base: position 36,105 of record DASQCO010000056.1, read on the forward strand.
CGCGCTGTGGCGCGCTCGCACCCCCACGTTCACCGCCGAGGGCGTCAGCGGCGGAGCAAGTTCGAGTGCGAGCGCTAGCCCTGCGCAAAGCGCACTCACGAAAGCACGAGAGATTCCGAGCGCGCATCCCAGCGCGAGCGCAGCGAGTACGCCGCCCAAAGCCGAGCCAGCACGTACGGCGGCGAGCCGAGGTTTCGCGGGTCTACCCACGCGCGATATTCCTGCGGGGTTAGTCACTGCCGAGGGCGCGTGGGTCGACAAGTTCAGCGTGCTGCGGCGCGAGGACAGCCAAGGCCTGCTGTTCAACGACGCCTTCGCGCGCTGCGCGGACGCCGGCAAGACACTGTGCACGGATAGCCAGTGGCAACGCGCCTGTGACTCGTTCCCCGAAGTGGGCGAAGTCTCTTCGTGGACCGAAAGCATCGAGGGTGGACAGATCGTGGTGCGCGGCGGCGGCTCCTGCAAAGCGCGCAAATTGGTCAGTGAGGCGGAGAAGGACCCGCAGCGCATTGGCCTGTGCTGCGACCGCGCGATCGCCATGGATTCGAGCTCGATGCAGAAGTCGTTTTTGTCCTCGACCGCTGGCATCGTGCTCAAGCTCGAAACGGCGCTCAATCAGCGCAGCATCGATAAGTTCTTGGATTTGTCGGAAGACCACCTGACGTTGAACGCGCACGTGCGCGACAAGGCCACGCTCAAGGGCCTGCTCACGCAATCCTTCGCCAGCGCGCGTGACTTGGTGATCGTCAACGACCGCTGCGACATCTCGGTTTCGGCCAAGAAGATCGTGACCAAGAAGTCGCGCAAGGTCAAAAAGGCCACCACCACCTACGAGACGACTGGTTGGACCGCCACGTGCCAGCAAACTCGCCATCGCGACGGCAAAGGTGTCGCAGCGAAGAGCAGCTACGAGTTTTCAGCGACCAGCAAGCTGCGTGCGATTACAGATAGCGAAACCAGTGCCGCTGGCGAGTAGCCAGTTCGCTCAACCGCCGAGGCGCGACTCGTTCTGGCACAGCTCTTCTTGGTTGTCCGGGCAGGCGATGCGAACGTGAAAGTGGTCGTCGTGCACGCTGCGCCCCGCGGGTTGCTTCAGGAGCGACGCGACGTCATCCACGTAGCGCGCAAAGCGCGGATCTTTGCGACCGTATTCGATCAGGCGCCAGCGCAACCCACTCGAGACGAATATGTGCACTAGGCCCGCGCGGCTATCGGTGACCCAAGAGCGCAACAGTAGCCAATTGCGATAATCGTCGAAGTACACGCCGGTTTCCCAGCGCGAGTGACCATTCGGTTCGAAGGGCGTGAAGTGCTCGCGCACGACGGGATGGCCAGCAGCATCGCGCAGGTAGAACCCGACGTCGGCATCGCGGCCACTTTGATGACTCACGTGCCCCGTGAGCGGTCCGCCGTCGCGACGCGAGAGATCGCCGACCACCATCAGCGACCCCTTCTCCATCCGTGCGACCTCGCGCGCGCTGCGCTCCAGCATCAGGACCAACGCCGGGTGCGCGAAGATATTGTCCTTGCTGCTGTCTTTGACCTTCAACGTGTCAGAATTTTTCAGCTTCTTTGCGCGCAGCTGAAAGCCGTCGTTGGGATAACCAACGGTGAGAGACATCAACGAAAACGGCGCGCCCAGAAAGCGCCGCGGCAGGTCGCGCCCTGTGCCGGCTTTGGCAGCTGGCGCGAGTGCAGCAAGCGCGCCACCCAGCACGAGGACCCCGAGCGCGCCGCGAACGCGTTTTGTCGGCCGAAAGCTCACGTTTTTGGCTGTATCACGGGCCCCTGAAAAGCGGCAAAAAACGCGTTCTTTCTTCTCCGTGTGCGCGCGAAGCGCCGCACGCTTCGCGCCGGGGCGCGCGGGAAGCGGTACAGCCGCATTCCCGGAACTAAAAACGAGCGGCAAGTCTTGGAAGACCAGATCGCGATCTGCGATCGGACCGAACAGGCGCGTGCTTTCCTGCAACTTCAGCGCGAGCGGCCAAGCGCCACCGTTAGAGCGTGCGCCAACGCGAGTCTCCCACCGCGCGCCGCAGGCGCCGCGCGTCATCATTCACGCCGCAGCAAGAGCGAGCCTAAAACGTCGCTTCGGCGGACATATGGAAGCTTCTGCCCGGCACGGGGTAGCCGATGAAGTCGAAGTGACGGGAGTCGAAGACGTCGTCGACGACGGCGCGAAGTGAGACGTCGTGTTTTCGGCCGAAGCGCAGAGTTGCCCCTAGGTCGAGCGTCGTGGACGCTGGCAGCACGATCAGACCCGCGGGGTCGGCCAGGCGTGAGGCGCGGTGACTGAGACGCGCGTCTAGGCCGGCACGGCGCAGGGGCGAATTTTTGGGATCGACGAAGCCTTCTACGTAGGCGCTGCTCACCACGCGCGACTGATGTGGAATCAAGTCGTTCGCTAGGGTTCGGCCGGCAGTCGTGTCGCGCGGATCGAGCAGGGTCAGTGCCAGGGACGCACGGGCGTGCTGCACGAACTGCGCGCCGGCCTCGAACTCTGCGCCCAATACGCGCGCGCTGCCCACATTGTACGGCGTGACTGCGCCCAGCGACGAGCGACGATAGGCGATCAAGTCGCTGACGTGCCGAGCAAAGCCGAATGCGTCGAGATAGGTCCACACCGGGCCGAGCTGCGCCTCCCAACGCGCCCCCAAATCCCAAGCCAGCCCTTGTTCCGGCACCAACGCCGAGCTGCCACGCACCACCGCGGAGATCCCATAGAGCTCCCCCAACGTGGGCACGCGCACGTAGCGACCGAAATTGCTACGCAGTTCGAACGCACCCCAGCGCTTGCGCGCGCCGAGTCTGAATTCGGGCGTGAGATCGACGCAGCCCTGGCCCTGTTGCGGACCGTCCGTGGTATCGCACGTGACGACGGTGAGCGCCGAGAGTTCGGTGTCACGATTCAAAGTCGCGAATAGCGCAACCCGCGCTGAGCCGGTGTTGCGCTTCGCGCGCAATACACTCGCGCCATCTTGCTCGAGCTGCTCGAGCTCGTAGTTCGCCCCCAAAAGTGCGCGAATGATCCCGCTCTTGAGCCACACTCCCACGCTCTCGGCAAAGCGCGTTCCCTGTGAGTCCAAGCGATCCGCCAGCAGCCCGAGCTCGTGATCGGGATCCGTCAGCTGAGTGCGTGTGGTAATTGCCTGACTCGTGAGCACGAGTTCGCAGCCCGACTCGGAACTGCAGGGCACTTCGGCGGTGAGTCCGGCGAGCAGGCGCGCAGTCTTGGCACGCGCCGCAAGCGCCGGCACCGCCGCCAAACCCGTCACGCCTTGCTCACGTTGAAAGGCATTGAACACGGTCGTCAATCGCGCATTCGGCTTGCGCAACGCGGTGCGCCCAATCGCCCAGGCATCGCGCTCACTGGCGTCCGCGTTGGGGCGCGTGCGAACGCGATCGTCTTTTTCGCTCACGGTGCCGCCGTTGTCGACGTACGGATAGTCGTTGTCGGACGCGGCTGTGCGAAACGCGACCAGCGCGGCGTCGCCGGCACGCGCCACTTCTGCGCCCAGCCAGGCCGCGCGCTGTCCGAAGCTGCCGAATTGAGCGCCCGCGCGCAGGTGATTCTGCCGCGGCATGCGCGGTTCGAAATAGATTGCGCCGCCAATTCCGAGCCGGTCTGCATCGGCCGGCGCATTGCCGCGGTACACCTCGGCGCGCCCCAACATCCAGAGCGGAATCAAGGACAAATCAGCGGTTCCGGTGAGGTCGTCGTTCAAGCGCACACCGGCTAGGTAGACCGGCGTCTGCGCGCTAGTCGCGCCGCGCACCGAGGCGGTGGACAGATCCGAAGCGCTCCCGGTCTCCGAAACTTGCACGCCAGGCACGCGGCTCAGCACCGCCGCTGCGTTCGCCCCCGGTCGCGACAGCTCTCGCGGATCGACCCGGGTCGCGGCCAAGGTCGGCTCACGCATGGGTCGCAGACTCTTATGCCCTTCGACCACGATCTCGGTCTCGGGCTCGGGCTCGGCGTGCGCCGTGGCCGCCCAGCACACGCACGTGGTCCACGCCGCACCTGAACTCAACGCGAGTGTCGCGAGGAAAGCGCGAGAGCGCACGCTCAAAAGGCTCGTTTGCTGTCGATCAAGATCGTGACCGGCCCGTCATTTTCGAGCGCTACCTGCATGTGTGTGCGAAAACGCCCGGTCTCCACCTTTGCACCGCGAACGCGGCACTCAGCGCAGAAATGTTCGAACAAGGCTTCGGCGCGCGTCGGCTCGAGCGCCTCGGTGAAGCTCGGTCGCTTGCCTTTGCGCACGTCACCGAACAACGTAAATTGCGAGACAGCGAGGACTGCACCCCCGACTTCGAGCACGCCCAGGTTCATCTTTTGCGCGTCATCCTCGAAGATCCGAAGCCCAACGACCTTGTCTGCCAAAGCCGTCGCATCCGCCTCTTCGTCACCACGACCGACGCCAACCAGCACACAAAGGCCACGGTCGATACGACCGACCACGGCCCCGTCGACGGTGACCGAAGCGTAGTTGACGCGTTGCACGACCGCTCGCATGGTGCCGGAGGCTTGCCCTCGCCCGCGCAAAGGTTCAAGCATGGAGATCGAACATGGCGTCAAAACCGCCCTCCGAGGCCGAGCCGAGTGAACTCCGGGAACCGACGCCCGCCTGGGCCGAACAGGTGGTGCGTCTGTTGGACGATGGCTTGACCATCCCGGGCACGCGCATCGGCATCGGTTTGGACGCGCTGCTCGGCTTCTTGTTCCCAACCCTGGGCGACGCGTTGACCGGCCTGGGCTCGCTTTCGCTGCTCTTGCTCGCCTTCCAAATGCGGGTGCCGAAGGTGATCGTGCTGCGCATCGTGTTCAACATCGCAATCGATGTCTTGATCGGCTGCGTGCCCTTCGCGGGTGATGCCTTCGATGTTTTTTGGCGTTCGAATCGGCGAAACCTCGAGCTCCTCCTTCGTTACACGCACGACCCGCTCAGGAAGCCTGACGCCTTGGATTACGCGATCGTCGGACTCGGATTCACGCTAGTGGTCGCAGCTGTGGTCCTGCCCGTGCTGCTCGGCGCCTGGATTTTGCGGCTCATTTTCAGGACATTCTCCTAAAGGGGCAGGAATCTGCCGCGCGCGCGCAAGCTGGGCTATGCTCGCGGCACGAAATGCATCCCGCGAGCGATCCCCCGCGCGATCTGTTCGTCGGCCAGGTGCTCGAGAGCGCCTATCAGCCGGGCGTATCGTATCGGCTCGAAAAGAGGCTCGGCCAAGGCGGCACTGCGTTCGCCTACCTGACTCGGCGGATCTCGCCCGTCGGCGAGTCGCAAGCGGTGATCAAGATCATCCTGCCGCAGCTCGTGGCTGAATCGGACGAGCGCGCGCTCACCATCATCAAGAAGGAAGCCGTGGCGCTCGGGCGGCTGAACGAACGCGTGCCGCCCACGCCATTCGTCGTGCGCTTGCTGGATACCGGCAGCGTCGCGTTTCAGTCGGCCGATCGCTTGCTGCAACTGCCATTCATCGCACTGGAGTACGTGCACGGCGGGTTCGAAGGCACCACGCTCGACGAGCGCGTCGAGTATTCACTCAAGGCAACCGGATTCTCATTCGATCCGGAACGCGCAGCGCGCTTGATTCGCGGGCTGGCCAAGGGCTTGGACGAGATTCACGCCGTAGGCGTCGTGCACCGCGATTTGGGCCCCGCCAACGTTTTGTGCTGCGGCTCGGGCGAAAGCGAGCTGTTCAAGATCTCCGATTTCGGCATCGCGCGCCCTTCCGGCTTATCGGTGACGTTCGGCAACATGATGGTCGGAACTCCGGGCTATTTGGCGCCAGAGCAAATCGTCTCGCAGGACGGAGACACGATCAGCCCCCGCACCGACATCTTCAGCTTCGCAGCCATCGTCTACTTCGTGCTCACGGGTGAGCCGCTATTCAAGGCGCGCACCCCGGTTCAAGCGCTGATGGCCGCACGCGCCAGCGAGCGACGCAGCCTGCTCGAAGCCGCCACCCTGCCCTACGAATTGCGCGAACGCGAAGCCGCGTGCCAAGCCATCGACTTGGCGATCGCGCGAGCCACCGCGCTCGATCCGAAGCAACGTCCGCAGAGCGCTCAGCGCTTCGCGGACAGCTTGTTGCCCTGGATCGAATCGCGCTCCACGCGGCCCAGCAGACGCTGGGTCTCCAGCATGGATCTGCTGCGTTCTCGTGAACTCGTGCTGGAAACGAATTGGATGGTTCGACACCCTCCGGGCGACGAGCGCTTGGTGTTGCAAGTGGCATGGAACGCGGCGGGCCACGCCTTGGCCACGACGATGCAAGGCTTGGCCTATTGGGACGGCACGCGCTGGTGCGACTTGCCGAGTGACAACTTGCCGCCGCCGGGTTCGCTGCGCCTCGTCGAGCGACTCACCCCTGCGACCTGGGTCGTCGGCGGCAGCAACGCGACGCTCTTCGAATACTCTCGAGATGGCGTACGCGAACTATTTCGCGGTCCCGATCCCGAAGTGACGTTCGAGAAGTTGACCACCGGTTTCGACGACGTCGCGGTCGTGCTCGGTACCAAACCCGGCTTACCTCCGCTGCTGTACGCGCTCGTCGGCAAGCATTGGCTGCGCCCGCTTCCGGTCACGGAAGCCGCAATGATCGCCGATCTGTCGCGCGTCGACGACGAGCGCTGGTTGGTCGTCGGGCGCGGTCACGATGGTCGTCCCTATGCTGCGTACTATCGACCACTCGACTGGCAGCTCGAGCGCTTGCCAGTCCCCGAAGGGCGCGCATTGCTCGCTTGTGCCAGCACTCCGGATCGGCAGGGCGCGGTCGCCGTCGGCATCGGCGGGGCGTGTCTCGAGATCGAAGGCGGCGCAGCCATCCCGCGCACCCTGCTGGATCGCATCGATCTGAGCTGCATCGCCATCGATGCGCTGGGACGGCATTGGGCGGCGGGGGCGGGTAGCGTGTGGTCGCGGCGCACTTCGGGCCATTGGCAATGCGTCTGGCAACACGCCGCCTGGCAACCGCCGTTCGTCAGCATCATGGCCGAGATCGGCACCGTGAGCGCGATGACCGTCGACGGCGCCGTGCTCGAATGCCGCTCGACCTTGCTCGACAAGACTTATCCTGCAATGTGAATGGCTAGATGCGACCGATGCGACCGACCTTACTTAGCGCTCTTCTAGCCTGCCTCTTCGTGTTGCCGCTCGGCGCAGCTTGCTCGTCGCCAAGCGACGAGCAGCGACCGATCACGAGCACCCCGGACGATTTCTGCCAGCGTCGCTGCGAAAAAGCGCACACGTGTGTGGAAACGGTTAACCCAGCGGAGTGTCGCTCCTCGTGTCAGAGCGCGCTCGCAACCGAGCCCAAACTACGCGCGGACTTTCTGGGTTATGTCGCAGGCTGCGTCGAGAGCAGCAGTTGCGAGGGCTCGAGCACGTCCAAGTGCAAGAGCGAGGCGCAAGCTCAACTGTCTACGAGTCAGTACGGGCAAAGTTTTTGCACGGCATACGTCGCTGCCGGAAACCAATGCGACGACAGCGGCGCGACTTACCCCGAAAACACCTGCCTCGAAGCTGCAAAGACCTACGACGACAGTGCGCTGAAAGCGGCCAACGACTGCCTTGTACAACCGTGCAGCGCGCTCCGAGCTTGCCTCGCTCGAACGATCCCGGAGGCGATGCTCGCACCCTGAAGCGGCGCTAAAGGCTCAATTCACCGCGTGCTAAGCTCAACGCCAGCCAATGACGTCCTCGGCCCCCGCACGCTATACCTTCCAGGAGTACCTCGAACTCGAGGCGAGCTCGGAAGAGCACTACGAATTTTTCGATGGCGCCGTGTACGCCATGTCCGGCGGCTCCCCCGAACACAGCGGGTTGGCCGCCAACGTCATCTCGATCCTCAGTGCGCAGCTCGCAGGAAAGCCGTGTCGAGTCTTCACATCTGACCTCCGCGTTCGTGTCTTGGAGACCGGCCTGGCAACGCACCCTGATGTCAGCGTCATCTGTGGAACCCTGCAGCGCGATCCACAAGACACAAAAACGGCAACCAATCCCGTGCTGGTCCTGGAAGTTCTCTCACCGACCACGCAACGCTACGATCGCGAAGAAAAGGCCGCTCACTACCGTCGCATCCCGAGCCTCCAGCAATACGTGCTCATCTCTCAAGAAGAGCAGCGCATCGATGTCTTCACGCGCAATGAGGACAATAGCTGGACGTTACGCGAGACCCGTAGCGGCAATGCCGACCTCGGCGTGATCGGATGTAAACTGTCCGTCGAGGACGTGTATCGCGACCCTCTCGCGACGCAGCCCACGAATTGAGAGCTAAGCCCAAAACTTCACTGTCCGCTCCACGATTGCTTCCCCTGCTCGCTCTCCCGACTCTGCTTGCTTGAGCAAACGCCAGATGTGCGGGCCCAGAAAGTCGAGTTCGGTCGATTGATACTGTTCACCACCGAAGCGGCGGATGCTGTCGGCTTGGGCGCGCAGGATGCGCGCGTCTTGAGCGAAGATGCGCAGGGCGAACGGCTCCAAGACCCGTTTCACCGCGCGCGCGGGAAAGCGCGTTTTGAACTGCACGACGGCCCACATGCGCGTGCGAAAATCACTCTCGGGTGTGCACAGCGACGTCACCAAGAAGTGCACGTCTTGGCCCAGCCGGTACTCCACTTGAGCGACCGACGGCAGAATGAAACGATCCCAATGTTCGACGGTACCGCCCCCCGGTGAAAGCACGCGGCCCGCGACGCCCGTCGGTCGCGGTTCGCCATCGTACTGCACCTCGACGCGGTCCGCTGAGCGACGCACGGTGGCGCTGATCTCGTTCTGCTTGCCACCGCGAAACAAGCCTCGATGCAGAAACGCGGTGTGAGGCACGTCGAGCGCGTTCTCGATGGTGGCATGCAGAGTGGATTCGGTTTCTACTTCTCGGACGACGCGCGCGTAGTCCGCGTCGGCCGCGGGCAGCGCAAACGGTTCGCCCTCGGGCTCCGCATCGAGCTCCGGGTAGACCCAAACGAAGCCGTCTCGTTCGCGCACGGCAACCGCTGGGGCGCGACGCTCTTTGCCTTGGCCGCCAATCAGTCCGGGAATATGTGCGCAGTGCCCGCCGTCTTCGAACTGCCAACCGTGATACGCGCATTCGAGTCGCCCACCTGCAACTACACGGCCGAGCGAGAGTGGCACGTTGCGGTGCGGACAGCGATCGAGCAGCGCCGCGGCTTTGCCGCCCTGCGCGCGAAAAAGCACGAGTGGCACACCCAGCACCGTTCGCGCGAGGGGCCTTTCACTCAGCTCTGTGCTTTGGCAGGCGACGTACCAAAACCGTGTGAGCCGCGCGACCGACACGTGACTTTTGGTTTCAGGCGGGCTCAGCTTTTCGTGCAGCATGGAGAGCCCGGATCATAGGCCGGAAATCCCGAGGTTGCAGCTCTCGGTCTGGGCCCGCATATTGTGCACTGAAGAAGGAGGTTCTCGTGGTCGACAAGAAGACGGTCAGCTTCATGCGGTCCTTGTGTATGGGTCAAATCGAAGAGGACGTGATTCTGCCGTTCCCGACCATTCCCACCGCCGAGAAAGAAACCCTCGAAGGTGTGTTCGGTTCACTCGACCAGCTGCTCGGCCCCCACGGCGAGGATTTTCGTCATTGGGACCGCGCCGGTGAATTTCCGCCCGAGTTCATCGAAGAGCTGAAATCAGCCGGCCTGTTCAGCCTGGTGATCCCCGAGGAACACGGCGGCCTCGCCTTCGGTAGCAGCGCGTACTCGCGAGCGCTGCAGCAGGTCGCACAATACGACGCTTCGGTCGCGGTCACCGTCGGCGCGCACAGTTCAATCGGCATGCGCGGTCTGCTCTTGTTTGGTACTGACGAGCAAAAGGCGCGCTACATGCCGAAACTCGCGACCGGCGAAATGATCGCGGCCTTCTGTCTCACCGAACCCGGCGCGGGGTCGGACGCCGCATCGATCAAAACCAGCGCCGTCAAAGACGGTGAAGATTGGATCTTGAACGGCAACAAGCTGTGGATCACGAACGGCGGCATCGCCGACTTTTTCACGGTCTTCGCGAAAACCGGCGACAGCAACGAACGCGGCAAGATCAGCGCATTCTTGGTCACCCGCGACATGCCCGGCGTGAGCAACGGCCCGCACGAAGACAAGATGGGCATCCGCGCCAGCTCCACCACCACGGTGCACTTCGAGAACGTGCGCGTGCCGAAAGAAAACCTCTTGGGTGAAGCGGGCAAGGGCTTCAAGATCGCGATGACGATCCTGAACTCCGGACGCACGGGTCTCGGCGGCGGCAGCGTGGGCGGGATGAAGAAGCTGATCGCGCTCTCGGCCAAGCAAGCCAAAGAACGCGTGCAATTCGGCAAGCCGATCGCAGAATTCGGCCTAATCAAGCAAAAAGTCGGGCAAATGGTGGTCGACTGTTACGCGACCGAAGCCGTGGTCAGCATGGTCGCCGGTCTGAACGACGGCGGCTACGAGGACTACGCGGTGGAAGCCGCAATCAGCAAGGTGTTCGCCAGTGAAGCGCTCGGGCGAACCGCTGATGAAGCGCTACAGATCGCCGGCGGCAACGGCTACATGTGCGAATACCCCTACGAGCGCGTGGTGCGTGACAGCCGCATCAATCGCATTTTCGAGGGCACGAACGACATCTTGCGCCTGTTCATTGCGCTCAACGGCATGAACGACGTCGGGCAGCACTTGCGAGAGCTCGCGAAATCTCTCGAAGGCGTGTTCGCGGATCCGATGAAGGGCTTCGGCGTCGTCTCGGAATACACGCTCCGCCGCGTTTCGATGGCGACGGGCTACAATCGTCAAGGCACGACCTTCACCAAGCTGGACGCGAGCCTCAAAGCCGTCGCCACCGTGTTCGAAATCGGCACGCGCGATCTTGCGAGCGCCTCGGATCGTATCCTGCGCAAACACGGCCGCGCCATCATCGACAAGCAATTCGCCACGCGCCGCCTGGCCGACATCATGATCGATCTGTTCGTGCTCGCGTGCGTGATCAGTCGTGTCGACGCGAGCGTCCGCGCCAAGGGTGCGGACGGCGCCAAGAAAGAACTCGAAATTGCCACGGTTTTCGCCGAGCAGGCCGAGCGTCGCATCAAGACCAACGTGGACGAGATCGACAACAACGTCGACGAATCGATCAAATCCTTGGCCGACCATACCTTCGAGGCGGAGAAATTCAGCTGGGATACGCTTTAATCGCTCGGCTTTGGCCGGCGAAAGCCGCTCTCGGTGGGAGCAGGCTGACAGAGCACCCCTGAAAACGGTAGACTTCGCGGCCCGGTAGGCGTGCCGCCGGGATGAGCCGCGCCAGATGACCAGAGCCAAGCCGAAGCCTACGATCGCAACCCGCGAGCCCGCCCCGAAGCAACGCACCGAAAACGTTGCCGCCGTCGAAGCCGCACCTATCAAAGCGGCTAAAGGGAAGACCTCGGTCGCGAAACCCGCGCTCGTCAAAGGGGTGTCGAGCAAGCCAGCTGGGGTGAAACCCACGCCTGCGGCGAAGCTTGCTCCTGCAGAGGCGAAGCCCGCTCCCCCAACCAAGAGTGCGACCGGAAAAGTCAGCGCGCCGAAAGCGGTAGCGAGCAAACCCAAAGCGGGCGAGCCAGCAAGCAAGACGGCGGCCTCGAAATCCGCCGCGTCGAGCAAAGCTGCGCCCAGCAAAGCATCTCCAGCCAACGGCGAATCCGCCGCGGCCAAGCCTGCTACGAAGTCCGCAGCCAACAAACGCCCCGCAACGCTCGATACACCGGCCAAAATCCGTCCCATCGAACAAGCCGTCGGAGTGAGTAGTGACGCGGTCGCGCGTCGCACGGGCAAATCGTGGGCACAGTGGTTCGCCTTGCTCGACGCAGCCGGCGCCGCAGAGCTCGATCACAAGGGAATCGTGGCCGTGCTCGCACAACGACACGGAGTCGGCCCGTGGTGGCAGCAGATGGTCACCGTTGCGTACGAACAAGCGCGCGGCAAGAACGGCAACGCAGCGACCGACGACGGCTTCCAGGTAGACGTCTCTCGAGTCCTAGAACTGCCCTTGGCCAAGCTGTTTCGATTTTGGGCCGAGCCTGCGGAACGCAACAAATGGCTCGCAGACGACCGCTTTTCGATTCACAAGGCCACCGCATCCAAATCGATCCGCGCCCGCTGGGGCCGCGGTGTCAGCCGCATCGACGTCGATTTCTGCGAAAAAGGCCCATCGAAATCGCAAGTCACCGTACAGCACAACCGAATCGAAACTTCGGATGCCGCCGAACAGATGAAAGCCTACTGGGCCAAAAAGATCCGCGCCCTCGAAGCGCTGACGCGCCCCTGAATAGCTCGAAGCGGCGCTCACCGAAGCGACTCGACGCGCACCGAACGCGAGAACGGCTCCCTGAGTTTGAACCGCCGAGCCGCAGAGCTCTGATGGAGATTTTGGGGGTGCGCACCTGCCGATGACGTTCGTCCCCGTTCACGACGATGAACGGAATGACGAGCTCATCGTTGTTGGCGCGCCGCGCTGGCCGGAGGCCAGCGCTTGGGAAGCCCTGCGCCCGGAGCGCATGGCGCGAGGACGCAGGCCGCGCAGCGGCGCTCCACGCGCGGGGCAGCTATCCACACGCTTGGGAAGAGACACCCTCGATCAAGTGATACCGACTCCGATCGATTCGCCAGTGAAAGTAGGTGTGCTCCATCGCACTATCGAAGAATCCGTCGCTCTCGTGATCGAAGAGTTCGACCATAGCGGTGGGAGCAGTTGGGTAGAGCTTCTCCAACACGCTTTCGTCGTCCAAGCGAGTGCGCGTTCGGTACGGCTGCGCGAAGTTCGGAGCCAGACGCCCCGAGAGTCGATCGTGAACGCTGAGCCAAGGACGGTTCGCCAATAGCGGACCGACGCGCTCGCGGAATGCGCGCTTGAAGCGTCCGAAGTCCGGATCCTGCACCAGAAAGCGGGTCTGCCCGAGCACGTTGCAGAAGACCAAACACGCAGCTTTCTCCTCTTCCAGCAAGTCGACGAGGCCGTGCCCTCCTTCGAGCAAAGGTCCAATCAATAGGTCGCTTCGCTCGATGTGCGTGCGGACGCCCAGCTTGCGTAAACGCCGTCCCAGTAGCATCCCCGCAATCGGATCCGGTTCCAGCACGGTGATCGTCGAAAATCGGCGCAAAAATGCGTCGGGAAGGGTGTGGCCGGCGCTCGGCCCAACCAGCACGGCCCGCTCGGTGGGCGCGTTGAACTCCGCAAGCCAGCTCTGCAGTGCGTCGCGGAACGGCTGCCAGTCACGTCCCGAAAGCAGCGCCCGAACGTGATAGCGCAATCCGCCAGCGGGATTCAGCCAAGCACGGCCCATTCTAGCGAAGGACGCTCATCAGCCGCTCACGCAACATCTCCACGGTGAACGGCTTTTGCAGGAAGCCCGCGAGGCCCTTGCCCGCAAAGCGCATGACCGCGTCCTGCTCGTTGTAGCCGCTCATCAGCAAGACCGGCACTTCGTCGTCCAGCGTGCGGATCTCGCGAAAGGCGTCCACGCCGTCCATCTGCGGCATCGTCAGATCCATCAAGATGGCGACGATTTCGTCGCGACGCTCGCTGAAGCGCGCCACACCTTCGCGGCCGTCATTGGCCAAGATCACGTCGAAGCCGTAGCTGCCCAAGATGCGCGCCGCGACCCCACGCACCACGTCTTCGTCATCGACGACGAGCACGGTGCCGCGGCGCTGGAGCGACGATTGGGTGTTCGCCGCGGGCGCCACGCGGGCGTCCTTTTCATCCATTGCGGGGAAAAGCAGCTTGATCGTGGTTCCGCGACCGAGCTCGCTGTACACCTTGATGGCGCCTTTGTGCCCGCGCACGATGCCGAGCACCGCGGAAAGACCGAGGCCGCGACCGGTGAACTTGGTGGAGAAGAACGGGTCGAAGATCTTGGCTTGCGTGTCGGGGCCCATGCCGCAGCCGTTGTCGCTCACCTCCATGAATACGTAGTTGCCCTCGGCCAGCTCGGGCGCGAGAAACGTATTGCGGAGGTATTCACCCTCGGCGTGCAGCATGCCGCTGCTGACGCCGATCACTCCGGCGCGCTCGCCCAGCGCTTCGGCCGCGTTGACCACCAAGTTGATCAACACTTGCCGCATCTGCGTAGCGTCCGCATCGACCGGCGGCAAATCATCGGAAAGATCCAAACGCAAGGTGGCGTTCTTGCCAACCGAGAGCTGAAGCAGCGGAGCGGTTTGGCGCGCCACCTCACTCAAGTCGAGCGGCCTCACGACGAAGCGTCCTTTACCCGAGTAGGCCAGCAGTTGCCGGCACAGGTCGGCTGCGCGAATCGTGACGGCTTCGATCTGATCCACGTGCTCGCACAGCGCGCTCGACACCGGCAGCTCGAGGCGCATCAAGCTGACGTTCCCCAAAATGCCCGTCAGCAAGTTGTTGAAGTCGTGAGCGATCCCGCCAGCCAAGATGCCCAAGCTCTCCAGCTTCTGCGCATCCAGTAGCTTGCTTTCGAGCAGGCCGCGGTGCCGCTCGGCGGCCACG
>DASQCO010000057.1:0-24376 GCA_035634635.1 Polyangiaceae bacterium
CACGTGCGACCAGCCTCGGTTTTTGGTGATGAATCTGTTCGTATTCCCGCGCTGGGCCAATAAAACTCGGCAGATCGCAGGAGTCGTGCTTGGAGTTGCGCCGATCTACTTGATCGCGCTCATCTGGTACGGCGCTTCCCCCAAAACGACGGACGTCGGCTACATGCCGGAGCAGCCGGTCCCGTACAGCCATGCGCTGCACGCCGGTCAGCTCGGCATTGATTGCCGGTACTGCCACAACACCGTCGAGGACAGTTCGCACGCCGCGATCCCCGCGGCGCAAACGTGCATGAACTGTCACAGCAAAGTCTGGACGACCAGCCCGAAGCTCGCGCCCATCCGCGAGAGCTACCAAACGGGCAAGGCCGTTGAATGGGTGAAGGTCCACGACCTCCCCGACTACGCCTACTTCAATCACAGCGCCCACGTGACCCGCGGCATCGGCTGCGTCAGCTGTCACGGTCGGGTCGACCAGATGGAAAAGGTCTATCAGCACGAGCCGCTCAGCATGGGCTGGTGCTTGGACTGCCATCGCAATCCAGAGCCGAACCTGAGGCCGGTGGAAGAGGTCACGAACATGACCTGGACGCAGCCGAGCCCCGAATTCGGCAAAGAATTCCGCGAGAAGAACCACATTGCTCCTCCAACCGACTGCTCGACATGTCATCGATAAGCGATAAGTCCAAAAAGAGGCTGAGCGTTCTGTCCAACGCACCGGTGGCGACCGCCACGCCGGCTGCAGGTGCAGGCGACACATCGAGGCCAACCTACTGGAAGAGCTTGGCGGAGCTCGAACAGAGCCCGGAGTTCCTGGAGCTTGCCGCGCGCGAATTCGCGGCGCCGCTCGATCATGAACCGCCGAACTCTCCCGGTCGTCGCCGCTTCATGCAAGTCATGGGCGCCTCCATGGCCCTCGCCGGCCTCGACGCCTGCAAGTGGCGCGAGGACAAGATCCTGCCGCTCTCGCGCAGGCCAGAAGGCACAGTCCCGGGCTCGAGCCGGTACTTCGCCACCGCCATGGAGCTCAACGGCGTCGCCATCGGCTTGTACGCCTCGAGCTACGACGGTCGTCCGATCAAGATCGAGGGCAATCCGGCGCACCCGGACAGCTTGGGTGCCGCTGCCGCGTATCACCAGGCGACCGTGCTCGGGCTCTACGATCCCGATCGCAGCACCGGTGTCGTGAGTGGCTCGGGTGCCGCGCGCAAAGAGAGCAACTGGGAAGAGTTCGGCAAAGCGCTGGGTGAACTCTCGGCAGCCCTCCGCACGAGCGGTGGAGCTGGGCTCCGCGTGCTCGCCGAGCGCAGCTCTTCACCGACCCTGGCCGAGCAAAAGCGTCGCCTTTTGGCGGTGTTCCCGCAGGCCAAGTGGGTCACGTTCGAGCCCACCGCGTTCGACGGACCGCGCGCAGGCAGCGTGCTCGCCTTCGGCAAAGCGCATCGCTCACATTACGCGCTCGACGCCGCCAAGGTCGTCGTCACGCTCGATGCAGACGTCGTGCACCCGACCTTCCCCTCGGGTCTCGCGAACGCGCGTGCTCTGACCAAGAATCGCGTGCCCGAAGCCGGCGAAATGAGCCGTGTGTACGCGATCGAGTCGTGTGTCACCCTGACGGGTGGTATCGCCGATCACCGCTTGGCCCTAAAGGCCGGGCTAATCAAGGCGGTCGCCGCTTACTTGGACGCCGCGGTCAGCGCCAAAGCCAACGCGCTGCCCGAGCTCGGTGCCGCGCAAGACAAGCCCGGCGCGGAGTTTCTCAAGGACGAGAAGGTCGCCAAATTCCTGGATGCGGTCGCGGCAGATCTGCTTGCCAATGTCGGGCACAGTGTCGTCGTCCCGGGGCTGCATCAGCCGGCAGAGGTACACGCACTCGCGCATCGCTTGAACGCGCTGCTCGGCAACGTGGGTCGCACGGTGTTCTACACCGAGGACACCGACGCCGAGGCCCAGAGTGACGTCGTAGCGCTCAAGGCTCTGACCGAAGAGCTGAACGGCGGCAAAGTCGAGACCTTGTTGATCTTGGGCGGCAACCCCGTGTTCAGCGCGCCCGCCGATCTGGCGTTCGGCGACGCACTCGCCAAGGCCAAGAGCAGCATCCACCTCAGCTTGTACGAAGACGAAACGTCGCAGCGCTCGAGCTGGCACTTGCCCGCGGCGCATTACCTGGAGAGCTGGGGCGACGCGCGGTCTTGGAACGGCACGCTGAGCGTCGTGCAACCGCTGATCCTGCCGCTCCACGGCGGCAAGAGCGCGCTGGAGATCGTGGCCCTGTTCACCGGCGTCAAGGAACCGAACGCGCTCGAGTTGGTGCGCGGCTCCCATCCGCAGCTCGCGAGCGAGCACTCTTGGCGCAAAGCGCTGGCAAGCGGCGTGATCGACGGCACGAGCGCCCCACGCGTCGAGCCGAAGCTTTCGCCTCTCGCCAAGTTCGCTCTCGCTGAAGGCGAATCGGGCGCGCTCGGCGGCGGCAACGGCAAGCTCGAGCTGGTGTTCTCGATCGATCCCAAGATCGTCGACGGTCGCTACGCCAACAATGCTTGGCTGCAAGAGCTGCCCGAGTCGATGACCAAGCTCACCTGGGACAACGCGCTGATGATCAGCCCGCGCACTGCCAAAGAACTCGGCGTGAACGACGCCGACTCGGTGACGGTGAGCGTTGGCAATCGTCAGCTCACGCTGCTCGCCTTGATCGCACCGGGCCACGCGGACGGCTCGCTGCGCATCACGCTCGGCCACGGTCGCACCGCGGCTGGACACGTGGGCGGTTTGGTCTCCGACAGCGTCGATCCGGTGGGTGGCAACGCCTACGCGGTTCGCTCCTCCGAAGGCTACGCCATCGCCACGAACGTCAGCGTGCAGAGCCACGGCACGGTCTCGTATCGAGTCCCGAGCACGCAGGACATCTATACGATTGGCGACATCGGCCAACAAGGCACGCAAGAACGTCTGCCCGAATTGGTTCGTGAAGGCACGCTCGAAGAGTTCAAGAAGGACCCGCACTTCGTCGGCGAGATCGTCGAACACAACCCGCTGCTCAGCTTGTGGGTGCCGCCCGTTTCGTACGACGGCCACAAGTGGGGCATGAGCATCGACCTCAACAAGTGCATCGGTTGCTCGGCGTGCGTAACGGCTTGTCAGGCGGAGAACAACATCCCCGTCGTCGGCAAGACCAACGTGGCCATGGGTCGCGAGATGCTCTGGCTGCGCGTCGACCGCTACTACAAGGGCACCCCGGAAGACGCCGAGGTCTCGTTCCAGCCGTTGCCTTGCCAGCAGTGCGAAAACGCTCCTTGTGAGCAGGTTTGCCCGGTCGGCGCCACCATGCACTCGCATGAGGGCTTGAACGACATGGTTTACAACCGCTGCATCGGCACGCGCTACTGCTCGAACAACTGCCCGTACAAGGTTCGGCGCTTCAACTACTTCAATTACAACCTCGACACGATCGGCATGACGCCGTTCACGCCCAACGAAGATCCGAAGGGCAAAGTCAAGGCGATGGTGTTCAACCCCGAGGTCACCGTGCGCTCGCGCGGCGTGATGGAGAAGTGCACGTTCTGCGTGCAGCGCATCCAGAACGTGAAGATCAAGGCGAAGAACGTGAAGCGCCCGATCGAAGACGGCGAGATCAAGACGGCGTGCCAACAAACCTGCCCGACCGGCGCGATCGTCTTCGGCGATCTGAACGACGGCAAGGCGAAGGTTACGGCCGAACAGCGGCTGCCTCGCTCGTACGCGCTGCTCGGCGAGCTGAATAACCGCCCGCGCGTGCAGTACCTGGCAAAGATCAAGAACCCGAACCCCGCTCTCACCCCGGCCGAAGCCCACGCGGAAGCCCCGAAATCGGAGCATGGCTGATTCATGGCTATCAGCGACGTAAATCCATTCGAGAAGCCGCCCGCGGGCGCGAACATGTTCGCGCAGATCACGGACAACGTGTCGCGCATCGCGGAGACGCCGACGCCTCCGCGCGCTTGGTACATCGCCTTCGGCTTCGCTCAGCTGCTGCTGGTGATGTTCATGGGCAGCCTGGGTTGGGTGATTTGGACCGGTATCGGCGCCTGGGGCAACATGATGCCGGTCGCCTGGGGTTTCCCGATCGTCAACTTCGTGTTCTGGATCGGTATCGGCCACGCAGGCACGCTGATCAGCGCCGTGCTCTTCCTGTTCCGTCAGAACTGGCGCACGGCCATCAATCGCTTCGCTGAAGCGATGACGATCTTCGCGGTCGTGTGCGCCGGCATCTTCCCGGGCATGCACATCGGCCGTCCGTGGATGCCGTACTACATGTTCCCCATCCCCAATCAGATGGACATGTGGCCGCAGTTCCGCAGCCCGCTGGAATGGGACGTGTTCGCCGTCAGCACCTACGCCACGGTCTCGATCCTGTTCTGGTACATGGGTATGATCCCGGACTTTGCGACGTTCCGCGATCGCGCCACGACCACCGTGCGCCGCGTGGCCTACGGCATCGTCGCCATGGGCTGGCGCGGCTCTTCGCGTCAGTGGCACGTGTACGAGCGCGCCTACTTGATCTTGGCAGCGCTCGCTACGCCGCTAGTGCTCAGCGTGCACTCGGTCGTTTCTTTCGACTTCGCGACCGCGCAGTTGCCGGGTTGGCACACCACGATCTTCCCGCCCTACTTCGTCGCAGGCGCAATCTTCGGCGGCTTCGCGATGGTGGTGACCTTGGCCGTGCCAGCACGCCAATTCTTCGGCCTCAAGCGCATCATCACCATTCGTCACCTCGAGCTGATGAACAAGGTGATCATGGCTACGGGCCTGATCGTTGGTTACGCGTACGGCATGGAGTTCTTCGTCGCCTACTACTCGGGCAACAAGTACGAAGTCTTCACCTTCGTGAACCGCGCGTTCGGCCCCTACGGCTGGGCGTACTGGACGATGATCAGCTGCAACGTGCTCTTCCCGCAGCTGCACTGGTTCCCGAAGATCCGTACCAACCCTTGGGCCACCCTGCTGATCGGCATGATCGTGAACGTGGGCATGTGGTTCGAGCGCTTCGTGATCATCTGCACCTCGCTCAGCCGCGACTTCCTGCCCTCGAGCTGGGGTTACTTCATCCCCACGCCGATCGACTTGATGACGCTCGGCGGCAGCTTCGGCCTGTTCTTCACCCTCTTCCTCCTGTTCTGCCGCTACCTGCCGATGGTGGCCATGGCTGAAGTCAAAGCCTTCAGCCCTGCTGGCCACGCCCACGGCGACCACTGAGCACGACCATGAGCGACGTTAAGAAACCGTCTGTCAAGCCCGGCCCCGCCCCCGTGCACGGCTTACTCGCCGAGTACGACACGCCGTCGGAGATCCTGCACGCCGCGCGGAAGATCCGCGAAGCCGGCTTCACCAAGTGGGACACATACACGCCGTTCGCGGTGCACGGCATCGATGACGCCATGGGCATCAAGATGACGATCTTGCCCTGGTTCACGCTGTGCGCCGGCTTGGTCGGCTTGGGTACCGCAATCACCCTGCAGTGGTGGACGAACGCCTTCGACTATCCTTGGATCGTCAGCGGTAAACCGTTCTGGAGCATCCCGGCCAACGTGCCGATCATGTTCGAGCTCACCGTGTTGCTCAGCGCAATCACCACGCTGGTCGGCATGCTGATGCTGAACAACTTGCCGCATCCGTCGCACCCGCTGGACCAGGTCCGGCGCTTCGCGCGCGTGACGGACGACAAGTTCTTCTTGATGATCGAAGCCAGCGACCCGAAGTTCGACGACGCTGAGACGCGCGAGTTGCTCGAGAGCACTCACGCCCACGCGATCGAGGCCGTGCTCGAGGATCGCGTCACCGAGGAAAAGATGCCGGCGGGTCTGGTCTACGGCCTGATCATCGTCGCTGTCGCTTCGGTCGTGCCCTTCGCGCTGGCGGCCAAGGCTCGCTACACCAAGAACTCCACGCCGCGCATCCACCTGATTCAGGACATGGACTCGCAGCCCAAGTACAAGGCGCAACGCGAGAACACGTTCTTCGCCGACGGTCACGCCGATCGTCCCGAGATCGAGGGCACGGTCGCGGTCGGTGACTCGCGCGACGACGACAAATTCTACAAGGGCAAAGAGGGCGACGCCTGGACGCGCACGTTCCCGAGCCAAGTCGCGCTCAACGAGGCGACCATGGATCGCGGTCGTCAGCGCTTCGGCATCTACTGTACGCCGTGCCACGGGCAGGTCGGCGTGGGCGACGGCATGGTCGCCAAGCGTGCGGACTCGCTCGCTCAAGGCACCTGGATCCCGCCAACCAACATGACGCAGGAATACCTGCGGCAGATGCCGGTCGGTGAGCTGTTCAACAGCATCAGCAACGGCGTCCGCAACATGCCGGGCTACGGATCTCAGATCAAAACCGAAGATCGCTGGGCGATCATCATGTACGTGCGCGCATTGCAGCGCAGCCGGAGCGGCAGCGTGACCGATCTGCCGCCGGACGCGCGGGCAAGCCTCAAGTGAGCCGCAAAGGACCCTGACGGAAAATGGCAAAGGTCAGTAAAGTAGTTAAGGGCAGCGGCGACGGGCCGGGCGGTGACAACATCCGCTTGGCCGAGGTCGGGCAAGCGTTGTTCGTCAAAGCGCTGGGTGTCGGCGTCGTCGCGCTGGGTATCAGCGCATTCCTCGGTATGAACGCGGCCGACGGCTGGAACCGTTTCTCGCACTCGTACCTGGTCGCGTTCGTGTGGACGATGACCATCGGTGCCGGCGCGCTGTGGTGGGTCACGATTCAAAACATCGTGAACTCACACTGGAGCACGGTGATTCGCCGCATTGGTGAGTTGATCGCCGCGAATGCGCCGGTGCTGGCTGTGCTGTCGCTGCCCGTCGTGTTGCCACTGATCATGGGCAACCCGGTGATGTACCTGTGGGCAGACGCCGACCTGATGCACAAGAGCCACGAGCTCGCGAACAAGATCGGCTACCTCAACACCACCTTCTTCGCGATTCGGTTCGTCGTGTACTTCGGCTTCTGGACGTTGCTCTCGCGCTTCTTCCTCAAGCGCAGCCTCGGTCAAGACAAGGAAGCGCCGGAAGTCGCCGCCAAGACGGTCGTCAGCATGCGCCGCCTCGCCGGCCCTGCAATGATCGGCTTCGCGATCACGATCACCTTCTGCGCCATCGACCTGATCATGGCACTCGATCCGAAGTGGTTCAGCACCATGTTCGGCGTCTACTACTTCGCCAGCTGCGTGCAGGCGATCAACGCTTCGCTGGCGCTGACCCTGATGTGGCTGCAGAGCAAGGGCCGTTTGACGTCGAGCGTGACCGTCCACCACTTCCACGATTTGGGGAAGATGGTGTTCGCGTTCACGATCTTCTGGGCCTACGTCGGCTTTTCGCAGTTCATGCTGCTCTGGTACGCGAACGTTCCAGAAGAAACGCTTTGGTTCAAAGTTCGCTTCGCCAACAGCTGGGGCACGATGTCCTGGGTGCTGGTGTTCGGGCACTTCGTGATCCCGTTCTTCGGACTGTTGTCGCGCCACGTGAAGCGCAACCGCAAGGCACTGGCCTTCTGGTGCGTGTGGCAGCTGGTCATGATCTACGTCGACATGTACTGGCTGGTGATGCCGACGCTCGGCTTCGACGAGGTTCCGTTCGCTTTGATCGACGTGACTTGCTGGATCGGTGTCGCTGCCCTGTTCATCGCGGGTGTCGCCTTCCGCGCCAAGGGTCTCGATCTGGTGGCCAAGAATGACCCGCGCCTGCCGGACTCGCTGGCCTTCGAGAATATCTAGGAGAGTCGGATGTCCACGGATCATTCGAGCGTAGAAGGCGGCGAAGTCGCCGCCACCGAAGCCGACAAAATCAACACCGGAGCTCTCGGCACCTTGGTGACCGTCGGCTTGTTCGCGATGCTTTCGATCACGGCTGCCGTGACCGCCCTGGTGCGCCACGACATCGAGGCCGAGGAAGCCATCAAAGATGCCGACGCCAATCAGGTCGTCACCGATCTCAAGGCCAAGCAGCACGAAGAACTGAGCGGCCCCGCCAAGTACATCAGCCGCAGCAAGGGCGTCGTGTCCTTGCCGATCGATGTCGCCAAAGGTTTGGTCGTGGCCGAACTGCAACGCGATCCGAGCAGTGCAACGCCGCCTGCTCCGCAGAAAGCCGGAGTCGCCACTGAAGCTGCTGCCGCAGGCGGTGGCGCGGGTGGAGCAAGCGGCGCTGGCGGCGCTTCGGCGACCGCGGCGGGCGGCGCCAAAGCCAACGAGACCGCAGAAGGCAAAGGCGGCGCGCCCGCCAAGCCAGAAGCGGGTCGCGAAGTGCAAAAGCCAGCTCCGGGCAGCTCTACCAAACCGACGCCGGTTCCGACGCCCACCCCCACCGCGGCAACGCCCGGTGCGGAGGCCCCCGGCCCCATCAACAAGTGAGTCGCTGAGCGCAAACCAGCATGATCCCACGCCCCTCCACCCCGATTCTGACTGCGGTCCTCGCAGGTCTAATGCTCGCGGCCGCCCCGCGCGGCGCGCGTGCAGACCTCGTGCCGCAGTCCGAGCAGGTGGAGCGCAAGGAGCCGCTGCCGCGGCGGCTGGTTGGCGTGGATGTCAAAGAGCATCTGTCGGCGCCCGTGCCGATGGATCTCGGGTTCGAGGACGAGAACGGCAAGCCTGCCACCCTCAAGGATTACTTCGACGGCAGCGTCCCGGTGATCCTGACCATGAACTACTCGAACTGTCCGATGTTGTGCAGCTTGCAGCTGAACGCGTTGGTCGACGGTTTGAAGAAGGTCGATTGGACGATCGGTAAGGAGTACCGCATCGTCACCATCAGCTTCGATCAGAACGAGACCGCGGAGCTCGCGCACCGCACCAAGGCTCGTTACCTCGCGCAGTACGGGCGGCCCGGTTCCGAGGGCGGCTGGCACTTCTTGCACGGTTCGGAGAACAACGTGCAGGCGATGGCCAAGGCCCTAGGCATCACCTACCACTACAACGAAGCGCGCAAAGAGTACGTGCACCCGGCCACGGTCGTCCTCACCACGCCCAACGGCAAGATCGACCGCTACCTGTACGGGCTCGAGTACCCGCAAAAGACCCTGCACTTGTCGCTGGTCGAATCGTCCGAAGGCAAAATCGGCACGACGGTCGACCAATTGATTTTGTTTTGTTTCCATTACGACGCCAATGAGGGACGCTACGCCCCCGTCGCGCGCAACATCATGCGTGCGGGGGGTGGCGCGACCGTCTTCCTATTGGCTGGTTTTCTGACGGTTCTTTCGAAGCGTGACAAGAAGCGCAAGAACGAGAGCGAAGAGCAATGATTGCTAGCATTTCGACCCTAGCCTCCGTCGCGTCTAGCGCTTCGGCGATGTTCGGTTCCGAACCGACTCTGCCGAAACTGCCAGACTCGCCGTACTTCTGGATGCCACCGAGTGCGTCCGTCACGACCGGCAACACCGACGCGCTCTGGGAGTTCATGCTCTGGATGTCGCTGTTCTTCACGGTCGCGATCTTCTGGGCGATGTTCCGCTTCTGTACGAAGTATCGCGCGAAGTCGCGCGCCGCGAACGAGATCGCGCAGAAGACCAGCGAGCACAACACGATGCTCGAGCTCACTTGGTCGATCATTCCGCTGCTGATCGTGGTGCCGCTGTTCGTGGGCGGTTTCAAAGGCTTCGTGGATCTGCGCACGCCGCCCAAGTCGGCCATGGAGCTGCGCGCCACGGGTCAAAAGTGGAAGTGGCTCTTCACCTACCCGGGTCTCGGCACGCCGGACGACACCTTGCACGTGCCGGTCAACACCCCCGTGCGCATGGTGATCAACTCGGTGGACGTGCTGCACTCGCTGTACATCCCCTCCTTCCGCACGAAGATGGATGCCGTGCCGGGTCGCTACACGGACCTCTGGTTCAAGGCCACCCAGGTCGGTGAGTTCCCGATCTTCTGCGCGGAGTACTGCGGTACCTCGCACTCCGACATGATCACGCGCGTCGTCGTTCACCCGCCGGGTGAGTACGAGAAGTGGCTGGCCAAGACGATCGCGGCCGCCGACAGCCTGACCGGCGTCGACCGAGGCAAGATGCTGTACGAGAAGCAAGGCTGCTCGACATGCCACAGCCTCGACGGCACACCCAAGGTCGGCCCGTCCTGGAAGGGCATCTACGGCAAGATGGAAGCGATGACCGGCGGAGCGCCGATCAAAGTGGACGAAAATTACCTCCGTGAATCGATGATTGACCCGCAAGCCCACATCGTCTCGGGCTTCGCCCCGGCCATGCCCACCTACCAGGGCAAGCTGAGCGACAAAGACATCGACGGGCTCATCGAGTACATCAAGAGTTTGAAATAAAGGAACGGACAGATGGCATCACCCAGCGCAACGGCCGACGTAGTCGCGCCACGTTCCAGCAGCTCGGACAACTACCTGACCCACGACAAGGGAGTCTTGTCTTGGATCTTCACCCTCGATCACAAGCGCATCGGCGTGATGTACCTGTGCTCGGTGCTGTTCGCCTTCGCCTTGGGCGGCTTCTTCGCCCTGCTCGTGCGCACGGAGTTGCTCACGCCCGGCAAGACGATCATCGACCATGACACCTACAACCAGATGTTCACGCTGCACGGCGCGATCATGGTGTTCTTGGTGATCATCCCCGGTATCCCGGCGGCGCTCGGCAACATCATCATGCCGCTGCAGCTGGGAGCCAAAGACGTGGCCTTCCCGCGCATGAACCTGGCCAGCTACCACCTGTGGATCGTGGGCGCCGTGTTCATGCTCACGTCGCTCGCGATCAACGCGGTGGACACCGGTTGGACCTTCTACACGCCGTACAGCACGACCACCTCGACTGCGGTGGTTCCGGCCGCGTTCGGTGCGTTCATCCTCGGTTTCAGCTCGATCTTCACCGGTCTGAACTTCATCGTCACGATGCACAAGATGCGGCCGCCGGGCATGACCTGGTTCCGCCTCCCGCTGTTCTGCTGGGCGCTGTACTCGACCGCTTTGATTCAGGTGCTCGCCACGCCGGTCATCGGCATCACGCTCCTGATGATGATCATCGAGCGCACGGTGCACATCGGTATCTTCGATCCGACGCTCGGCGGTGACCCGGTGCTGTTCCAGCACTTCTTCTGGTTCTACTCGCACCCCGCCGTGTACATCATGATCGTGCCGGCCTTCGGCGTGATCGGCGAAATTATCCCGGTTTTCTCGCGTAAGCGCATCTTCGGGTACAAGTTCATCGCCATCAGCAGCTTGGCGATCGCGTTCCTCGGCTTCTTGGTCTGGGGTCACCACATGTTCGTCAGCGGGCAGTCCGTGCTCGCAGGCACGATCTTCAGCGCCATCACCTTCTTGATCGCGATCCCGACGGCCATCAAGGTCTTCAACTGGATCACGACCATGTACAAAGGCGTGATTCACTTGGACACGCCGATGCTGTACGCGCTGGCGTTCTTGTGGGTGTTCACGATCGGCGGTCTGACCGGCGTGTTCTTGGCGGTGATGAGCGTCGATGTGCACTTGCACGACACGTATTTCGTCGTTGCGCACTTCCACTACGTGATGATGGGCGGCGCGATCACCGCGTTCATGGGCGGGCTGCACTACTGGTGGCCGAAATTCACCGGCAAGTTCTACGACGAGAAGTCCGGTCGCATCGGTGCCCTGTTGGTCTTCATCGGGCTGAACGTGACGTTCTTCCCGCAGTTCATCCTCGGTAGCCGCGGCATGCCGCGCCGCTATTACAACTACCTGCCTGAATTTCAGCCGCTCCACGTGTTGTCGACGCTCGGCGCCTACACGCTCGGCCTCGGTTTCTTGCTCACCGCCTTCTATCTCTACAAGAGCTTGAAGAAGGGTCCGCCCGCTCCGCCGAACCCGTGGGGTGGCGCAACCCTCGAGTGGCAGTGCTCCTCCCCCCCGCCCTACTACAACTTCCACAAGGCCCCAGTCATCTCTGCTGGCCCCTACGACGGCTACGAGAACCTCGTGTACGACGAAGCCACCAAAGGCTACGCCCCGCGCAAGTCCTCAACCTGAGCTGATCGCCGCTTCGCTCCCAGCAATATCGAACCTTCGGACATCCCAATGAGTGAAAGCACTTCGGAATCCGCCGCCACTACCGCCAAGAAAGGCGGCCATGGTGCGCCCGCCCACGCACCCGCGCACGGGCATGACGCGCACGGTGGACATGGCGCGCACGGCGGGCACGGTGGCCCCCACCTTGCCCATCACTTCGACACGTATCAGCAGCAGTTCGACGCCGGCAAGCTCGGCATCTGGCTGTTCCTGCTGACTGAAGTGCTGTTCTTCTCGGGTCTGTTCTGCGCGTACACCGTGTACCGCGGGATGCATCCAGAAGTGTTCGTGTACGCGCACTACTTCTTGAACACCTCGATGGGTGCCATCAACACCTGCGTGCTCCTCATCAGCAGCCTCACGGCTGCCTGGGCAGTGCGCAACGCGCAGCTCGCTCAACGCAAGCTGCTGGTGTTGAACATCCTCATCACCATCGCGTGCGCCTGCACGTTCATGGTCGTGAAGTTCTTCGAGTACGAGCACAAGTTCCACGACGGCTTGTTGCCGGGCCCCGCATTCCACCCGACCGAACAGGTCTGGGAGCTCGAGTCCTTCAAGCACAAGCATCCGGAAGCCGCGGAGTACGCTGAAAAGCTGACCAAAGCTGCGGAAGCAAAGGACCACGCGAAGGGCGCTGCCCCCGCTGCTGAAGCTGCAGCCGCCATCGAACGCCCGACGGAAGAAGAACTCGAACCGCTGATCAAAGCCGGCGTGATTGGCCCGGAAGCGGAGGATCAAACCCGTCCGTCGAAGCCGCGCAACGCGCACGTGTTCTTCGGCATCTACTTCTTCATGACCGGCCTGCACGGTATTCACGTGCTCGGCGGCATCGGCGTCTTCATTTGGCTCTTGCTGCGCGCCAACAAAGGCCAGTTCGGACCGAAGTACTTCGGCCCGATCGACTACGCCGCCCTGTACTGGCACTTGGTCGATCTGATCTGGATCTACCTCTTCCCCCTGCTCTACCTGATTCATTGAGGCGGATTTGACCCATGGCAGACTCAGACCATCCCGAAAACGCCGATAAGGAACCGAAGTCCATGCAAGGATCCTCGGAAGAGCAGCCGCCTGAGCCGCGTGAGGACGCGACGCGTCCCCATCCCGCACTCGAGCCGACCGAACAGGACGAGCCGGCAGAAGCCGCGCGCCGCGAGGCGCCGCTAGAAGCAGACGCTCACGCCAGTCATGACGACCACGGGCTGGCTCACACCATGCCCGTGTGGATGCTCGTCGCCGTGCTCGGCGCATTGATGGGCCTGACCATCTTGACGGTCAGCGTCACCAGCTTCGATCTGGGTGCTGAAGGTAACCTCGTGGTCGCGATGGTGATTGCGACCATCAAGGCCGCGCTCGTCGTCACGTTCTTCATGCACTTGTTCTGGGACAAGAAGTTCCACCTGATCTTGTTCCTGACGGCGATCTTGTTCGTGATTCTGTTCCTGTCGATGAGCATCACCGATCGCGGTGAGTACCAGCACAACATCGACCTGTATCAAAACTCGACGTCCGCCGCGAAGTAGCGCGGTCCCGACGTCGACAGAGCGGCCACGATCGCCCCGATCGTGGCCGCGGTCGTTTTTGTCCCCGGGCGAAGTAAGGCCCTCAGCGGCTCATTCGGGCGCTGTGTCGCGCGCGAGCTCGCGGGCCACGTTCGTCACCACTTCGTCGACGCGCTTGCGAACCTCGGCGTGTTTGCCGGCAATCCCCGACACAATCAGCGCAAACGCGACCGGCGAAGAGCCGTCGGGGCGAAACACGTAGCCGCTGAGCGCAATCACTTGGTCGAGCGTGCCGGTCTTGGCGCGAATCGCGCGCGTTTTCTTGTACGCGGCAAAGCGATGCTTGAGCGTGCCGTCCACGCCGCCGATCGCCAACTGGTCGACGAACACGCGGCTCATCTTGGGGTCGCGATAGGCACTGCGCAGCGTGTTGACGAGCGTGCGCGCCGAAATTCGATTGGCGTCGAACAACCCCGAACCGTTGAGGATACGCGTGCCTGGCTCGAGCGCGTCGATCTCGCGCAGATAATCGAGCACGGCGGTTGCGCCGTTTTCACTGGTGGCTGGCGCGCCTTTGATTTTCGCGCCGAGGTCCTTGAGCAAGGTCTCCGCGTAAAAATTGTCGCTGTCTTTGCCGAGTTCGGGCAGCAGCTCGGCGAGCGGCTTCGAATCGTGAATCACCAATTCGTTGCGCTCGTCTTCACCACCGTTGCTCAGCTTGCCGCTGATTTGAATGCCTTCAGCGACCAGCGCGGCCTGGAGTCCATAGCCCGCGAGTAGCCTGGGATCCTCCACGCGACGAGACCAATGAAACGCCGGACTGCTCGGTGCGATCGCCCCCGCAACCAGCGCGTTCAGGCGGGTGCCCGCCTCCTTCAAGGTGAGCTTGACGTTTTGGGTACGCTCTTTTGCGTCGGTGCGCACGCTGCCCGTCACGTCCACGAGGCCCGGTGGATCGAACCAGACGCTCGCCGGCCCTCCCGCTTCCCCTGGCTTCACATTCAACGTGGTCACGTTGCGGTTCAGTGAGACGGCGCTCACGGGTGCGCGAAACGCGGCCCATTCATCCGGCTGCTGCTCGAACGCTGGCGGCACGAAAGCAGCGTCGAAAAAGCTCTGATCGACGAGCACATCAGCGACTTGGTGAATGCCGGCCTTCGCCAGGCTCTTGGCCATGGCCTGCAGATCGCCGCTCGAAAGCGAGGGATCGCCAGTGCCGCGCAGGACCAAGCGTGGAATGCTCGGGCCGTTGCGCGTTCCGCACAACGAAGTCCTGAAGCGATAGTCGGCCCCAAAGGTCCGCAAGACTGCGGCGGTGGTCAGGATCTTCTGATTCGAGGCTGGGTTCTCGGGGCTGCTCGGTGAGTGACTGCCGAGCACCGCAGTGCTCGCGACGTCGCCCAACTCGGCGGCGAGTGAGCCACCACTCTTTTTCACCCAACGCGCCAATTGAGTCACCGCACGCTGGAACTCACCGCCCTTCCACACGTGCGGTGGCGTCGCGGGCGTGGCCGGCACTTCCTCCACCGCGTGCGCCGTCTCCGGCACTGGCGCGCTCGTCGCGAGCGGAAGCGCAGAAGCGGACGCCGCAGGTAGCCCGCTTGGAGATGCACCGGGAGCCGACGTGCTCGCAACTAGAGCGGGCGGCGCCGAGCTTGCTTGGGGAACGGGCGAGCGCGGAGGCGGAGCGGCGCAGCCGGTCAGACCAGGGGACGCGGGGGGCGCGCCACCCACGATCAACACGGTGGCCAGGACCGCACACGGATAACTCAGCCGAATTGAACGACTCTTCACGGGAACGAGGGGAGTATCCATGTGACCAGGGCCTGGGCCAAAATCTTGCGCGGTTAACGCCTGTCGACCTTGGTCAGCTTCCGCTTGCATCGAGCGCCGGCCTGAGTGCAGAGTCCGCCCCGCATGGCCCCCCGCCCCGCCATTCGTTCGATCTCGCGCGTCGCTCTGCTGGCAGCGGGATTTTTCGGCCTCATGGCCGGCACGCTAGCACGAATTGCGGCCGCCGAGCCGAGCGCCGCCAAGGCTGCGGCCTTCCCGGACCCGTCCGAGCCCCTGCCCACCACGAGCCGAAGCGTCACAGTAGACGAATATCCACCGCCCTCGGCCAAGCGCAATTTGCTGATCGCCGGGGTTGCCAGCACCGCGGTCTGGTACGGCGGCGCCCTCGGCGTGTCGTACGCCGTCGATGACCCGGCGATGGCAAAAGACCTGCGAATTCCATTCGCTGGGCCGTGGATGGCGCTCTCGCACACGGGCTGCAACGGCGGCCCCCAATGCAACACGTTCTTGGTCGTGCTGGGCGCAATCTTGACCTCGCTCGACGGCGTGGGACAGATCGCCGGCCTCGGCCTCGCTGGTGAAGGCTTGTTTATGCCGACACAGGAACCGAGACGCACTCGCGCGGCGCTGCGCGGCGAGAGTGCCAAACGTGACGAACGTCATAAAACCTTCGACTGGCACCCGACCTTCGACGCTGGGAAAAACACCGTCGGTTTTGGCGTGCTAGGCGTATTCTGAGAACACTGCGCAGCGCTGCTCGTTGCTGGTGATTACAATGGTTGAGATGCACGCGAGACGAATGCATGAAACGTGGAGCACGTGATGGAGGTCCCGCGGTGAGTCGACGCACCAAGTTCGTCCTGGTCACGGGTGGAGTTGTATCTTCGATCGGCAAAGGCCTCACTGCGGCCTCGATCGGCGCGTTGATGGAAGCCCGCGGGCTGACCGTGACGCACATGAAGCTGGACCCGTACATCAATGTCGATCCCGGCACGATGTCGCCGTACCAGCACGGTGAAGTGTTCGTCACCGAGGACGGCGCCGAAACCGACCTCGATTTAGGCCACTACGAGCGTTTCACGTCCGCCAAACTCACGCGGCGAGCGAACGTGACCACGGGTCGCATCTACGAGGCCGTGATCACGAAAGAGCGACGCGGCGAGTATTTGGGCGCGACCGTGCAGGTCATCCCGCATATCACGGACGAGATAAAGGCGCGCATTTACGAGGCCACGAGCGACGTCGACATCGCGATCATCGAGGTTGGCGGCACCGTGGGCGACATCGAGTCGCTGCCCTTCCTGGAAGCGATTCGCCAGCTGAAGCTCGAGGCCGGCAACGGCAATGCTCTCAGCGTGCACGTGACGCTCGTGCCGCACATCGTCACGGCGGGTGAGCTCAAGACCAAGCCGACCCAGCACTCGGTGCGCGAGATGCGCGAGATCGGCATTCAGCCGGACATCTTGATCTGTCGCAGCGATCGCCCGCTCGCTCAGGGTTTGAAGGAGAAGATTGGGTTGTTCTCCAACGTCGCGGTCGACAGCGTGGTTTCCGCGGTGGACGTGTCATGCATCTACGAGTTGCCGCTCGTGCTGCATGCCGAGGGCTTGGACAATCAAATCGCGGAGCGCCTCAACATCTGGTCGCGTCAGCCGGATTTGAGCAATTGGATCCGAGTCGTCGAGAAGTTCAAGAAGCCTGCCAAAGGCACGGTACGCATCGGCGTGGTGGGCAAGTACGTCCACCTCAAGGACAGCTACAAGTCCCTGAATGAAGCGCTAGTCGCGGGCGGCCTCGCCAATGACGTCTCCGTGCAACTCGAGCACATCGATTCGGAGCAAATCGAGCGCGGCAGCGCGCCCGCGCTGCTCAGCGGGTTGGATGCCATTCTGGTGCCCGGCGGCTTCGGTGACCGCGGAGTGGAAGGGAAAATCTCGGCCATCCGCTACGCGCGCGAACAAGGCGTGCCGTTCTTCGGCATCTGTCTAGGTATGCAGCTGGCCGTGATCGAGTTCGCGCGCAACGTGTGCGGGCTCAAGGGCGTGAGCTCGACCGAGTTCGAGAAAGACTGCGCCAATCCGGTGATCGATCTGATGCCCGATCAGCGCGGGGTGAAGGACAAAGGCGGCACGATGCGCCTCGGTGCTTATCCGTGCACGCTCAAAGCCGGCAGTCACGCGCTCGACTTGTACAAGAACGAGCAGATCTCCGAGCGCCACCGGCACCGCTTCGAGTTCAACAACGACTATCGCGAACAACTGATCCGTGCAGGGCTCGTGCTCAGCGGCACTAGCCCGGATGATCGCTTGGTAGAAATCGTCGAGCTTCCGCAGCATCCGTACTTCGTCGGTTGCCAATTCCATCCGGAATTCAAGAGCCGACCCATGGTGGCTCACCCGTTGTTCGAGGGCTTCGTGGCTGCGGCCGCGCAGCGTCGCAACGAGATCGCCGCGTCGGCCCGCACGGAAGCCGCACAAACCGAGTCATCCAGCAGCGTCAATTGAAGCAGCGCGTGCGCCGGTTTCGAACAGCTTTTGCGTGGCAATGTTCACTGTGCGCACTGCTGCTCAGTGCGTGCGGGCCGAAACCTCCAGCTCGTACCGCGCTCACGGGAAACCTGGCCGAACTGAAGCGCGACATTCAGAGCGCTCAGCAAGCCGGAAAGCTCGATCACGCCGCGGTGGTCGAGCTTGCGCGCGCGGTCGCCGAACGCGAATTGACCGCGGCCGAAGGCACGAGCGGCGCGCAGCGCGTCCGCGCGCTGCGTAGCTGCGCGCAGCCCCTGCGCACGGCCATGCAGCGGCGCGCGCAGAAGGACGACGACGTTGCGGCCGAGCTGACGTTGATTTTGGTGGAGACCCACGCCGCGGACAAGACGGAGCTCTTGCACCACTACGCGCGTTCCGAGCAGGGTGCGTGGCGCGCCGTGGCCGCGCGGGCCGCTGACCGCGCAATCGACACCGACATGCGCAAAGCCTTCTTCGTCGACCCGGACGAACGAGTGCGGCGCGCTGCGTTCGGCACCGCGCTCGCGGTGCGCGACGCGGGCGAGCTCGAAGCGCTGCTGGACGCCGCGCGCGTCGATCCCGATCCACAGAGCCAAAGCCTCGCCATCGTCGCGGCTGGCGCGATCGGCGGAGAGCGCGCGGTGCTGGCGCTCAAAGACATCTGGGCGCGGGCGGACGACGCGACTCGTATGGCCATCGTGGATGCTTGGGCCGCCACTGCCTCGTTCGCCGAGGGTGGCGCGCGCGAGCTCGGCGTCGCCGCTGAAAGCGGCGGTGGCCTCGCGGCCGTGAGCGCGACCTACGCCCTTGCGCGTACATCCGGCGCGGACGCGGTGGTCGCGAACGCGCGGCTCCGTCGCTACATCGCGGACGGCAGCGACGACGAAAAGCGACTCGCTCTGGGCCTCGCGCCGATGAACGCCGAAACCGAGGCTGCCATCGTCAAAGCCGCCAAAGATCCCAGCCCCGAACTCCGCGTGGTCGCGCTCTCGCGCCTGATCGGCGTCGAAGCGCGCCGCAGCGAGGCGCTCCGCGCGCTTCGCGAGATCGAAGCTGCGAAAACGAGTTCGGACTCCGAGCTGCGCGCCCAGAACGAAGCTCGCAGCGCACTCGCGCAAGCTGGTGACGGCAGCGTCAAGGCTTCGCTCGTCAAAGCGTTGCGCGATCCGGCCGTCGCGGCTCGCTCGCGTGCCGCGCGCGGCCTGACCAATCTGGGTGACTACAGCGATGCGGCCACCGCCTTGGCCGACGACGAGCCCAGCTTGCGCAGTGAAGTTGCGTGCTTGGTGCTGCGCACGAAATAGCTCTGCCCACTGCGCCGCGCGTGACCATCCTGGCGGAGAGTCGTCACGCGCAGCGCAGCCGCGATTGAGTCAGTGTGCAGCGACCGACCCTTCATCGTCGCGCTCTGGATGCGCGCCGCCAAAGTCTCCGGTGTGATAGCCGCGCTCGCCGTGATCGCTGAGATCCAGGCCGATTTGCTCGTCTTCCTCCGAAGGCCGTA
This sequence comes from Polyangiaceae bacterium, assembly GCA_035634635.1. Classification (GTDB taxonomy): domain Bacteria; phylum Myxococcota_A; class Polyangia; order Polyangiales; family Polyangiaceae; genus PMG-095. The sequence goes on from DASQCO010000057.1 coordinate 19,334, forward strand.
ACCCAATGGTGGCTTTCAGCGCGTACGCGAGCGCGACCGTGACGACGACGGCGAGAACGATCGTGAAGCCCATGGCTTTCAGCTGCTCGAGCCAGAGCGTTTTGCCAACGATGCCCTTCAGATTCAAATCCAGATTGGGATTCGCGCGGGAGGTCGCCATGAACCCCGTGACCAACGCGCCCATGGTGCCGCCCACAGCGTGTACGCCGAAAGTGTCGAGCGCATCGTCGTAGCCGAGGGCGTTTTTCAGCTTAGTGCAGGCAAGGAACGGAATGACGCCGGCGAGCACACCGATGATCAGCGCACTGCCCGGAGTGACGAAGCCCGCAGCGGGAGTAATCACGACCAAACCACCGACCGCGCCAGAGCAAAAGCCGAGCACCGTCGGCTTGCCGCGCGTGATCCACTCCGCCGCCGGCCAAGCGACACAGGCAACAGCGGCAGCAATTGTCGTGGTCACGAACGCGTTGGCCGAGATCGTATCGGCGGCCACGGCGCTGCCAGCGTTGAAGCCGTACCAACCGACCCAAAGCATACCCGTGCCAACCATGGTCAAGACCAAGCTATGCGGTGCAAAGCTCTCTTTGCCGAAGCCGCGGCGCTTACCCACAATCAGCGCCAGCGCGATCGCCGACCAACCCGAGGACATGTGGACCACGGTTCCGCCGGCAAAATCGATGGCTTTGATCGACGCTTTGGCGTTGAAAACCCCATTCATCATGCCATCCACGCCCCACACCATGTGCGCGAGCGGAAAGTAAACGAGGAACATCCACCCGACGGTGAACAGGAGCAGCGCGCTGAACTTCATGCGCTCGGCGATTGCGCCCACGATCAACGCCGGCGTGATGATCGCGAACATCAGCTGATACATCGCGAATACGTTTTGTGAGACCCATTGCGCGTAATCGCCGTTGGGCATCGCATCGACGCCGCTGAGCATCGCGAACTTCGCGCTTCCGAGCGTAGGACCCCCGGGTGCAAAGACCAAGCTGTAGCCAATCGCGACCCACAAGATGGTCACGAGGCCTGCCATGGCCAAGCATTGCGCCATCACACTCAATACGTTCTTCGTCCGAACCATGCCGCCATAGAAGAGCGCGAGCCCCGGCAGAGTCATGAACAGCACGAGCGCGGCACAGACCATCATCCAACCGTTGTGTCCCGGTCCGGGGCCAGCCACCTTGGACTCTTTGGCGACGCGCGCGCCGTTGTTCATATACGCTTCGAGATCGGCAATGCGTTCGTCCATGCTCTTCGCGTCTGGCGCAGAAGCGGGGGCCGCAGCGGGCGCAGCGACAGCGCTCACCACTACCGGAGCCTTGTCGGGCTCGGCGCTCTCAGCGTGCGCAGCGCGGGGCAGAGTCAGGCTGAGCGCGACAAGGAACAGCCAAAAGAAGGCTGTGATTTTTCTCGTGCCGCTCGATGACGCGATTTCGCGAATGATATTCAGCATGGATGGTCGTCCTCCCACGCGGCCCATTGCGAGAAGCTCTCGAACGGTGCCGGCAAGCTCGGTCCCTCCAAAGCCTAGCAACACATATATGTATTTTACATTCGATTTCAGGCAGCGAAGTCTGCAACACTACGCGCGATCGAGCTGAGCGAAGAAGCGTGCAACCGAAGGCGAAAGACCGGGCAAAACTCGGCTCTTGGGGCAGCAGCTCGAGCCCCGCGTGACGCGACTCAGTGGAGCCGCTCAAGACAACAACCTCGCGAGAGTCCGGCAAGATTAGCCAAACCACGGTGACGCCGTGCTGCTCATTTTTGAGGCGCAGGAACGAGCGCGGTCACGCTGACCAGACACATTTCGTCCAAGCTGCTTTCGCGCGGATGTACACCCTCGGCGAGAGAGGCATGATTGGACGATGGGCAAGCTGATCGACGGACAATGGAGCACCGAGTGGTACAAGGCCGACGACAAAGGTCACTTCGTGCGCGAAGAAACCAAGTTTCGCGGCGCGGTGACCGCCGACGGCTCGAGCGGCTTCCGCGCCGAGCCAGGGCGCTATCACTTGTACGTGAGTTTGGCTTGCCCATGGGCTCATCGCACGTTGGTCGCGCGCGCACTCAAAGGACTCGAGAGCGCGATCAGCATCAGCGTCGTGCACCCACACATGGGTGACAATGGCTGGGAGTTCGGCGAGTTCCCAGGCGCAACTGGTGATGGTCTGCACGGCGCGCGCTACCTGTACGAAGTCTACACACGCGCAAAGTCCGACTACAGCGGCAGAGTCACCGTGCCCGTACTCTGGGACAAGCAGACCGAGACCATCGTGTGCAACGAATCGCGCCTGATTTTACGCATGCTCTCGCGCGAATTCGACGCCTTCGCCGGCGCAACTCGAGTGCTCTGCTCGGACGAACAAAAGGCTGCCATCGACGCTGAAATCGACGCGCTGTACATGCCCGTGAACAACGGCGTGTATCGCGCAGGCTTCGCCGTCAAACAGAGCGCCTACGAGCTCGCCGTGCACGAACTATTCACCGCACTCGACGGCTACGAAGCGCGACTGCAAAAACAACGCTTCTTGCTCGGCCCAACGCTCACCGAAGCCGACATCTGCTTCTTCACGACGCTGCTGCGCTTCGACCCGGTCTACCACTATCACTTCAAATGTAACCTTCGACGCCTCAGCGACTGCCCCGCGCTCTTCGGCTACCTCCGCGATATCTACCAAACACCGGGCGTCGCCGAGACCTGCAATCTCGAGCACATCAAGCACCACTATTTCACCAGCCACCCGAACGTCAATCCAACGCGCATCGTCCCGGTGGGGCCGGTGATCGATCTGAACGCGGCGCATGACCGCGCGCGGCTTGGCTGAGAGTTGCTGCGGCTGCTCAGATCGCGCCGTTCTCCCAAGGCCCAGTAATGGCCAAGGTCAATCCGGGGTACTGCACGTTCAGAAACATCCACTTGCCGTCGGGGCTGAAGCAGACTCCGGAGAATTCGCTAGCGCCGAATGCGGCGCCGGCGTCTGGGAAGTCTTCGTCGTCGATGTCGTGGAGGTCGATGGGCTTGAGGTTCTGGGCAAAGTCGAACACTTCACCGTTTTGAGTGAGGACACGCAGCCAGTTGTCGCCACCGTCGATGTCCTCACCATCCCCGTCTTCGCACATCAGGATCGCGCCCTGGGGCGACACGGTGATGTTGTCGGGTTGATCGAGCACCGCACCGTCGCGCGATTCGTAGAGCAGCTCGAGCGTGCCACCGCTGTCACCCTTTGGAGTGAATCTCCAAACTTGACCTCTTTCTTCGTCGCCGGCCTCCGACGCCACGAAGTAGGCCACACCACCTTGCAACGCCAGGCCTTCTAGGCCCATGAATTGCGCTCCACCGAGAGCTAGGCCCTGTTTGAACACGGCGCCCGGGTCGTCTTCGGCGTTGCTCGGATCGGGATCGGCGATGTCGACCCACTCGGTGGCGTATTCCACGCCCACGGTTTGCCCGGTGTAGGTGACCAGCTGCGGCTGGCCTTTGACAGCCAGCATCTGCAGTTGTCCGCCTTTGGCCAAGTCGAGCTTGTCGGTCGGCACGAAGCGATAGAAGCCGTCCGCAGGGTCGCCGTTGTCTTCGGTCATGTACACGACGCCCGATTCGTCTTGGCGCGCTGCTTCGTGCTCGAAGCGTCCCATGGCACGCAGTGGTTCGGGCGCGGCGAGCACGCCTTCGCTGGTCGCCGGCACCTCGAACACATAGCCGTGCGGCTTCTTGAAGCCGGCGGCTTCGCCCTCCGTGGTCTCCTCGCAGGTCAGCCACGAGCCACTCAGACTGGTACCGCCGTTGCAGTTTTCGATCGTGCCCAAGAGCACGGCAAAGCTCTTCACTTCTTTGCCGGTGGCAGTATCGAAGATGGTCGCGGTCACGCCGCCTGCGCCGAGCGCGTCATACAACTTCGGATCGCTGCTCGCCTGGTCATTGGCCGAGAGCTCGTGATTGCGGAGCAAGACGACTTGCGAGCCTTTGCCCGCGAAACAGGCCATGCCGTCGTGGGCTCCGGGCATGGCCCGACCGTCACTCATTGCCGTCTCCGCAGCGGCAAGCAGCACATACGAAAACCCCTCAGGCAGCGAGATCACGCCGTCGCGCGGAACGAGATCGCCGTAGCTGCCTTCGACAATACCCCCTCCGCCCTGTCCACCCATGCCGCCCTGGCCCGCTTCTCCGTCCCCTCCAGCGCTTCCGCCGAGCCCCGCTTCGCCGCTGCCCGCGAGGCCCGCTTCACCGCCACGCCCGCCAGCGTCGCCGCCGTGGCCACCGGCACCGCCCGAACCCGCACCGCCCGCTCCGTGCGCGCCCCCATCGTCACTGCCGCAGGCGGCCAAAATCTGAGCAATGGTGACAGCGACGGTACCGTGCAGAGCGCTACGACGGGTGAGCTTGCGATCGAACGACATCCAATAACTCCTATGGGTTATCTAAGCGTGAATGCCTACTCAATCGCACGAGGATGGACCCGGAGTGACGGTTCCGTCGCACTCCGGTGAAACCCTCCGCGTACGAAACGCGGAGGGCGAGAGTGGGCTCAGGCGGTCGGCGCGTTTTTGACGTTGAGTTTGCGCTCGACAGGCGGGAAACCGGCTTCACCAGCTACCGCAATAATTGCCTTGTTGGTGTCGAAGTACACCTGCCAGTAGTGATCCGTGTGCGTGAAGGGGCGCACGGCGAGCACCGGACCAAACTCGGTGAACGTGAGGATCTCGACCGATGGTGGCGATTCGGTGGATACGTTCGGGATCGCTTTGAGCTTGGCGGTGAGGCGCTCTATCGCGTCAGCCACGTTGACGGAGTAGTGCAGCTGCGCGGTGAGATCGACGCGCCGCACTCGATTGGCAGAGAAATTCTGAATCGTGCCGCCCAAAATCTTACCGTTGCCCACGTGCGTCTGCACGTTGTCTGGCGTGTCGAGCGTCGTCACGAACAGACCGATGGCGGTCACCGTGCCCGTGACCTCGCCCGCGATCACGAAGTCACCCACTTTGTAAGGCCTCAAGATCACCAGGAAGGCGCCAGCGGCAAAGTTCGAGAGCAGCCCGCCC
>DASQCO010000058.1:0-14509 GCA_035634635.1 Polyangiaceae bacterium
CCAGGAGGCTCGTCGTTAGGGTCATCATTGCCCGAGGTGATTACCTCGCCCGTGCTCACTAGGGAAGGGGCGACAGCACAAAACGTACCGGCTGATGGTTTCTAGAACTGTGACCCAAACGGCCGATAGGTAGGAAGCTGCTGCGGGGAAGCCGCGCAGAGGGCAGACAGCCTAGATCTGCTTGCCGGCAAGGAACTTCGACGGGTGACCCCTTCAATCCTGCTTGCCGGCAAGGAACTTCGACGGATGACCCCTTCAATCCTGCTTGCCGGCAAGGCGCGAAGATCGACGCGGAGGCACAAACCCGCTTGCCGGCAAGGAACTTCGACGGGTGACCCCTCCGATCCTGCTTGCCGGCAAGGAACTTCAGTCCGGGATCGGCTCCAACTCGACGTCGAAGTGAATCGGCGCGGTACCCGCCTCAACCAAGCGGTCCCACGGGAAGTACCCGGGCTTCTCGATCGTGATGCGGTGCTTGCCCGCGGGCAGTTTGACGCCCCGAGCGGAGACGTACCCAAGCGGCCCGATGTACTCCTCGTCAATCGTGACGGCCGCGTCGCGAGGCGACTTGTCGGCGCGGGCGAGGCTGAGCGGCGCGCTTGGCGGCTCGGCGTTCGCTCCCAGGATCTGGCAGCTCGTCAGGGACAAGACGAGTAATACCGTGAGCACGCCCGCCGCGAGGAACGCGACGTAGGGTGTGAGCCAGCGCAGGATCGCCGAAACTCGGGATTCGTGCGTCATTCCCATTCGATGGTCGCGGGGGGTTTGGAGCTGATGTCGTAGGCGACGCGGTTAATGCCTTTGACTTCGTTGATGATGCGCGCGCTCATCTTGGCCAGCACTTCGTGCGGCAGCCGCGCCCAGTCTGCGGTCATGCCGTCGCTGGATTGAACGGCGCGGATCACGCAGGTTTCTTCGTAGGTGCGGTCATCGCCCATCACGCCGACGCTGCGCACGGGGAGCAGCACGGCAAAGGCTTGCCACACCGAACCATAAAGGCCGGAGGCTCGCAGTTCTTCAATCACGATAGCGTCGGCTTTGCGCAGCACGTCGAGGCGTTCGTTCGTCAGATCTCCCAAGCAGCGCACGGCCAAGCCGGGGCCCGGGAACGGGTGGCGCCAAAGCACGTCGTGCGGCATGCCGAGGGCTTCGCCGACGGCGCGCACCTCGTCTTTGAAGAGTTCGCGCAACGGTTCGATCAGTTTCAGTTTCATGCGCTCGGGGAGGCCGCCCACGTTGTGGTGGCTCTTGATCACCGCGCTCGGACCTTTCACGCTCACGCTTTCGATCACGTCCGGGTAGAGCGTGCCTTGCACGAGGTACTTGGCGTTTTCGATGCGGCCCGCGTGTTCGTCGAAAACGTCGATGAACAGCTTGCCGATGATCTTGCGCTTCTTTTCCGGGTCGGTGACGCCCGTCAAGCCGTCGATGAACAGTTTGCGCGCGTCGACCGGGATCAGGTTCAAGTGGAAGCTTTCGCGCATGGTGTGCACGACGCTTTCGAACTCACCCTGCCGCAAGAGCCCATTGTCCACGAAGATGCAGACCAAGCGGTCGCCCAGCGCCTTGTGGCACAGCACGGCCGCGACGGATGAGTCGACACCGCCACTCAGGCCGCAGATCACGCGCTCGTCCGGGCCGACCGCTTCGGCGATCTTGGCGATCGCTTCGTCCACGAAGGAGCCCGGGGTCCAGCTCGGTTCGAGTCCGGCGACCTCGAACAAGAACGAACGCACAATATCCAGGCCGCGCTGCGTGTGAGCGACTTCCGGGTGGAACTGGATGCCGTACATTTTGCGTTCGGGATTCGCGATCGCGGCCAACGGTGCGTTGGGGCTGGTCGCGATGACGCGGAATCCGTCCGGCAACTTCGTCAGTTTGTCACCGTGGCTCATCCACACGCCACTCTCTTCACCGACCTTGAACGCGGAGAAGATGCCGCAATTCTCGCCCACGGTGAGCTGAGCTGGGCCGTATTCGCGCTCGTTGCTTGGTTCCACTTTACCACCGAGTTGCAACGCCATCAGCTGCTCGCCGTAACAGATCCCGAGTACGGGGAGTCCGAGTTCGAACAGGCCCGGATCGCTCTTGGGCGAGCCCTCGGCATACACGCTCTGTGGACCGCCACTCAGAATGATGGCTTGAGGGGCGATCTTTTTGATCGCGTCGAGCTTGATGGTGCCCGGGTGGATCTCGCAATACACGTGGCACTCGCGGATGCGCCGAGCGATGAGCTGGGTGTATTGAGAGCCGTAATCGAGGATCAGAACGCTTTGCCGGGCAGCCATGATGGCCCTCCCGCTAACATGGCGACCGGGCGCGGCAAATCCATTCGGCCGAGGCCCGAAAATGCGCTCAATCCCGGTGTGTCACGTAGACAACGACCTGGGCTGCTCCGCTCAGGGCGGCTTGGAATGCCCGCAAACTGGTCCGGCTGAGCGCCCCCTCCGCCGCTCCGCCGCGCCACAGATCGACGATTCGGCGGCGTGGATCGAGCGAGGCGCCGAGCGCACGCTGAGCCGTCGCGCGTTGCGCCGCGGCCAGTTCGTCATTCGAGATTTGGCTGGCGATGACGCGGTCGAGGGCGCGCCGCACCTCGAGGGTCGCCTTGCGCGCGTCGTCGTCACTGGCGTGGATTTCGATCACCAATGCGGCTGCGCGGCCTCCGCCGATGACGAATGCGCGCGTGGAGGCGTGGAGATGTTCTGCGCTGAGCGCGAGTGCGAGCGGGCCGCGCGGAGCGTTGAGCAGCGCGGTGAATGCATCCGCTTCGCGTTCGAACTTCAGCCGAGAAGGGAAGGGGAGTCCGAGGTAGGCGCTCTCGGTGTTGCCGGAATCCGGAACCGTCAGGGTCAATTCGCCGCTACGCGGAGCTCGTTCCGCAGCGGTTTGACAGCGGCGCGCGTCGTCGCGCCAAGGCGCGAACCAGCGTTCGAGTGCGCGGCTCGCCGCCGTCGCTTGCGCGTCGTCCTCGTTGGCCAAGACGGCCACTCGCAACGGGCCGCGCAAGATTTCACGGCTCCGCGCCCCCACGCTGTCGCGATTGGCTTGCGCGAGCGAGGCCCACGTTCCGCGGGGATCGAGCCACGCGCTGCGTTCGGGGGCGAGCGCGTCGAGCAGGCGTGCGTAGCCTGGCCGCGGAGCGCCGCCGACCGCTGCGAATAGCTCGCCTTGCGCGGTAGCGAGTGAGTCTCCGGCGCTGCGCTCGCTGAGCGCGCGAGCGAGCGAGCGCGCGACTCGTTCCGCTTGTTCGGTCGCGCTCTCCATCGGCAAGCGCGGGGCGTGCGCCAGGAGGCCCACGGAATCCGTGGTGATCCACGGTTCGAGCGCAACATCCGCGCTCGCCTCTTGGGCCGCCATGGTGAGCGCGAGCGCGCTCTGACCGGCGTTGTCGTTGCTTTCGCCGAGCGTGCCGCACGGGCTGCCGAGCAAGACCCAGAGTTCGGACTGGCCGGGCTCCGCGCGCAGCCGCGTTTCCAATGGCACCCGCGCTGGCTGCGTCTCGAGTGCGAGCAAGGTGTTCGCAAAACCGTCGAACGCTGCTCGTTCAGCGGGATGCACGGAAACCGCGACGGCGCGTCGCTCGGCACTGGCCTCTTTGCGACCCGTCAGCGCGCGCCATGCGGCCCGCGCCGCCGCTTGCCGCGGATCATTGGGCTCGATGATATTTTCTTCGATCGAGCGCGGCGGCGCGGCAACGCCAGCATGCGCTTCCTCGCTCACCAAGCTAACGGCAAGTGCGGCATCCTTCGGGGTCACCCCCGGTTCGCCGTCGGGCAGGCTCAAATCGACGCGCAGGCAGGCTCCGCGGGGACGAGCCTGAAAGGCGACGCGCTCCAGCGTAAATCCGGGCAGGAACGCGCGCAGGCGCGAAGGCAGCGCCGCCCTGGCGCCGCTCAAGGTGCGAAGCGCCGAAAGCGCAGCATCGGCATCCGCGATGCGCAGCGCAATCGATAGACGCCGCGCGCCGTCGACTCCGTCGACCTCAGCCGTGTCATTGGCTGGCCAGGGATCATCCGCGGCGTCGCCACTCGGCCAATTCGGGACGTCCTCGAGTTCGCTCGCCGCAGCGTTCACGAAGTCGCTCGACCCAAGTGCGGCGAACGCGCTAGCGCGCCTCGCAAATGCGAATTGCCGATAGCTCTCGAGCTCGGCGCGTCCAGCGGGCGTCGTCACATCCGGAACGCCGGTGCCCGGTGTCAGACCGAGCTCCCCGGAGCACGCCGCCACGCTGGCTTCCGCTTTGCCCGCGAACGAACGACTGCGCAGCGCAGCCAAATGCTCCTGGATCACGCGCAACGCGCCATCACGTTCGGTCACCGGTGTGGCCAGGGCCGCCGTCACTTGCTCGATGAACGCGCGCGCCGCCGCCTTGTCCGCGCACAGCGTCGCGAGCTCGATGCCGCTCTCGGTCGGCATACTCATCACGTCGTTGATGCCGCGCGCTGACAAGCGCGACAGGATCAACGCCGACACGGCGACCGAGGCCACCGCGCCGCGATCGTGCGCGCTTGCGAACGCCACCGCCGGCAGCGGATCCCCCAGCCGAGCCACCAGGTTGATGGGGGGATGATTGTCGACTTCCCGAAGTTCGATGCGCGCGCTGCCTCCCCGACTGCTGCCGCTGGCAGAGCCCGCGTTGAGTCCGTTCCCCTGAGCGCCACCACAACCGCTCGCGAGGAGCGCCATCACGCTGGCAACGCCCGCAACAGAACGTAAACCGCGTGAGTGGAGGGCCCGAGACGAGACGCGCACGGCGTCCCGTTTACCACACCCTTCTACCCCTCTTGATCCGGATCGGTCCGGTTCACGCCGCCAGCTGGGCCTCGGCCAACAAGGCCTGTAGTCGGGCCTGAATTTTATGCTTCTTCGAGTACACGGTCTTCACGCTGATGTTCAGTCGATCGGCGACGATTTCGGGGGCTAGGCCCTCGCCGAAGTACAGTTGGATGAAGGCGCGGTCCTTGTCCGTGAAGTTCGCGAGCAGCTGGCTCACCAGGCCGGCGCGCTCGCGCATCAGCGCGCTCTCGCACGGGTCGGGCATGCTGCTGCACAGGTCTTCCGCTTCGCTCAGGGCGGCACGACGCGGCTCGCGACGCGCACCGCGCAAGAAGTCGTACGCGGTGTGGCTGGCGAGCAGGCCGAGCCAGGTGCTGAGCTTGTTGCCGCGCGCTGGGTCGAAGCTGCGCAGCTTGAGCTTGTCGTTGGCCAAGAGCTGCACGCAAAACGTGGCGTAGATTTCGCGCAGGTCCTCTTGCGAAACGACGCCGCTGAAGCGAGCCGTCACGCGGCTGATAGTGCTGAGCACGAGGCGCGAGAAGCGGGTGTTGAACTCGCGCCAGGCATGCGGGTCGTCTGCAATCAACGCACGGACCAACTTCGCGTCGTCCGCGGCGCTGCTTTGCAACAAGACGGGGGCTGATTGGGTGGTTTGCTCGGAACGGTGCGGGGCGGTGACGGGGGTGAACATGGTGAGTGGCTCCTCGGCTTTCGAGAACCCATTCAGCACGCCGCGTGCCAGGCGTTTGTGTCAGTAAATTCAATGACTTACTGATGCGTAACAGGCCGTAACAGCGTCACACGAGACACGTCACACTGTGTTCGTGACGACCCTCAACGCTGACAATCTACGCTCGGGCGCGTGCTATTTCTCCCTTAGGAATGCCTCCGCGACTCAAGGCGATTTTGCTCCTGGCCCTCTATCTCTTGAAGACCATCGGGCGGCGCATCTTCTTCTCGGGCAGTAAGTCGGGCATCGCCGCCTTTCGCACCAACTACGACGCAGACGGGCTGCCGCCGGTGTCGCCGGCCGAACGCAGCGCAATGCCCGAGTTCAGCCGCTGCATCGCCTGCGGCTTGTGTGACCGAGGCGAAGCCGAGCGCATCGCGGCGTCAGGCGGCGCATACCGCGGGGTGATGGCATTGGTGCTTGCGGGCTCACGGAGCATGCCGGACTACCGCGCCGCGGCCTATAGCTTCGGCTTCGTGAGTGACGAAGTGCTGGCGGAGAAAGAAGCGCTCTGTCCGACCCAAGTCCCGTTTCGCGCGATTGCGCGTTTCGTGCGTGACAAGGCCGCAGCGGTGGGCGGCCCGTTGCCGCTGCCACCGCGCATCGATTCACTGCCGCCGCGAAGCTGATCCTACTTCACCAGCGTGAGTCGTGGAGCGACGCTGAACGCCGCCACGTGCCCGCTCTCTTCCGCGAGGTACACGTTGCAGCGTTCGTCGACGCGCAGCAGATCCGGGATCAAATCGGACGGGATGGTGCCGATCACTTCGCCGTCGCGCGGCCGGACCACATGCACTTGGTGCTGCGGCACGAACAGCGCCCCGTTGCGCAAGACCGGTTCGAGCCGGCGCGGCTGATCAGCGTCCACGTGCCGCGAAAACACCTGATTGTAGCGCAGCGTGCCGGTGCTCGCGTCCAAACAGATCAACGCGCCCGACGCGGAGTTGGCGATCAATGTCTCGTCCACCGCCAAGAACGCGGTCGTGGGCGAAGTCAGGCCCGGCGCCTGATCCCAAACCACGTCGCCGGTCGTGCGATCGTAGGCCGAGATCCCCATGCCTCGGCGATCGCGGGTCGGGATGGCCACGACCTGTGCAGCCAAGAGCGGGGCTTGGCCCGGGGCCGGTCGCTCTTCGAGCTCTTTCGACCAACGCACTTCGCCGGACCACAAGTCGACATGGTGCAACCGCGTCGGCCCGATGGGTCCACCCGAGAGCGCGAACACCGCATCGTGATCGATGCTCATGTCGCCGGAGAACGGCAAGCGATCGCGCACGCGCCAAACGACCTCACCACTAGTGACGTCCAGCGCGAGCAACGCCGAGTCGCCGCCGGCCACCAAGATCAGTTTGCCCGCGCGCCGCACGCGATAGTTCGCGGGGCGTTTCGCGGTGAAGCGCCAACGCACGTCACCGGAGACCAAATCGAGCGCGGTCACCGAGCGATCGCCTTCGGCCACGACCAGCAATTTGGGCAAGCCTGCTGCGTTGACTAGAGCGCCGGTCGCGCCACCGTTGGCGCGTGGAGCGAGGTGCGTCGTGAAGCGCGCTTCGCCGTTGTCCAGATCGTGAAGCACGATCGTGCCGTCCGGTTGCATGCGAGCCAAACCGAGCGGAGTCACCACACACGCTGCGCGCGGCGTCGGCACGCGCCACAGGACCTGACCGGAACCTCGTTCGATGCTGGCCGTTTCGCGTTGTGAGCCGACGAGCAAGCGCTCGCCACACTGAAAGGTCGCGCGCAAGTCGATGTTCGGCACCGTCGCGACCCAGCGCGGCAAGAACCGCATCTTGCCACCGGCGTCCCACATGCCGCGTTCAGGACGTGCGCGCGGCAAGCCGAACGAGCGGTAGCTATCGGGCTCGGGATTCTGCAGCGAGTCGTCCGCGATGCTGTCTGCCAGCGAATCGGAGAGCGTGGTTGCTGCGCGGACCAGCGCTTTCAGGCGCAAATTGCGGGCTTGGTTCGGGTCGTGACTGCGGTAGGCGTCGGCCAGGGCCAGCGCAAAGCGAGCCGCAGCGCCCACGAACGTGCGCGCGTCGAGTTCAGGGAACGAGAGCTGCTCGTGCTCGGCGGCATCGCGTGCGCGCACCGTGAGCGTCATTGGGCCGTCGCCAGGACCGCGTCGCACCGAAAGCTGCACGCCGTCGACGTTGGCGCGTCGGAACACCGCGCGCTGCGCGCGCCAGGCGTCGAACACGTCGTCACCGAGCATGACCAGCCGCTCGGCGAGCAAGAACAAGCACGCTTCACCGAGTTGCACGCTGCGATTGCGACACGACAGGCCAAACGGACCGCGCGTCAGCAAAGAGTGCAAATCCGCGCGCTCGAGCTCCCCGTTGTGGCTGCCCGGCGCGCCTGGAACGGCGCACCGTAGCCTCGCGGAAGCCGAGAAATTCAACCCGCCCAACGCGCGCGGTGCAATCACGGCGTGTTCGCGCGTGACCGGCCGGCGCCCGAAGCTCGGCCAGGGCGTGTCGAGCAAGCGCCGCGCCCCGCTGAGCGAAGCAACGATCGCCGGCGGAGCTTGGCGCAAGGGCGCTTCTTCCAACGCGGACAGGATCGCCCGGCGCAGTTCGAGCAATTCGACTTTGCGCTCGTGCACGGCCACCTGAGGCGAGGGGCCTGAGCGAAACACGCTCACGAGCACGTCCGCGCCGTCAGCCTCGAGCCCGATTTCCCAGGCTTCATCGTCCGTGTAAAGCTGCAGTGTTTCGCGATCGCGCTTGCCGCGCGCGAGTGAGGACACGGCCGTGCCGAGATCCGAGAGTAAAGCGAGAGCCTGACCTTCACCGAGGCGCGCCGTGATGTTCACACCGTCGACGATCACGTCGAACAGTCCGTACAAGGGCGCGAGCGCCGTCGTGGGGGCGGTTTCGGGGCGGGGGCGAACAACGACCTGTATTGCCGACATCCAGTAGGCGCAATCGTATGAATCTCGAACGAAGAACGACACTTTTGCGCGGCGATCGCACAAGAGTGGACAGCCTGCGTCGAGCCCGCTAGGGGCGGTGGAGTGAGCGCCGCGTTGCCCCCCTGAACCCGAGATCGAGGCGATGTCGGCCAATTTCGAGCACATTCCGGGTGAACATAGGCAGTTCGGCCGGTCAAGAAACCCGATCTGGGCGCCTTTGCTTGGCGTCGCGGTCGCATTGCCGGGCTGCGCCTGGCTCTGGGGCTATACGGTCGACGACGCCCTGATCACCGCCCGGGTGGCCGCCCACATCGTCGAAGGGTTCGGGCCCCGCTTCAACCGGCATGGCCCCGTCGTCGATGCCGTCACCCCGCTCGGGTATGCACAGCTACTCGCCCAGTTCGTCCAGCCCGATGTGCTGCGAACATTCATGGCGGCGAAGTGGTTCGGGCTCGGCGCGTGGCTGATCGCGGCCGGCTTGCTGGGTCGTCTGATCGCTGGGGTGGGCGTGCGTGTCGTGCGCTTCATGCCGCTCTCAGTCGTTGCGCTGAGCGCGCCGCTCGCCGCCTGGGCGGTGTCTGGAATGGAAACCGGGTTCGTGACTCTGCTGACCACGTTCGGGTTGCTTGGTGGGCGTCTCGGCGCGGCGGCACTCGGAGTTGCAGCCGCGCTTCGGCCCGAGCTCTTGCTCTTTGCGTGCGCCTTGGTCGCCGCTCGCGCGCTGGTGGCTCGAAGCGCGCCGCGCGCAGCCGCACAGCTCGCGTTCTACACACTCATCCCGACGATCCTCGTCGCGTTGCTCCGCGTCCACTACTTCGGCCGCGCGTTGCCGCTCTCGTTCTACGCCAAGCCCTCCGATTTCGAGCACGGTTTGCGTTACGCTTGGGGCGCCGTCGCGTTTACCGGGCTGCCGTGGCTTTTACTCGTGACACCGCACGAATTCATGCGTTTGCCGCGCCAGGCTTGGCCGCTGTTCGCAGCATTGTTCGCGCACGGAGCCGCGCTGGTGTTGTGTGGCGGCGATTGGATGGCGCTATTTCGCCTGGCAGTGCCGGTGCTGCCCGCATCTGCGCTCGCCGGAGCACACGTTGCCGAGCACGCGCGCCTCGGCTTCACGCTCACTCGCACGACGTTGGCACTCGGCGCCGCACTCCTGCTTGCCATCGGACTCGGCCCAAGCGCGAGCCGGGTGGGGGAGGATCGAAAACGACTGATCGCGGAGGCGCTGCCCGTGTTCGCGCACGATGCGCGCATCGCCACCCTCGATGTCGGCTGGGTGGGAGCCGCGACCGAAGCCGAGGTGATCGATCTCGCGGGCGTCACCGATCCAGAAGTGGCCATCTTCCCGGGCGGCCACACCTCGAAGCGCATCCCGCGTGCTTGGTTATTTGCGCGGAACCCGAGCGCAGTCGTGCTGCTCTTGGCGCGCGGCACCGATCTTTCCGAGCCTTCCGAAGAATGGGTGTTCGCGCGTGCCGTCGAGCAGCGGGTAGCAACCCTGATTGCGCCCGAATTTCGGGTTCGCACTCAGCTCGCGTTGGGCGATCAACGCTACGTCGTGCTCGAGCCCGTCGTGTCGTCCCCTTAGGCCAGCTTGGGTTGCGTGCTGCGCCGCCGACCCACTTCCAGCAACGCATCGCGCAGCGCGCGCGCGTCCGGAAAGCGATCCCGCGCCAAGGGCGCCATGGCCTTCTCGATCACCACCAGAAAGTCCGGCGGGATCTTGCGCAGCGCGCGTTGCACCCCGCTCTCGTTCTCGGTCGGGCCGTCAGCCATGGGCGGGGTCGTCCACAATTCGCTCGGTTTGAGCGGTGGGGCGAAGCCAGTCAGGCACTCGTACAGCACACCGCCCATGGCGAACAAATCACTGCGCTGGTCGATCTCCTCGCCCTGCTCTTGTTCGGGAGACATGTAACCGGGCGTGCCGAGCGGCGCGTTCGCGTTGGTCAGCCGCGTTTCGGCCCACTCCACGCGTGCGATGCCAAAGTCGAGCACCTTCACGTGAGGCACGGACTTGCCCGGTTCCTGCGCCAAGAAGATATTGCTCGGCTTCACGTCACGGTGAACGATGCCCGCGGCGTGGACGGCGCCCAAAGCGTCGCACAGCTGCAGAGCGACTGGCATCAACTCGTCGGGGGTCATTCCGCCAACGCGATGCAAGCGCTCGGCAAGTGATTCGCCGTGCAAGCGCTCCATCACGAGGTAGCTCGTACCGTCCGGCAAATGGCCGTCCTCGTACACCTCGACGACGTTGGGGTGCCAAGCGAGGCCGAGGGCCGCCGCCTCACGACGCAAGCGATCGGCCGCGATGGTGTCGTGGGCAACGGCCGCGCGCAGCATCTTGATCGCAACGAGCTCACCATTGGCGAGCCGCTCGGCTTCCCAAATCGTGCCGTTGGCACCGATGCCGAGTTTCTCCGTCAGGCGGTACTGGCCAGCCAGCACGAGACCCGCTTGAAAGGCGATCGAGCCTCGCTCACGACGTTCACGAAGCGTCGCTGTGCGCTCCAAGGTGTGGATGCGCACTAGTTGCGCGCGCGACTGCGCGCGGCGCCGCAGCTCGTGCGCGTACAAAGTCCCAGCGACCGTGCCAATGCTCGCCCCGACCATCAGGTGGAGCGGCAATTGCTGCAGGCCGTCGATCAGCCAAAACGCGCCGGTCGCACCAAAAGCACCGAGCAGCGCGCCACCCAGTGCGGGCCGCATATTCGGCTCGCGAAAGCGGACTTCGAACACGCGCGTATCGCGGGTGTCACTCGCGGGCAGCCGCGTCACCCTGCCCAACGGCAAGCCGAACAAGAGCGGCAGCGCGCTCAGATCAGCTTCGCGGGCGAGCGCGCACAACCCATCCTGCTCGTGGGGCGCATCTTCCTTGATACGAATGCTCCCGCGCCACACGCCGGGCGCGGTGTGCAACGTCCGCCAACGCTCCGTCCAGATTTGATCCCCGCCAAGGTGGTCGAGCCGCAAGAAGGCCTGCGCCGGCCCGTCGGCGCCTCGTAACACGTGAGTCCACACCCCGAGGTTCTCGGGGCCGACCACGTGGGGCGCGGTTCGTGCGATGGCTTCGCGCCCCCAACGCGACGCGAACGTGACCAACGCGTTGTGCCAAAGTTCGATCGGCACCAAGCGAGTTTCGTCGCTCAGGTACTCACGGTCGAGCTTGGTGCGTGCCAAGAAAGCGTCGGCCTCAGCGGGGCCATGCTCGCTCTGGACATAGGCGTATAGGCTTTTCAGCCGCGAGGCGGTGGTCTCTCCCCGGCTGCCCTCACGACGTTGCACGTTAGTTCCAGAGTAGTCCCTTGCTTACCGCCGTCAAGCATGCTCTCCGCCGGGGAAAGTGCGTAACGCGGGTGACAGTCGTCAGGGGCGTCGAGACGCAGAGCGAGGTGTAGGCGGACGCGCGGCGTCCGTTTCCGCTTTCGTTTCAGCGCGAATTCTGGAAGGAGCCACTCGGAGTCTTCCCTTCGAGAGTGACGCCCATACGGTATTTCCGGCGGGCAGAGCTTACTTTTCTATCTTTTTCTAATCAGTTCGAGGGAAGCAAATCTTAACCCTGGTGCTATAGTGAGCGAAGGCATGTCTCGAACTGGGTCTAAAAAACGGAGCCGAACTGCACTCGTTGGAGTCGCGCTTGCGCTGACCGTCGCGGTGCTAGTCGAGCGGCCCGTCCCCGCAAACGCCGGCACCCTCGGTGTGATTGAGGGTCAAACCTTGGACGTTGGCGCAGACAAGCTGAACGTCGACATCGAAAAGGGCACCGCCACCCTCGAGGGCCACGTAGCCGCCACCCTGGGCGACATGCACGTCGACTGCGCGCGCATCGAGCTCAAGTATGATGAAGCGCCGAAAGTGAAGTGGGCCAAAGGCAGCGGCGGTGTCACCGCCAAGCTAAAGGGCATCGAGGCGAGCGCTGCGACCTTCGAGGTCGATGTCGCTCATCGCTCAATCAAGTTGGGCGGTGGGGTCAAGCTGAGCCGCGGTCGAGGTTGGGTCACGGCGGACACTGCAGCCATCGACATCAACACCCGCAAGGTCACGCTCGAAGACGTGAAGGGCTCGATTCCGGTACAGGCACCCGAGCGTTAATCGGTCGTCGGGAGCTCTGCTCCCGCCCCGCTTGCGCGGGGCCCCACCCTCGGTTTTGGGGCCCCGGCCCCAAAACATCTGTTACAACTGAGTGCGACGGGGGAACGCGGTCTGAGGGCAGCGCAGTTCGAGTGCGGATCGCCACAAGCGAACGCGGTCGCTGCCCCCCAACTGTGGCAAGTAGGATCACTCGGTTTTTTGGCTGAGTGAGCGCTTTATTTCAGAGGCCCGCTTCTTGCTTTCAGTGCTAGGCTGTCCTTTGACTGGGGTTTCTGGAGACCAACTCCCGGTAGGACGCCATGGAAATCAAGCAGCAACTCCGCCTATCGCAGAGCCTCGTTATGACGCCACAGCTGCAGCAGGCGATCCGCCTGCTCCAGCTCTCCCGCTTGGAGCTCGTCGACGAAGTTCGCAAGGAACTCGATAACAACCCGGTCTTATCGGACGAAGAGCCCGCGGAGCGAATTCGCAACTCACCGGGCGAAGTACGAACCATCAGCGAGCATGGTGGCGGTGTCGAGCCGCCGGAATACCAACGCCCCGAGGCCAAGGCGACCGAGAAGGCTACCCGCGAGGTGGACTGGGAGAAGTTTCTCGAGAACCGCACCCAGCAACAGGCGCCATCGGCAACTGGTCGTAGCGGATTCGAGGATCTGCCTCCGATCGAGCAGAACCTGACCAAGCCGGGCAACCTGCAAGACCATCTGTTGTGGCAGTTGCAGATGAGTGATTTCGCCGAATCCGAGCGGCGTTTCGCCGAGCTGATCATCGGAAATCTCGACGAAAAGGGCTACCTGGATCTGGAGGGCATCGAGCGACCGGACGGGACGCGCACGCCTGACCTCACGATCGAGGATCTCGCCGCCGAAGCCGAGCTCAACCCCGAGGACGCTCCGCTGGTTCTGGAAATGATCCAGGCGTTCGATCCGATTGGCGTCGCGGCGCGTGACCTGCGCGAGTGTCTACTGATCCAAGCCAAGGTGGCCGGCTACGAAGACGGCGATGCAGAGCTCGAGATCATCAAGCACCACATGCACCACCTCGAGAAGCACAACTACCAAGCGATCGTGCGCGAGATGAAGATCTCGCTCGAGGAAGTGTACGAAGCCGCCAAGACGATTCAGGAGTTCGAGAGTCGGCCTGCCCGCAATTTCACGGACACAGACGATCGCACCATCGGCATTACGCCAGACGTGTACGTGATCAAGGACGAGGACGAGTTCGTCGTGCTCGACAACGATCGCGGCGTGCAACGCTTGTTCATCAACGAAGCGCTGACCAAGCGCTTGATGAAAGATCCGACGGCCAAAGAGTTCATCGGCGAAAAGCTACGCAATGCGCAGTGGCTGATTCGCGCCATCGAGCAGCGCCGCAAAACGATCATTCGTGTCGCCGAGTGCATCGTCGAAAAACAGCGCGATTTCTTCGAGAAGGGCGTCGCTCACTTGAAGCCGATGATCTTGCGTGACGTGGCCGAGGCCGTGGGCATGCACGAATCCACGATCTCGCGCGTGACGACCAACAAGTACATGCACACGCCGCAAGGGCTGTTCGAGCTCAAGTACTTCTTCAACTCCAGCATTCGCCGCGTGGCCAACGAGGACATCGCCAGCGAAAGCGTGAAGCAAGCGATCAAGACCTTGATCGATCAAGAGGACAAGGCCAACCCCGTCAGCGACCAAGCGATCGTCGAGATGCTCGAGAAGAACGAAGGCATCAAGATCGCCCGCCGCACCGTCGCAAAGTATCGCGAGATGCTCGGCATCCTAGCCTCCTCCAAACGCAAACGCCTCTTCTAACCTTCCGAGCGCCCATCCCGTCTCCCTGGAGAATGGGCGCTCACGCTCCAGCATCGCACCTCGAAGCGCGCTCTGTTCCCGTCCCACGGAGGCTGGAGAGGGGATCAACCGCCAAGCCGCCAAGCCGCCAAATCCTCTCGACGCCCCAGAGCCCAAAGTGTCCACCGGAGCTCACGATGAGATTTGGGGGGGCGCGAA
>DASQCO010000059.1:0-90316 GCA_035634635.1 Polyangiaceae bacterium
CGCCGTCAACGATCCCATGCTGCCCGATCTGTTCAAGAAGGCCGACGGCACGATGATGACCAAGAAGTCGGAATGGGCCTGCCGCCGTGCCGAGCTGAAGAAGGCCGTCGAAACGTTCATCCACGGCGAGAAGCCTGGAACGCCCGCGACGGTCACCGGTTCCGTGACGGCGACCGCGATCAAGGTGCACGTGGAGCACATGGGCAAGACCATCGACTTCAGCGTGTCGGTGAGCATCCCTGCCGGCGCCACTCAGCCGGCCGCCGCCATCATCGGCCTCGGCGGCGGCAGCTTGGATGCCGGAATTCTCAAGTCCGAGGGCGTGGCGACGATCAACTACGACAACAACAAGCTCTCGAGCGAAGCCGACCGCACCGGCTTGTTCTCGACCATCTATGGCACCACCTCCGGCGCCAGCGCTCAGGTCGGTTGGGCATGGGGCGTGAGCCGGATCATCGACGTGCTCGACATTGAGAAGAAGGCCGGCCGCAACAACATCATTGATCCCAAAGCCATCGGCGTGACCGGCTGCTCTCGCTTGGGCAAGGGCGCATTCACGATCGGCGCGTTCGACGAGCGCATCGCGCTCGGCATCCCGCAAGAGTCGGGAACCGGCGGTGTCTCTGCATTCCGCGTCGTCAACACGGCTCCGATGGGCCCCAATGGCAAGCCCGCCCAGTCGCTGGACTCTGCGTGGAGTGAAGCGCAGGGCTGGTTCGGAACCATGTTCGGCTCGAACCGCAGCAAGGTGAACACTATCCCCGCGGATACGCATTTTCTCGTCGCCATGTACGCCCCGCGCGGCTTGCTCGTGCTCGACAATTCTCGCATCGGCGAGCTGTGCGCGACCTGCCAACACGCTGCCACGGCGGACGCCGCCGAGATGTACAAGGCGCTCGGCGTCGAGAAGAACATCGAATACAACGGCGGCAATCCGACCGATCCGCATAACCATTGTACGTTCTACCCGGACACCCAGGGCGAGCCGCTGAAGCGCGCCATTCGGGCGTTCCTGACCCACAAGGCCGCGCCAGACGGGCGGATCGCGCCGGCCAAGGTGGCCACCGCCGACCTGACCAAGTGGATCGAAGGCACGACCCCGACGTTGCAGTGACGAGCTGAGTCCGCCGCCTGCGCGCTTCTCCCGCGCAGGCGGCTCGATTTCCCGCCACTCTATTGGCGCATGGTTAGCGCACGATCTCGATGCACGTGTCGGCCACGGTGAGATCGAGCGTCAGATCAGATGGACCGAGTACGCCGGGAGTGACGACCAACAAGTTCTGATCGCGATCGAAACGGAACTCCGACTTGGCGAGTTCGCGGCGCTTACCGTCGACGTCGACGGCGTTCACGGCGTCGACTTCTTCATCCTCGGCGAGCTTGAGCGGGAACTCGTTTTTGACGAGACGTTTCGCGAACGTCTGGATCCGTTGCAACGCTGGAGCGTAATCGTTGCACAGCGCGTAGACGTCAGTGCTGCTCGTTGCTAGGGCTTTGAGCGTCGTGCCGTAGCTTTGGCCGGCATTGACGGGGCAATTGAAGGCGGGGTCGAGCACGATGCTTTCCACGAAGTATTCGTCCTTGCCGAAGGCCGTGTCCGCGCTGCTGCGGAAGTGGCTCCCCATGTCGGCGACCGTCGGCACGTCAACGACCGGCGTGATCACGTCATCCCCGAGGTAGCGTGGGCTGACACCGAGCTTATAGCCTCCGGACGTGCAATCTTTGAACGGGCCATCGCCGTACTTCTTCTGGCAATAGTCAGGGAAATTGCTGTAGCTCGTGCCGTTCAACGAGAACGATGTGGTGCACAGATCGGGGCTGGCAGAGGTTCGATCGAGCGAGCAGTAGTAGCCGCTCCCCGAATCGCCATTGCACGTGGCTACGCAATTTTCGGGCACGTAGTCGCCCTTGCAGAACGAGTTGATTAGGCCGAATTCGAAGTCACCGCAGCTCTTCACGCTGCCCAGCTCGCACAGCGGCCCGGCGCTCGAGCTAGCCGAATAGTGCAAGCCATTCTCGGGGTGGTGAACCCCTTTGTCGTCCACGGGCACGCAATCGTATTCGACCGACTCGTCCGTGTGCATGTACAACGCCTCGAAGCGGTAGACGTCGCAATTCTCCGTGCAAGGAGCGTCATTCTTTCCGTCTTCGTGCTCTTGGTAGCTGTAAGACAGCAGGCATTCGTCGGGCGTCGATTTGTCGTCTTCGTCCGACAAGATCATGAACACCGCGTGTTTCGGCAGCACCGCCGCGCTCTGCGCGATGTAGCGATTCAACGTGCAAATGGGCTGCTCGGTCTGTGCGCCGTCCGAGCCCAGCGCCAAGATGCCGTCCGCGATTTTCTGCTGTTGTTCCGTAATCTGCGCGGCGGTCATGTCCGGTGTGATCGCGGCAATGGGCTCTGGCATTTGAAATTCCCAGGCGCCCTTGACCGAGATGCCCTTGCCCTGCATTTGGTCGCGCTTTGCGCAATCGAACGGGACTCCGTTGATATCGGAGCAAATCTGCTTGTACTCGGTGATCGCGTGCGAGTACGGCTTGTTGGTCACCGGATCTTTCCAAACGACCAGCGAGCCTCCTCCCGACTTCGCAGCTTCACTTGAAGCGCCGTACTGCGTCGGAGTCAGCACGAAGAAGCGAACTTGTTGGCCATGCGCGTAGGCGAGCAGATTTTTCAGCCCCGCACTCAGGCTGTCGCGTGACCAACTCAAGCTGCCCGAGTGATCCGCGACAATCACGACGTCGAACGGCTCAGGGCGCTCGATGGCGAGCGCCGAGATCGTTTCGACGCGGGTGCACTTGGGGCCACCGCCGCCGGTGCCTGCGTGAGAGACATCGAGGTTGCTACCTCCGGACTGCCCTCCACTCCCGGGATCCCCAGACACACTGCTCTCACCCGCTGAGCCGCACGCGAGCGCAAGCGTCGCGAGCCCCGCACAAAAGTATTTTCGCATTACAACCCCGGAGGTTAATGCGCGACTCCTCGCTTGTCCGCAACTTCTTCGCGTCATCATCGGGCCGCGTTTTTCCCGCTCGATGACGAGATACCTAGCGGCAACGCGATCCGAAATCGCACTATCACTGCAACTCGGACACACGCGCCCTAGCATTCCATGGGGCGACCATCAAAGTTGCGATCCTTTCCTCAACTACGGAGTCAGCGGGGCCGGTTTCACAGCGCGAAAGCGGCGCATGACGAACAGCCCCAACGCGGCATAGACGATCGCGTGCGCGAGCAGGGGCACGACATCGCCAGGCAACGCGCGATGTGAATTGTCGAGGTGCGCGCCCAAGTGTGCGAGCACGATCAACAATAAGCTGCCCCGCGTTCCGTCATAGATCCAGGTCATGAATAGACTCGCGCCGACGAAGTAGAGCAGCAGGATCGGGCCGAGGTCGAGCGGCACTCCGAGACCGAGAAACATCGGGATGTGCCAGAGGCACCAAAGCACGCCGAGCAGCGCGCTCGCCGCGAACGCACCCCAGCGTGCGCGTAAACGCGGCAACGCGTAGCCGCGCCAGCCGACCTCTTCCACGAGCGACATCACGAGTCCAAAGACGACCCCACCCGCAGCCGGCAGATAGGCGATTGGACCTTGGCGACCAGCTTGATTCAGGAGCGAAAGCACGAGCGTCAACAGTGCGCCGGGCAGAGCGAGGGCCGCAATATACCAACCCCAATGCACCCGCCAACGAAGCAGCGGCGCATACAAACGATTCACGCCCGCCCTTCCCCCCTCACGAAAGCTGAGCCACGTGGCTGCCAGCAGCGGCCCCAGCGCACCAAGGGCGACGAAGGGCAAATATGCTTTGGAATCCCCAGGGAAAATGCCGCGCTGAGCGAAAACTCCGGGCAGCTGCAAGCCCCAAGTGATGCCGAACGTGAGCACGAAGAACGACGTGGACCGCCCGCTAGGCCTCATGGGCGAGCACAGACAACGCAGCTCGCCGAAAGTTCCCGCGCCCGGCCGATTACGGACGTTCGACCTCCACCGCGACGCATTTTCCGTTCACGCACGCGGCGGCCTCGAGATCGCATGCGGCGCGCATGGGCGCCGGGCAGGTCGCACAACCCGCCGGTGCACTGCTCTTCAGATTGGAGACGAAAGACGACACGAACAGAGTCGGAAGCGGGATATTGCAGGCGAAGGCGCAAATATTGTCTTCGATCACCAGCGAGCACGGCGTCTAGTGCTGACGAGTGACCGCGATCGACGACGCACTAGCCCGTCGAAGAGAGGCGATGACGACGCACGTATTCGGCCGTGGTTTCGTCATCCTCGTCGCTCTCGAGCGCGTCGTCAGTGTTGAGTTCGCGGCTCGTTTTTGGCAAATTCTCTATGTCGGGGATGGTGTCGGCCACGCCCAAACTGTGCTCGGACTCGGTGGCTTGCTCGAGCCACGCGCGACCCAGATCGTCGGGGCTTGGAGCGTCCTCGTCGTCAGCGCCATGTGGTGCGGCGAGGTGGACATTGGGGCGCGCGGTGATCTGAACACCGCTCGCCGATTCACCGTCGAACACGCCGTTTAGGTCCAGTGCCACATCGAGTGCATCGGGCGCCGACGAAATGCGATCGGCATCCAGTGTAAGTTCGGCGACACGGGGCGCCGGTTGTGCGCGTCTCGGTGAACTCTGAGATAAGGGGGGCTCGACTCGGCGTGACGAATTCGTGGACACGCGGGCACGGTGTGCGGGACGCGAGCCGGAGCGGCGTCCGAATGTGTAGCCAAGACCGGCGAGTGCGGCTGCACCAGCCAGAGCAATTACGCGAGTATTCGTCTTTGACACGATCAGCCTCTCACTTCCTTAAATTTGCTCTCGACGGAGCGTTCGAGAGCAAGAGCACACGCAATGCCAACTCGGATCAGAGCGAGCAGAATCTGCGCTGAGCGCGGAATTGCGCGAGCATTTATCGGAGCTTTGCGCCGAACCTGGACGTCCGCGCCCGCTAACCCAACCCCAATCGAAGGGCGCGATCGCGACGCATCCGCCTCGCTCGTAGCGACCTGCCACGCGGTTGCTGATGCGTGCGCGCCGAGCTATTTCGTGCGGCAGACTGCGCGAGCTGTGGCGGAATTCGCCGCGTGAGGTGCATCGTGACGGAGCGAGGCTTCCTCTGGATAGTGCTGATGCTGGCTTGGTTCCTCGGCTGTGGTGCGCGCACCGACTTACAGGCAGGTTTGTACGCGGCCGCGGGCGCAGAAGCGAAGTCTGGTGCGGGCGGCGCTGCGGCGAATACAGGTGGTTCTACGAACGGAGGACGAGCGGGCACCGCGAGCGGAGGAAGTGCGGCGAGCGCTGGTTTCGCGGGCATCGCGATTGGCAGCGGAGGCTCCGATGCGAGTGCAGGCTTTGGTGCGAGTGCGGGCACGAGTAGTGCGGGCATCGGTGGCGTTGGCGGTAACGTCGGCACGGGCGGCTCGCACGCGGGCTCTGGCGGCGCGCATGCAGGTTCTGGCGGCACGCATGCAGGTTCTGGCGGCGCGCATGCAGGCACCGGTGGCGTCGTCGACACGGTGGATTGGTATGTCGACTCACTGCACGGGAGTGACGGCAACCCGGGCACGTTCGTCGCGCCATTCAAGACGCTCGAGCGCGCTGCCGGCGTGGCGGACGGCGGTGACACGGTTTGGCTGTTCAACGGAACGTACGACGAGACGACCGAGCCGCGCTTCAAGCTCTTGGATGGGCTCGATTGCAGCACGGGGGCGGGTGTTTCTTTTGCTGAGGACGTGACGATTGCAGCGCTGAACGCGGGCAAAGCGCACTTGTCGATTGCGGGTCAACATGGGTTCTGTCTGGCTGGTGGGCAGATTCGGGGCTTGCAGTTCGAATGCGGTCCAGATGGCCACGCCATCGAAGTGAGCTCCGGTGAGCAAGACATCCAGGGCACTAGCTTCACCAATTGTGGCAGCTCAGCGAACGGAAGTCCCGGAGGTCAAGCAGGCCTCGACGTCTCTGGTGAAGCGCGCGTGCATCTCGAGCCGGGAAATTTGGCGGACTATTCCGGCTTCCCAAACTTCGTATTCGCCGCGGTTCGCGACGGCGCAACGTTGACCGTCAGCGGAGGAACCGTGAGCACGCTGGATCGCGGCTTCTACGTGAGCGACGCGGCGACACTCGTGTTGCAGGGAATGAGCGTGGTGGGTCAGAACTCGGATGAATGGATACCGGGTGCGGCGGTCCATATTCTCGAAGGATCCCCCCGCGTGACACTGCGAGGCTGTAAGTTCTCACGTTTGAGCGACGCAGTTCTCCTCCAAGCCAGCGAGGTGGATTTGTCGATCGACCAATGCCAGTTCACGAAGGGCTCTTCCGCAGTGTTCGCGCTACGGCCATTCCAGAAGCTGAGCGACTTTCGTATCACCGTCTCGAACTCTCGCTTCGAATCGCTCGATACGGCGTTGATGTTGTATTCACTCGCCGGCACGGTCGACCTTTCGGTGACGGACAGCAATTTCAGCACCGTGAAAAGCGCACTGCAGGCTTGGTTTGGAGGAACGGTCAAGCTCGCGGATGTGACGATCAGTGACTGCGACATCGGCCCATCCTTCAGCGCCTATCAGGACAATTCGGCACCGTTCGAGGTTTTACTTCGCCGCGTGAGCGTAACGGGCTGTCAACGCGGCGGCGTTTCGTTGACGGGCGACAGCGCCTCGCACTTCGATCTGGGAACGTCGGATTCGCCGGGTGAGAATTACTTATTGGACAATCAGCAGGACCCGACAGCGACAGATGCGACCAATCTGTGGTTCAGCGTCCCGACAGGTAACGTGATCTCGGCGATCGGCAACACTTGGGATGCCAGTACGCAAGGCACCGACGCAAACGGGCTGTGCTCGGTGTCCGGTCCTGGGCAAACCTTCGATCTCACGACCGCGAGCGGTCGGAATTTCACGAGCCGTGACGGAAGCGGTGGCGTTCTGCGACTCGCGGAAAGCCCACACTAGACGACACGGAGCGTGCCCAATAGCCAGCGCTGCGGAAGCGCCGAGCGAGGGCTGAAATGCACGCGCACTTCACCGCCGTCGCGAACGACGCGCTTCAGCTCGGTCGTGAGCACCCGAAGCCGATCGTATTTCGCGCGATCGAACGCGCTGTTTGCGCGCGGCGGCGACGCAGGTCGCGCGCGCTCACTCGGACGAAAGTCCGACGGCACAGCGACGGCTTCACTCAGCGCGCCGTCGCGCAGGCGCAAGAGCCGCCACTCGGCGCTATCGGGCTCGCGATAAGCGATGTCGCAGTCGTGAAGCAGCCGTAGAAAGCGCGCGCGACGATACACTTGGTACGCCTGTGCGACCGCGCGCTCGATGTGCCGCGCGACTCGCTCGGGGTCCCACCCTTCGGGGGTATCGCCGGAGTCCGGCTCTTCTACTTTGCTCGGCGCACTCAGCAGCCATTGCCTCGCCAACTGCAGCGCACCGTGTCTCGGTCTGGCTCGCGCAAGTTCGATCGACGCCGAATGACGCTCCGCGAGCAGGCTCCAACCTTCGGCGAACACCGCTTCCTCCGGGGTCCACAGGTCGGACACCCCGACGGCGTAGGCACGCAAGCGCGGGGTCGACGGCGCGCCGCACGAGAGTTCGATCAAAGCGCACAGCGGTCGCAAAGAGTACTGCGACGCGACCGGGCCGATGCTGTGCTCGGAATCGCGCGCGGCCGCGGCGGCGCTGAAATCCGCCGTGGCGTACCAAACGCGCGGTTCGCTCGTGGTGAGCTGCACGTTGTAGGGCGGTCGCAGCGCCTTGATGGTTTCGTTCTCGAGGAGTGCGGCTTCGAGCGCGCTCGCCGCGAGCGAAAATTCGATCTCGCTCACTTGCGTGAGCATCTCTGGTGCGAGCTGCTTGCTCGCGCGTCCAACGAAGTGGCTACTGACGCGCTTCTTCAAGCTCGCCGCTTTGCCGACGTACAAGAGATCGCGATTTTTGCGTAAGAAGCGGTACACGCCGGGAGCGTCCGGCAAACTCCGATAGCGCTCCGTCGCGATTGGGTAGCGCGGCTTTTTGGCGCGTGGCAAGGCCGGCCCGCACTCGCTGAGCCACGCTTGCAGTTGCTCCCAAGCGACGATCTCGCGCTGAGCGAGCTCCGCGCACAGGCTCCGCCAAACGAATGCCGTCGCTTCCACGTGACCGAGCGAGCGGCGCGCGAGGTCCAAGCCGTGCCCCAAGTAACCAGCGAGCGCGCGCAGCGATTGCCGAGGCAAATCCGGATAGAGACGCGTGGCAATCGCGTGCAGGCACACCGCGTCGAACGGGAACTCGCTGTGTGGCTCGAAGCGAGCCGACCAATCACGCAAGAACGCGAGCTCGAAGCGCGCGTAGTGGATCGCGGTCGGCGCGGCCGCTGCGTGGTGCACGGCTTGCCGCAGGCGTGCCCAGGCGTCGCTGTCCAAGAGCGCGTGCGCAGCATGCGCCGGCTCGTAACCGGTGATCTTCTGCACTTGCCGCGGGACGCGCTGCCCCTCGGGCAAAGCGATCCAATGCGCTTCGGCGGATGTCAATTCGTCGCGGTTTGCACGCGCGACGCCCCAACCGAGTTCGAGCACACAGCCGAATGCGGGGCTCGCCCCTGTGGTCTGGCAATCCACGATCAGCACATCGAGGTCGGCCAGTGCACGCACGCCTCAGTGATAAATCCGTGACCCGCCAAGTCAAGCCACGCGGCGCTCGGCTGGCAAGACGTCATGCTCGGCGCCGGCTACAGCGCGCCAAACGCGCGACTAGTGCGCGCCGGCCGCGCCTGCCCCGCCCGGCTTCGGCCGTTTCAAGAACAGCACGAGCACGAGGCAGACCAAGAACAAGAAGGTGACCCGCGCGAACCCCTCGTTGAAACTGAGGATCAGCGCCTGCACCCGCACCCGAAACTCGAGCACGGCTTCCGGCACGAGATCCGAGGTGAACGTCCGCTGGCCAATCGAGTTGCGCAGCGCCGAGAGCCGCTCTTGCACGAGCGGGTTCTCGGGATTGATCGCCTCACGCAAGTATGAAGCGTGGATTTTACTGCCGCGATCGACGAGCAGGCCCATCCAAGCAGTACCAATGGATCCGCCGAGTTCGCGGGTCAGGTTGAAGAGGCCGGTCGCATTGCCTCGGACTTGATTCGGCAGATCCGAGAGCGCGAGCATGCTGATGGGAATGAAGATGAAGCCCATCGAGACCGAGCGAACGAACTGAGGCCGCGTGAGATCCCAGAATCCAGCTTGATCCGTGAGGTGCGCGTTGAGCCACAGGCTGAGGGAGGTGCCGAGAATGCCGAACACGAGCATCCGCCGCGGATCGACGCGCGTGACCAATTTGCCAATGATGGGCATGATCACGATCTGAATCAGACCAGCGACCAGGAAGATCTTTCCGATGTCGAGCGCCACGTAGTGCATGACCGTGCCGCAGTAGAGGGCAAACAAGAAGTTGCCCGCGAACAGCACCAACCCCAGCAAGAAGTTGATGCCCGTACCAGCCGAATAGCTGACGTTCTTGAACACGCGCAGATCGACGACGGGATACGGCGTCTCGAGTTCATGCACGACGAAGGTGATCAAGCACACGGCGGCGACCGCCATCAGCACCATGATCGGGAGAGAATCCCAGCCGTCGCGATTGCCCTCTTCGAGGGTGTATTGCAGCGAGGCCATGCCGATGGCGAGCAGTGAAATGCCGAAGATATCGATCGGTGACTTTGCGGGCGTGAAGCCAGGCTCCTCGACCACGCGCGTGCACATGATCGCCACGGTCACGCCGAGCGGCACGTTGACCAGGAACACCCAGTGCCAGTTGAACCATTCGATCAGATAACCGCCGATGGTCGGACCGAGCAGCGGCCCTGTGACAGCGCCGAGGCCGAACAGCGCCGAGGCCATGCCGTGTTCCTTGCGCGGATAGCGAGCAAACAGGATGGCCTGAGCGGTGGGGATGATCGCGCCTCCACCGAGCCCCTGCAATGCACGGAAGAGCACGAGCGAGGTCAGGTTCCACGAGCAACCACACAGCGCACTGGCCACCGTAAAAAGCACGATCGAACCAGCAAAATAGCGGCGATAACCAAAGCGGCGCTGGAACCAACCGGTCATCGGGATGACGACGATGTTGGCCATCATGTAGCCGGTGGAGACCCAGCCGATTTGATCGATGGGCGTCGCAAAACTGGCGCGAATGTCGTTCAGCGCGACATTGACGATCGTGATGTCGATCAGCGCCATCAGCGCGGCCATCATCACGACGAAGGTGATGGCCTTTTTCGAGCCAGTGACGGCTGCGTCCATGGTTGCCTCCGCTGGCTCGCGCTCAGCCGTCAGTGCGCACGGTAACGAACGCGCTCAAACCGGGCCGAAGCACGATGTCTTGCGGGCGATCGTCGATGCGAATCAAAACCGGCACGCGCTGCACGACTTTGGTGAAGTTACCCGAGGCGTTGTCCGGTGGCAGCAGCGCAAAGCGCGACCCCGTGCCGCCGGAGAAGCTGTCGACGTGCGCGTTCAGCTTGCGACCCGAGAAGGCGTCGAGCGTGACTTGCGCGGGTTGGCCCACGCGCAGGTTGCCAATCTGATCTTCTTTGAAATTGGCGACGATCCAGGAGTCGTCGAGTTCGGTGAGCGCGAGCAGTGGGCGCGCCGGATCCACGAGCTGCCCAGGTTCGACGCTGCGACGCGAAACGACCCCGCGCGTCGGTGCACGCACCTTCATGTACGAGACATTGAGCTCCGCCTGTTCCAGCGCAGCTTTGGCTTGATCGACGCGGGCTTTGGCGACGTCGACCTGTGCGGAAGCCACTTGCACTTGATCTGGGCCGGTTTGCGCCGCGGCCAGGCGGCCCTGCGCGCTCTCGATGCCACCACCGGCGTTGACTAGCCCGACGCTGGCGACCGACACTCGAGCTTTGGCTTGGTCGACCGCTGCGCGCGCTTGGTCGTCCTCGGCTTTGTTGCGATCGAGTTCAGCTTGTGCGACCGCACCGTCCTGGTGGAGCTTGGTCGTGCGAGCGAGCTCCATTCCGGTCAATGCGGCACGCGCTTGCGCCGAGGCGAGATCGGCACGCGCTTGGTCGATCTGCGCTTTCGAGCTACCCGACATGGCGAACGCCTGGGTCACTCCGCCCTTGGCTTGACGCAGACTTGCATCGACCGAGTGCTGCGCGAGCGTGAGCTGCGCGTTGGCGGCAGCGAGATTCGCTTTTGCAGACTCCAGATCGGCCTTGGCCGCGTGCTGTCGCGCGGTGGCGTCACGCTCGTCGAGTTCGACCAGCACGTCACCCGCGTTGACCGCTTGGTTGTCGTGCACTAACACGCGCAACACCTGGCCTTGGACGCGTGGCGCTACGTTTGCGACGTGGCTCTCGACAAACGCGTCATCCGTGGTCTCCTTGCCCTTACCGTGCAGGTACACTGCACCGCCAATGAGCGCCGCCACGCCGATCAAGGCAGGCAGCACTACTTTTGCGCGCGAGCGTTTGGCGGGCGCGGCGACCGCGGGAGGAGCGGGAACAGATTCAGAAGCGGACAAGTTGGCTGAGGATACGGCGGCGTTGGTCATGGGACCTATTTGAGGGTACGCGGACTGCAGTTCTTTCGGGCCGTTCGGGAATACGGACTAGACCCCCAGAATCGAACACGTTATTCGTATAGGCGAACAATGCAGGACCTGAACGAGATCGCAATCTTCGCGCGCGTCGTGAAAGAAGAGAGCTTCACCCGTGCGGCCCGCGCGTTGGGTCTTCCTAAGTCCACGGTCAGTGAACGGGTATCCCGTCTCGAGGAACGCTTGGGCGTCCGGCTCCTGGAGCGCACCACCCGTCACGTGCGCCCGACGCCTGCCGGGGCTGCCTATTACGAGCGCGCCGCACGAGTCGTCGCTGAAATCGAAGAAGCGAACGCTGCAGTAACCGACATCCACCGTTCGCCGAAAGGGCTACTGCGCATCGGCTCGCCGTTGCTCTTCGGCCATGCATTCCTGGGTGACTTCGTGTCGGAGTTCCTGGTGGCGCACCCCGAGGTCGAAGTCGAATTGATCGTGGCTGACCGGCGCTTCGACGTAGTCGAAGAGGGGCTCGACTTGGCGGTACACGTGATCGGCCCGATCGAGGCCTCGCTGGTCGCGCGCAAGATCGGCAGTGCCGAAAAGATGTGCGTGGCGAGCCCGGATTACCTGGAGCAGCGCGAGCCACCGCGAGCGCCAAAGGATTTGCTCAGGCACTCGTGCTTGGTGTCGAGCAACGATCGCCGTGCCACGTGGGTGTTTTCCAAAGAGGGGCGCTCGGAGTCGATCGCGATTCAGGGACGCTATTCGGTGAACTCGGTGCAGCTCGCGCTCAGCGCCGCGTTGCATGGTGCAGGCATCGCGGTGTTGCCGGCATTTTTCTGCGCCGAGGCCCTGCGCGCTGGCCGGCTCGCCCCCGTGCTCGAGGATTGGTCGCCCGGGCGCTCGGAAATTCACGTGGTTTACCCGGGCAGCCGGCATCTTTCCGCGCGCGTGCGCTTGTTCGTCGACGCGCTGATCGATCGCTTCACCCACTTGCCCCCATGGCTGCTCGGCCCCGACGGTCGTGCCTTCGTCATCGCGGAGCGACCGTCGTCTGCGCCGGAAAGTTCGCCCGATCCCGAGTCGCTGTATGGGCCAGCCCTGTTCGACACGCTGACAGCGATCGGGCCTAATCGAAAGTTCGGCGAAGGCTAGCCGTGCTGCGCAGCGCGCGACTCGAGCTGCGGCCTCTAACGGCGAGTGATCTGCCGCTCGTGCAAGCGCTGAACGATCCGCGCGTGATGGCCACACTCGGCGGTTCGCTCTCCGTCGCCGAATGCAGCGCTTGGCTCGCTCGTCAACTCGCGCATTTCGAAGCCCATGGTTATGGGCGCTACGTCGTCAACCACGAGGGAGAGTGCATCGGCTTCGTCGGGCTATCGCACACGGATTTCGAGCGCGGTCTGGTGCCCGGTGTCGAGGTGGCTTGGCGCCTGGCCTTCGCGCACTGGGGACGGGGCTTTGCCACCGAAGCCGCACGCGCAACCATTAAAGAAGGCTTCGAGCGCTTCGGGCTATCGGAAGTGATCGCCGTCACCTCGGTCGACAACTGGCGATCCCGACGAGTGATGGACCGCCTGGGCATGACTCACTCGCCGAGCGAAACGTTCGAGCACCCAGAGCTGCCCGAGAGCGATCCGCTTCGTCAGCACGTGATCTATCGTTTACCGCGTTCGCAATTCGCCGCGCAGCCCGATCGCTAGCCAGCCATGGGGCTCTTGTTATTTTGATGGTCACGAGTCCTCCCGCGACCGTCCCAGCCTTCGGCGTCGCGGACGTACGAGAGGGAGATAAACCGCCGAGCCGCAGAGGCCGCAGAGATCTGAAGAAGCAGAGATTGGGGTTACTCAGCACTTCGTGTCACGTCGTAGATCACGCGCAGGTTCGACGCGCAGAGTGACCCCCAAAATCTCCTTCTGATCTCTGCGGCCTCTGCGGCTCGGCGGTTCAAAACTCAGGGAGCCGTTCCCGCGTCGGCGACGCCGTGACTACTGATGCGACGCCGGGCCCGAGTGGCGAACGTCTTGGCCCTTGACCATGTACACCACCATTTCCGCGATGTTCGTGGCGTGGTCGGCGAGGCGTTCGAGCGCTTTGCCGATCGAGAGCAAGCGCGTGGACTCGAAGACCACGTTCGGGTTGGACATCATTCGCGGCAATAGCTCTGGGTAGAGCTGCGCGTAGTAAGCATCGACGGCTTTGTCGCGCTCGATCACTTGGTTGGCTTTGACGGCGTCGCCGGCAACGAACGCGTCCAGCGCGTCATGCACCATGCCCTGGGCGACATCCGCGATGCGCGGAATCGGGTCGTGCGGGCTCTCACTGCGGTCCGCGCCGAGCTCGGCCACGCGCTCACAGATGTTGACGCCCAAGTCGCCAATGCGCTCTAGATCGGTCACCAATTTGAGGGTGGTGGTGATGAAGCGCAGATCGGACGCAACCGGCTGACGGCGCGCCAAGATCTGAATCGCGGCTTCATCGATCTCGAGTTCCAGTTGATCGATGGTGCTGTCGAGCTCGATCGTGCCGCGCGCCAGTAGCACGTTGCGATCGACGTACGCGCGCATCGCGAGCGCGAGCACCTCTTCCACATGCGCACCCATGAGCAGCACGCGCTCGCGTAAGCTCTCGAGTTCGCCTTCGTATTCTCGGTCCGTGTGCCGGCGGTGCATGCTGCTTCCCTCAGCCAAACCGGCCGGTGATGTAGTCTTCGGTGCGCTGCTCCTTGGGGCGCGTGAAGATCACGTCCGTGCGGTCGTGCTCGATCAGCTTACCCAAGTAGAAAAACGCCGTAAAGTTCGCAACGCGCGCGGCCTGCTGCATGTTGTGCGTGACGATGACGATCGTGTACGACTTTCGAAGCTCGTGAATCAGCTCTTCGACGCGCGCGGTGGCGATCGGATCGAGCGCCGAACAGGGCTCGTCCATCAGCAGCACCTCGGGCTCGAGCGCCAGCGAACGCGCGATACACAGGCGCTGCTGTTGGCCGCCTGAAAGCCCTGTGCCCGCGCGGCCAAGAATGTCCTTCACTTCGTCCCATAACGCTACGCGTTGCAGCATCTTTTCGACGACCGCATCCGGGTCGTCAGGGCGTTCACCATTCAGGCGCAAGCCCGCCAAGACGTTGTCACGAATCGACATGGTCGGGAACGGGTTCGGCTTTTGGAACACCATGCCGACGCGGCGTCGCACGCGCACGGCGTCAACGTCACCCTGATAGATGTCCTGCTTGTCGAGCAGAACCTGACCGGTGGCGCGCGCCCCCGGCACCACCTCGTGCATGCGGTTCAGACAGCGCACGAAGGTCGACTTGCCGCAGCCCGAAGGACCGATCACAGCAGTCACCTGTTTTTCGGCGATCTGCAGGCTAATGCCCTTCAGCACCTCGGCTTGGCCGAAGTACGCGTGCAGGTCGGTGGTGCGCATTTTTGGCACCACCGTGCTCACAGAAACGTCATCCCAGCGCGACCGGTCGTCACCCGATGAGCTCCTGCGATGACCTGGTTTCGAGATCTTGCTCTGCGACGACGCACTGCTCATCGAGCACCCACGCGGTAGCGCACCAGCAGGCGTGCGGAGATGTTGAGCAGTAGGACCAGGATCAGTAGCACCAACGCCGCGGCCCACGCTTGGCGGTGCCACTCTTCGTACGGGGACACCGCGTAGTTGTAGATGTTCATCGGCAGAGACGCGGTGGGTTCGTTGACGCCGCTGCTCCAAAACGGGTTGCTGAAGGCAGTGAACAAGAGCGGCGCAGTCTCGCCCGCCACGCGTGCCACCGCGAGCATGACCCCCGTCGCAATGCCGGGCGCAGCGGTGCGCAACATCACCCGCAGCGTCGCGCGCCACTTCGGCACGCCGAGCCCGAGAGCCGCTTCACGCAGCGATTCGGGCACCAGCCTGAGCAATTCTTCCGTCGTGCGCGTGACCGTAGGCAGCATCAGCACGGCCAGCGCGATGCCCCCTGCGAAAGCCGAGAAGTGCTTGGCCTGAAGCACGATCAGCGCATACACGAAGATGCCCACGGTGATCGAAGGCACACCGGACATCACATCCGCGCTGAAGCGCACCAATTTCCCGAAGCGAGACTCACCGAACTCGGCCAGGTACATGCCGGCCATGACGCCTGGGGGGATGCCGAACACACAGGCGAGAAACACGAGCTTCAACGTGCCCGCGAGCGCGTTGGCCATACCGCCGCCACTCTCTCCGACCGGCTTGGGCAGCTCGGTGAAGAAAGCCAGATTGATGCCGCCGATGCCGCGGCGAGTAACGTAATAGAGCACGCTGATCAGAGGCACGAGCGCGATCAGCGTCGCGACCACGCAGGCGGAGCGCACGACGACGTCGACAAGCCTGCGACGCGCGTAGCGATCGAGCATCACAACCTCCCGCCGAGCGGCAGGTTGCCGACGCGCCAGACCAAGAGCCGCGCCACGATGTTGAGCAGCACCGTAACCACGAACAGGAGCAGCCCGATCTCGGCCAACGCCGATAGATACAGGCTTCCCGTTGCCTCACTGAACTCGTTGGCGATCACGCTGGCCATGGTGTACGAGGGCGCGAATAGCGACGCGCTGATCTCGCTGCGGTTGCCGATCACCATGGTGATCGCCATGGTCTCGCCCAGCGCGCGACCCAAGCCGAGGATCGTTGCGCCGATCAGGCCCGAGCGAGCGTAGGGCAGCACCGCGACGCGCACGGCTTCCCACGGCGTGGCACCGAGTCCGAGTGCGCCTTCGCGGAGCGCGCTCGGCACCGCGCGCAGCACTTCACGACTCACCGACGAGATCGTCGGCGTGATCATGATGGCCAAGATGATGCCGCCGGCGAGCATACCGAAGCCGCGCTGTTGCCCCTGGAAAAGCGGCAAGAACCCGAGCGTGCTCGCGAGAAACGGCTCGACCGAGTCGCGTAGCCAGGGTGCCAACACGAAAATGCCCCATAGGCCGTAAACCACGCTGGGCACGGCGGCCAAGAGCTCCACAAAAAAACCAACCGGATCACGCAGCCAAGCTGGCGCCAGCTCCGAAAGGAAGATGGCAACGCCCAGCGAAACAGGCACCGCGAAGCACAGCGCCAAGAGCGACGACGCGATCGTGCCGTAGATGAACGGCAACGCGCCGTAAATGTCGCGAACCGGATCCCAGATCTCGGAACTGACGAAACCCAAACCGAAGGTGAGCAATGACTCCGCCGAGCCGTGCACCATGGCCGTGATCATCGCGAGCAGCGCGGCGACCACGAGCGCACCCAGCAATGCCGTCAGGCGGCGAAACGTAAAGTCTCCCCAATTCACCTCACGCCCGAAGCGGGTCAGTATCTTCGAACGCGGACGGATCAGTGGTGAAATGTCGTGGCTCACGGACATCGCCGATCAGGCCCCCGTGAGCAGCTTCTTGTCACCCGAGCGCAGCTCCTTCAGGCGACTCTCGACCTTGGCCAGGACCTTGGCCGGGATCGGTGCGTAATCCAGATCTTTCGCGAACTTTTGACCTTCGTGAAGACCCCACCAAACGTACTTGGCCAGGGCTTCACCCTTCACCGGGTCTTTGGCGTCCTCGTAGACGAGTAGATAGCTGTAGCTCGTGATCGGATATGCCGCGTCACCCTCGGCATCCGAGAGCGACACGTACAGCTCGTCCGGCACTTCTACCGAGTCCGCGGCCGCGGACATGGACTCGATGCTAGGGGCCACGAATTTGCCTGCTTTGTTCTTGAGCTCGGCCATCGGCAGCTTGTTCTGCGAGGCATAGGCGCGTTCGATGTAGCCAATCGTGTAGGGGGTGGTCTTGACTTGGCCAGTGACGCCTTCGTTGCCCTTGGCGCCGAGCCCTGTCGGCCAATTCACGACTTTGCCGACGCCGACCTTCTCTTTCCACTCCGGGCTGACCTTGCCCAAGTAGTCCGTGAAGACTGCGGTCGTGCCGCTACCGTCCGTGCGGTACACGACGGAGATGTCCTTCGCGGGGAGCTTTACATCCTCGTTCACGGCTTTGATTTTGGGATCGTTCCACATCCGGATCTTGCCGGCGTAGATGCCGACCAGCACGTCTGGAGTGAGTTTGAGTGGGGTCGTCACATCCGGAAGGTTGTAAGCCACGACCACCGCGCCGATCGTCGCCGGGATGTGAAATAGCTTGCCGGTGGCCTGCTTGGCTTCTTCCTCTTTCATCGGCGCATCGGTGGCGCCGAAGTCGACGGTGTTGGCAGTGATCTGCCGAATGCCACCGCCCGATCCGATCGACTGGTAGTTGATCTTCACGTTCGGATTGAGCTTGTTGTACTCAGAGATCCACTTCGAATAGAGCGGGTATGGAAAAGTTGCTCCCGCACCAGTCAAGCTGATGGAGTCGTCCTTCTTTACCGGGGTCGCAGTCTGTGCGGCTGCGAGCGTCGGCGCAGGCTGGTTTTCCTTACAGGCAACCAACGAGAGGAGCAGGCCGACGAGAAGATCTCTGCGTGCAAACATCGCAGTTTTCTAACTACCAGGCAGCAGACCCCTGTGCGCTACGCACGAGCAACAGATTCGTGACAGTTGTGTAGCGTAGCTGTTGAGTCGGCCCGTGGCCTGGCCCCAAACCTTTGTAATACTTGGGATTTATTTGCCACACTCAACGTCACACAAACGTCTCCGTTTCAGAAAACTCCACTGACATTGAGCAGCCCTCCCCGCTCATTTTCTTGCGACCGGACGGGGCTGTAGCCCACCCAAATCCGGCGCTGCTTGATCTCGTCGGTCCGGTGCAAGTGAGGCACGACGACTCCGATGCCAGCGCCCGCGATGCCACCGGCGATCACATCGGTGGGAAAATGCGCGCCCGCGCGAACACGCTCGACAGCAACGAACGTGGTTAGCCCAGTACCAACCAAGAGGGTTATCCACGGCCGCGCCGTGTGCGGCGAGCGAGCGAAGGCCAGGTACGTCGCGGTAGCGCTAATCGTCGCGGTCATCGCGGTGTGCCCCGAGAAGAAAGACAGCGCGCTGTCGGTATCGCTGTTGGAGTAGGCAGGGTCGTCCTTGTGAGCATTGGCCTCGATGTAGGCGATCGGCCGCGGACGCCGCACCGCCATCTTGACCACGTTGGTCATGGCCAAGGTAAAGGACACCGACTCGGCGTACATGAACGCGTCGGCCAAGCCCGTCTGCACGTTCTGCTCACGCACGCCGCTCAAGATTGGGTCGATGACGGCATAGGCAGCCGCCACCCCTAAGGCGATCGAAGAGCGGCCGGAGGCTTTCGGGTCAGGCGTCTGCGTGGCTGCACCGCGATCGATGCCAATTAGATTGGCCGCGTTGAAGTTCGGGGCGATTTGCTGAGGTCGAATCTCGCCTGTCGAATTGACCAACTCGAGCATGCCCGCGAAGCCGAGCGAGACAGCGATCATCGCGCTGTCTGCAAACGGATCGATGTCGAAGGTGGTGCGGCCAGCAGGCGCCACTTCGGCCCGCTTGGGGTCGAGTGAATGTTGGCGCTCGGGAGCCTTGGTGGGCACCACTTCTGCCTTGGGCGCGTCGGACGTCGCGGCCGACTCATTGGCTACGGCCGGGGTTGGCGACTGCGTAGGCGGGGCCGCCGAAGGCGCAGTCGCGGGTTCGGGCGGAGTTTCCGCGGCTGGAGGCTGGGATTCGGAAAGGCCCTGCGCGTACGCCAGATCAGGCGCGGCGCTCAGGGCGCCAAACACGGTCGTGAGGGCGAACGCCCGAGCGGAGATCATCGGCATTTTGGCGAACAAATTCGCTGCCTCGACGTTGGGCTGTCAACGGCGAGTTTTGCCACCCTGACCGGCACTTTGTTTGAATCCAGCTTTGAAGGTTCCGCGTGTTCCGGAGAATATGCAGGTCGCGCCTAACGAGAAAGCTTGTCGAAGCCACCTGACGCGCTGGAGAATCCACAGGCCGTGAGTGACACCCGCAAGCACTGGATGCTACTTGCGGTCGCCATTTTTTTATCATCGCTGAGCAAGCTCGCTTTGGCGCAGTCCAACCCACCGTGTAGCGGACCCGAAATCGTCCTGGCGATGCCGCACCCGGAGCAAGCCCGCTGGCAGACCCTGCGCACCGAATTGAGCGAGCACCTGAAGACCGTGCGTGATCTCGACCGCTGCGCGCGACTCACCCTGAACGCGCGTGGTGATGCCCTCGTGCTGGATGCGCGCACGAGCGACAACCGCTTTGCTTCGCGAACCGTGCGCACCCAAGAGCAACTGCTCCATGCGAGTGAAGCGTTGTTGACCCTACCGCCCAACACAGAAAACTCGCATCCTGCGGTCCTTCCCGTCGAGGAGCCGCACGATTCGCCAAGCTCGCCCGACCCGCGGATAGACACCCCGATTCGACCTGCCCACGTCGAATTGGGGGCCGCCGCGTCAGCCCGATTGGGCGGTGCGCCGTGGTTCGTCGCCGGCGGGGTCACGGGATTTGCGGACGCCGTGGTTCAACCTTGGTTGTTGGGCGTATCCGCACGCTGGGACATCAGCGGTGGCCTAATCAGCCAACCCACATTGATGGACTATTTCCTGATGTCCACGGCCGTCGGCGTACACGTCGGGCGCCGCTTCGAAGTCTCGGGCGCAACGCTCGATGTGCTGCTAGGACCGAACCTCGTGCTCGAATTTCAGGACGCGGATGACGGCCAGCTCGACATTGCAGGTTCCGCGGCGGACGTGCGCATCGACCTCGGAGCGCGGCTGTCGGCTCCCCGCCGTGCGCGCGTTCGCGCATTCGGCAGCGCAGATCTGGAGCTCTCCCCGGCGCGCTTGCTGAACGAGCAGCACGCGAATCCCTCCTTGCCCGCGCTGCCGTCGTTCAGCTTCGGCCTCGCCGTGGGCGTCCTCTGGAGCAGCCAGTGACAGCGAGCGATCACGCACGCATTGGCCCGCCGAGTGCGGAGCGCGTGACGGACCAGGACGCTTTGACGGCCTTGATGCAGGGCGACATTGGCGCTCTTGGATTGCTCTATGACCGCTATCATTCGTCGGTGCACGCGTTCGTGAGGCGCGCTTGCACCGACGAAAGCGACGTAGACGACATCGTTCAAGCCACGTTCCTCAGCGCTGCAAAGACGGTGGCGAGTTACGATGGCAAGCAGACCTGCCGCACCTGGTTGGTCGGCATCGCGGGCCGGATCCTGTACCGGAGGCGGCGCGGGCTCTCGCGCTGGTCCCGCGCGCTCCGCGAGTTGACCCTGCGTGATGCGCACAAGTATGCCGATCCGCATCAAGAGCTCTCGGCGCGCGACGAAGTGCAGCGACTATCGACGGCGCTCGCCAAGCTCAGCGAGCCAAAGCGCGTCGTGCTGCTCTTGGCGGAGGCCGAAGAGCAATCCTGCGAGCAGATCGCCAGAGCGCTCCAGGTACCGGTCGGCACTGTCTGGACTCGGCTGCACCACGCGCGCCGTGAACTGCGGCTGCTGCTCGATCACGCGGGGGAACCATGAGCCGCATCGCCTGTCAGCGAACGTGGCAAGTCGAAGCAGCGCGCGATGGGCGGCTCGTAGGCAGCGATCTATCGAACGCCCTTCGGCACCGCTCCGAGTGCGCGGACTGCAAACAGGCCGCGCGCGCACTCGACGAGCTCGGGCTTCGGCTCAAAGCGCTACCGAAGCCTGCCGTCGATGCGCTCACGCAACGGCGTACACGGCAGGCGTTGCTGACCGCGTTCAATACGCAGCTACTCGCGGAGCCGGTGCCCAGAGCCAAACCGCGCCTGCCACTGATCGCCGCGTTGTGCGCGATCAGCGGCGTCGCGCTCGCCATCGGCTATCCGCGCGCGAAGCAAACGACGCGATCAACGGCGCCGGCATTTTCCGCACTCACCGTCGCACCCTGCGCAAATGGCGCTGCGCTGCCAGAACCCAGCTCTCCAAACCCACCGGCAGCGCAAGCCTCAGGGACCGCACGTGAACTTGCTCAACAAGCTCCAGCCAAAGCGCAAAGCAAAAGCGGAGTCTCGCGCAGCAAAACCATAGCGGTGAGCGACACTGCGGAAGACGACGCCTATCTGCAAATCGTGGTTCTGCTTCGAAGCGGGCGTGAGCGGGAGGCGCGCGCGAAGGCAGCGCAGTATCTGGTCAGATTTCCATCCGGTTTTCGCCGGCCAGAAGTCGAAAAGATTGCCCATTGAGCGCGCGCACCGGCGATCGAGGATGCTGCGACGTGGCTCCGCGATGCTCGAGATCTTCAATTCGATGTTCGCTTTTTTTGCGACTGAATCTTGCGCGAAAGTGTCCATCGGTTTCACGGCGAACACTCGAAATCGGAGAGCGATTTCCGGAATCCAGAGAGTCGTACTCGGAAGGAGTCGGTTCGCTCGTTGAGACGTGCCTCGAAATCACCGATGATTTGACGATGTTTTTAGCGTCGCGTTCGCGCGACGCGCTTGTGGCGCATGAGTTGCTTGCGCGTGGCTCGTGGCCAAACATCTTTTTCGATCTTCAATCCTGCTCCTACTCGGCAGCGTAGCGACGCTGACCGCGGGCTGTTCGTCTCAACCCGGCTCCGTGTCCGAGCCTTCACCGGAAAAATCCGGGTCGCTCGGGCTGGCGCTCCAGCTTGCGCCCGGTGAAACGCTGAACTCCGTCTCCTACACGATCACCGGACCAAACAACTTCTCACGCACGGGCACGATCGACGTGACCAACAGCACGATCATCACGGCTGCCATCGGCGGCATCCCAGCCGGCAATGGCTTTTCGATCGTACTCGATGGCACCACGACGGACAGCAACGCGCGTTGCGGGGGCTCCGCCAGTTTCACCGTCGTGGCGCACACCACGACGCCCGTTGCCGTCAATCTCACCTGCCACGAGGCGCCCCGCACGGGCTCGGTGCTCGTCAACGGCTCACTCAACCTGTGCGCCGCACTGGACGAGCTCTCGGCAAACCCGGCAGAGGTACTGGTCGGATCCGCGGTCGCCCTGAGCGCGTCCGCACGCGACAGCGACGCTGCGCCGGCCGCACTCACGTATCATTGGACGACGACGGGCGGCACGCTCAGTTCTGCGAATGCCCAGAACCCGAGCTTGACTTGTACGTCGGCTGGCGTCGTCACTGTGTCGGTCAGCGTGAGCGACGGAGACAGCGCTTGCACGGACACTCAATCGACGACCGTGACTTGCACGGGCAGCTTCAAGTCGATGGATCTTTCCCGTTACGTGCGCGTTGGACGCTTCAATCTGCCCGAGCCGACTCGCACCACGCCACCCGACAACGTGAGCTTGCTGGATCAAGAAGCCTCGAACGTGACCTACGACTGGGACACGGACACTTTGTTCGTGACCGGTGATGGCGGTACGTCGATCGTGCAGGTTTCGAAGACTGGCGCTTTGATCGACTCGATGACGTTGGCCGCGGGCAGCAGCCCGCAGGGCACCACTTTCTACGACACCGAAGGCCTCGCCTACGTCGGCGGCGGGAAGTTCGTGATGACGGAAGAGCGCGACCGCCAAGCGGTGCTCTTCAGCTATGTCGCGGGCAAGACGCTCCAGCGCGCGGATGTAAAGACGGTCAAGCTCGGCAC
Source organism: Polyangiaceae bacterium (assembly GCA_035634635.1). GTDB lineage: Bacteria > Myxococcota_A > Polyangia > Polyangiales > Polyangiaceae > PMG-095. The sequence continues at coordinate 23,033 of DASQCO010000059.1, forward strand.
TACCATCGGCAACATCGGGCTAGAGGGTGTGACGTTCGACCCGGCGACGGGTCATTTCATCTTCGTGAAAGAGAAGGAGCCGCGCGGCATCTTCGACACGGCGATCGATTTCAACGCGGGCACGGCAAGCAATGGCTCACCGACCACCGACGAGTCACTCAATTTGTTCGATCCGGCGCTGGTCAGCACGCTCGACTTTTCCGACGTGTTCGCGCTGTCGAACATTCCCTCGCTCGCCGGCGATCCAACGTTCAATCAGCTGCTCATCATCAGTCAGGAATCCGGCAAGATCGTGCAGGTCGACCGCTCCGGCAACGTCAAGCACACGCTCAGCATCGTGGCCGACGCGAGCGACACCATTTCCGTGCCCGACATGACGATGGAGGGCGTCGCGATGGACCGCGACGGCAAGCTGTACGTGACCAACGAAGACGGCGGCGGTGACGCGAACCATCCACAGCTCTGGGTGTATGCGCCATCCTCGGCGCCGGACCTAGCGCCCACGGCGGTCACGCTCAAGGGCGCAGTGACCAACCTGCCCGAAAACACGAGCACGGCGGCAGCGGTGCACTTGGCAGACATCGTCGTGACGGACGACGGGATCGGAGACAACAACCTGTCCGTCTCTGGTCCTGACGCAGCCTCGTTCCAGATCATCGGCACTGCGCTGTTCCTCAAGGCAGGAACCACGCTGAACTCTGCTATCAAGCCGAGTTTCCAAGTAACCTTGAACGTAGACGACGCCACGGTAGGTGCGACGCCCGACGCTAGCACGTCGTACACTCTGACGATTACGCCGGCTTCGAGCGGAACCATCAACCTCGCGATCACCGAGGCGGCGGCTTGGTCCAGCGGCAACAGTCCACTCGCTTCCGACTGGTTCGAGTTGACCAACTTCGGAACGTCGTCGGTCAGCCTCGTCGGCTGGACGATGGACGACAACTCGAACTCGTTTGCCGTCTCGGTGCCCTTGAATGGCATCACCAGCATCGCGCCGGGCGAATCGGTGATCTTCATCGAGACCACCAGTTCGTCGGACCTCGCGGCCAAGGCTGCGACGTTCAAGAGCCTGTGGTTCGGCGCTTCGCCGCCCGCGGGTCTGCAGATCGGCAGCTACTCTGGATCTGGCGTGGGTCTTTCCACCGGCGGTGACGCGGTCAACGTTTTCGACAACGGCGGCGCGCTGCACGCTGCGATTTCGTTCCCCGCGTCTCCAAGTGGCCCCTTTGCCTCATTCGACAACTCGGCCGGTCTCAACGACGTCGCGGTCTCGACCCTGAGCGTCGTCGGGCAGCACGGAGCATTCGTGGCCCCTGGCGATGCGGCGGAAATCGGCTCGCCTGGCGCCGTCGGCGCCGGGGCGACTCCGATCGTCGGCATCACTGCCGTCGACGGCTTGGCTTCGGAGACCGGTGGTGACATCGGCGTGTTCCGCTTCACGCGCACCGGCAGCACCACCTCGGCGATGACGGTCGTTTACTCGATCGCGACGGGCGCAGGTCGAGCGACGCCGAGCGACTACACGCCAACGCTCACCGGATCGCAGGTCATTCCGGCGGGTGCCGCGTCCGTCGACGTGACAATTACCCCTGTGGATGACACGCTCGCCGAAGGGTCCGAAACGCTCACGCTGACCCTTTCCGACACTGGTAGCTACGACGTCGGCGCGGACGCCAGTGCCACGGTGACCATTCAAGACAATGACAGCGCGAATCTGGCTCCAACCGCGCTCGCACTCGCCAACACCGTCTCGGCAATCTCTGAAGCCGCGGACGTGTCGAACCGCGTGCGCGTCGCGGACATCACCGTCACGGACGATGGTTTGGGCAGCAACACCTTGAGTGTGTCCGGTACCGACGCAACCGCGTTCGAAATCGTAGGCTCTTCGCTGTACCTCAAGGCTGGCACCGCGTTGAATCACGCGACCAAGCCAGTGCTGAGCGTCACCGTTGCGGTCGACGACCCGAGCGCGGGCAGCTCACCGGACGCTACGACGAGTTTCACGCTGAGCGTGACGCAAGCCGTTGCGCAGGGCAGCATCGTTGTCTCCGAAGTGGCGCCGTGGTCTAGCTCGAACAGCCCGTTTGCCGCCGACTGGTTCGAAATCACCAACACCGGCAGCACGACGGTCGATCTCACGGGTTGGAAGGTGGACGACAACTCGCACTCGATCGCCAATGCGATTGCGCTGAACGGCGTGACCTCGATCGCACCCGGCGAGGCAGTGATCTTCATCGAGACTGCGGACCTCGCAACCGCCGCGGCGGCATTCCGCAACACTTGGCTCGGGTCGAGTCCGCAGCGCTCGCCGCAGATCGGCAGCTACTCCGGTTCCGGCGTGGGTTTGAGCAGCAGCGGTGATGAAGTCACGCTCTTCGACAGCGCGGGCAACCTCGTCGCCGGCGTTGGTTTTGGCGCGTCGCCAGCGGCTGCACCGTTTGCCACCTTTGACAACCACGCCGGTGTCAACGGCACCACGCTACCGTTGCCCATCGTCTCGACGCTCAGTGCTACTGGCGTCAACGGCGCGTTCGCCGCAGCAAGCGACGCGAACGAGGTGGGCTCGCCCGGCATCGGCAACGTCGGGCGACTGCTGGTGACCGAGGTTGCACCGTGGGGTAGCGGAGCGACTCCGTACGCGGCTGATTGGTTCGAAGTCACCAACGTCGGTGGGGCCACCATCGACATGACCGGATGGAAGATGGACGACAACTCCAATGACGCCACGCTCGCCGTCCCAATCGTCGGCCTCGGCAGCATCGCACCCGGACAATCCGCGATTTTGATTGAGGGCACGAGCACCACCGCCGCCAACTTCGTCACGGCCTGGTTCGGAAGCACGCCACCTGCGGGCTTTTTGATCGGCAGCTACAGCGGTTCCGGCGTCGGCCTCAGCAGCAGCACTGACGCCGTTAACCTCTTCAACCCCTCGGGCAAGCGGATGACCGGTGTCACCTTCAACGCCTCCACGAACAACGCCAGCTTCGACAACACAGCGGGCCTCGCTGCCGTGACGACGCTGAGTGCAGTGGGCGTCAACGGCGCGTTCGTCGCTGCAGACGGCGCAGAGACGGGCTCGCCCGGAAAGACACACTGAGCGAAGTGAGGTCCGCGTTCGTGCGTTGCGAACGCGGACCTCTTTTTTTGCAGCGTTGGTTCAGTTGGTCCGCGGCAACGCACTTGGAATCGGCGACGTAGACGACCATTGAGGGCGGCGTCGAGAAAGTATCTCAGTCTAAGCGTTGGGTCTTTGGTGTGGGGTGTAGAATGCGATTCGCTTCGGTCCTCAGGCGCGCCAGCGCCTCGGCCGGAAATTTCACGGACTCGCCTGACCGTTTGACGGTCACGGTGAGACTCTCTTCCCAGGTGTTGTCCCCGCTGTCGAACGATGCGTCGGAGATCGACAAGCTCCAGTTTGCGGCGCCGCGCTTGCGCAGGCTGAGGCTCGTGCCGATGACACCGCGAACACGGTCTCTCGAAGGGGCTTTAACGATCACGTAGTTGTCAGGATTGCTCATTGAGGCCGCGACGTGTAGCACGATGACGAGTGGCGTACGGAAGCATGTTCTTCGGGTGTCCGTGCGACGACGTATTTGACTGTTTTGCGGTCCGCTTTCGCGCGAGTTGGCCTGGTCTGGAGCGGCTCTTCAGCCCCGCGGTAGCCGCACCTCGAACCGCGTGCCCTGCTCGGGCGACGAGGCGACCTGCACGTCTCCGCCGTGCGCTTGCACGATCTGCTGCACGATGTAGAGGCCGAGGCCCAGGCCTTCGGCGCGCGTTCGGCGCCCAACACCGGGCAAGAATGGTTCGAACAAGCGCGGCATCAAGTCCGCGGCGATGAAGCCGCCGTTGTGCACAGACGCGACGACCTCGCTTTCGCTGCCAACGAGTTCGACAGTGATGGGCACGGTAACCACACCGTGCCGTAGGGCATTGCCGATCAGATTCGAGAGCACCTGACCGAGGCGACCTGCGTCCCACTCGCCTTTGACGTCGCCTGAGACGAGCACGTCGATCTGATGGCTGGGATTCGTGGCCTCGAACTCGGCCACTGTTTTGCGAGTCACGGCCTCGAGATCGAGCGGCTTGCGCTCGATGGGGATGCCACCACCCAGCCGCGCACGCGCCAGATCGAACAACTCTTCGATGATGTGGAGCATGCGCGTGCCGCTGGATTGCAGGCGCTCCACGCATTTTTTTAGGTGCGGGTCGTTGGTATCGGCAAGCAGCGACGTGGTCATCAGCACGACGTTGAGCGGGTTTCTCAAATCGTGGCCCACGACGGCCATGAGTTCTTCGTTCAAGCGCAGAGTCTCCGCCAGATCTTGCCGCTGCCGGTGAAGTTGGAAAAAGGTCTCGGTCTTGTGGCGCAGGATCTGCGGTTCTAGCGGCTTGAACAGGAAGTCCACCGCACCCGCGTCGTAGCCCTTGAACACGCGGTGCCGCTCCTGCATACCAGCGGTAACGAAGATGATCGGCACGTGTCGCGTGCGCTCTGTCCCGCGCATCAGCTCGGCCAATTCGAAGCCATCCATCTCCGGCATTTGGACATCGATCAGCGCGAGCGCAAATTCATGCTCGAGCATCAGCTCGAGCGCTTCACGACCAGAACGGGCTTTCAGCAACTCCAGGCCCTCTCGGCGGAGTAGAGCTTCGAGCACCAGCAGGTTCTCGTCGAGATCGTCGACGAGTAAGAACTTTACGGGAGGGCGAGGTTTGTTCATTGGGTCGCTCGTGTCGCCAGCCGGACCAACTCCGCTATTTCTGGCAGCGGGGCGATGATTTGTGGGTTGGCGCGGGAAATTGCCGCATCCGGCATCTGTCTGGCCTCGGCTGAATTCGGGTCTTGAACGATCACGAGGCCGCCACTTCGACGAATCAGGCTCGCGCCGTACGCGCCGTCGTCGTTCGCGCCCGTGAGCACGATACATGCCAGCCGCTCTGCAAATACATCGGCCGCGCACTCGAACAGCACGTCGATCGACGGTCGTGAAAAATTCACGGGCAGGTCGGTGGAGAAGGCGAAGCTGCGATTGGCCTCGAGCAACAAGTGATAGTTCGATGGTGCGAACCAGACGCCGGGAGTCATCGGCTGTTTGTCCTCCGGTTCGCTGACCTTCGCGTGGCAGCGCGATGCAAAGATCTCCGGCAGCAAGCTTTGGCGATTCGGCGACAAGTGCACCACCACGACCACGGGAATGCGCCCGCGCTCGGGGATGCCGGGCAACAACTGATTGAGCGCGTCGATCGCGCCCGCAGATGCACCCATGACCAGCGCCTCGCTGGCCAACAGCTGGTCGCGCAAGGCCGAGCTCAGCATCGCTGAAACCACCGTTCGCTGGCGGCAAAATCCCGGAAGGCAGCGGCGTGCTCGGAGAACATCAGGCTCTCTTTCGAGCCCAGCCCGAGAAACCCGCGCCGGCACAAGGAGTCCTTCATCAACCCGAGCGCGCGATCTTGCAGCGAGCGATCGAAATAAATCAGCACGTTGCGACACGACACCAATTGCACTTCCGCGAACACGCTGTCGGTTGCCAAACTATGGTCGGAGAAGACCACGTTGTTGCGTAGACTGCGGTCGAACACTGCTGAACCATAGGCCGCGGTGTAGTGCTCGGAGAGCGAGCACTTGCTCCCCGAGAGCTGATGATTCTCGGTGAAGGCCTGTAAGCGTTCGATCGGATAGAGGCCTTGCTCGGCCTTGCGCAACGCTTCCGGATTGATGTCGGTCGCGTACAACGTGGTGCGTTCGAGCAAGCTCTCTTCGCGCAGCACGATCGCGAACGAGTACAGCTCTTCACCGGTGCTGCAGCCGGCGATCCAAACACGAATCGACGGGTAGGTGCGCAGCTCGGGTACAATCTGCTCGCGCAGCACCTTGAAGAAGCCCGGGTCGCGGAACATGTCGCTCACGCCGACGGTCAGGAACTGCAAGAGGCGCGTGAATACCTGTGGTTCGTGCAGCACCCGTTCTTGCAGTGCCGATAGCGTCTCGACGTTCATCTGCGCCTTGGCGGCAAGCAAGCGTCGCTTGATGGACGCCGCGGAGTAGCTGCGAAAATCATAGTGATAGCGCAGGTAAATCGCCTCGAGCAGCAAGCGAATTTCGATATCTTCTGACGTCTCGCGCATCTTCCCAGCTACTGCTTGTGCAGCCACACCCGCACGAGTGACAGCAAGATCTCGACATTCAACGGCTTGGCCACGTAATCGTTCGCGCCGGCCCTGAGGCACAGCTCGCGGTCGTCGCTCATGGCCTTGGCGGTGAGGGCGATGATCGGCACTTTGCTGAAGCGCTCGGGGCGTCTACGAATCTGACGCGTCGCCTCCAGGCCGTCCATCTCCGGCATCATGATGTCCATCAGCACCAAGTCGATGTCCGGCGTGCGCTCCAAGTGCTCGAGCGCTTCACGGCCGTTGCGCGCGATGTAGAGCTTCGCGCCCTTGGGTTCCAAGATACTGCTGAGCGCGAAGATGTTGCGCACATCGTCTTCAGCCAGCAAAATCTTGCGACCGTCGAAGGCCGCTTCGCGGTCGCGTGCCTGGCGCAGCATGCGCTGGCGATCGGCAGGCAGAGTCGCCTCCACCTGATGCAAGAAGAGCGAGACCTCGTCGAGCAGACGCTCCGGCGAGCGTGCGCCCTTGACGATGATCGCACTGGAAAAGCGGCGCAGCCGTTGCTCTTCGTCGGCGGTGAGCATGCGACCGGTGTAGACGATCACGGGCGGGAATGCGTAGGCCTCGTCGTTGGCCATGCTCTCGAGCAGGTCGTAGCCCGAGGCATCCGGCAGCGAAAGGTCCGTGACCACGCAGTCGAACGAGCCAGCGACCAACCGCTGGCGCGCTTCGGCAACGGTGGCGACCGCAACGATCTCGATCTCTTCGCTGCGCAGGAGTTGCGCCACCGCTTCGCGCTGCACGGCGTCGTCTTCCACGATTAGCAGCCGACGCAAGCGCGTCAGGCGCTCTTTCATGTCGGTGAACACGCTCACCAGGTCGTCGCGTGCGATCGGCTTGAGCAAATAGCCGGCCGCGCCCATGGACAGCGCCATGCGTGAATAGTCCTCGACGGAGATCACGTGCACGGGAATGTGCCGCGTGTTGCCGTTTTGCTTCAGGCGGTCGAGCACTGTGAGCCCGAGGCGATCGGGCAGGTTGACGTCGAGAATGATTGCCGCTGGCAGGAATTGCAGCGCCAGGCGCATGCCCTCTTCTGCGCTATGGGCGACCAAGAATTGGAACGCGAGTTCTTTGGCCAAGTTGGCCAAAATCTCCGCGAAGGCGACGTCGTCCTCGATGATCAACAGCAGCCGACGTTGAGGGTCGATCTGCTCGCGATCGTCGGGGAAAGCGGGAGCCTCGACACTGTCCACACTCGGCGGAGTCGGACTCGGATCCGGCGCCCTTGCCGCGAGCGCCGCTGCTGCGGTGCCCTGCTGCGCGGCCCTGCCCGCTTCGCCGGGCACGAATGCTTTGGGCAACGTCAACGTGAAGCAACTGCCTTGTCCGAGTTCGCTCGCGACGCGCAACTCTCCGCCGAGCATGTGCGCCAAGTCACGCGAGATCGAGAGCCCGAGTCCGGTACCGCCGAAGCGCCGATTGGTCGTGCCGTCTGCTTGCTGAAACGCCTCGAAAATCGCTAGATGGTGAGCTTTGGCGATGCCGATACCGGTATCTCGCACGGCCAAGGCATAGCCCAGGTCGCTTTCTTCGACCGTGAGCGACACGCTGCCACGCTCGGTGAATTTGAAAGCATTCGAGAGCAGGTTCTTCAAAATCTGTTGCACGCGCTGGGCGTCGGTCTCGAGTTCTGCCTTCGGATCGCCGAGCGAAACCGAGAGCGTCACACCTTTCTGTTTGGCGATCGGCTCGAACATGCGCACCACCGGCTCGACCAAGCGCGCGAGCGGTACCGAATCAACACGCAGCTCAATCTTGCCCGCCTCGATCTTCGACAGATCGAGAATGTCGTTGATCAGGGACAAGAGGTCGTTGCCCGCCGAGTAGATCGTGGACGCGAATTTGACCTGTTCTTCGCTGAGGTTGCCGTGCTTGTTGTCGGCGAGAAGCTTGGCCAGGATCAGCGAGCTGTTGAGCGGGGTGCGCAGTTCGTGCGACATATTGGCCAAGAACTCGGACTTGTAGCGACTGGCGCGTTCCAACTCGCTCATCTTGACCGAAAGCGCGGACTGGGCTTTTTCCAGCGCATCACGCTGCAAAGCGAGATTCGAGTTGGTGGTCTCGAGCTCTTCCTTGCCCTCCTCCAACTGCGCGTGCGCGCTGCGCAGCACGTCGCCCTGCTGCTGCAGCTCCTCGTTGGCGACGCGCAGTTCTTCTTGCTGAGTCTGCAACTCTTCGCCTTGCCGCTGTGATTCTTCCAACAGATCGGCCAAGCGCTCCTTCTGTTGCACCGAACGCAAAGCCACGGCGATCGTCTCTGCGACACGCGACAACAGCTCGAGCGAGTTCGCTTCGATGGCAGTGAAGAAGGCGAACTCGAGGACGGCAAGCACGCTTCCCTCCAAGCACGCCGGCAGCAACACGAGCTCTGCCGGCACTCGCTCACCCGATCCCGAGCGTACTTTGACGAAGTCCGCGGGCACGTCTTTGACGTGCAGCAGCGTCTTGCTCTGCGCGGCGCGCCCGACCAAGCCCTCGCCGGGTCCGAACCAGTCACTCGCCTCGCCGCTCGATCCGAAATTGGCGTAGCGCCGGAAGCCACCGGCTTGCGCCACGAAGAACGAACCCGCGACCGCTCCAATTTGCTCGCACAGTTCGCTCAGGGCACGCCGCCCGAGTTCGTCTTGCGCGAGATCGCCTTGCACCGCCAGAGACACCGCCATCTGCCGGCTACGGATCTGGTTTTGAGCCTGGAGCGATGCCCGTGCGGCCTGCTCGCCGTCCAATAGCCCGCGATAGGTGCTGGAAACGGCAGACAATTGGCTGCGTGACAGGAACGCCAGTGACAGCGCCAAAGCCAGCAAGAGCGGCGCGCCGAGGAACGTCATCAGGCGATTGCTCTCGGCGTAGGCAGCGGCGCGCTCGACCCGCAATCCTTGCTCGATCAAGAGCATGCTCTGCAGCGCGTCTCGCACCGAGTCCATCCGCCGCTTGCGCTCGAGCAATGCGTCCACGCTGCGGAACGGCGTGGTGTCCTTGGCCAGAACGATCGGCTCGGTGATCTTGAACCACGCTTCGTAGCGCGCACGGGCCGTGTCGATGCGAACTTGCTGCGGTGGATTGTCGGCGACCAACGCGTGTACCGCCGCGAACATCGAAATTGGTTGTGCTCGCTCGTAGGGGGCCAAGAATTCCCGCTCGCCACTGAGCAAGAAGCCGCGAATCCCCGTCTCTTGGTCGACGACCTGATTCTGGATCTCGCTCACGCGGCCCATGACTTCGTCGGTGTGATCGACCCAGTGCGCCGTGTCCGTCAGCTTGACGATCTGAAAAGCCAGAATCAGCCCGACCACCAAGAGCAGGCCGATTGGCGCGACCACCGCGACCAGCAAACGTTGCGCTAAGAGTTTCTGATCTCGAGAAGTCTCGCCAAGCACTGGCGGACGCTACTTCTCGCAAAAAGTCCAGACAATGTGGCAGATCGCGCCACAATTTACGGCTGAAATGCGCGATTTTTCTGGCTCGCGCACAGCACAACGCAGCCATTGACTCCCGCGCGCGGTTGAAGCACGGAGGCGGCTGGGTTGGTGAAAGGGTAGGCCCCGAACGAGGAACGCAGTGTGTCCATCAGACGCGAGCGTTCATCGAATCGTCAAAGACGGCCCTCGAGTTACCAGCTCTTTTCGTTCATTTCACTTATCCGTCTCCCAATCGTCACACTTGCCGGCCTATCTCACGGCCGGAAGGAACACCCCCATGAAGCTCTCCTTATTCTCTGCTGCTCCTGTGTTGCTACTCGCCAGTTCTGCTGCGTTCGCGCAGACGCCTGCCGCGCCTGCTCCCGCTGCTGCTCCGGCACCAGCCGCGGCCCCTGCTCCCGCTGTTGCTCCCGAGGCTTCCGCCACCGCGGCCGCTCCCGCAGCGGCGCCTGCGATCGACGTAACCACGCCCGCTCCGGCTCCAGCCGTTGCGCCCGCCGAGTTGCCCCCGCCCGCGCCCGCCGAGACTCTCCTCGCCGCCAAGCTCGGCATCAGCAAGGACGGCTTTTGGCAGCCCAGCGCGCTGCTTCAGTTTTGGATCATCGGCGCCAATCAAGGTGGAGAAACGGCCACCTCGCTGCGCGTCCGCCGCGCTGAATTGCGTATGAAGGGTGAGATCATCCCCAAGCTCTTCAGCTACAACGTGATGATCGACCCGGCTCGTGTCACCGAGGGCAACGGCAAGTCGATCGCCACGGATGACAAGGTGACCTCGGTCACCGTGAACAACCAGGGTAACGTCAGCATCCTGCAGGATTACATGGTCAGCTTCATGTCCGACTACGCGGACCTGACTGTCGGCCAATTCAAGATCCCAGTCAGCTACGAAGGCTACAACGGATCTTCGAAGCTGTTGTTCCCGGAGCGCTCCGTCGTGTCACGTCGCTTCGGTGATCAGCGCGATCTCGGCATCAAGATCGACAAGAAGATCGGCAAGAACTTCTACTACCAGGCCGCAGTCTTCAACGGCGACGGGCAGAACCGGCTCGATTCCAACAAGCAGAAAGACCTCGCTCTGCGCCTGGAGGTCTACCCGATCGATGGCATCATGATCGGCGGCGCGGGCTACACCAGCGCTGGGCAACGCGATAAGGTGGCGACGACCAAGGATCGCCTCGAAGCAGACATCAAGGTCGAGCTCGCCAATGTGTTGCTGCAAGCGGAGTACATTCACGGCTGGGACGGCGCGACCAACCAGGCAATGAAGCCCCGCGTTGAATCGGCGGGCTTCTACGCTGCGGTGGGTTACACCATCGCAGAGAAGATCCAACCGCTGTTCCGCATCGGTCGCTTCGACTCGGACGTGACGAAGAATCTTCCCGGTGGTACCACGGACGGCAACCCGCTGACCGCGAGCCCCTCAGCTGCGCCGTACAAGGACGAGTTGATGTCCTACGAGCTCGGCCTCAACTACTACCTCAAGGGTAACGACGCCAAGCTGCAGGCCGCCTGGTCCAAGTACGTATTCAAGGATCAACAGAACCGCGGCGAATTGATCGTGGCTGTTCAAGCCGCGTTCTGATCCACCTGAGTCAGGCGCGGCGCCTGATTCAAAACCGAGCGGCGCTCGGTCACTCGAGTCCCACGGCGGCCACAGCGGTTCTCGCAGAACTGCTTTGGTTCGCCGTGGTCGTGCTCGAAGGCGCCGAAACTGACGGCGAGCGCGTCGCTTCCGCGAAGCAGCCAAGCGTTACGGCTAGCGCAAAGAACGCGAGCGTCGCCCAATCACCGCCATTCAGCTGCAGCTTCATTGTACTCAGCTGCGATTGTTCGAGGCGCGTATGGCACTTCGGTTACGCGCGAGCGACATCATCGCGATGCCGCGCGTAGGTAATGGAGCGGATTCATCGGGTCTGCTACGCAGCGCAGGCTCGTCCCAGAGACCCCATGAAGCACCGTGTTCGCTCCGCAGCTCAATGGCTCTGGATTTCGTGCCTGATTTCCGTGGGGTGCACCAAGCTCGAAGATCCCAATGAGTGGTTCGGCCCCGCGCTGGGCGGAAGCTCAGGTGAGGTCATGGGTGGCCATGCGGGTGTGAGCGATGACAACCACGCCGGCATGGCTGGGTCCTACGCCGGCATGGCTGGGGGTCCAAACGCGAGCGGCGGGATGAGCTCGGGTGGCACGCATGCAAGCGGAGGCTCCGGCGGGAGTGCCGGGCGCATCATTGCGGACGGCAACGCGGGCGAGGCCGGCGAAAGCCCGATGGGCTGCGAAGATCCCAACGGCTTCCACGGCTTGGGTTGCTACCGCTGCGCGCCGACAGAGATCGTTACGCTCGAGAACGCGTGCACGACGGCCACCTGCACGCGCTTCGACGAATCAAAGCGGCTCACCTTGCTGGGCAAGGACGGCAAGTTGCCGCCGCTGCCGAGTACACCCGTGGGCACCGGCGGAAGCAGCGCGGGCGGCACAGGTGGCACTGCGAGCGGCGGTAGCGCGAGCAGCGGCGGTAGCGCGAGCAGCGGCGGTAGCGCGGGCAGCGGCGGCAGCGCGGGCAGCGGCAGCGCGGGCAGCAAATCGTGCGCCGAGCTCGCGACTCACGGCACCGTCGTGTACATCACGGGTTCATCGGCAGCTAGCCCGTTCCTGCAGCAGATCGCTCAGCAGCTCGTCGCGCAAAATGTGTTCATCGTGTACGAATCGACTGGGTCGTGTATCGGAGTCGATGCGGTGTTGAACGGTACACCGATGACCACCGGGCCAACCGCGCCAGCCGTCAGCGCAACGTATTGGGATTCGCCCGCGAGTACCGGTGTCGCGTGTGAGTTGCCGGCCGAGGGCGTGACCGCGGATATCGGTGCTTCGGACGTCTTCGCGCAATCGTGCTCTGGGTTCGAACTTGCGAACCTCGACTCGCTTCAGGTCCGCGACGCGCACGGCCCGATCCAAACCATGACCTTCGTCGTGCCGGCGAACTCGTCTTACTCGGAGATCAGCGCGGAAGCCGCGTATTTCGCGTTCGGCTTCGGCGCTGATGGCGGCCTGCGTGATCCGAGCGGCAGCGTCGCGATTTGGAACGACGAAAACTATCTCTTCAAGCGCAGCGCGACTTCTGGCACTCAAGCCATGCTTGCTGCTGCCATCGGTGTGCCTGCGGGCGTTTGGAAGGGCAAGGGACACAAGTCCTCTGGGGATGTGGCCGCGTCGATCCAAGCCGCAGGTCAGAAGCAAGAGACCGCCAACGTTGCGCTCGGAATCCTCGCTGCCGACTACATCGACACGAAGAATTTGCGCGCCCAGATTCGCATGCTCGCGTTCCAGGACACCGACCAGCACTGCGCGGTATACCCAGACTCGACCAGCAGCGCGCGCGACAAGCAGAACGTGCGCGACGGACATTACCCCATCTGGGGCCCGCTCCATTTGCTGCTGCGCGTGGACAGCCAAGGCAAGCCCCTGAACGCGGCCAATCGTCAAGCCGTGACCGACATCATCGGCTACCTGTCGGGGACGAAGGCGTTGCCGAACCAAGTCCAGCTGCTCGATCTGTATGCGCAAAGCGGGCTCGTGCCTGAATGCGCGATGCACGTCACACGCAGCAAAGACGGCGGCAACATTTTCCCCTATCAGCCGGCCAGCCCTTGTTCATGTTTGTTCGATTTCAAAGCCACCGGCTCGACGAGTTGCACCAAGTGCCAGGTGCAGGGCGATTGCGGCAGCGGCGAAACCTGCTCGCAGGGCTACTGCGAACGCTGAACACCTGCTTACCAGAAATGCCTGTCGACATCCGCCGACCGCGCGAGCGCCACACAAACGTTGCTGCGAATTCTTGCCCCCTTGTCCTAGCGGAAACGGAAAAATCTTAGGTTCCCCACGTGCAGTCTTCTCCACAACGCGCTTCTGTTCCCTTCGCCAATGAGGCTCCAAACCGCGCTGACCTCACGCCGGTGGTAGCAAGCTTCAGCGGCGTCGCCGCACCCGCAGTAGCGCCCCCGGAACAGCTCGACTCGCTCGAGCGCTACAAGCTCTTGGCGCGCCTCGGTCAGGGAGGAATGGCAGAGGTGTACTTGGCCGCGTGGGAGGTCGCGCCCTTCGTGCATCGACCCGTGGTCGTCAAGCGGCTGCACCCACACTTCAACGAGGATCCGCGGCTCGTGCAGATGTTCCTCGACGAAGCGCGCTTGATCACCCAGCTCGATCATCCGCACATCGTCAAGACGCTCGAAGCGGGCGTGATCGACGGTCGCTGCTGTATCGCTATGGAGTACTTGGAGGGCCAGCCCCTCCAGCGCGTGTTGCGCCGCGCGAACGAGCGCGGAGGCTTGGCCCCTCACATCGCGGTGAGCATCGCGATCTCCGTGCTCGACGGCCTGCACTATTCACACGAGACCAAAGACGCCGAGGGCCAGCCGCTCGAAATCGTTCACCGCGACGTTTCGCCGCAGAACGTGTTCGTGTCCAACGATGGCCAGGTCAAAGTGCTCGACTTCGGCATCGCCAAGGCGAACAGCCAAGAGGGACGCACCGCCACCGGTATCGTCAAAGGCAAGGTCGGCTACATCGCGCCCGAGCAGGCGCGTGCAGAAAACGTGGATCGTCGAGCCGACATCTGGAGCGTCGGAGTGCTGCTCTGGGAGTCGCTCACGGGCGCGCGCTTGTTCAAAGCGGAAACTGACGCTGCCACGCTCGGTCTGACTCTCCAGGGTCAAATCCCGAGCGCCGGCTCACGCCGCGTCGGTGTTCCGGAGGAGCTCGAAGGCGTGCTGATGCGCGCGCTGCAGCGCGACCCTGCCCTTCGCTATCAAACCGCAGGCGCGATGCGCAAAGATCTCGAAGGCTGGCTGGCACGGGCCGGCTTTTCACGTGACGCGCGCGTGATCGCAGGTCTGATGAAAGACCTGTTCACGACCGAGATCATCGAACAAAAGCGGCTGGTCTCGGTGTTGATGGCCCGCAGCGATTGCACGCCGCCAGCTCCGCCCTCCAATCGCTCGCCGAGCAGTACGAGCGCGCTCTACCTCAAGGTGCCTCAGACCTCTGGTGCCACGTCGGCAGAGCTGACGCGCATGCACGATCAGATGGAAGAGCTCGGCAAACGCCATCGCCGCGCATTCCGCGGCATGTTTGCGTTGGTCGGCGCATTGCTCCTGATCACCTGCGTCGCCGTCTTCCTGAACGTGAGTCGCGGCAGCGCCAGCGCTGCGCATCCGGTTCCCACGGCAAATCTCGCGGCCGCGCTGCCCGCGCCGAAAGCGCAGCCGGCAGCGGCTCCCGCTCCTATCGGCGCAGTCGAGGCTCACGCAGCACAGGCTCCTAGCGCGGCTGCAGTTTCTGCGGCGTTGCAGGGCGAACCGAGCCCGCTCAAAACCGCGCGCCCCACCGTGCAACAACTTCGCCCCGCAGCCGCTCCCGCACTCGCGCTTGCAGCCAAGCCCTCGAGCGCGGCAGCACCTGCTCCTGAGCAGTCAGCGTCAACCGTGGCCTCTGCGCCGAAGCCAGAAGCGACCGCGAGCTTCGGCTTCTTGACCATCGATACCAGCCCGTGGTCCGTGGTGAGCGTGGGCGGCAGAGTGCTCGGACAGACGCCGGTGATCGGCGCACGCTTGCCGAGCGGCACTCAAGTCCTGACGCTCAAGAACCCCGAGTTGGGCATCGAGACCAGCTACCCGATCATGATCGAAAACGGTAAGACGACCGTGCGCAGGATCGGCATCGAATGAAGCGAATCGCTCTACTGGGCTGCCTCGGAGTCCTGCTCGCCACGCCCGCGTTCGCTCAAAACAGCGGCCTCGCGGAAGCCGAAAAGGCCTACCAATCCGTAGATTTTCCGGCAACGCACACGCTCGCCAAGCAAGCGCTCGAGGCGGGCGGTGCAGATCGTGAGCAGACTGCGCGTTTGTACGTGCTGCTCGGCATCTCCGCGGCCGCACAGGGTGACGCCGAAGAGGCCAAGACCGACTTCGTGGTCGCGCTAGCCGTCAAACCGTCGCTGAAGCTGGACAAGGGCCTCTCGCCCAAAGTGCGAGACCCGTACCTGGAAGCGCAGGGCTATTGGGCTGCGTCGTCAGATCGCCTCGCGGTGAACGCAAAACCGGGCAGCGATCAGAATCACCTAGTCGTCCAGCTGACGGACCCAGCGACCCTCGTCAGCAAGGTCGAACTGCGCATCGCCGCCGCAGGGACGACTCCGCGTCCGTCGTTCGAGCTCGCTGCTGCGCCTGCTTCACGCTTCGCTCTGCCCGTTCAATTGCAGGGGCACAGCTACGAGTACACGCTGCGCGCCCTCGACCGCTACGGCAACGTACTCGCCGAACGCGGCAGTGACGCCGATCCGGAATTGGTGCGCCCCGCGCCCGCACACACCGGCTCTGCCGATAGCGCGAATGCGCCGCAGAAGCGCTCCTACCTCTTGCCCATCACGCTCGGCGTGGCCGGACTCGGTGCTGTCACCGCCGGCGTGATCTTCCAAGTCAAACGCG
This sequence comes from Polyangiaceae bacterium, assembly GCA_035634635.1. Classification (GTDB taxonomy): domain Bacteria; phylum Myxococcota_A; class Polyangia; order Polyangiales; family Polyangiaceae; genus PMG-095. The sequence goes on from DASQCO010000059.1 coordinate 39,114, forward strand.
AAAACGCCGCGCAAGATTGGAACGGCTCGGGTTGCGAGCAACCCGGACAAACGCGCATCCAACAATGCCAAGCCGTCGATGATCGACGCCAGAAGTACGAGCACTTGGCGATTGGGTTTTACGCCGCGGGCGGTGCGCTGCTCACCGGTAGCGTGATCGCGTTGATCGCGGGTCGACCCGCGCCGAGTTCGACGCAACGCGCGGGTCTGCTGGGCTGCGGAGTGGTCGGGACCGGCGTGAGCTGCGACGGCCGTTTTTAAGCCGAGTTCGACGGTGACACGCGGCGCCGGCCAGCGGCGCCGCACGGTTCTCGCTGTTGTTAGCCCGCGAGCGCGACGAGTAGCGCGTCGAGCTGTTCGAACGTTTCGCCCGAACCGTCCTTTTCGCCGGAGGTCATGGCCGCATCGCACGCTTCCTTCGAGGGAAAGAGATCGCGCAAGAGTACTAACGTTTTGCCAGCTTTCTCTTCGAGAGTCAGCGTGCTGATCGCACCGCCTTCGGTTTCCTCGTTGGTCCACACCAGCCTCGAGTTTGGGATCACTTCGAGGTACTTGCCGAAGAAGGCCATCTCCCCGCCGCCATGGCGGAAGACCAACCGGTACTTTCCTCCGACACGGGCGTCTACCTCGCAGGAGAGCAGGGTCAAGCCAAACGACTTCGGCACCCACCACTGCTTGAATAGCTCGGCCTTGGTCCACGCCTCCCAAACCAGGCGAGCTGGTCCATTGACGGTTCGCGTGACCAAGATCTCACGTTCGGAACTCCGTTCAACCGTCGTGCGGTTCTTGCTAGCGATGGGCTGATTTTCACTTCTTGCGTCCATTGTTTTTTTCCTTCCGTTTCAGTTCTTCGACAACCTTGTCCAACTCGTCGAAGCGCGCGTCCCAGAGCTGACGGTGCCTCTCGAGCCATGCCGTTTCTTCTTCCAGCCGGCGCGCGCCGAGCGTGCAGGTCCGCACGCGCCCGACCTTCTCCGTGGCGACCAGCCCAGCCTCTTCCAAAACACCGACGTGCTTCATCATGCCCGCGAGGGTCATCTGGAACCGCTCGGCCAGGTCGGTGATCGTGGCGTCGGAACGCCCGAGCTGCTCCAGCACGCCGCGGCGCGTGGCGTCCGCGAGCGCGGCAAACGAGGCATCCAGTTCGGCTGGCGAACACTTTACCATTCGGTAAAGTGTGTAACACGCAGGCTCGCGACGTCAAGGGCGTGCTGGCGGTTGCATTCCCTCAGAATCCGCCCTACTTCCCGGAGCGCTTTTCTCTGGGACGCAATGAAAAACGAAAACACCTGTTCTCGGTTCGGACTCGCGCTGGTGGTACTTGGCGCGGTGTTCGCGACGGCCTGCGGTGGCCCCTCGACCAAGTTCACCACTTCCTGGCGTTCGCCGAAGGCGGAGCCGATTCAGTTCCGTGGTGAGCCGGTGGCCGCCGTGGTGATGGTCGACAACGAGATCAAGCGCAAGGCTGCGGAGGACGTGCTCGCGCGCGAGATCACGCACTACGGCGCCAAAGGCGTGCCGATGTACCTGATCACCGGCGCCGATCCGGAAACGGATGAAGCCAAAGCCAAGAGCGCCATCGAGCGCTCGGGCGTGAAGGGCGTGGTCGTGATGCGGCCCAAGGGCAAGCGCACGAACACCGAAACCAGCGAGTACTACTCGTCACCGATGTACAACGGCTACTGGGGCGGCTACTACGGCTACGGCTGGGGCATGCCGTACTCCTACGCGCGCTACGGTCTACCCGTCGCCGGCACTCCGTACGGCATGGGCGCCGGTTACGGCACGTACTCGACGCCGGCGACCAAGACCACGGAAACCACCACGACCGAGGTGGTCGTGGTCGAAGTGCTGGTGTTTTCGCTGAAGCAAAACTTGCTCGTCTGGGCCGGTGAGAGCGAATCGACGCCGCCCGAGAAGCTGGACGAGTTCGTCATTCAACTGGCCGCCGAGACCACCAAAGAGCTCGGCGAAAAGGGCCTCCTGTCGTCGAAGTGAACGCACGCGCCGCGCAGGGCTTTTCGCCAAACAGGCGGGAATTCCGGCGCGGCGTGAGGTGCGCTGCTGGGTCGCGTCCGCCCCCTCTCGATCCAGCTACCGCGGGAGGCAGTGCTGCTGCTACCTTCGAGAACGAATGGCGATGCGGGCGTGTGCGGGTGTGATCGGGTGGATAGCAAGTGCGGCGCTCGCGGCGTGTTCGAATGCGAATTCGCAGCGCATGGATGCTTCGCAGGCGGGGAGCGCCACGGACTCCAGTGGTGCGTCCGGCATGTCCGTCGCTGGCACGACCTTCACCCTCGCGGGTGGGGGAAGCGGTGGCAGCGAGCTTTCGAGCGCTGGCGGATCCGGTGGTCTCCATTCGGCGAGCGCTGGCTCGAGTGGCCGCGCCGGAACGAGCGGCGGATCAGGCGGAAATGATCCTGGCGCTGCGGGAGCGAGTGGCAGCGTCGCAGTGGGCGGTCGCTCCGGCGAGACGCCGAACACGATCTTCAGCAGCGCCGACATGCCGCATTGCGAGTGGAATGGCGACGCGCAACACCAGATCCACGGCACGCTGAATGGGCAAGCCGTCGACATTCGTGCGTCGGCAATGGCCGAAGATCTGATTGGCTCGAGGTTTCGCACGTACGTGCTGGACCCGCTTTACGTGTACCCGCTGACGCTCACGTGGAGCGTGCAGCCGCGCTTGGACTACGCCATTCCGCTCAGCGGGGGCACACTGCTGATGCGAGAAAGTCAGCCTTTTTCCGGGCAAAGCTTCTGCATCACCGCGGGTGAATTCGGGTCACGCAGCGTGCAAGCGCAAGACAACGCGCGCGAAAACTTGTTCCACATCACGGGCGCACGCGCGGGTGATTGCACAGGTCCTGAGGTACCGGTGGAATTGTTCGGCTGCATCTTGAGCAGCGACACCTACTTCCCGGATCGGCTGAACGTCGATTTCCCGGTCGACCCGAGCCGACCGAACATCGACTCCGGCAAGGCGATCCTCGATCTCACCGATGATGAGCGCGCCGAGCTCTGCGACTGGAATGCGCTCATGCTCGGTGGCTACGGTCAAACCATTGATTGCCGCGCGATCGGTGGCACCACGCACATCACCTTCGCCGATCGCGCACAGTGTTTAGCGGTCGGGTTTGCCCACACGTGCCGAAGCGTCACCGTCAGCGACTACGTCCAATGCATCGTCGCCCAAGCCCCGACCCACAGCTGCACCTACCCAAGTGATGCCTGTGCTGCCATGAACCGATATTGCAACTGAATGCCGCGCCCCTCAGCGCCCCTCGATCCCGAAGAATTTTTGTTGATGGTCACGCGGCTCGCGCATCCGCGTCACAGCCTTCGGCGGCGCGTTGCGGCGCGTTCACATATAGACACGTTTTTAACGTGTCCGCGTAGTTGCGAGGCAGTACACATTCGATCGATGCTGCGCGCGGAGAAACATCATGCGCACCTCGAACCGATTCAATTCGCTGTCCACCCTGATCACCTTGCTTGCCGCGTTGCCGCTCGCGGCCTGTGCGAGTGAACCCCCGCCTCCGCCCGCACCGCCGCCGGCTCCGCCTGTGACCGCGAGCGCCGCGCCGACTCCGCCGCCCGCGCCACCGCCCGCGCCGGCACCCGTCGCGGCTGCGCCGGAAGCGCCCCCTGCGCCGCCGAAGCCGAAGTTCAATCATCGGCATCCGATGCTCTCGCTGTTCGTGGCCAGCCTCGATTCACTCGAGCTCACTGCAGAACAGAAGCCGACCATCGAAGCCATCAAAGCCGACTTGGCGAAGCACGCCGAACCCGCCAAAGAACCGCGCGAAAAGCTGGAAGCCGACGTGACGGCCGGCGTGAGCGCGGGCAAGCTCGATCAACCGAAAATTGACGCGGACATTCGTGCCATGAGCGCCACCGTCACCGCAACGTTGCCAGCGCTGCAAGACGACATGAATCGCTTGCACAAGGCGCTCACGCCCGAGCAACGCAAGAAGCTGATCGAGACCGCGCGCGAAAAGGGCAAAGAAATGCACGAGCACGGCATGGCCATGCACGCGCACGGCGAGGGCGGAGAGCATGAGCACGGACCCGCTGGCAAAGGCGGAGAGCATGAGCACGGACCCGCTGGCAAAGGCGGAGAGCACGAGCACGGCATGGGCATGCACGACGGCAAAGGCATGTGGGAAGGCCCGCTCGCCAAGCTCGGCGAAGAGCTCAGCCTGACGCCGGATCAGAGCGCGAAGATCCAGGCCAAGGTCGAGGCGATGATGAAGGCTCAACAAGGCACGATGAAGGACAAAATGGCCGCGAGCATGAAGCACGTGGCCGCGGTCGGCACTGCCTTCGAGGGTGACAAGTTCGACGCCAAGAAGGCCGGCGTCGGCACCCAAGCGCCGGAGATGGTGAGCTCGATGGTCACCGGTCGCGTGCAATTCGTGCAAGCGGTGTTGTCGGTGCTCACGCCCGAACAACGCCCGAAGTTCGTGGCTCACATCCAAGCGCACAACGCGGAGATGGAGTGACGAAATGAGCGCAGCGGAGCGCTCCGCATGACGCGAAGCGCTCCGCCGCACCGTGTCGATCGAAAGGCTTACTTGTCGTTCAGGTCAACGACGACCTCACCCTTGTGGCCCTGCTTGTCCTCGTAGACGCAGCGCACGGCCTTGGCGTCGGGGGGCAGCGGTGCCGTGCACTTTTCGGTCGAGGCGATCACGCCGGACAGCGGCAATGTCGTCAGATCGATCGCGCCATCCGAGGGGAACAGCGTGAATGCGCCACCCGTGGCCAGCGTAAGCTCGCCCAAGTCCGCGTACGGCGCCGTCGCGGTAGGCACGCAGCGGCGTGACGCCGACGCGTTCACCGCTACTCCGCTCGCGCAATCCACGTCTTCCGCGCAGGGCTCGGTGGGCTTGTCACTCGAGGTGGGATCGCACTTGCCCACTCGCGTGTCGCAACTGGCTCCGCTGGGGAAGCCGGCACAATCGCGATCACAGGTTTGCTTGGGGTCGTCGCACGAGCCGACTGATACGTCAGCTGCGCAGCCCGGTGTGGCGCACTTCAAGTCGCAAGCGCAACCCACGTCACACGTGCCCGAAGTCTTGTCGCAAGCACAACCCGCTTCCGGGGTGTTGTAGCAACCGAAATTCGGCGCCACGACGTGCACCGAGGCAAAACCGCGCACGTCTTTGATGAGCTGCGTGAGGTCGTAGTGCGCGACCGAGTTCTTGTCGCTCAGCTGGTGCTGTGAGTTGTCCGTGATGACGACGATTTGATGCACCGCTTTCGGGTCCCACTTGAACACGTCTGGAGTAAACGCATCCGTGGGGCTGGTCTCGCGTCCCAGCGCAAACTCCAGCGCGTCCACACCGCCCTCGGGGTTGTCGCCGCCACCGTCACCACAATGGCTGGCCGACAAATTCGAGAGCCAGAAATTGAAGCTCTCGGCGTCCGTCTTGGTATCCGCGCCGAACTTGGGCGTGAATGGCACGAACGGCGCATCATTGCCGGTGCAGTTGGTGAGCGGAGCCACATTGCCGAAGGCAATGCCGCCGATCCGCATTTTGACGCCCTTTGTAGCGAGTCCGCTAACAAAGGAATCGATGCTTGCGACCACGCCTTTGACCGCGCTCCCCATGCTCGACGTGGTGTCGATGGCGAACAGCAAGTCCACTGGCGGCTGCTCTTTGGTGTCGGTCGTGGCAGCGCAGGTCGTCCTTTCGAGCACGTCGCCCGTGCCGGCGGGATCGATCGAGATGATGTACGTGTTGCCGTTGCCCGACGGATCGTCGATGGGCGTGATCTCGTAGCAGGTGCCTGGGTTGTCCTTGGCGCAGGCGCTGACGAACACAGCGCCTTCTGCGCAGCCCGAAGCACCTTCGCACGCGACCGTGCACGAAACGCGCACGTCTCCGTCCACGATCGTCGCAGGCGGATCGATCATGACGATGGGAGCACCGCCTTCACCTCCAGCTCCGGCCTCTTCGCCTCCCGCACCTGCGGTGCCGTCGCTCGAGCCCGCTGCGCCGCCCGCGGACTCCCCAGCTTCTTCACCGTGGCCTGCATTCCCTGCGCTACCAGCAGTTCCTGCGCTCGCGGGTGAACCAGCGCTTTCGTCGTTCCTTTCGTCCTTGATGATGGTGCACGCGGTCGGCGCGATGGCGACGCCGCAAATGGCACTCAAACACAGCGCGCTCAGCGCCGAACGCCCCCGTCTCACGAGAATCTGGCTCATGATGTTCGTCTCCGATTTTCCCAATTTCGACTGGTTTTCTCGCCCACGCCCCTACCCCCCACCATGGGAGAGCCCCTGAATTGGTCCCCTGGTCCAATCCTCGGGCTGTCGGAGCAAGTGCGTAGACTCCTACTCCAACTCCCCCGGATTCATTCCCCTTACAGTGCGGATCGTCGCATTTTCGTGCACGAACGTGCCAAGTTACGGCGGGCGGAGGAGGAGCGTTCATGAACGACGATACAAAGCCGACAGCAACGATGCGCACTGCGACCGAGCAAATCTCGGCCCGCGCGCTGGGCAACGCCGTGAAGGCAAACAACGAGTTCGGGACGGCGCTGTTCGCTGCGCTGCGCGAAGAGTCGGCGGGGCAGAACTTCTTGACCTCGCCGATCAGCGCTTCACTCGCGTTGGGGATGACGTACGCGGGAGCGAGCGGCGAGACGCGGACGCAAATGGCGCACGCGCTACGCCTTGCGCCTTCGGCGGACGGCGATCCGAGCTTCTTCGAAGGTCAAAACGCTTTGAGTCAGGCGCTCGCCCAGCGCGGCACTTCGGCGTTCGAGATGGAGCAGGCGAATCGCGGTAAGTATGGGCCACCGCTGAACGCGAGTGATTACTCGCTCCGGCTGGTCAATTCCCTCTGGGGAGAAGCTAGCTACCCGTGGCAAGCGTCATTCACGAAAGCGCTCGCCGTGAATTACGGCGCGGAACTGTGTCGGCGCGACTTCAAGCATCAGTCACAACCCACGCGACTCGAGGTCAACCGTTGGGTGAGCGCACACACGAACGACAGGATCAACGATCTGTTGCCCGAACCTGCGGTGACGGCGAACACGCGGTTGCTCTTGGTCAACGCCCTCCACCTAAAACTGCCGTGGGAAGACGAGTTCTTCGAGGGCGCGACCAAACCTTTGCCGTTCACGCGTTCGGATCGCAAACAAATGATGGCGCCGTTCATGCACCGCCAACAGCGGCTCGCCTATCGCGACGATGGATCGGCTCAAATTGTCGGCATTCCGCTGGCCTCGCGGCGTTTGTGGGTGATCATTGCTTTGCCGCACGTCGGCGTTTCATTGGCCGACTACGAGCGCTCACTCCGCGCGGATTCAGCGGCGTTGACCGTGCCCCTCCAGTCGGAACTCGTGGCGCTGGCACTGCCCAAGGTCACGTTCACGTCACCCTCGTTCTCACTCGCGAGCGCGTTGCAGCGCATGGGCATGGTGCATGCGTTCGACCCGAACCGCGCGCAGTTCGAGGGCATGTGCCAAGTTCAACCCGGGGAAGTGCCGCTCTACGTTGGAGACGTTCTGCAAAAGACGATGATCGCGATGCAAGAGAGCGGCATCGAGGCCGCAGCTGCCACCGCCGTGGTCGCGATCGCGGGTTGCGCGGCGTTACCGCGAGAGCAGCCCGTGCCCATCCCGATGATCGTGAATCGCCCCTATTTGCTGGCGATCGTCGATCAGCCGACGAGTGCGCTATTGATGCTCGGACACATCGAAGAGCCAACGGCGTAGGGTCTAGTACTCGCAAAAGCCCTTCGAGCACGTGGGCGCGCTCGCGGGACACTCGGAGGAGATCGAGCAGGCTTGGCAACGAGTCGAACCGGTGGCTTGTTGTTCGAAGTAGCAACCACAGGGATTGGCGGGGGCGTACGGCGTGAGGTGTCCGCCGTCCGTGGCTCGCGTCACGCGCATGGCGCAACGCGGGAGCACGCGCGACTGCACGTAGACTTGAATCAGATCCAGACCAGTGATCGTGGCCGTGCCGGTCAAGTACGAGACGAGCCGCTGGGTCGAGCTGTTCGGTTGACGCGTGAGAAAGTGTAGCGGTCCCCAGATCGGGTAGTGACCGTCGCGGACATTCTGCTTGTCGAGGCTCGTCGGCGAAGAGTCGGGATAGTAGCCGCAGCCGTGCTCCGATTCTTGGAATGGGAGCAGCCGCACTTGCGAGCGATTTTGATCTGCATCACCCGCGACGAGAATGCCGATTGCCGTGGCCGCAGTTGCTTGATCGCGACCGAGCGCAACTAGCCGCGCCAAGAGATCAGTCGACGATGAGTTGCTCACGCCGCGAAACTTCGCGGGCGGAACGCCGATCACCGACGCGATCAGGCTTTGCGTGCCAGAGCTGCTGCTGCGCTGCAAAATGGCAGACTCGTCCGTCCACGGTTCAACACCGGAATCTGCACCGAAGCCGTACACGAAATACGCAGCATCAGCGCTAATGGCGGTCTCGTGGGAGCTCGCTGGAACGACGAAGCCCATGGTCTGCACTGGGCCGAGATCGTCCGCGACGCCTGCTGGTAGCTCGGGCAAAAATCCGAGCTCGGGACAAGTCGTCGCAAACACGTCCGAGATCCCGAGATCGACCGCGGTGCCCTTGGGCGAGAGCGCACAACTGCGCTCCTCGCCCGTGGCAGCCCAATACGTCGCTCGACCAGCAATCCCCGTATTGTTCACGATCGCGTCGACGCCCACGCACGATCCGGCTGACTGATAGACTAGCGTCATCTCGCCCGTGGCCGACAAATTCTCGCCAAATTGCTGCAAAAAAGGCTTCGCCGCGGACGACCCTGCAAGGTACACGGGATTGTCGAGTTGGCTGCAAAGCTCCAAGGTGGGCTGCCCTGCCGCGCCTGCAGTGGACATGACCGTGGGCGTTGCACCTCCTGCGCCGTTGAACGTTGGCAAAGCGGGTCGCGTTCCATCGGACCCGAGCAACGTCAACCGAGTTGAGTCGAACTTGACGCACTCGGTCGGAGCGCACGTATCGCAAGTGTCACTCCCACCGCCGGCACCTTCAACGTAGTTGCCGAGACCGAGCACCTGTCGACAGCTGCTCAGGGTCAAGCAGGCGACGCCGACGGTGAGCAAGGCGGCTCGGCGGTGAGACTCGCGCACTCTAAAACGCGCCCCCACAGGACACCGAAAAACCGCTCGGGACGACCCCCACGGCGAGCCGCGCGGCCTTCGTCGGCTTGGGGCTCACCTCAGCCGGGCTCGGTTTCAGCGCGAAATACGCAGTGGCACCCGCAGCGACCCCCGCGACGATGAAGCTGACGGTCGAAATGTCGGCGCTGGTTTTCGCAGAATCGAGCTGCTCCCAGCCCGCGGGTGAACAGGCGTTGTTGGGGCATAGCTTGTTCGCATCTGCTTTTTGATTGGCCGCGATCACCCCAAACACCGTGCCCAGCGTCGCAGCAACGATGCCGGCTCCGCCGGCGATGTACACCGGCGTCCAGTCACGCTTGGCACGCGGCTGCGCCACGTCGCTGCTTGCCGCAAGCGATGCTGGCGGAGTCGCAGTCACCACGCCCGCAGCCGGCGCAGCCGCTGTAGCGAGAGCCGCAGCTTCGTGCTCGAGAGTACAGACCTCGACCGTTTGCAGGTCACCGTTTGCCCCAACAGTGACTGCGCGCGACCATTTTTCGAACCCAGGCACGCGCGCTTCGATCACGTATTCCCCAGCATCTACCGGCGAGGGACGGCCGAGCGCACTGTCACCGAGCACCTCACCATTGCGGCGCACGACCAGCTGCTTGGCGTCGAAATTCGGGGTCGCGCACAGCTCGACCTTCAAGCGGCTGAGCTTGGGGCCGAGCCGCTGAATGGCGTCCTTGGCCGCCTGTTGTTGCAGCGGTCCACCGCTTTGGATCAGATCGGTGTACGTGGACCAAGCCGACGCGGTTTTGCCCAGTTTTTCGTAGCACAGCGCCAAGTTGAGCAGCGTGCCCGGCTGCGGATCGGCTTTTTGGCTATCGCGCAACATCGGGCAGGCTTTCTCGTAGTTGCCGTCGTTCATCAGTTGCCGCCCGCTCTGGAACAGATCGACGCCGAGTCGCGGATCGTCCGCGTGTGCGCGCTGAGGCAAGACGAGCAGTGCGACGCTGCCCAGGGACGCAAGCAGTGCACGTTTGAAATCCTGGGCCCTTGTCATTGGCGTCCGCGATTGTCCAAGTTCAGCGCCGCCGATTGAGAGGCTCGAGGCGCAACGCTTTCCGCCTTGAGGCTCTTCGGACGTGAGGGCGAGCTTGGCGCTGCGGGGCGCGCGATTGGAGCGGGCTTCAGCGCGGCGCGCTCCGGGGCGCTCGCACTCGGGGTTGAAGTCGAGTTCACGAGCGCGCGGCTCGCCGTTTCAGCGCTCGGCTGCACAGTGCCGATCGGAACGGCTTCCGCGGGCCCGCGAAGGGCGGCACGCGCTGGGCGATCCAGCTCACTCGGACTAGCCGCGGCGCTGCTGGCGTGCGGAGTGGCCATCAGCCATGACCCCATGAAGAAGAGCACCGCGAGGGCAAACAGGGCGATGCCCGCGACGAGCCAGGGTACCGCTTTCGAACGAGCAGCGTGGCGCTCGGGCCTGCGCTCGACCAACTCGATCGGCTCGACTCGCTCGGCGAACGCGACCGCGGGTGGAAGCGTGGACACGGCACGAACGAATTCCATCGGAGTCGGCGCTTGCAGCGGCGCGAGCAGCTCGATCAACCGACGCGAGCGCGGCGGCGCAAACGGCGCAAGCGCACCCACCAACTCTTCGACCTTTTGATAGCGATCCTGCGGTGCACGCGCGAATGCCCGGTGAACCGCGTCCGCGAGCCCCACGGGTAAACCTGGACGTAAATCCTGCAACGGGATGGGCGTGCCGCTCACGATACGCGGCACCAACTCAGCGAAGGTTTCTCCGTTGTACGGAACGATCCCACTCAGGAGCTCGTACAGGCAGATGCCAAAGGAATAGATGTCTGCACGAGAGTCGACATTCTTGGGGCTATCGACTTGCTCGGGCGACATGTAGTGCGGGGAGCCGAGCGACAGCCCGGCGCGCGTGAGTCGCGAAGTCGGCGCGTAGCCCGGCTTGGCGATGCCGAAGTCGAGCACTTTGATCTCGTGCTCGTCGGTACGAAACAGATTCGCGGGCTTCAAATCACGGTGCACGATCCCGCGCGAATGCGCTTCCGCGATCGCGTGGCAGGCTTGGATCACGTAGTCGACCACCTCGCCCACGGACAGCTGTTCGCCGCGGAGTGTCTCCTGTTGCAGGACCTCCCCGAGATCTTGCCCGGTCAAATACTCCATCACGATGTACGGCCGCGCGCCGCGATCGGCACCCAGGGCGAGCGTGCCGAAATCCTGAACGCGCGCCACGTGAGGGCTCTTCAGCGCGGCAGCTGTTCGCGCTTCCTGCAGAAAGCGAGCAATGGTCTGCGGATCGAACCCAAACGCCGTACGCAACAACTTGAGCGCTACGTAAGAGTGCAGATCCTCCCGGTACGCCTTGTACACGACGCCCATGCCACCGGAACCGATCTCACTCTCGATTCGGTACTTACCTGCGACGAGCTCTCCAGCTCGTTCGGAATGTCGTTCGACGTCGTCAGAAGGATCCGAGACCATGGCGCGCTAGCCCGGTACGGGCGGCTGGCTAGGATCACGAGCGTCGAACAGCGACGCAATAGGTGTTTTGTGCACCCAGTCACGCCGCTGTCACAAACTCCGATTCACCGAAGTTTTCTGGACTGTCTGATGCGCTGTCTGATGTCGCGACCGTTTCGACTCGTCACTTGATCGAGTCCCACGTGCAATCCGCCTTGCAACCGATCTGACCGTCGCACTCCTCGCTGCCGTTCACGCGATGATCACCGCAGTACGGCGCCACCTTGCAGGCGTTGCTGCACTTGCTCGGGCCATACGCGCTCGCGCTGTTGCCCGCACCCAAGTCACACTGCTCGCTGCCGTTCTTCACGCCGTCGCCGCAGAAATCAGCCGGCGTGCAGTCGTTCTTGCACGTGCCGTAGGTGCCGTCGTTCACGCCGTTGTCGCACGCTTCGCCGCTATCTTTGATGCCGTTGCCGCACTTGAAGCGGCAGCGAGCGTCACACGTGCCGCCGGGCGGATCGCATTGCTCGCCAGCATCAATCTTACCGTTACCGCAGGTCGAAGGCGGTGAGTTGTAGCCGCTGCAGTCGAGCTTGCACACGCCAGCGGCGCTGTTGCTGTTCAGCGCGCCGTCATCGCACGTTTCGCTGAACGAGGTGTTCACCGCGTGATCGCCGCAGTAGGGCGCGTTCTTACACGTGGTCGCGCACAGGCCCTTGCCGTACGGGTTGGCCTGATTTTGCGGACCAAGATCACATTGCTCGCCAGCGGCGTCATCCAGCTTGCCGTCACCGCAGTACGCGCCGAGCTGACAGAGCGGCGTGCAGGTACCGTAGGTGCCGTCGTTCTTGCCGTCATCGCAGCCTTCATTGGCTTGCTTGATCCCGTCGCCGCAGTACGGCGCGAGCACGCACGTCGACTTGCAACCGCCATACGCGCCGGTGTTGCCCGCGGTGCCCTTGTCGCACTGCTCACCTGGGTCGAGCACGCCGTTGCCGCACTTCACTTTGCAGGTAGTGTCGCACTTGCTGCTCGGGCCACCGTTGTTTTGGCCTTCGTCGCAGGCTTCCGTGCCGTTCACCACGCCGTCACCGCAGTACGGAGCGGGCTGGCATTGCGCAGTGCAAGCACCCGGACCGTACGCGTTGGCTGAGTTCGCATTGCCTTTATCGCAGGCTTCGCCGTACGCGAGGTCGACGTTGCTATCGCCGCAGTACGGAGCCACTTTGCAGCCCGGCGCACAACCGCTGGCCATGCTGCCGTAGACGTTCGAGTTCACGGCGTCGTCGCATTCCTCGGTGCCGTTGGTGCTCTTGTCACCACAGTACGGAGCGAGCGTGCAGTTCGCGTTGCAGCCACCGTAAGCGCCGGTGTTTCCCGCGGTGCCCAGATCGCACGCTTCGTCGGCAGCCACGGTGCCGTCGCCGCAGGTAGAGGAGCAGGTCGATTTCGGTTTGTTGAAGTTCTTGAGCGTGACGCCGAAGTTCGAGCCGCATTGGTTGCGCTCGGCCTGGAACATCACCACCTCGTACACCTTGCCGACGACGAGACCGAGTTGCAGCTTGGCACCCTGCGAAGCCGCGTAGTTCGTGCCGTCGTAGTAGAGATTATTGGCAAAGGAAACCGCGCTGCCGTCCGCGGTGTCGGTACCCGTGCCGTCGGTATCGGCGTCGAGAATGAAGTATCCGGTCTGCTTGCCATGGAGGCCGCCGAGATCGACCGCCAGCTTCTTGTTCACGAACACCCAGGTGTCGTCGTCACCGGAGAAGTCGAAGCGCTCGCCGCCTTGGTACTCGAACACGAAGTGCGTTTCGGTCGAGAAGGAGACGTTGCTGGTTTCATTGGCCGCACAGGCCGCGAGTCCCGTGACCGACACCTGAGACGCGGTTTCATCGCCCTTCGCAACCCAACCAGCACCCGCCAAGGGGTTGAATGCGGTCGAATTCGCAGCGCCCAAGTTCGAATAGGTCGAGGTGGGCGCGTCCAAAGTCAGACTGAGTGTGTACGGCACGCTCAAGTTCGTGTTGGCGACATCGGTGTACCATTGCGCAAAATTGGCCGGCGTGGAGAGATTCCGGCGGTTCGAGCCGCTGATCGCACCATCGTTGAACATGTGACCCGTGTTGTCACACGTGCACGCTGTCGAATCGCTGCACGAACACGGAGGACGGAGAAGGGAAAAGGTCTTGCTGCTGCCCAGAGTGCTCGCAGTCCAAGTCTCGGTCGTAGTCACCCAGGACGCAGTCGCAGCCGCTTCGTTACAAGTACAAGTCGCCGCGCTCAGCGGCGTGTAGTAGGTGCCTTGCGTGGGCGCGTTCACGTCGGACGTTTTGAACGGCAACCAGCGCCACTCCGGCTTGCCGCTAGCGGAAAGCGCGGTCTTCACCATCTGCGTGATGCCGTTCGCCGTGTGGCGATTGAAGTCCAGATGGTAGTTGCCGTCCGTACTCGAGGTATTCTTCTGCCGACCCAAGCCGATGAAGTCACGAGCGATGATCGGCAAGCTCTTGGTCGAGGGCAGCGCAGTCGCCGCTGAGTCCGTGCACTTGAACCCAGGTTCGATGGTGCAGGTCGACGAGCAACCGTCACCGTTGAAGGTGTTGCCGTCGTCACACGCCTCGTCCGAGAAGCGCTGACCGTCGCCACACGCCGACTTACACGCGCCCGCGGAGCAATCGGGTTCGATCAGGCACTTGTAGCAGCCGTCGAAGGGCAGATCGGTCGCGCCGGTCGCGGTGTCGTCGCACTGCTCGGTGCCCTCTTTCACCTTGTCGCCGCAAACCGTTTTCTTGCACACGCCGGCGGCGTCACACACGTAGTTTGGTTCGAGCTGGCAGCGTGCATTGCAGCCGTCGCCGTCGACCTTGTTGCCATCATCGCACTGCTCGATGCCGATAATCGTCTTCTTGTCGCCGCACACCGTGCGACATGGCGAACCGAGCACCGGGCAGGTGTAGCCTGACTCGAGCTTGCACGTGGCGTCGCAGCCGTCACCCGCAGCCGTGTTGCCGTCATCGCAGCTTTCGCCCGGGCCGATCTTCTTGTTGCCGCACACTTCCTTGACGCACGTCGAAGGAGAAACCGAGTTGTTACAGCTCCAACCGCTCTCGATCTTGCACGTAGCGGAACAGCCGTCATTCGCGGCGATGTTCGCGTCATCGCAAGTCTCACCCGAGGTGTAGCTGACCTTGCCGTTGCCGCAGAACTCCTTCAATGAGCACGCTTGGCCCGCGGTCGGACAGGTGTAGCCCGCTTCAACCTTACAGTTCGCGGAGCAGCCATCGTTGCCGGCAGAGTTACCGTCGTCGCATTCCTCACCCGCGTCGATCTTCGCGTTCGGGCAATTGACAACCGCGGGGCTGCACGCGCCACCTGAATCCGGACAAGTAAATCCAGGTTCCACGGTGTGACAGTCTGCGCTGCAGCCGTCAGTGCCAACGGTATTTCCGTCGTCACACGCTTCGTCACCGGTCACCGCGCCGTCGCCACAGACGATGGTCGAGACACACACCTGCGGCCCGTTTCCAGAAGCAGGCGTGCTGCACTTGCAGTTCGACTCCAAGCCACACGAACCGTTGCAGCAGTCGCCCGGCACCTTGTTGCCGTCGTCGCACTGCTCACCACTGTTCAGCGTGCCATCACCGCAAGCCGCGTTCGCGGTACACGTCGTACCGTTACAGGTGAAGCCCGGCTCGGTCTGGCACGTCTTGGAACAGCCATCATCCGACGCGGTGTTGCCGTCGTCACAGGTTTCGCCAAACTCGGTGGAACCGTTGCCGCAAACTGCGGACGCGGTGGTCGGCGTACACGCCTTTCCAAACGTCGCACACGACCAGCCGCTCTCGATTTCGCAAGTCGCCGAACAGCCATCGCCAGCCTTGGTGTTGCCGTCGTCGCACGCTTCGTCAGGGCCGGGCTCGCCATCGCCGCAGACCAAGGTTTGCGTGCACTTTTCGCCCGCTTTCCCGCAGGTGTAGCCGTGCTCGACTTTGCACGTGCCATCGCAGCCGTCGCCGCTCATGGCGTTGCCGTCGTCACAGCCCTCGCTCGCGTCGATCACGGAATCGCCGCATACCGGGCCGTCCGCGCCATCACTGCCCGCAGACCCACCCTCCGAAGTCCCTCCCTCACCATTCGGATTCGTGTTGATAGAGCCGGGATCGCCGCCATTCGTGTGCGTGCCAGCTGCATATCCCCCCGATGCGCCCGATCCGTCGGTGCCCCCGACGCCATTCGGGTTGCCCGATGAACTCACCTGCGGAGTGCCAGAACAAGCCACCGACAGCGCAACACCCGCCAGCACTTGGAGAACCGACGATGGATGCAAAGCACGAATCGAAGAGCGAGCGAAAATATTACGCATGGCGTGATCTCCAAAGTTCCCGCATTCGCGCCGCTGGACCAACTACGAAAGTCGCCACCCACGTCGTTTTGTGAGGAACCCGATCACGTCCTACGGCCAAGTGCGCACAGAGCTAAGACTCGAGGCACTCAGATTTTCCAGCCAAATTTGCGCGCATTCCAACGCACATCGCACATGCGTCACACGACCACCGACATCAACCGTGACGCACCGCAAATGAAGGTTCAAGAGTGGGCGCTCGAGTTCCAGCAACGCACCTCACAACACGACACTGTTCCCGACGAGTCGCGGCCACCGTCGCGCGCACGACATTCAGCGCACAGCTAGACGGAGAGCTCGAAGAACGCCTAGGAGAGGGGACTAACCGCAAAGACGCAAAGGACGCAAAGATCAGAGATGAGTTTTTTGGGTTAGCGATGCACGACGATGTGCGGCGTTGCACCGACGTGCTCGTCCGCCACGAGCAACCCAACCTCCCCCTTCAGATCTTTGTGACCTTTGCGTCTTTGCGGTTCGTCCCTCTCCCCAACGTCCGCCACGCCGAATGCCGGGCGTGAACGAGGACGAACCTTCCGGCAAGTGCTAACCCCAAAATCTCCCTCTGATCTCTGCGGCCTCTGCGGCTCGGCGGTTCAAACTCTGGGAGCCGTTCTCGCGTCGGGCACCACGCCCGCCCGTGAGGTGCGATGCTGGGTCGTGGGCGCCCCCAATTTCGCGCCGCAGTAGAGGCGTCAGCCTTTGACGATCTCTAGGCGGGCCATGCCGATGCGAAGCTGCGTGGTGCCTGGGCGGCGTTCGATGATGTTTGCTGCGTGGGGCACGCCGTGGTGGCCGAAGTGGCGGCGGATGCGGAAAACTTCGCCGTCGACTTGTTGCGAAGTGACGAGCAGCCCCTGCGCGAGTTGCTCCTTGTACACCCAGCCGCACTCTTCTTCGGGGAGCTGCCGCGCTGCATCAGCGAGCCTGGTGCGGGCCAAAGTGAGTAGCAAGAAATTGTGTTGCCGCGCGCCGAGGCTCAACAGCCGATTGCCGTACTGCAACGAGAGCTCGACGAACTCTTCGTCACTCGACACGCGAAAAAGCAAGCTCGACTCCAACACGTCCGCGTGTAGGTCGGCCGCCGAGGTCGAGTTGAAGGCTCGCGGACAGCAAAAACGCCACTGCGCATCCGCAAACTGAAACGTCTGATTGTCCTGGATCGGGAGCGTCTGATTGGGCAACTCGAGCAGCCACGCACCGTCCCCCTGCTGGTAGATGACGCAGGTTGGGTTCTCGCCCGCGGGCAGCCCAATCACGCCGTCGACCGAGCCTTGATAAACGCCGGTGTCCAGACACAGCACACCGGGCTGCGGCGCACTCACGTCAACCAACGCCCAGCGCTCATTGGGGTGACCAAAGGCGATCACCGCGCCTTGTTCGAGCGGCACGTCGCGTCCCGGCTCGACCAATTTTCCGTTTAGGTGGGTACCATTGCGACTGCCGCGATCCAGGAGGCGCCAACTATTGCCGTTCCAACGGATCAGGGCGTGCTGTGCGGAGACGTAGCCCGGGCTGAGCTGCAGCGTGCACTGAGGGCTACGCCCAACCAAGTGCTCGGGCTGTAAGACGGCCTCGCGGGTGCCGTTCATTTCTCGCAGTTGCGCCATCCAACGGCCTAAGTAGACCACGAGGCGGCAGGCGTCGAAAGGGCCTTTGCTAAGGCTTGCAATCGACAGTTTGGGCGCCGGGGTTCATCAGTTTGAGCATGGAGGCGGCACTAGACCTCAGTCCGTACGTCGACCCGCTCGATTTGGCAGCACGCCGATCGCTCTTTCCCACGCGGCCCGAACGCGACCTGGTCCCGCCGGACCCAATGGCATCAATCAGCCTATGGGCGCCCTCGGCGCCGGTCCAAACCGTTAATCTTGCGCAATGTTGGCAGGAGCTCGCCAGTGGGCGTCGGCAAATCGCCGATCGCGCCGCGTCGGACGAGTATTACTTTCTCCTGCTCGCCCGAACCACCAAAGCCGTTCGCGCGCGCCGCGGCATTCGCGCGCGCAATTTCGGCGTCCTGAACCGAGTGCTGTTGACGCCCTCTCGGAAGCAGCTCTCACTGGAAGTGGGGCTGTCGACCTCGAGTATTGCCGCGCTCTCGAAGCAGTGCCTCGAGCTGATCGGCCTGAGCTGCACGCCGTGCACCGCCCCGCCGCTTTTGATCATGGCCGCCTCCGCCCAAGCGGGCAAGCTCGGCTTCATTGGCGAGCGCTCGCTGCTCGCTCCCGGTTTCGAGCTGATCCGCGCACCGCGACCCGAGCTCAAGTTTGCGAGCGCGTTCTCCCGCGCCGAGTTCGATGTCGCGCAACGCTTGCTCGAGGGCAACAGCTACGCGGAGATCGCCCGCCGCCGTCAAACTTCGGCGCGCACCGTCGCCAATCAGGTCGCCTCGATCTTTCATCGCACGGGCGTGTCGAGCCGCAGTGAGCTCGCCCAGCGGCTACTCGTCGAATCAACAGAGTTGAGCCTGACCACGAGCTCTGCCCTGCAATGAGTGCGACCGCGCCTCTATCCGCAAATCATCGTCACTCGGGGAACTCACGAGTATCGGTGCGAATCGGCGGCGGCGGCGCGCTACTCGCAGCCGTGGCGGAGCTCGTGACCGAAGGCGCAGCAATCACCGGCTTCCGAACCGATTTCACGACGAGGGCGTCGCTTCCGTTGCGGCGCACTTGCGGTGCTGCGCTGGCAGGGGCCACGGGCGCGCTCGCCATCACGACCGGCACTACCTCGTGCGAGACACTCGGCGGTGGCTGCGGCAGTAGCGAAGAAGTCGCGACGACGCGCGGCGGCGGGGCGCTCACAGGTTCGGGCTGGCCGCGCAGCAGCAACCAGCCAACACCAATGGCCGCCATTGCCCCAAGGCCAATTGCCGCCCCGAGCGGGCGCGTTTTTTTCGGAGCCTGGACCTCGGGCGAAAGCACGACCGTCGCCGCCAACTCGGGTCGAGCCGGCGAGAGCAAGCTCTTGTCGACAACCTCGTATCGCGCGGCGAGCGTGTGTTGCTCTCGCTCACTGACAGGCTCGAGCAGCGCTGCGGGGAGGTGCGGCCCTCCTGGAGTCACGGACAGCAACGCATCGCGAAGCTCACCGGCATTCGCGTAGCGCTTATCGATGTCGCGCGACATCGCTCGGTGAACGACCTCGGCGACGGAAGAGTTCACCCAAGGAGCCAAGTCCTGGATCAGCGGCAGATCTTCAGTGATGATGCTGGCCATCAAGGCGCCCAACGAGCGCGGCTGCGGAAACGGCGAAGTGCCGGCCAAGAGCTCCCAGAGCACCACGCCGAGCGACCACACGTCGCTGCGCGCGTCGATCTTGGCGGCCCCCTTGCATTGCTCCGGAGACATGTAGAGCGGCGTCCCGAGCAACACCTGGCTGCGCGTGATGTCCGTGGAGATCTCCAAGAAGCGATCGACCTGGATTTTGGCGATGCCGAAATCCAGGATCTTCACCACCAAATCATCGGCATCATTGGTAGTCAAAAACAGGTTGGCCGGCTTGATATCACGGTGAATGATGCCGGCCGCGTGGGCTTTCGCCAATCCGAGAGCGGCTTGGAGTACTATCTTCAGGCATGCGCTCGGACTCATGGCGCCCAAGCGAGCTTTCGTTGCCTCGACGTCTTCCCCCTCTAGGTATTCCATCGCCAAGTACGGCGAGCCGGATGCTTCGTCGGTCCCGGAGTCGAACACTTTGACGATGTGGTCACTCGTCACGACGCTGCACGCGCGAGCCTCGCGGAAGAAGCGCTCCTTGAAGTCCTCGTTGTCGGCGACCTCTGGGCGCAGCAGCTTGAGCGCGCAGCGCCCCCGCGTGTCCACGTTCATTGCCTCGTACACGGCGCCCATGCCGCCAGAGCGCACCAAACGCACGAGCTGGTATTTGCGCGCGACGAGCTGTGAGGCGGAGGCCGGTAACACCAGGCTCGATCCTACACGACCGCGAGCCTCAGGGCACACCAGGCAAACCCTCGCAGACTGGCGCGATTTTCTGGCACTTGGCCGGCGCGGGCACAGGCCCGGGAGCCCGCATTGCGCTTGAGGCGCTCCCAGCACCTACACGCGCTCGGCGCGGTGGCGTTTTTGGTCAGCGGCCTGCTCGGTGGACCCGCTGCCAACGCACAGCCGAGCGCCGCGCCCGCGAGTCCACCGGTAACACGCGGCGCCAAGGAGCACTACCTGCGCGGCATCGAATTCGCCAAGCACCGCCAGTGGGCGAACGCACTGGCTGAATTCAACGCATCGCTCGCGCTTCGACCGACCAGCGCGGCCTCGATGAACGCCGCTTACTGCCTGCAACAGCTCGGTCGAAACGCGGAGGCCCTGCAACTCTACCGCGCTGTCTTGCGCGACTTCGACAGCGCGCTCGTCGATAAAGAGAGGCAGAGCGTTCACGCATCGATCACCGAGCTCGAACTTGCCGTCGGACATCTCGCGCTGAAATGCGAGATCGCTGACGCGACCGTACTGATCGACGACGAAGCGCGCGGCAAGACGCCCATCGGCGATCTGCTCTTGGACCCAGGGCTACACGTCGTGCGCGTCGTGAAAGAGGGCTACGAGCCGGCGCAGGTTTCGCTCACCATCGCGGCGACTCAGACTACACAGTGGAATGCGGCGCTGTTCAAGTTGGGCGAACCACGTGGCGTCACCACGCCACCCGTGCTGGTCGAGCCAAAACCAACGCCCCCAAAGCCGCGGCGGTTCGTACTCGAACTTCAAGGCGGAGCGGCGCTGTATCACTCGCTCGGAGGCGGCGCAGACGAGAGCTGCGGCACGGACGTCGTCGTCGACGGCACAGCCCAATCCTCATGTCCAGGCCGCAAGTTCCTCTCACTCGGCTTCTTGGTCAGCGCGCGCTTCGGCTACCGCATCAAACCGCAGGTTTCGCTCGAAGCGACAGTCGGATACTTGCGTCTCTGGCACGATCTCCCGCGCCGAATGCGCCTCTATGACGCAAACGGCCAATACTACGACAGCGTTCAGCCCCCCGGCACGAACTCGTGGGCGCTCGATCAAACGCGCGTCTCGATGCCCTTCGTCGGCATCGGCGCCAGCCGCGAGTTCTTCAAGCGCACTCCGCTCTTGCTGCGCCTCACCACGGGAATCGGACGGGCCACCGTGCGCACCGCGGTGAGTGGCACCTTCATCGCAGAATCAAGCGACAACCCGAGCGCATTCGCACTCAGCGTGCTCGAAGATACGCGTACGCTCTGGATCCCGTATCTCGCGCCCGAAGCGCGCATCGGCTATCGCTTTGCGTCGAACTGGATCGCGGACTTCGGGCTCGCCGCTTGGCTGCTCTGGGCACCCGGCTACGCGCGCACCGCGAGAATGGTGCCAGGGACGCCGCCCGAAGAGCGCTGGGTGTTACCCGAGGGTAAGAAGCAAGAAAAACCCAGAGATCCTGTCCGGCTGGGGATCGAGAGTGCGCTCGGGGCGGCGTTGATCGTCGTGCCATCGTTGTCGGTGCGTTATCAGTTTTGAGAGCGGGCTGCTCGATTCCTATGGTGCGCCGAAGCACTTGCTGTCGAGGCACCAAACAGTGTCACAGCTAATCCGGCCGTAGGCCCGTGTACCGGCGAACGCGTTGTTCGTGAGCCGCGTCTTCATCGTCGCCTTGTCGGTGGTTTCCATCGAGCGTTCGAGAGCAACTTTGCAAGGGCCGTTCGCGTTGCCCGAGTCGCAATCTGCGTACGCGACAGAGCCGCAATAACAGGCGGCGACTACCTTCGTGTCGTCCGTCGCGTTGAGCGTGCAATGGGATGTGCGAAGGCAACTCAACACGTCGCTGCATAGCGCTGACCGTGGCGTTCCTTGTGCGCTGCCCTCTTGCGCGGTAGTCGACAACGCCGAACAAGCGAAGGTGCTGCACTGCGCGTCTTCCTCATTCTCGGCCTCGCAAGCGAGGCACTCGTCGGATGTGACCTGATTACACGTCGCCCCACAATTGTCATTCGCATACGGCGTCGAGCACACTGCACTAGGACAACCGATCGAGCCGCCGCCACCGCTGGCGGCGCCACCGCCTGCCGTGCCACCGCTCGTGTCACTCCCTGCGGTCGCGCCGCCAGCGCCCGTGCCGCCAGCGCTCGTGCCGCCAGCGCTCGTGCCGCCGCCGCTCGTACCTGCGAGTCCCGCACTGCCGCTAGCGCCACCACTCGTGCCTCCGAGTCCAGCACCGCCGCTACTTCCACTCGCACCACCGACTCCGGCATTGCCGCTATTTCCACTTGAACCGCCGGTTGCGCCTGAACCACCCCCGCCGTTCGTCGACCCGCTCACGCCAGCGCCTCCGCTGCTTCCGCCGCGTCCACCGTTCCCCGCACTCGCTCCACCATGCCCGCTCGCCCCGGCGCTGCCGCCCGTACTTCCACCGAATCCAGCGCCTGCGCCGCTGCTGCCCCCTGCTCCACCATTGCCAACGCTCATGCCGCCGGTAGCACTCGCACCACTCGTACCACCCGCTTCGTCGCCACCGGAGCCGCCAATGCTGCCGGATGATCCGCCTTTCGCGCCTGTCCCACCGGTCGCGGAGGAATGACCGGCGTGGCCCAGCGATCCACCCTCATCAGTGCTTCCGGCCTCGCCTGGGGCGCCGCTACGCGAGGTGCCTGCGCTGCCGCCCACTTCGAGGGGATGATCATTGTCGGAGCAGCTCGCCAAGAAGCTGCTCGCGAACAGCGCGCCCAATGCGATGCCAGCAAAATACTTCGCCCTAATGCGCGTGCACGAGCCCATAAAGAATCTCCCTTTCGAATGAAGCATGGCGCTGGCTACTATACTCATTTCGTCTGGCGGGCACGGGGGAATGCACGGTCGCCCCCAACCCCCGGGGATCCGGTAGTCATTTCAACGGCGTTTTCTTGCTGCGATTGACGACCGAGTTCGGAGCTGAAACCGTTCGCATCGGTCGCGCTACAGGAGTGAATCAATGTCATCGATTCAGTTGAGTTGTTCAGCCGCCCCGTTCATCGGACAAAAGGGGCGCAAGCTATTTTGTCCGATACATATCCAAACGTCCGGGGGGTCGGGATTCCCACCAGGCGCACTGTGCTTCGTGCGCGTCACGTTCGTTAGCAGCTCCAAGTCGGTGTTTACGGTGCAGGACATCACCGGACTCTGGAACTTGGTCAGCCCGACGGTCGTGGAATCTGCTAGCCCGTTCAATCCCGTAGGCCTGGGTTCTGAGTTCATCGCATACGCATCGTTCTTCGATCCGACCAGCCTGAGCGCGTCCGATTCCTACAACGCGACGTACCGAGTCGAGATAACGGACGATACTCCGCAAAGAAACGTCATCGCGTTCCAAAACGTGCCGCTGCAAGGGACGGCGAATCCGGTGCAGCCTGCGACGGTCGTCTTCGCGCTGGACCACGGACACTCCATGGGTAATCCCGTTACGCCTACGATGACGCGCTTGGGCCAACTCCAAGCGGCTTTCCCGCTGGCGCTCAGCATGCTTCGCAGCAGTGACACCTTCGGGGTTGTCGCCTTCGGCAACATGAATTGCCCGCCCGATCCCCAGCTCCCACTCGATGTAGCGAGCGACACACAGATTACCAATGCGATTAACCTCGCGGTCGCGCTTCAAGTGGATGAATCGTTTCCTACCTCCAAGCCCATTCAAGTCGGAATCGATGCCGCGCGCAGGATGAGCCCTACCGGGACGCTCGTGCTGCTCACCGATGGTGAAAACAACAATACCCCAGGGCACAAGCTCACCAAACCCTTGCCCGGCACGCCCACGTCAGCCTTGATCCTCACTCAGGAACCGCAGGCAAACTACAACATCCTAGTATCGACCAACGGTGAGTATGCGCTCGCATCGTCACCACTCGGCACATTTGCGGCGGAAAAGCTGCTCGCCCAGATACTCGTTGGCATCGCCAGTGGGGCGGTCATCAGCGATCCGGAAGGTTCTTTGGAACCAGGGGAGAAGCGTAGCTTCCCCTTGCAGATTACCGAAGCAGACCGCGAGCTCGAAGTCATAGTGCTTTCGAATGACGCCGATGCAATCGAGGTCCATCTCGAGGATCTGCGGGCCCCCACGCCGCCTCCTTGTTCCGAACCGAACGCGTACAAAGTTGACCCGCCGCCAGACAAGCCCGAAGTGGTGCGCAGCAAGCGGTTCGTGATCACGCGATTGGTAGTGCCAGCTCTGCCCGAAAAGGAGCGCCCTTTCAGCCCAAAGGTCGTCATTTCGCGCAGCCCCGAAGCATCGCGCTCCGGTGCATTGGTTCACTTCAGCTTCATCGCGGCAGCAAAATCCGATCTGAAGCTCGACGCTGAGGTCACGCGCTCCGGAACCTCGGTGGGGTCCGAACTACTGTTCTCGGCCGTGTTGAGCGAGTACGGGCAGTCGCTGCATTCGTCGAACGCGAGAGTGCGGGTAGAGCTCTTCCATCCGGACGGTTTTTCCCAGTCAATCGAACTTCAACCCACCCCTCACGCCCGCGGCCGCTTCCAAGCCAGCATCCGCAGCTTCCGACCTGGCGCGTACACCGCGCACTTCATCGCAACCGGGCAATCACTGCTGCACGAGCGCCCATTCCGTCGTGAATTGGTACGAACAGTTGCTGTGTCCGAAGCCAGCGATTGCTGCGAGCCGGCGCCTGCGTGCCAGTGCATGCTTTCGAGAAACTGAGACGCCGATGCCAGCGCGTCACACGCGGCGGCTTGGCTGCCGCGTGCGACGCGCCGCGATCGCGCACAGAAGTGAGATCAGAGCAATCATCGAACCGTGAGACTGCGAAGGCTCGTGCCCGATGCCGCAAGCCGGAAGCGCCGCCGCCGGAAAGTTCACTCCCTCCACGCAACGGTGCTGCAACGGGTGGCAATAATATCCACCGATACAGTCTCTCCCGCTGAATTCACACGAATTCCGGCACTCGCCAGCCTGGAGGTCACAGGTGAACCCGTTGCATTCGCTCTCGACGCACCGCGTGCAGGCCCCTTGATCGCAATGGTAACCATCAGCCACTGCGCATTGCGAATCCGTTGTACACGAGTTCAGGCACGTAGCCTTGCCATTGCGTTGACCGCAGGCGAATGGCCCGCAAGACACGGGGGCCGGCTCCTCACACGTACCCCGGCCATCACACTCACTCGGCGGCTGAAGCCCGTCGGCCGTACATGTCGCCGGCCCGCCACACGACGAACCAGCCGCTGGAAAAACGCAATGAGTCGTGGTTCGGCCGTCGCAGGCTGCGGCGCATGAAGTGTCTGCGGAAACGGGGCACGCGGGGTGGCCGGCGTGTGGTGCGTCACCGGTAGCGCGCGGGAGGCAAATGCCTTCATGCCCCTGCTGGTCGCAGGATTCACAAGAACCTGGGCAGGCCGATTCACAACAAACACCGTCGACGCAGGGCAAACCGTTTGCGCATTCGCCGCGCGCGTTGCACCTCACGCCTTGCCCCTTCACCGGCTGGCACGTGTGATTCCCGCTGCAGTAATATCCGTCCACACAAGCATGGCTCGAGTCGCATTGTGTCGGGCACGTGCCCATCGAACATTGCAGAAAATGGTCGCAACCTTTGGGGCTGGGAGCCGGACCGTCGATGTCCTCACACTTGCCGGGCTGTGCTGGGTCGTTGCACCGATTGCAGGCGCCGTCACACGCCGATTCGCAACACACGCCATCCACCAGGTGATTGGACAGGCAAGCTGATGATTTGGTCACCACCTCGCCGAGAACGCCTGCGCTGAACAGCTCGGAGTTCGAGAGCGAGCCGTAGTCGTTTTCCCCGCCTACAGCCAATAGGTGCGCCGCATCGAGCGTAAAGAGCTGAAATTCCCTACGGCCTTGAACGAAATTGGGCGCAGCGGCCCAAGTCTTCTGCGTCGGGTCGTAGCGCAGCACGGTGTTGTCGTTCGCCGGCGCATCGCTCGATCCGCCCAAGGTAGCCAAGCTGCCACGGACGTTGGACACTCCTCCCGCGACGAGCACATCCGTGCCGAGACGAACGGCAGCGTGGTACTTGCGCGGGACGATCGAGCCCGCGCTCGACCAGGTATGCTTAGTCGGGTCGTAACGCCAAGCCGACGCCAAAAGTGTCTCACCCGACCCTCGGCCACCGGCCACGAGGATCGAGCCGTCGTCGAGCAGCGTGGCCGTATGCCCCGCGCGCGCTTCGGGCATGTCCGCGATCTGTTCGATGTTGTTGGGGAGAGAAAAGATGAACCCGGAGCTCAAAAAATTGCCCTGCGACTGACCACCCAAAACCAGCACGCGCTCAGCTCCACCCGACTCGTTCTTGAGAACAGTCGCGGTGTGTTCGATGCGTGTCGCGATTCCGCTCCCCGGATCGACTCTCGTCCAAGTGCCATCGTCAGAACGCCGAGCGAGAGTGGGAACCTGGACGCCGTCCGTTTCCCCGCCAATGAGGACGATGCTCGTATCCAGGCGCGTCGCGGTATGACCGCTTCGACGAGCGGACGATGCCGAATTGGCTTCGGGCGCTCCCCAGATGTTTTGGTTGTCATTCCACGGGAAAGGCGAAGACAGGCGCGCCGTGAGCGCGTTGCCTTTCGAGTCCATGCCACCCGCGAGCAACACACGATTCGGGGGAACCAAACTGAGCGTCGCTTGGAGCCGCGCTTCTGGAAGCGGGAATGTCTGCCGTCGCAATCCGGAGTCATAGCTGAAGCGATTGCAGCTCAGGACATAGTTCTGTGGACTAGAACTGTCCCATCCACCGCAGACCAAGACGCTGCCGTCGCCGAGCTCTATCCCCGAATAGGTTCCGCGTGCGTCGGTAGGAAAGCTAGTCCACTCACCGGATGCACCCGGCAACGGCTGCGCCGTACCCGCAACGGCTTCGCTCGGCGCGTCTGTGGACGTTGGCCCCAGTGCCTGACAACCAACCAATCCAACGAGCACCAACGAGACAAACAGCGAGCGCGCACTCAGCACCGAACCTCGCTTCATTGTCGACTGCGCTTTCACCATCACCCACGACTATTGTGACATCTCGAGATGAACTGGGAAGTGCTGAAGCTCGATCGGGCGTCCGATAAATGACAACCATTGACTACCCGGCGGGGTGCGGCGATCTCGCTACGTTTGCGGACGCAGGACGAAAGCACTTTGTGCGACGTCAAGAGTCTCTACCTGGGATGCGACTGTCGGATTTCGTCCGCTAGCTCGCTGCGAACAGATGCAATTGACCCTTCGGGCGGGGCGGCGACTTGGATGCCTGCGGCTTGGCGGTTCTGCCCTCCCACGAGCGCCGTATCGGCTCGGACGACCTAGTTTTTATAGGCGTTCCGCGCCTTTCCGCCACACTTTCTACAATCTCCGCCGCTCGGCACTCGGAAGCTTCTAAGCTGTGAGGAATGTCGAGGGTCCAGGGTTTGAAGGCTAACGCCGAGCAGCGTTTTGCGGACGAACTCGTCGAGGCGATGCCGGGCATCTTCTATCTGTACGACGAGCACGGGCGGTTCCTGCGTTGGAATCAGAATTTCGAGCTGGTGACGGGGTATTCGGGCAAGGAGGTCGCGCTGATGCATCCGCTCGACTTCTTCGGCCCGGACGAGAAGCAGCTGCTTACCGTGCGCATCGGTGAAGTCTTCAAGCAAGGGGAAGCCACGGTCGAGGCGGCTCTGATTTCGAAGCGTGGCATCGCCACGCCGTACTTCTTCACCGGCAAGCGCGTCGAAATCGAGGGCGTGCCCTGTCTCGCCGGCGTGGGCGTCGATATCACCGAACGCAAGCTCGCCGAAGACGCCCTGCGCAAGACCGAAGAGCGCTACCGCTCGACGCTCGATACAATCCTCGAGGGTTGTCAGCTGATCAGCTTCGACTGGCGTTACCTGTACTTGAATCCTGCAGCGGAAGTACAGAGCGGCAGACCGAACACCGAGCTCCTGGGTTTCAAGATGCAGGACGTCTGGCCTGGCGTAGAGAACAGCAACGTGTATGCGCTGCTTCGGCGCTGCATGGAAGAGCGCATCAACCTGCACGAGGAGACCAAAGTCGAGTTCACGAACGGCAAGAAAGCTTGGTTCGACTTGCGTGTGCAACCCGTGCCCGAGGGGATTTTCGTGCTGTCCGCGGACATCAGCGAACGCAAGCGCGCGGAGCGCGTGCTGCGCGAGGTCAACGAAAGCCTCGAGCGCAAAGTGCAAGAGCGGACACGCGACCTCGATGCCGCGAAGGAGCGCGCAGAAGCGGCCGATCGCGTCAAGTCGGCATTCCTGGCGACGATGTCGCACGAGCTGCGCACGCCACTGAACTCGATCCTCGGGTTCACTGGCATCGTGTTGAAGGGCCTGGCTGGGCCGCTCAGCGAGGAGCAAACGAAGCAGCTTGGCATGGTGCAAGGCAGCGCGCGCCATCTGCTGGCGCTGATCAACGACGTGCTCGACATCTCGAAAATCGAGGCTGGTCAATTGGAGGTCCGTTGTTCGCCGTTCGACTTGCTGGCGTCGATCGCGCACGTGACGGGCTCCGTGTTGCCGTTGCTCGAGAAGAAGGGACTCACGCTGCGCGTCGTCGAACCGAGCGCGTTGCCCGTCATGTCCAGTGACCAACGGCGTGTCGAGCAGGTGCTCTTGAACTTGCTGAACAACGCCATCAAGTTCACCGAGCGGGGCGGAATCACGCTCACGGTCGAGTTGACCGATGACTTCGACGCTCACGACTCGGGGCATGCGGTACGTGCCGTGCGGCTGCGCGTGTCCGATACGGGGATCGGCATGCGCAAAGAAGACCTAGCGTCCTTGTTCCAACCATTCCGGCAGATCGACTCTGGTTTGCAGCGTCAGCACGAAGGCACGGGGCTCGGACTCGCCATTTGTCGTCGCTTGACCGGCTTGCTTGGCGGCACGATCTCGGTCGAGAGCACGCTCGGGCAAGGCAGCACGTTCACGGCGGTACTCCCCTTGGAAAGGCGCGAACAGCCGTGAGCAGGTCCGTACTTTTGATCGAGGACAACGAGCAGAACCGCTATCTGGTGACGTTCTTGCTCGAGCGCAATGGCTATACGGTCCGCGCGGTCGCGGACGGAGCACGCGGCATCGAAGCCGCCCGCGACGCAATCCCGGCGCTCGTGTTGCTAGACATTCAGCTGCCAGTGATGGACGGCTATGCGGTGGCGCGTGCTTTGCGCCAGAACGAGGCCCTGCGCAAGACACCGATCGTCGCGGTGACCTCGTACGCCATGCCCGGTGATCGCGAGAAGGCGCTCGAAGCGGGCTGTACGGGTTACATCGAGAAGCCGATCAATCCGGAGACCTTCGTTGCCGAGGTCGAACGTGCAATCGCCGACGCGCACGAGGGGGCGACATGACGCGCGTACTCGTGGTCGACGACAAAGAGGAGAACGTCTACTACCTGCGCGTGCTGCTCGAAGGGCACGGCTGCGAGGTCGTCACCGCGCGTCACGGAGCCGAAGCGCTGGTCCGCGCCCGTCAAGCTCCGCCCGACGTTGTGATCTCCGATCTGCTGATGCCGGTCATGGACGGCTACACACTGCTTCGGCACTGGAAGGCGGACGCGCGGCTGCGCTCGAAGCCGTTCATCGTCTATACCGCGACTTATACCGAACCGGAGGACGAGCGGCTCGCGCTCAGCCTCGGCGCCGACGCGTTCATCCTCAAGCCCACCGAGCCCGACGAATTCCTGACGCGCCTCGAGGCGGTCCGAAGCGCCAACGCTGCGGCGATGCCCACGCACGCGAACGCTTTGGTCGGCGCCGAGGAGCTACTGCAAAACTACAGCGAGACCCTGATTCGCAAGCTCGAGGAGAAGAGCTTGCAGTTGGAAGAGAGCAATCACGCGCTGCAACGAGACATTGCCGAGCGCGAAGCGGTCGCCGAACGACTGCGCGTCACCGAAGAGCAGCTGCGCCATGCGCAAAAGATGGAAGCGGTCGGGTTGCTCGCCGGCGGCGTCGCGCACGACTTCAACAACTTGCTCACGGTGATCTTGAGCTACACCACGCTGGTGCTCGCCGAACTAGAGCCCGGTGAGCAAATCTACGATGACATTTCTCAGGTTCGGCGTGCTGGCGAACGAGCGACCGAGTTGACGCAACAGCTGTTGGCCTTCAGCCGTCAACAACTGATCCAGCCCAAGGTGCTGGACCTGAACCAGGTCCTCCAGGAAATGGAGAAGATGCTGCGACGGCTGCTCGGAGAGGGCATCGACCTCACCTTGCTGACCAACCGCCAAGTGGGCAACGTGCACGCAGATCTCGGTCAAATCGGCCAAATCGTGATGAATTTGGCGGTCAACGCGCGCGACGCCATGCCGCTCGGCGGCAAGCTGACGATCGAGACTGCCAATTGCGAGTTCGACGAAACTTACGCCGCGACTCATCCCGGAGTCAGCCCAGGGCCTCACGTGATGTTGGGCGTGAGCGACACCGGCAGCGGGATGGACGCCAAGACTCGCGAGCGCATCTTCGAACCGTTCTTCACGACCAAGGAGACCGGCAAAGGAACTGGGCTCGGCCTAGCGACGGTCTTCGGCATCGTGAAGCAGAGCCGTGGTCACATCTACGTTTACAGTGAGCCCGGGGTCGGTACGACGTTCCGAATCTATTTGCCGTGTACGGATCGCTTGCCCGAGGTTCAACATCCGATCCCTCCCGTGCAGGGAGCATTGCAAGGCACGGAGACGATTTTGCTCGTGGAGGACGACGAGCAAGTTCGCGCGGTCAACTGTGCCATCTTGCGACGCAACGGTTACACGGTGCTCGATGCACAGAACGGCGGGGAGGCCTTACTGCTCGGCGAGAAGTTCGAGGGCAGGGTCGATCTCATGATCACCGACGTGGTGATGCCACGCATGAGTGGACGAGAATTGGCCGAGCGCGTCGGCTCGATGCGACCTGGCTTGAAAGTGCTGTACGTGTCCGGGCACACCGAAGATTCCATCGCGCATCACGGCGTGCTGGACGCGAATATCGAGTTCTTGGCAAAGCCAATCACGCCCCTTGCGCTGCTGCGCCGCATACGTGAGGTGTTGTCGACGCCCGCGTAGTCGCGGCTACAAATAAATGACCACGGCGCGCCGCGAAGGGCGCGCTACGTTTGGAAGATGGGCGGTGATTTGCATCGGATAGCTCTGTCGGCATTGCTCGCCTTCGGGCTCTCGGGCTGCTTTTTCTTCGATTCGCGCTGGGGCGAGCAGAAGGCGATTCAGAAGCACGAGGCGGCGCGCCTTGCGCCCCAACAGCTCCAGGCTCAATCGCGAGGGCACAACGCCGCCCGACTCGCGCAACGGACGCTGCGATTGCGGGTCTACGCGACGCCCACCTATAGCGCGACGGTCGTCAACTGGCAGAAGCAGTTCGAAGAAACGCTCGCTTGCGCCAACGCCGTGTTCACACCGGAATTCGGTGCCAACTTCGAAGTCGCGAAATTCGTGCCGTTCAGACCGGAGGCTAACGAAGAAAAGCTGGACGGCTTACTCGATGAGCTGATCGCCAAAGACGATGCGCGGGATGTGGATTGGGTGGTTGGATTGGCCCGGGCGGTGCCGCAATTTGCGGCGTCCGCGGATGATTTGGGTTTGGCGCGACTGCTCAGCAATCATTTCGTGATGCGCGCGATGAGCGACAGGCACGAGTACGAGGCCATTCAAAGTGGTTTGGACGAGCTCTCGGACGACGCGCGGCAAAAGCTGTACCGCGAGCGCAAACAGCACAAACTGTGCACCGTGTTCTTGCACGAAATCGCGCACACGCTGGGCGTGCCGCACGAACGGAGAGACACGTCGTTAATGCATGCGCGGTACTCGCTCAAGTCCAATGGCTACACTGAAGAAGCCGCGCAGATCGTGCGTGGCGCCCTCAGTTTGCGGACAGATCAGCCGTGGCAGTTCCTCGACGCGGGCTTCGCGCAGCTCTTGGAGTCGAGCATGTCCGCTGCGAATGCGGATTGGGAGCCGAAGAGTCGCGCTCAAGTCTCGAGCGATCTCGCTGCGTTTCGAAACAGCAACGTTGCACTGGCCGGCACGGGAACAAGAGGCGCTACGACCACGACCGCTCCCCCGAATGCAGTCACGAATCCAACCGTGAACACGCCTCCGTCGCCCAAGCCCAGCATCGCCGGTCTGAGTCCCGACGAGCAGCAGAGTTACGACCGAGCGCGGGCCGAGTTGAAGGCAAAACACGCACTCGCAGCCCGCGAGCTCGCGGCACCATTGCTCGCGAAGCGCGGCAATCTGCCCGCCGTTCGCGAATTGCGCTGCGACATCGCCATGGCTGTCGGCGGGGATTGGGAGACGA
Organism: Polyangiaceae bacterium; assembly: GCA_035634635.1. Classification (GTDB taxonomy): domain Bacteria; phylum Myxococcota_A; class Polyangia; order Polyangiales; family Polyangiaceae; genus PMG-095. Next base: position 71,338 of record DASQCO010000059.1, read on the forward strand.
TCGAGGCCGACTGCGCAGGCCTGTCGATGGTGGGCGGACACTAGGAGCGCGCCTCGTCCGTATTGCTCGGATCCCTGGACACTTCGCGCGGCGACGACTAAGTTCCGCGCACTGTACACACGATCTTGCGCGCTGTTACTGTCTTGTAACGTCGTCCTGGCGGTTGCGTGTCGCGATCACGACGTGCCTCGTGCAGCGCCAAGCGCCGCACATGCGACGCCGAGCGCGCCTGCGCCTTCACCCTCGTCCGCAACGGCGAAGGCGTTTTACGCCGATCGCTACAGCAAGAAGCCGTACATGCCCGACGTAACTGAGCTCGGGCGAACGCTATTTTTCGACCCCGCGCTGTCCGCGTCACAGCAGCAGTCCTGCGCGAGTTGTCACGATCCCCAATTTGCATACGGCCCGCCCAATGCTCGCTCGACTCAACTGGGCGGCGGAGATCTGAAGAGCATCGGACTGCGCGCAGCCCCATCGCTTCGCTACCTGCAAACAGTGCCTCGCTTTTCCGAGCACTACTTCGACGAAGCGGGTGACGAAAGCGTGGATCAAGGCCCCACGGGCGGACACACCTGGGACGGACGCGCAGACACGCTGCATGACCAAGCGCTCTTGCCGCTGACGTCACCCCACGAAATGGGGAACGAAAGCATCGAAAGCGTCGTCGCCAAAGTCGAGCATGCCACGTACGCCCCACGCTTTCGCGCGGTGTTCGGTGATGACGTGTTCGCCGAACCAGTACGCGCCAAAAGCGCGGTGCTGCTCGCGTTGGAGGTCTTCCAACACAACCCGAAGGACTTTTACCCGTATAGCAGTCGCTATGATGCTTACCTGCGCAACCAGGCTCATTTGAACGAGCATGAGTCCCGCGGATTGGTCCTGTTCAACGACCAGAACAAGGCCAACTGCGTACACTGTCACGTGAGCCAAATCCGCAAAGGGGCGTTCCCTCAATTCACCGATTTCGGCTTCGCCTCGCTGGGCGTTCCGCGTAACTCGAAGCTCCCGCAAAATCAGGAGCATTCGTTCTTCGATTTGGGACTGTGCGGCCCGCTACGAACCGAGCAGACGAGCCATCGCGAATATTGCGGTGCCTTTCGCGCACCTTCGCTACGCAATGTGGCGCTACGGCGAGCGTTTTTCCACAATGGAGTGTTTCACAGCTTGGAGGAAACGCTGCAGTTCTACGCCGAACGCGATACGAACCCGGGCAAGTGGTACCCGCGCGTGAACGGCAAGCCGGAAGCGTTCGACGATCTCCCCGCTGAGCTGCGCGGCAACGTGAATCGCGAACCGCCCTTTGGTCGAAAACCCGGACAGCCGCCCATGCTGAATCAGAGCGAAATTCGCGATCTGATCGCGTTCCTGAACACGCTGACTGACGCAGATCTCAAGCCAAGCGAGCCGTAATCGGTCCCGCACGGCGGCGGCGTCCACGGGGTCGTGGACGCCCCCATTCTTCAATTCACGGCAGGTTCAAGGCCTCGCTTAGATCGCCCATCTTCGTGCCGCCGTTGCTGACCAGGGCCTGATCGCGAGCTGCCACGCCAGGCAAGGTAGCGAGGTCGTAGCGACGTGCAATTAGACGCGAGATCGACGCCGTATCGTACTGCGTGTGATCGACGGTCCCCTTCTTGGCGAAGGGCGAGATGATCAAGGCAGGAATGCGCGTGCCCGGGCCGAACTTGTCGCCCTTGGGCGGGGCCACGTGGTCCCATTGGCCGCCGTACTCGTCGTAGGTGATCACGATCACCATGTGCGCCCACTGCGCGCCGGCTTTGAGCTTGTCGACCAAGTCTGCGATGTGCGCATCACCGTCATCCGCGTTGGCGTAGCCGGGGTGCTGGTTATTGTTGCCCTGCGGCTTGTAGTAAACGACGTGCGGCAACGTACCCGCGCTGATGTCCGTCAACAGGCGCGTGTAGTCGCGCAGGTGCTCGGTGCGTTCGGCCGCGTGGGTCGCGGGATCGAACTGCGCGTAGTAGTTGAAGGGTTGGTGATGCGGTTGGAAGTCCGGGTTCCCGCGGGGCGTCGACGGCGTGTAGATCACGGTGCGCGCGACGGTGCTGGCTTGCATGCCGTCAGCCAACGCCGCGTCCCACGCGCCCGCGTACCAGGCCCAACTCACGCCCTTTTGCGACAGCTGATCGCCGATGGTGGTTTGCGTCTGCGCGGGCACGGTGGTCGGCGACGCAGCGTTCGCGTAGCGCAGATCCACCGCGTTCGCGACGGGCGCGTTGCCGCTCGGTTGAAACGGCGCCTGCATGGTGTTGACCGCGCGGTAGCCATCGCCCGGACCAAAGTAATCGAGCGGAGCGACGTTACCAGTCAGCTGAAATGCCGGAGGACCATCGGTGGCGGACGCCGGTGAGTTCGCAGCGAGCGCCAACTGAGGCACGCCCTTGGCATTGTTCGGACCGAGCACGTTGATCGTGGGCAGATTGCTGGCCACGAATGAGGCCGGCAAGCTCGGCGCACACGCGCAGATCAAATATTGGTGATTGAGGAACGAGCCACCGAACGCGCCTTCGAAGAAGTTGTCCGCGAGCACGTACTGCTGCGCCAACTTGTACATGGCAGAATTGCTGTAGTCGAAGTGACCCATGGTCAGGCCGCCCGCGTCCACCCACGCGCCGAACATGTCGTTCGTACCGCCGTTGATCTCCATGATGTTTTCGAAGAAGCGGTGCGCCATGTCGTTGGTGACGTCCGCCGTGGTCAAGGGCGAACCGCCCGCGGCAACGAAGCCGGTCTCGATCGAAAACGGCTTGTTTGCCAGATCACCGGTGTAATCAACGGGGATTTGGATCGGATTGCCGGTCGGGGTCACGCCTTTCCAAGTCCGGGGCAGCTTCGGGAGCACTGTGGTTCCGTCGCGGTCTTTTTGCGGCACGTACGCGGCGGTTGGTTCACCGTTCGCGTCCGTCACCTCGCTCAGGTTGTGAGCGCCCGGGAAGTTGCCGTACAAATTATCGAAGCTGCGGTTCTCTGCGTAGATGAAGACGATCGTGTCGATGTTCGCTTGCACCGGATCGGGCTCGCTCGCGCCGGCACTGCCACCTTCGCCAGCCGCTCCGTCGTTCCGAGCGCCGCCCTCGCCCCCCGGTTCCGAACCGCCTTCGGCGTAGTCCTCGCCAGCCTCGCCTCCGTTGGTCGTGGTGCCTCCGGTGCCCCCGATCGCGGCGCCGGAAGAACCTCCCGAAGCGCCGCCGTGACCGGTGCCAACGCCGCCCGAGCCAGCGCCGGCGTTCGTGTTGCCGTCGTCGCTGCCGCACGCAGCCAACCAGGTGAGTGCCGGGACGACCACGCACAGGAAATTCGGAATCTGGCGAAGCTTCATCATGCGCCGCACAGTGCCGAGCCTCAGTGACACGGTGGCGAAGACGAAGTGATGATTTGTGAGCAAAAACCCGCGAAATACCCGAGAAACACGCCCCTTTTTGACCCATTGGGACAGTTTGCGTCAGCCTTCGCGACAGCCTGCTTCGCAAGCGATGATGATTCCGTGAAGCCATCATCGTTACGCCGTTGTTAGCGAAGGCGAAACGTCGAGACTTCTAGCTTTCGAAACAAGCTGCGCTTCTTGTAACGGTGATTCTCCATCCGCCGCAAAATCCCCGACAGCACGGACACCGCTTCGTGAATGAACGTGCCTTTGTTCAGCATCACGCACTCTGCGGCGACGCTGGCCGAGGCATCCGTCACCTCGGCGCGCGAAGGGACGCCCGTGCGCGCCAGCGTGTCCAACACCTGCGTCGCCCAAATCGCCGGCACGTGCGCGGCTTCGCACAGCCAGAGGATCTCGTCCTGGAGCTCCGCGAGGCGCTCGAAGCCCACTTCGACGGCCAAGTCGCCGCGCGCAATCATCACCCCCAAGGGTGGTTTGCGCAGGCCTTCCAGCAACAGGTTCGGCAAGTTCTCGAAACCCGCACGGGTCTCGATTTTGAGCACGACTCCCAGACCCACCTTTTCTAGCCGCGCGAGCTCTTGGTGCAGCGCCCGGATGTCTTCGACCGAGCGCACGAACGACAGGCTCACCGCGTCGGCCCGATTCACGACGAATGCCAGGGCGCGCCGGTCGTCGTCCGAGAGCGCGGGAACGGTGATGCGGGTGTCGGGCAGATTGATGCCCTTTTCTGCGCGTAATTTGCTCACCGGACGATCCGTACGCACCACGCGCAACGAGAAGTCCCCTGAGTTTTTCACGCGCTCGACGACCGCGTGGATCTTGCCGTCGTCGAACAGAACGCGGTGCCCGACCTCGAGGTGCTCGAGCGCGTCGGGCAAGGTGCAGGAGACGATGCCCGGGGTCTCGACGCGCCCTTTGTGATCGCGTTCAGGGGCGGTACCAGCGACGTCGCGCTTGGTGAGCAGCAGGGTGTCGCCGGGGCGCACGTCGATTGCGACGTCCGCCATGTCGCCGACGGCGAGCGTGACGTCGTCTTTGTGCTTTTTGCCGCGACGGATCTGGACGTCCGCCTCGCCCAACACGTACGCGCGCTCCAGGGCGAAGGCGATCGCTTGGTCGGGATCGAGCTCTTCTACGACCAGCGTGCGCGATTTGTCGCGCGCGTCGCGAAACCGTAGCTCGTCCGAGACGCGGAGCTTGGCAAAATCCTTATTGCCGATGAGCAACGTCGCAGGCTCCCCTTCCATCGGTGCCGCCAGGGCGCGTCGAATCACGACCCGGGCCGGCGCAATGGCCTTACCGATGTCGTCGCGCTGCGGCTTCCAAGTGGCCACGCGACGCTTGCTCTTGATGACCCCGGTGCGAATTTTCGGGCCGGCCAGGTCCATCAGGACGCGGCACGGTTTGCCGGTCTTCTCGCGTGCGGCCTCGAGCGCGTCGATGATCTTGCTCCACGCTTCTTCGGTTTCATGCGCGCAGTTGATTCGGAGCACGTTCATGCCCGCTTCGAGCAAGCGCACCATCCATTCGCGATCGGCCTCCTCTGCCGAAGGCGCCGTAACCATGACGTAAACGTGTCTGTCGCCCGGCCGTGGCCCGAAGATATCGACGGTGTGTCGGTGCAACAGCTCCTGCGCAGAGCTCGCAGAAGCAGCGGTCTGACACAGCTGACGGAGACGCTCGAGTTCACCCGGGATGGCCTGCCCGTCGACCGCGAGCGACTCGTGCGCCCGCGTGGACACCTGCAAGAGCGCGCCCATCACGCAGCTCTCGGCGCGACCGAGCGACGACAATCCGCGCTGCGCGAGCTGCGCTTGCAATCCCCGCAAATCGCGCTGACGCAGCGCCACGTAGTGAACCAAATTCTTGGCGCTCTCGCGGTGCGAGCTCGGCACTGCCTCGATAGCTTGGCTCATTTCCGATTGCAGCTGGAGCAGCGCGCGTTCCAGCTCGCCGAGCTGCCCTGCGACTTGGTCGAGCGTCCAAGGGACTTGGATGGATTCAGTGGTTTCGGGCGGCTCGGTGGTCATGGCAGGGCGTCCTCGTGAAGTCTCCCCCCACATATCGCTGGGAGACGACTTTGGCGTTTCGAATGCGTGACACAGCAGGGGCGCGACCGCGCCGAGAACACCGCCGCGCCGTGAGGTGCGTGGCTGGATCACGAGCGCCCCTCTTCCCCATCTTCTCTCGTTAGACCCGAATCGTCGCGGGAAAGTCGCGGGCATGTAACACTGCGCCCCGGCATGAGCAGGCACAGTCCGGAACGCGAAATGGCTTGGTGGAACGGCGCAGACGCGCCTCGCATCGGCGCGCTCGCGTTCAGCGCCTTACTGCTCGTAGCCTTTTTCGCCGTACCATATTTGCCGATGGTCGATCTGCCACAACATGCGGCGCAGATCAGCATCTGGCTGCATTTGAACGATCCCAAGTGGGCCGAGTTTCAGTTGTTCGAGCTGAACTTGCGCACGCCGTACTTGGGCGCGTATGCGCTCACGCGCGGCCTGGCGGGCTTCGTCGGCGTGTTGCCCGCGCTGAAGTTCGTAGTTTGGTTGTCGATCGTCGGGCATTGGGCGTCGTTCGATTGGCTCGTGCGTTCGCTCGGCCACGCGCGTTGGCTCGGCTTGCTCGGTTTGCCGCTGGGCATGGGCTACGGCTTCTATTTCGGCTTCATCAGCTTCATCGGTGCGCTCCCGTTCGGACTCGCGGCGACGTGCTTGGCGCTGCGTCACCGTGAACGACCGTCGCTCGCTAACGGCCTTTGGCTCGCTGCCGCATTGTGCGCAACGCTCGCGACGCACGGTTTTGCGCTCGGTTTGACGATGGTACTCGTTGGGCCGCTGCTGCTGCGTGGCAACGGCTCGCTGATCGCCCGCGGTCTTCCGCTGCTTGCACCCGGCATTTTGATGGTGATCTGGTTGATGCCGGGCGATTCCGGGCGCAGCATCGGGCTTACCGTTTGGGACCCGCGCTTTTGGGAGCTCGGTCAGGTGCCTGGTTTGTTGCTCGCATCGTCCGGCGTAGACCACGCGGCGAGCGCGCTCGGCGTGATTTTCATCGCCTTCGTGGCGCTATCGCTTGGCCGCCCGAGCCGCGAACCCGAGCGCTTCATGCCACTCGCGGTGATGCTGCTCGGCTATTGTTTGTTCCCGCTCAGCCTCGGTGGTTTTACGCCGCTCCATCCGCGTTTCGCGGCGTTCTTGTTGCCGTCGCTGTTGTTGGCTTTTCAGCCGCGCGTCGACGCGCGCTCCCCCTACTTCGACGGCCTGATCGCGCTCACGACTGCCGTCTGGTTTTGTCTGTTCGCGACCCGCCTGCTGCGCTTTGCGCGCGAAACTCAGCCGATCACGGACTTCATTGCCGGTATGCCCAACGGGTTACGAATTCGACCGTTGATCTTCGATCGCGAGAGCCAAGCTTTCCCAGGGCTGCCGGCGATGTTGCACCTGTCCGCGTACTACGTGCCGGAAAAGGGCGGCTATCAGGGCTATTCGTTCGCGATGTACCCGACCAGTGTGGTCCGGTACCACCCGGACATCGTGCCGACCATGGATCGCGGAGCCGAGTGGCACCCCGAGTGGTTCTCGGCGGCGTACGAGCTCGGCGGCTACCAGTGCTTTTTGGTGCACAGCGCGCTCGATCGCTCGGCCGAGCTGTTCGATACAGAGCTCGATCAATTGCGTTTGGTGTTTCATGAGCAAGGCTGGTGGGCCTACGCTTGGCGCTGAAGCGCGCCAGCGGTATCAGTCGGAAGTAGGAGCAGCGTGAACAATCGTTTGGCAGACGTCACACCAGAGTTGCGGAAAAAGGCCAATGCCCTGCCGGAAGTCACCCTCGAAGACTTCAAGCGCTACTTTCCACACACCCCCGCGGCTCTGTGCATCAAGGAGTGCGCGCGTCTTTCGGTGATGCGCCGCTACCCCTGCCCCGGACCGGTGCTCGATGTGGGCTGTGGTGATGGGCTGTTTGCGCGCATCGCCTTCGACGACGTCGATGTCTGGGGCATCGACATCGACGCCGCAGAGGGCCGCTGGGCGGCTGCGAGCAAGGCCTACACGCAAGTGATCCTCGGTGACGTCACGCACGTGACGTTGCCAGAAACATTCTTTGCGACCTGCGTCGCCAATTGCTCGCTCGAGCACGTGCCTCGCATCGACCTCGCACTGAAGAACATCCTGCGTTCGCTGCGACCCGGAGGGCTAGCGTACTTGTTCGTGCCCAACGTCGGCTGGGCGAGCCATTTGACGAGCGCTCGGCTGCTCACGGAGCTCGGCGCACCCGCGCTCGGCACCAAGATCGAAAACGCCATCGATCACCAGTTCAAGCATCATCACTTGTACGACGAGCAAGGTTGGCGACGCGTGGTGGAACAATCGGGCTTGGAAATCGTCGAAATCGAGCCCGTGTTGTCGACCGCCACGACCGTGGCTTTCGAAGCCTTTTTGCTGCCTTCCTTGGCGGGGCTATTGAACAAGCGCCTGACCACGCGCTGGACCAACTTTCCCAACGCTCGCAAATTGTTTGCGCGCCCCGTATACGAGCTGATTCGCAGCATCATGGATCGCGCTGATCCTTCGCCGACCGCGGAATTCTTGGTCGTCGCGCGCCGTCCGGAGCCGTGATGAGCGAAGCCGTCGATTACTTCTCGAATCACCGCTTCAAGCTGCGCTTTCCTTGGCGGTTGTATCATCAGCCGATCGTGCGCGAGCTGGCGAGCGCGCTTTCCGCTTCGGTCGGCAGTGAAGTGCTCAATCTGGGTTCGGGCCCTTTTTTCGAGCTGTCCGAGCTGCCCAAGCTGAACAAGCGATTCACGCTGTGCGACATCGATCCGCGCGCACTCACGGTCGCACGCGAGATCCACGGTGCCGCGTTGGCCGGCACCGACGTATTGACGCCCGGAGCGCCGTTGCCCTATGCGGACGCCCATTTCGACGCGGTGGTATCCATGGACGTAGTCGAGCACTTGGTCGATCCATCGCCGTGGCTATCGGACGCACTGCGCGTGCTCAAGCCGGGCGGCTTGTTGTTTCTGACCACGCCGAACTACGCCTCGCGCTCGCTGCGCGTGATCGAAAACACGGCGCTCGAAGCCATCGCTCGCACGCAGGGCTTCAGCCGCAAAGAACTGCACCCGAGCAAGCTCGACGCTCCGACGCTCCTTTCGCTGCTTTCGCGTGCGGGCGCGAAGAACGCGGTAACCAAAGAGATCGCGTTTGGCTGGGTGCTCGCCGCTTACGCCTGGCGCTGATTCACCACGGCTCGGCTCGAATCGCCCACGCGAGGCGTCGGCGGCACGAAACCAGGAGAAGGGACTAACCGCCGAGCCGCAGAGGCCGCAGAGATCAGAGCAAAGAGGCTTGGGCCCCGCAGCGCGCCGCGTTTGGTTCGGAGGAACGCCCAACTTCGACTTGCCCAGGAAACTTTCTGACGCTCATCGTGGTTCCGTTCATCGTCGTGACGAGGCCGGTCCGTACCGGCGAGCGCGAACCCCAATCTCCCTCAGATCTCTGCGACCTCTGCGGCTCGGCGGTTCAAACTCTGGGAGCCGCTCAGAGCTTCTGTCCGGTTCTAGCTCACGCTGCTTGTCGCGCAGGGATCTGCTACGGCTTGGTCGGCGCAGGCTTCGCTTTTTGAGCGGTCGCGGCGTCGGTGCGCGTCACCGACGCGCGATCGAGGTACGAATAGCTTTGCTTTGTTGCTGCCACGGTTAGCGTCTTCTTGACGAGAGTCACGCTATACGTGACGGCCCCCGAGGGGTGCTCACAACCGGGATCGTCCGGGCGACACGTCTTCTTGAGGGTGACTGGTAGGGAGCTCTGTGTCGTCTGCTCGACATGAACCTCGGAGTTTGCGCCTGCCATGGCTTCCGCCAAAACGCGCCCATCCGGCGCTTGGAATGGCAACGCGAGCAGCGCAGCCACCGTAGGAGCGACGTCCACATTGCCGCTCGGTGAACGATCCTCGAAGCCCGCCTTGAAGTGCGGGCCTTTGGCGATCAGCACGTTGTGTACGTCGCGCGGACTGAATGAGCCGTGCATGCCGCGGTAGCGTTGCGCGCTCGCGTACTCCGTGCCCGGCACGGACGCATTGCTTCCTGTGACCGCTGCATCATCCCAGCTGAAGCTGACGATGACGTCCGGCGTGGGCGGCGAATCTTGACGACCTTCGGCGTTAATCGCGGAAAGCGGCAGAGTGCCAGGGATGGCACCGTAACTCGTGCGCACGAAGACGGGGCCGTACGCAACGCGCTCTTGCAGCGCGCGCACGAGCTTCGCGACGGTCGCCGGGGAGTGATCGAGCACGTAGTAGTATTCAGAGCCGCCGTTGGCCGCGATCACGATCGAGTCGCTCGGTGCGTGCTCGGGCACGCGAAACGCCAGCGTCGAATATTGCTCGGTCGGCGGCTGCTTCTTGCCGGTCGGAGTCACCGCCGGCGCGGAACCGCAAATCCCCGCGTGGTCCATGCGCGTCGGAAAAACCCGCGAGTTGTCTTTGCGGATCCCGGTCAGGACCGGATCGAAGGAGCAACCACCGCCGTCGTAAACGTGCTTGAAGCCCGCGCGCGCGAGCAAATCCGCGCTGCGGACTTCACCCGAGACGACGTAACCTTGCGGGTCGACCGCGCCGACTTCACCGTGACCGTCGGCCGCGCCCATCAACGCGCGCAGCGGAAATATCGCTGGATCGCCCGCAACCGTGCTGTGACCGTGATCCGAAACCACGATCAAATCGCTGCCGTCGCGTAAACCGAGCGCTTCGAGCTTGCTTTGCAATTTCCCGAGCAGCGCGTCCTGATCGCGGAGCGCGTCTTGGTAGTTCGGAGTGCCCGGGCCAAATTGGTGCTCGGTGGAGTCCGGGTTGCGCAGCCAAACGATCGACAGATCGGGCTCGAATTTGGGCAACACGTACTCGAGGAAAACGCGCATCAAGTAAGCGTTGGCGACGTTGTGCGCCGAACCCGCGCTGGCGCGAGGGTCAGGGGTAGCGCCGTCCGCGAGCCGGATTTGGCGTTCGGGGAGCGAAGCCGTGGGCTTGCCATTGCTCTCGAGCAACGTCAGCGCTTGACTAGCTCCGTACGGGTAGCGCGCCGTGTTTGCGGGTAAGGCAAAATTTGCCGCCTGGAGCTTCTGCGCGAAGCCGTAGGGGAGCGCGACGTTTTCGTCGAGCACCACGCTCAGCGCCTCATCCGGGCGCATGTCCTGTATGAATACGGGGCCAATCTTGCCGATTGCCGCGGTGCGCAGACCGGCCTTGTGCGCCGCTTCGAACAAAGTCTCGACCGCGAACACGCCACGTGCCCCGCGCGCGCGGTAAAAGCCGTCCAACGCCTGCAGAACGCCGTGATCTTCGGTAAACACGGGCTGCGAAAAGTCGATCGGCTTGCCTTCGGCGTTTTGCCCGGTAGGACCGGGCTGGTACTCGGTATTGCCGTAAAAACCGTGCTGCGCGGGGTAAGCACCGGTCGCGAGCGCGGCGGCGTTCATCATCGTGAAGGTCGGATAAACCGAGTGATGATCGCTGAAGTTTACGCCGTCATGATCGCGTAGCCGCGCCAAATTCGGCGTCACCTGCTCGCTGATCGAGTCTGGCCGCAAACCGTCCCAAACGCAGACGATCACTTTGGGTTTCGCCGGCTTTTGCTTGGCCGCGGGCGCTGCCGCGCTGGCTGTCACCGCAACGGGCGGGGGCGCGGGTGCGGCGGCGGGCGCTTCCGTCCCAGCGGGCGCGCACGCGCACAGCGCAGCGCTCACCCAACCCAGCACCACAGCAACCGACCACCTAGCTCGAGAAGACATTCCTCGACAGTACCAAAAACCGAATCCATACCAATGTGACAGACTCGTGTCGCGTTCACCCCGCGCCGGGATGCATCGGCCGCGAAGGCGATCGACTTAGCCATTCGCGGGCCCTAGGATGACAGAGAAGTCGCAATGAAGAAGCAAGAGGCGGTTCACCAGGCCCTGCAGGCCGCGCTCGACTCCTGGAACTGGCGCCCACCGGCCTCGCACGTGATCGGGCACCCGTCGGAAACAATCGATCTACCCGGTGTGCAGACCGAGCTGTCCACGACCGTGTTCAGCGGGGAAGCCAAGGAGTGGTTGCGCTATTTGAGCCTGCCGTCGGACACTCGCTACGAGCCCGACATGCGGGTACGCGTGCACTTTCAGGCTGATTTCAAGATGGTTGCGTTCGAAGCAGAGAACGACGACTCACGCTGGCTCGCGGATCTCCTCGCGCTCGGCCTGCGCCGCGCGCGCAAGCGGCTGGAAGACAAGCCCAAGGTTTTACAAATTTTCGAAGATTTGCTGTTCGGCAACGCGCGGCGCGGCGAGCGCGCAGTCACCGTGCGTCTCAGCCCCGACGTGCCGAGCGACGGAACGCGCGAAGTGCCGCGTGATGGCATGACCGGACACGGTGAGACGCGCATCGTGCTGCACTCACGCCTCGCGCGTTACGTGCAAGAGGCGTTGATCTCGAAGGCGCGAAGTCAGGACGAGGTGCTCGGGCTGTGCTGGCCTTTGGTGTCGCGCTTCGTCTCCCAGCTCGGGTACCCGGAGTGGCCGCGCGATCGCTTCGTCGAAAAGATCGACGTATTTTCGCGCATCACCTTCGTCTCGATCAATGTGCTCTATGAGTCGCGTAAATCGGGTCACCTGATCCCTTCGACCATGGGCTGCATTTTCGAAGACATGGTGAGCGAATCCAGCGGGATTCCGCGTCCGGAATTGATGGACCGCCATCCGTACTTTCGAATGCTGAACAAGCTCGGCTTCTTGCTGCGCGGCCATGGCTTTGGCGGGGATGCCGCCGAGGTGCGAGTCGCCGCCTGTGAATACCTCGACACCGTGTATTTGCGGCTCAGCCTAGCGGGCGCCATGCCCGAGGTCGCGCCCGCCATGGCGCCCATGGACTTCGAGCGCGTCGGGCGCAAAGTCCGCACCGTAACCCCTCAGGTTGGATCCTTCGGCATCATCGACAACCAAGATCTCGATGCCTGGAAAATGGTCAGTGACTCGTTCAGCGATCTCGGCTTCACACTGCTTCGTCAACTCGGCATGGGCGAGTTCGGGCGCGTGTACGAAGCGCTGAACGACAACAGCCCCAACTACCCCGGCCGCGTGGCACTCAAGGTCGACCGCATCGTCGGCAAAAAGAAAAACGCCATTCTGGAGGCCGAAGCCGCAATGTCCGTGGGCCGCGCGCTGGCCCGCGCGCCGCACCTGATGCGCCTATACGACACGGGAAAACTGAAAGGACAGCGCTACACGTATCACGTACTCCAACTCATCAACGGCGACACCCTCGACAACCTGGTCGGCGTCACCGGCACGGAGCACGCGAGCGTCAGCCGCCCGCCGAGCGCGCGCGCCTCCGAGGTCGAGGCGCGCGCTGAATTCGAGCGCGCGATCAGCTTGCGCGGCAACGAGCTGTGGCGTCGGCAACGCATGGCGCTGCCGTTCACTCACGCGCTCTCGCCGGCCATGGTCATGGATCTGCTCACCAGCGTATTGCTGTGGATGGAAGCCGTGCACGACATTGGCTACGCAATCAACGATCTCAAGAACGGCAACTTGATGATGAGCCGCCGCGGGCAACTCAAAGGCATCGATCTCGATTCATACGCGCCCACGCACTCGCCGAAAGACAAAGTGACCGACTTCATGTTCCTCGCCGTTTCGGTCATCTTGCTGCTGTTCAGCGCCCCCGTGGCCAACCGCGGCCGCAACGTCCCATGGGAGGGCCTGATCGAGAGCGAAACGCGCCTACGCGACGGCCTGAGCGAAGCATGGCCGTTCGGCAACGTCGAACAACAAAGCGACGGCCGCGTCTCCCGCGAAGAGCTCACGAACGTCCTCGTCGACCTCGTCCACCGCAGCCGCCACCTCATCTACACCAAACGCCCCGAACTCTTCTCCGAAGACATCGCGCGAATGGTGAGCGTGAAGCACCGCTTACTGAACGAAGAACTCGTGATCGACTAACCCACCGGCATTGCCGATTTTTCGAAGAGTGGGCGCTCGCGATCCAGCATCGCACCTCAGAGTACGCTTTGTTCCCGCCGCAGCACGCCACGTGATGCGTCCGTGATCGCGCAATCAAACCGCGGAACTCACTTCCGCACTCCCTGAGTTTGAACCGCCAAGTCGCCAAGCCGCCAGGTCCTCTCGGCGTCCCAGAAACCCTTGGCATCCACCACAGCTCACAACTAATTTGGTGTTGCGCGAAACACGCCACGCCGCGTCGCGTGTTTACCCATGTTGTACCTACCAACGTTTCCACGGACCACATGCGCTCAGCGCGAAACCCAATCCCCTTCTCCTCTTCTTGGCGGCTTGGCGGCTTGGCGGCTTGGCGGTTTATCCCTCTGCACGCGCCTCGCTTTGACGCTTCCGCGAGAGTGATGTGCCGCTGAGGGCTTTCGCGCTGTAGCGGGCACCGGGTCGGGCTGTGAGGTGCGCTGCTGGATCGCGAGCGCCCACTCCCCCAATTTCGCAGTGGTTTACAGGAACCAGCCGATTTTTAGGTTGAAGGTGGGCAGGGGCGTGCGGCCTACGGTGTCTAGGGTGTGGCGCACTTTGGCTTCGTTCGGGTCGATGAACGTGGTCTGGACGGCGTTGTCGTAAGGCGGCTGTAGGCCAACGGTGGTGGTGTGGAAATCTACCTGACTGGGCGCGATTGGAATTTGGGCACCGACGTCGAAGCCGATCGCGAAGCCTACATCGAAGATCTTGAGGAAGCCGAGCTGAGGTGTGAGCACGAGCGTGCGCACTGTGGCGTCACCCATCACGTCCACGTTGCCCGAAACGCCCGCGTTGAGAGCAGACAGGTTGAAGTGACTGACGAGTATGCCGTCGATTTGCGCGTAGCCCACGCCGGCGCCTAGGAAGAACGAGCCGCCGAACGGGTAGATGTGGCCGTAAACGTCGTACTCTTGGTACTGCTGCTGCGCTTCACCGTAATAATTGATCTTCACGGTGGGGATTAGGCCAACGTTCACGCCCGCGCCGAAGAAGCGCGTGAGCTTCAGCTGCGCGCCGAAATTCATGATCTCGGGTAGACCGGTGCCGACCAGCACGCCGATGCGGAACGGGCCGAGTAACCCTCCGGAGTTATCGTCGTCTTTCGACGAAGTGTCTGCGGGCTGAGGGGTGGATTTGGACGCCGCGGCCGCGGCTGTCGCTGGAGCCGCGGCGGATGAGGGCGACTTTGGTTGAGGCTTTGGCGGAGCGTCCGCCACGGGCGCGAAGGCCGCGCTGCTTCCCGGCGCTGCAGCGGCAGGCGGAGTGTCGCCTGCCGGGACAGCGTCCGACGTCGGCTTGAGCTCGGTGGGCGCGGGAGTGGGCTCGGCGATCGGCGGCGCTTGGCTGGGTGGCGCGGGCTCACTGGGCGCGGGCGCAGGCGCGTCCGGGGCGGGCGGAGCGACGGGCGGCTCCGTTGGCGCGAGCGGCGCTTGCGGCGGATCGGCAACGGTCTGTGCGAATGCAGGCGCGCTCAGCGTCGAGAGCGCACAGCTGGTAAACGAGATGCTGAGTCTGCGGAAGCAAGCGAGCGAGAAGCGACCACTCATGGAGTGGTCAGAGTGTAGTACCCCTCTCGGCTCGCTGCGCGCCCAGAAAATTCCTGGCTTCCCGGATCGACCGGTGTCAGCTGAATTCGCCGCGAATGTAGGCTTTGGTACGCTCTTCGCGCGGATCCTCGAACAATTCTGCGGAAGGACGATATTCGATCAGGTAGCCAGTGCGACCGCCCGCGCTGGTGTCCACGAACATGAACGCGGTGCGATCGGCGACGCGCTGAGCCTGCTGCAAGTTGTGAGTCACGATGGCAATCGTGTACTTCTCCTTCAGCTCGACCATCAGATCTTCCACGCGACGCGTGGCGATTGGGTCGAGCGCGGAGCACGGCTCGTCCATCAGCAGCAGTTCGGGCTCGACGGCGATCGCGCGAGCAATGCACAAGCGCTGTTGCTGACCGCCGGAGAGCGAGAGGCCGCTCGTGGTGAGCTTGTCCTTCACCTCATCCCACAGGGCTGCGCCGCGCAGGGCCTTCTCGACGCGCTCGTCGTAGTTGCCCTTGAAGTTGTTGAGCTTCAAACCGAAGGCGACGTTCTTGTAGATGCTCATCGCGAACGGGTTCGGCTGTTGGAAGACCATGCCGATCGAGCGGCGCACGGCGACCGGATCGACGTGCGGCGCGTAGATGTCTTGACCGCGATAATGAACCGAACCCGTGAAGCGGAAGCCGTTCACGAAGTCGTTCATGCGGTTCAAACTGCGCAGAACGGTACTCTTGCCACAACCCGACGGCCCGATGAACGCGGTGATCTCGTTGGGCACGATCGGAATGTCCGTGTCGCGCACGGCTAGGAAATTGCCGTAGTGCAGGGTCTTGATGCGGCAATCCATCACCACGCCGGGATCCGCGCCCGCCTTGAAGACGGGCACGGCGCCGCTGGTGGTGGGAACGTCGGAGTCACGCTTGGCATCAGTCATGGCGGGAGACAATTGTTGGGCGGTCATGGACACTTCCTCGGCTCGCACGCGGCGGACAAAACTCAGTGCTCCTCGGGGCGCCGGGTCGCGATCTGAGCGATCACGTTAAGCACCAAGACGATCGTCACCAGCACGAGCGATGCGGCCCATGCCAAAGCTATTTGGTGTTCGAACGGGCTACCGGCAAAGTTGTAGATGAGCACGGAGAGCGAGGCGATCGGCTTGAGCAGCTCGCCTCCGAACCAGTAATCACTGAAGAGTGCGGTGAACAAGAGCGGCGCGGTCTCGCCCATGGCGCGGGCAAGCGCCAACATCACGCCGGTCAAGATGCCCGGGATGGCAGTCGGCACCACGATTTGAGTCACGACCTGAGCGCGTGTGGCGCCCATGCCGAATGCGGCCATCTTCATCTTGCTGGGCACCGCGCGCAGCGCAGACTCCGCGGTCAGCATCACCGTTGGAATCATCAGCACGGCCATTGCGGCGCCACCCGCCAACGCGCTGAACGAGCCAGTGGTCACCACCACCATCGCGTACGCGAAGACGCCTGCCAAAATCGAGGGCAGACCGGTCAGCACTTTGCCGCAAAACCGCACGATGACGGCCAACTTGGACTCGCCACCGTACTCGGCAAGGTAGACAGCGCCCATGAAGCCGAGCGGCAGCGCGAGCACCGTAGAGACGGCCACGACGACCAAAGTACCGACGATGGCGTTGCCGATGCCGCCGCCTTCCATACCAGCGCCGGGCGTGAGCTCGGTGAAGAGCGACAGGCTGAGCTGAGTCGCGCCCTTGGTCAAGAGCATGTACAGCACCGAGAACAGTGGGAACATCGCGAACAAGCTGAACAGCAGCGCGAGCCCCGTCAGCAGCGTGTTCATGAACGTTCGCCGTTCGCCGAGCGACCGGCTAAAGGAGATCTGGCGCGCAGGCACTTCCGGCGTATTCGTCGTCGCCGCGTGAGCCATCAACCGAGCCCTTTCAGTTCGCGCGTGGCGTGCAGCATGATCCAGGAGCCGAGTGCGTTGACGGCGAGCGTGATCAGCATCAGCACGAGCGCCGCGTACATCAACGCGCCGACTTCGACGTTGCCCGCTTCGGGAAAGTGATTGGCGAGCAATGCGGCCAAGGTGTTGCCGGGAGAAAACAGGGACAGACCGAAGACGTTGGCATTTCCGACCAACATCGCCAGGGCCATCGTTTCGCCGAGAGCGCGGCCGAAGCCCAAGACCAACGCGCCGAAGATGCCACCGGCAGAAGTCGGCAAGGTGACGTTGAAGATCACTTCCCAGCGCGTCGCGCCGAGACCGTAGGCAGCGGCTGCCAAGCGTTTGGGCACGGCCGCCATGGCCTCACGAGAGATCGCCGTCACCGTGGGCAGAATCATGATCGAAAGCACGAGGGCGGCGGGCAAGATGCCAGGGCCACTCAAGCGCGTAGAGAAAAACGGAATCGACTCGAAGTGCTCGTTCAGCCAACCCGCAGGGCCACGCACGAGCGGCACGAGCACGAAGATGCCCCACAGGCCGTAAACCACGCTGGGGATCGCCGCCAGGAGCTCGATGACGTTCTTCATCGCCAGCTCGACCTTGCGCGGCACGAAACCTTGGCTGAGCACGAGCGCCACGGTGATGCCGAGAAAGCCACCGAGGGCGAGCGCCAAGATCGAGGTGTAGAGCGTGCCGAGAATCTCGGGCAAAATCCCGAAATCTGCCCGGTTCGCGTCCCAGGTCGAGGTGGTCAGAAACTTCAAACCGTAGTCAGCGATCGCCGTTTTGGCGTGGCGCATGACTTCGAACACGACGCCGCCGAGCAAAAGCACCACACCCGCGCCGAATGCGTGAGCGAGCCATTTGAAGGCGACGTCGAAGTTCTTTTGCCAGGCGCTCGGAGGTCGAGAGACTGGGGAGCGAAAGGCTTCCGTTAGGTCAGGACCTGATTTGGTGCCAGTGCTTGCCATGTTCTTCTCCGAGCGCTCGGACTTCTATTGGGCGCTCACTCGATCGTGTCGACGGCCTTGAGCACGTTGGTCGCAACCTTTTCCGGAAGCGGCACGTAGAACAGACCCTCGGACAGCTTCTGACCGTCGGTTAGGCTCCACTTGAGGACGCTCTTGAGTGCGGCGCTCTTGGCCTTGTCGTCGTACTTCTTGTGCGCGAGAATCCAGGTGTAGGTGACGATCGGGTAGGCTTCGTCGCCCGCGGGGTCGGTGACCCAAGCGCGGTTGTCGGCGGGCAGCTCCACCGCGGCGAGCGCAGCGGCCGACCCCGCGAGCGTCGGCGCGACGAACTTGCCAGCTTTGTTCTCGAGCAGGGCGCTCGGCTGCTTGGTGCTCGCGGCGAAGGCGTACTCGATGTAGCCGATCGCGCCCGGGGTCTGCTTGATCTGCGCGGACACGCCGTCGTTCTTGGCGCCGCCGACACCGACCGGCCATTCCACGGACTTGCCGACGCCAGGTCCGGCTTTCCACTTCTCGTTGATCGCGGCCAAGTGCTGCGTGAAGACGAAGGTGGTGCCGCTACCGTCAGAGCGGTGCACGACCGAGATGTCGATCTTGGGCAACTTGGCGCCGGGGTTGGCAGCAGCGATCTTCGGATCGTTCCACTTCTTGATCGTGCCGAGGAAGATGCCTGCGTACACTTCGCGGGTGAGCTTGAGGTCGGTCACCCCTTCGAGGTTGTAAGCGAGCACGATGTTGCCAGCCGTCATCGGCAGCAAGATCACGTTGTCCTTCGCTTGCTTGATCTCTTCGTCGGTCATCGCCGCGTCGCTCGCGCCGAAGTCGGTCTGTCCTTCGATGAACGCTTTGATGCCGGCGCCGCTACCCGTTGATTGGTAGTTGACGCGCACGTCCTTGTTCTTCTCACCGAACTCACGGAACCAACGCGAGTAGAGCGGCGCAGGAAAGCTCGCTCCTGAACCCTGAAGGGTGACAGGTCCAGCCGCAGCAACCGGCGCGGCCGACGCGCTCGCAGCCGGCTCTGCAGGAGCGGCTTCCTTCTTGCTGCACGCGAGGGAAAAACCAATCAAGCCAATGAACGCGACGGCTGACGTCGCAAAGCGTGTAACCGAGATCATG
>DASQCO010000060.1:0-29202 GCA_035634635.1 Polyangiaceae bacterium
AACAGCGAATAGTAATAACAAGTCAGGTTGGTCAGTGAGATGACCAGACACACGCTGAGCGCAAGGCCGACCCAGAGCAGCCGTGTTCGGCGCAGCGCCCAAGTCGTCCACCCGAACACGCCGGCGATGATCAGCACGAACAAGGGTTTGACCTGCTTGAAGCGCGCGAGCCGCCCTTCTTTCCAGCCCTTGAACGGATCGTCCATGTTGTCGTCGCGCATGAAGCGCATGCGGTTGTCCCAGGTGTGCTCGAGCATGGTCTCGAGGCCCATGGTGTTCGTGAGCGGCGTCGTGCCGTGCACCTTGATCGTGTGTCCGAAGAACTGCTTATAGGAGTCCGCGCCACACACCACGACGCTGGCCGGGATCAACACGCCGGCTGCCACCAAGATACCGCCAATCAAACGACGATGATCGGGGTGCAATAGGCCGAGCAAGCCGGGCTCGCGCTTGATCGACAGCTTACCGGACGCGGCTTGAACTTCGCCCGTGGTGCCGAAACGCACGCGGCGGATGATCTCGAGCAGCACCATGATGCCCCAGCCAGCAAAGAAGATGACGGGGAACACGCGCAGCAGTGAAGACCAAGTGAGCGCGGCGCCAGCCAGCCCGAACTTGCGCTTGCGGGCCAAACACACGGAGGCGACCAGCATGAACAGCCAGTCCTGGCGAAGGAACGCGCCACCCGTCCAATAGAAGTTGGCCGGCGCGTTGCAGCCCCAGAACACCGTGGCCACGGCCATGATGCGGAAGCCGAAGGCCCAGTAGAAGAGCAGGATGATCCCAACGTGCAGCGCGACGTCGATCATCGACAGCAGCTTGAAGAACGTATCGCCGGCGGGCGCGATGCTCGCGAATAGCTTGCCCGTCATGCCCCAGACCGGTGGCGGATTGTAGCCGTGGTCCTTCTGCATGTTCTCCCAATAGCTGCCGACTGAGGAGTGATAAAACCAGTCGACGTCTTTCTTCCACGCTTCCCAGCGCTCAGGCGTAAACCTGTTCTTGCACTTCTCGGGATGCGTCAGGACGTCCGTGTCCTTCACCGGCTTGATCAGGTTCACGTGCAGATCGCGAATGTCTCGCTTCGCAATCGACGCACCGCGACCGAGGTCCACTTCGGCCACCGCAGTACACTCATAGAGCTCGGTGTAACCGATCTCCTTGAAGTACTTGGAGCCGAGGTAATAGTGATAAAACTCGTGCCGGTGGTAATACTCTTGGTAGCGAACGTTGGGATTGAAGAAGTCGAAGTAAGTGAAGAACGCGACGACGGTCAGCCCGATCGCCACCCAGCGTTTCATCTTTTTCGAGATGCGTTCGCGCAGGCGCGCGGCGCGCATCTCGTACATCAACAGCAGCGCGGTCGCGATCGTCAGGAAGATCCGCGTGCCTTTGGTAAACGCTTCCCAGCGGTTCTTTTCGAAGATCGAGCTGTTCCAGAAGAAGTCCGGGCCAGAGCCAAGCAGCGAAAAGTGGTCTAGCGACGCGCTCAGCATCGAAAGCAGGGTCATCACGGGGGAGGGTCTACACCAGTAATTTCCTGTTGTCAGGAGGGGTACCGGCAGAAAAGTCCCGTGGCAGCTCCGCCTGCTCCGAAGCCCAGCCGCAAATAAAGCAACCCGGGCAATCCGTTGGATCACCCGGGTTGGTCGTAGCCCCAGAATCCCGGAGGGGGTGAGGGGCGGCGGCACTCCGCGACAGCGCGATCGACGCGCGGCCTCAGACCGTACCTAGCCGTAGACAACAAGGCCCTGGTCACGCAGAGAGCGTGGCCGACCTCGCTCGGCTAACCTCGAGGGTCCACCTCCGGGATAAAGGTACAACTACTAATCATGCCTGTCCTCCTCCGGCCATAGCCGGACGCCCGCGCCTCCTACTCGAACGAGAAAGAGACTCAATCGCTGGGTAGGCTGCGGTAGTGGGCGCTTCCGAAAGGAGACCGCTGAGCGGTCTCGGACCCAAGTGCGCAGGATGCGGGGGTGCTCCTCCACCGGACAAGCCCGGGAACGATTATTCCAGCCTGCACGACGAGTCCCAAGCTAGCACGGCCGGTGGGCGCAATCCAGGCTTTTCTTCGTACTTACGCGGCGTTTCAAGTGCGCGTCAGAAGCGGCTCTCAGGCCGTTTTGGGGATTGACTTACTCGCCTAGAGTGATCAGTCGAGGCTCGGGGGAAGCGCGGTGCGCTCGGCGGTGAGCGAGTACGAGACCTTGCATGGCAACGCCGCGAAGCCGTCTTCAACTCCCACGAAGCCCGCGCACAGGCTGCCTGGTTGCACTGCGTACGTGAAGCTCATATCCACGTTGAAGCGTTGCACGTCCGTAGTGCTGCTCGAGCTGAGTTTGCCGCTCGCGTTGTCACTGCGCTCGATCACGCAGCCCGGAACCGCGCCCCGCGCGGCTTGGAGCGTCACTTGCACGCCGCTCTCGAAGCCGAAGGAGACGTTGTCGCTCGCGATCGTCCCTGGGATCGCCTCTGCGCCGTTCAGCCAATACAGCGTGTGGCTCTGGCGCGAGAGTTTGACGTCGAATTGCCAATCGCTGGTGACGCCTAAAACGGCTGCTTGGCAGCTATCACTGACCAGCTTCCCCGTTGCGTGATAGGTGCCGAGCCGATCCCCAGGCTCGTGCGCGTCTTGAGCGTGCCCCACGCAACCCACGCCGCTCGACAGAACCGAGGCGCACAAAAACAGTGACGCGCACACGACGCTTCGCCGCATGCGCGATCTGCTAACAGCTGGCCACAGCTCGGGCCAAATTCCGGCTATAGGCCGGAGGCAGCTCAGGACTGCGCAGCTTCAGCGGACGCGGCCGGCTTGGCCTTGCGCGCCTGGGCAGCTTCGAGGCCGACGCGGTTGCGCGAGCGCAGCTTGGGGCGCTTGGCCTTGAGGGGAGTGGTGAGCCATTCGTGACGGCGGCGGACGTTCCAGAGTGCACGGTTCGACATGTGGGCGGGTCAATTAGCCGACCTTGTTCATCCGTGCAACCCTAACTCGGCCAGAAAAACACGGTTAAGAGTGCGCGGCGAGCGCGCCGGGCTGTAGGGTGGGGAGTGGCAATTCGTATATTTCTCGAGAAAATCGCAAACTTATGGCAGAAATGCGCGCTTCGTCCTCAAACTAGCGCGCTCCGATGACCGGCCCTATTTCAGTCATTCCCGACATGCCAGTGAGCGGCGGCGCGGTCCGTTCGCCACGCGGTCAGAACTATTTGCTCGGCAAGCGCCTGGGAGCCGGAGCCTTCGGAGCAGTCTTCGATTGCCTCGGACCGTTCGATCAATCGTTTGCACTGAAGGTCTTCGCACCGGGCAATCGCCGCTACGAGGAAGTCCGCGCGGATTGGCTGAAAGAGGCCGAGCGGCTGTATCGGCTGCGCCATCCGAACATCGTTTACGTGCATGACTATTTCGAGGCGGCGGGGCTGTTTTATCTCGTGCTCGAGCGCTGCGATCACAGCTTGGACGAGATGCTCCAAGCGCCGTTTACCGATCGGCTCGTAGTCGACGTCGCTCGACAGCTCCTGTTCGCCGTGCAGTACCTGGCGGACAACGAGTTCGTGCACAATGATCTGCACGCTGGCAACGTGCTCGTCGTCCAGGGCGAGCGTTTGACGGCCAAGCTCAGTGATCTCGGCATCGCCCAGGAGCTGTACGGCTACGGTGGCGCCAAGCCATCGATCGTGCAACACCGGTTGATGGCACCGGAAGTCGCAGCCGGCGGTTATTCGACCAAACAGAGTGATTTGTATCAGCTCGGATTGCTGATCTACCAAATGCACACCGGCGTGTACCCAATCGACACGACCGTCGGTTACGACGGCATCATCCAGCAAATTCGCGATGGCGTACCGCGCGCCAAGGCCGAAGCTCTGGGCACGCCGATCGGCGACGTGGTGAGCGTGATGCTGCGCCGCCAAGAACAATACCGCTACACGTCAGCGCTCCAAGTTTGGGAAGACCTGCAAAAGCTCGATGTTTGGTCGCGTGACCGCGTCGAACGCACCGCAGAGATCCCGGTGTTCGAGCCGCTGCCCCCGACCCAGAACGGATGAATTCGATGCACGTGACGATGGTGAAAAAGCGACTGCTGAACGGCGAACCCTGCAAGAAGTGCGTGGACGCCGAAAAGCTGCTCGAAAACCGCGGCCTGATGTCGCGGATCGACGAAGTGGTTTGGGCGGTCGAAGGCGAGCCGCAATCGGCGGGCATGAAGCTCGCGAAAGAGCACCAGGTGGACCTCGCGCCGTTCTTCGTCGTTCGCGACGACGGTGGCACCACGCGCATCTACACGAGCACGCTCCAGTTCATCAAAGAAGCGCTTGGCGGCTCTCCTGTGAATGCCGGTGTGTCGACGAGCGCGGCTCCACTGAGCGCGGACGAGGTCGCGACGATTGCGCTCGAATTCGACAAGGCACCACCGGAGCGCACCATCCGCTGGCTGCTCGAGCGTTTTGGTCGAGAGGCGGCGATCGCGTTCAGCGGTGCGGAAGACGTGGCCGTGCTCGATATCGCCGTAAAAACGGGGCTACCGTTTTCGGTGTTCACGCTCGACACGGGGCGCCTGCACCCCGAAACCTATCGCTTCATCGAAAAGGTGCGCACCCACTACGGCGTCAGCATCGAGCTGATGTCGCCCCAGGCGGAACCGTTGCAGGCTTTCGTCGAGAAAAAAGGGCTGTTCAGCTTTTACAACGACGGTCACGGTGAGTGCTGCGGCATCCGCAAACTCGAGCCGATGCGCCGTGCCCTCGCCAAACAGCGCGCCTGGATCACCGGTCAACGTCGCGATCAGAGCCCGACGCGCACGGACGTCGCCGTGCTGCAGATCGACTCCAATCTCGGCCTCGGCGGACAGCCGCTCGTAAAGCTCAATCCGCTCGCCGCGTGGAGTCTGCAAAAGGTGTGGAGCTACATCCGCGCCAACGAAGTGCCGTACAACGAGCTGCACGACCAAGGCTTCATCTCAATCGGCTGCGAACCTTGCACACGCGTCCCGCGCCCCGGCGAACACGAACGCGCCGGTCGCTGGTGGTGGGAAGAAGCCACCAAACGCGAATGCGGCCTACACGTCTAACCCCAAGGAACTCGAGAACGGCTCCCTGAGATTTGAACCGCCGAGCCGCAGAGGCCGCAGAGATCTGAGAGAGCGGAGATTGGGGTTGCGCGCACTCCGACGGTTTGCGTCGTTGGTGAGACGGAGTCCGGCGCGCATCGGTCCCCCCAACTCTCCTTCTGATCTCTGTGGTCTCTGCGGCTCGGCGGTTAGTCCCGTTCCCTCCGGGAGCGTGCTGAGTGGCTGATCAGTTGATCACTTTGGTGCCGTTGCCGCGGACGCCGGCCAAGGAGACGGCGTCTTCGTCGGCGGGGGTGCCGGCGACGTAGAGCGTTTTCAGTTTCTTGAGGACTTTGAGCGGAGCGGCGTCTTTGACTTGGGTGTGCTGAATGCCGAGCTTCTCGAGCTTGGTCAACTTGGCGAGCCCCTCCACGTCGGTGATCTTGGTGTCGTCCAACGTGAGCTCGGTCAGGTTGGTCAGAGTGGAGATCACGCTCAGGTCCGCGATTTGAGTGTGCGCTACGTCCAAGCGGTCGAGCTTTTTCAGCTTGGCGAGCGGGGCTGTGTCTTTCACGCTGCTGTGAGCGGCGCTCAGCGATTCTAGGTTCGTCAGCGTGGCGATCGGCGTCAGGTCGTCGTATTCGCCGGGTGGCAGGAACAGGTCTTTCACGCCGGTGAGGTGCGAGAGCGTGCAGGTGTCGAGTCGCGCGGTGCGCTTGGCTTGCGACAGATTCAACGAGTGCACCTTGCCGAGATCGGCAACCGTGATCGCACCATCCGGCTTCTGCAGCTTCTTCCGAATCTCGTCCTCGAGGCCTGGCTGATCGAACACCGCGGTCGGCCCTTTCGCACACTCGGACAACTTCTTCGGCGGCAGTGCGTTCGCCGGCGGTGCGGGATCGGCGGTCTTCACCGGTTCGGGTGCGGGCGGTGGCGGCGTGGGTGCGGCCGTCGCCGATGGCTTCTCCGCAGGTGCCGGCTTGGGCGGGTCGTCACAGGCAGCAAGCGTGAGCAGACCGAGCAAAGCGAGGGAACTGGCGATGGTGTGCGTGTGCGACATGGCCTGCCACTTTAGTCCCGAGTCGCTGAAACAGGGAAGCACGACTCTGGGCGTAAATATCCAGTGCCGCGCATGCTTTCCGAGCCCTCCCGACTCCGCATTTCATTGAGAATGGGCGCTCGCAGCCCAGCAGCGCACCTCACAGGGGACAGTATTCCGCACGCAAAGCGTCTTTCACGAACCTGGGACACCGAAGGCTGCGCCACGGTCGCAGAACACGTTTCAGCTTGCTCAACGCGCTCAGGACGTCCCTGAGGTTTGAACCGCCGAGCCGCAGAGGACGCAGAGATCAGAGAGGAGTTTTTTGGGGTCGCGCTGAGCGGCGAATGATAGCTCAGGGACGCAAACCGTCGGAGTGCGTGCAACCCAGCTCTCTCTCCCTCAGATCTCTGCGTCCTCTGCGGCTCGGCGGTTAGTCCCTCTTCTCGTCCGCGACGCCGAAGGCTGTGCCGCCGTTCGACGGGATCGGTGACCATCAAAAAATCCCCAACCTATTCGGGTGAAGCGGTTTTCCTGGGCGCTAGCGAATACTCGTAGGCTTCCTTCAAGTAGGGCTCGACGCGCGCGGCAGCGGCTGGCTCCGTGAGCTTGGCCACTTGGGTGACGCCCTTCTGATCGCGGACGATTTTGATGAACATTGGCGCGGGGACTTCGCGCTCGAGGTGGACGGCGATGCGCACGGCGTCGGACATGATCACCACGTCGGCGAAGATGCGCACGGTTCGAAAGAGCACGTAGCGCTCGCGCGCCACGATCTCGATGTGGCCGAGTGATTTCGCAATTGCTTCGACGGCTTCGTACGTGGCGACAACGGAGGCGGGGCGGTTGCGGAGTACCTGCGCGCGATCACCGGTGCCGCACGCATGACGTTGGCCCTTTCGCGCGAAAGTACGGCGGCACTCCGGGCACTTCCAAGTCGGCATCGTCTCGGTCCCCAAATCGATCGCGAAGTTACCACCGTCGCCACGGAAGTGCGCGATCATCCCTTTGCGCGTGATTTGCGCTGACGATTCACGCCCAGGACGCGCACCAGATCGACGAAGTTGTGCAGCGCGGGCGACAGGTTTTGGTGGCGCCAGACGATCAACAGCTCGACTTGTGGCGCGCCGACGATGGGGCGAAACGCCAAGCCAGGGCGGCGAAAGTTGCGCATTGAGGAGGGCATGATCGAGATGCCAAAGCCCGCGGCCACCAAGCTCACGATGTCGAGCTGAGCCGCTTCTTGCACGATGCGCGGCGTGAAGCCGGCTCGGCCGCACAGACTCATCAGCTGATCGAAGAAGGCTGGGCCGCGAGCGCGCGGAAACATCACGAACGGCTCTTGGGCCAGCGCTTTGAGCGGAATGCTGCGCTGTTTGGCCAGCCGATGATCGTCCGGTAGGACGACCATCAGCGATTCACGGCGCACCAACTCGGCTGCAAGCGTCGGATCATCGAGCGAGGTGCGCACGAAGCCGACGTCCAAGCTCCCCGCTTTGAGTCCGTCGATTTGATCCGCGGGTGGCAGCTCACGCAGTGAGATCTCGACGGACGGGAAGCGCGTGCGGAACGCGCGTAACAACTCGGTGAGCCCGCTGTAGGCGAGGGAAGACGGATAACCAACGACCAAGCGCCCGCTTTCGCCCTCGCTCGCGCTGCGCGCATCGTGAATCGCGACGTCGAGCGCGTCGAACACTTGGCGAGCACGGCCGAGCAATGCGGTCCCCGCAGGCGTCAATTCGACGCGGCGGCGTGAGCGATCGAACAGGGGAAAACCCAGTTCGGTCTCGAGATCCTGGATTTGACGGCTCAGCGGAGGTTGCTGAATGTGTAAGCGCTGCGCGGCGCGACCGAAGTGGAGCTCCTCGGCGACGGCCACGAAGTAGCGTAAATGCCGTATTTCCATGGGTTTCTAAACGGGTTTTGCCCTAAGTAATACCCAGAAGGTATCACAGGATACGAATCTATCTATTGGACGATCGCGGGCGTCGACTCTAGGAAAACCGAGGCCGCGTTTCTCAGAGCAGCCTGGAACCGTCCGGGTGCACGAAAACGCCCCACTTCTCTCCCATGTGGCTCGTTCGCGTCGCGCTCCAACGCCCTTACACGTTCATCGTGATGTCGATGCTGATCGTCATCCTGGGGGTGTTCACCATCCTGCGGATGCCGACGGACATCTTCCCCGACATCGACATCCCCGTGATCTCGGTGATCTGGAACTACGGCGGCTTACCGCCGGAGGAGATGGAAAAGCGCATCGTCACGAACTACGAGCGTGTGCTCACGACCACCGTCAACGACATCGAGCACGTCGAGAGCCAGACGCTGAGCGGCGTCGCGGTGATCAAGATCTTCTTCCAGCCGGGCGCCAATATCGACGGCGCGACCGCGCAGGTGACGGCCGTGTCGCAAGCGATTGTGCGTTCGATGCCCCCGGGGGCGACCCCGCCGTTCATCATCCGCTATAGCGCGTCGAACGTGCCGATTTTGCAGATCGCGCTCGAGAGCGACTCGCTCAGTGAGCAGCAGATCTTCGACTACGGCATGAACTTCATTCGCGCCGAAGTCGTGACCGTACCTGGCGCGCAGGTTCCGTACCCGTATGGCGGCAAACAGCGCCAGATCATGGTCGATATCGATCCGCAGCGGCTGTACGCCTGGGGTCTCTCACCGCGAGACGTGAACAACGCGCTCGGTGTGCAGAACGTGATCTTGCCCACGGGCACTGCCAAAATGGGCGTGGAAGAGTACCCGATCGTGATCAACTCGAGTCCCGAGTTGATCAGCGAGTTGGGGGACATTCCGGTGAAGACCGTGAACAACACCACGGTGTACATCCGCGACGTCGCGAATGTGCGCGACGGGTACTCGCCGCAGACGAGCATGGTGCACGTCTCCGGTGGTCGCTCGGTGTTGATGTCGATCTTGAAGAACGGCAGCGCGAGCACGCTCGACGTGGTCAGCCACATTCGCGACAAGTTGCCGGGCGCCTTGGCCAAGGTGCCGAAGGAGCTCAAAGCGTCCTTGCTCTTCGATCAATCGGTGTTCGTGCGCGCGGCGGTCAGCGGCGTGGTCAAAGAGGCGGCGATTGCAGCGGGCCTGACGGCGCTGATGATCCTGCTCTTTTTGGGCAGCTGGCGCAGCACGCTGATCGTCGTCGTGTCGATTCCGCTCTCGATCTTGGTGTCGATCATGATCTTGCGCGCGCTCGGGCACACCCTGAACGTGATGACCCTCGGCGGCATGGCGCTCGCGGTCGGTATCTTGGTCGATGACGCGACGGTCGCGATCGAGAACATTCACCGCAACATGGGCCAGAAGAAGCCCTTCATTCGAGCGATCGTGGATGGCGCGCAGGAGATCGCGCTTCCTGCCTTGGTCTCGACGTTGTGTATCTGCATCGTGTTCGTGCCGGTCGCATTCATTGCCGGCTCGGCCAAGTCGCTGTTCGTGCCACTGGCGCTGGCAGTGGTGTTCGCGATGCTCACTTCCTACTTTTTGTCGCGCACGTTGGTGCCGACGTTGGTGCGCTTTCTGCTCGAGAAAGAGGCCAAAGAGCACGCCGAGGGACACCATGGTCCGAAAACTTTGGCGCGGCGCTTCTTTGGCGCGTTCGACCGTGCGTTCGTTCGTTTGCGTACCGCGTACGGACAGTGGCTCGCGTGGGCGCTGGAGCACCGTGCCGCATTCGTCACCGCGTTCCTCTCCTTCGTTGCGGCGAGCGTGGTGGTGATCGTACCGCTGCTGGGGCGCGACTTTTTTCCAACGGTCGATGCCGGCCTGATCAAGCTGCACGTGCGCGGAGCGCCGGGTTTGCGGATCGAAGAAACGGAGCGTCGCTTCGCCGAAATCGAGAAGACGATCCGCACCGTGATCCCGCCCACGGAGATCGCGACGTTGCTCGACAACATGGGCATTCCGAACAGCGGTCTCAATCTGTCGCTCAGCGAGGGCGCGCTGATTTCGCCATCTGACGGCCAGATCAGCATTGCGCTCAAGGAGGACCATGCGCCGACGGCCGACTACGTGCGCAAGCTTCGGACCAAGCTGCGTCACGACTACCCGGAAACGACCTTTTTCTTCCTGGCTCCGGACATTTCGACGCAGGTTTTGAACTTCGGTTTGGCCGCGCCGATCGACGTGCAGCTGATTGGCGTGCCGGGCAAAGAGGAAGACACGCTCAAAGTCGCCCGCCAGATCCTGAACGAGATGAAGTCGATTCCGGGTGCGGTCGACGTGCACTTGGCGCAGGTGCTCACCAAGCCGCAGCTCAAGATCGACGTGGATCGCACGATGGCGTCCTTGGCCGGAATGACGCAGAAGGACGTGGCCAGCGACCTCTTGGTTTCGCTCTCGTCCAGCTCGCAAGTGTCGCCGAGTTATTGGCTCGATGCCAAACGCGGCGTGCAATACCTGGTCGCCGTGCAAACGCCGCAGTACCAGAACAACAGCTTTGACGCCGTGGATCGCACGCCGCTTTCGACACCGACTGGGTTGGGACCGCAGCTCTTGTCGAACGTGGCGTCGATATCACGAAGCGTCGCGCCAGCGAACATCACGCACTACAACGCGGCCCGCACCTTCGATGTGCAAGCCAACGTTGACGGAACTGACCTGGGCTCGGTGTCGAGCGCTATCTCGAAGATCGTCGAGCGCCATCGGCCGAATCTGCCGCGCGGCACGACGATCAACATCAAGGGCCAAGTCGAGAGCATGGAGTCGTCCTTTGCGGGTCTCGGCTACGGGCTGATCTTTTCTGTCGTGCTCGTGTACCTGCTGATGGTGGTCAATTTCCAATCCTGGCTCGACCCATTGGTGATCTTGATGGCTCTGCCCGGAGCAATCGCGGGCATCGTTTGGCTGCTGTTCTTGTCGGGAACCACGCTCAGCGTGCCCGCCTTGATGGGCTCGATCATGTGCGTCGGTGTAGCGACCGCGAACAGCATCTTGGTGGTGACGTTCGCCAATGATCAGCGCAAAGTCGGCCGTGACGCCAAACACGCCGCGCTCGCCGCGGGGATGACGCGGTTGCGCCCCGTGCTGATGACCGCAGCAGCGATGATCATCGGTATGTTGCCGATGTCTCTGGGGCTGGGTGAGGGCGGCGAGCAGAATGCGCCCCTCGGTCGAGCCGTGATCGGCGGGCTGCTCTTGGCCACGCTCACGACGCTATTTTTTGTGCCTGTGATGTACAGCGTGCTGCGCAATCGAGCACCCATCAAAGACCCGCTGTTGGAGGATCTGTGACTTCGTCCGAGCATTCACGCGCCCACCCTTCTCAGGAATCCGTGCATCCTGCCGCCGATGACCTGGGCTTCGACCTACCTGAGGCGGCGACCGTGAGTCGCGGTCGGCTGTTCACCATCGGTGCCGTGGCAGCTGCGCTGTTGGCTGGGGCGTTCCTGTTTGGCTATTTGCCGCGCCACCACGCCAAGGCCGAGCTGGCCGAAGGGGCGCGCGTCGAGGCGGAGCAAACGCCGCGTGTCCAGGTGGTAAGCCCGAAGGTCACGAGCAGCGATCGCGCGATCGTGCTCAGCGGTAGCGTCCGGGCGCTCGAAGAAACCACCATCTATCCGCGCGCCAACGGCTACATCGGTAAATGGCTCGTGGACATCGGCGACAAGGTCAAAGAGGGCCAAATCATGGCCGAGATCGAGACCCCAGAACTCGATCAAGAACTCGACCAGGCGCGCGCGCAGCTCGCGCAAGCAACGGCCGGCGTGACCCAAGCGGACGCCAATCAGAAGTTCTCGGAGGCGAATCTGGAGCGCTTCAAACAGCTCGTGCCGGCTGGCGTCGCCAGTCAGCAGGATCTGGACAAGACCCAAGCCCAGTCGGTTGTCGATTCGGCCAGCGTCAATGTCGCCAAATCTGGCGTCGCCGTGCAACAGGCGAATATTCGGCGTTTGCTCCAGCTCAAGTCGTTCGCGCACGTGGTGGCGCCGTTTGCGGGGACGGTGACCGCGCGCAACGTGGAGCGCGGCTCATTGGTGAGCTCTGGTAACGCTACACCGCTGTACAAGGTTGCGATCTTGGATCCCGTGCGCGTGTTCGTGCAAGTGCCGCAAGACGCCGCCGCCGGCGTGAAGAATGAGCTGGACGCGAAGGTCAGCGTTCGCGAATACCCAGGTCGCGCCTTCGAGGGCAAGGTCGCGCGCTCGACCGGAGCGCTCGACCAAAATACGCGCACGATGTTGGTCGAAGTGCGGGTGCCCAACCCCAAGAACGAGCTCTTGGCAGGTATGTACGCCGAAGTGTCGCTGACGCTACCGTCTTCCCATCGCGTGTTCGAGGTGCCGGCCACGGCGCTGCTGAACGACGCCAAGGGCTTGCGCGTGGCGCTGGTCGACTCGGACAACACATTGCGGCTCGTGCCGGTGGTCGTCGAGCGCGATACCGGTGCAACCGTGCAAATCTCGAGTGGGCTCACGGCCGACGCGCGGGTCGTGAAGCTATCCAGCGCGGATATGGTCGACGGCCAACGAGTACAAGTACGCCAGTAGGTCGCGCACGGCTCAATTTCCGCTGAGCGCGACCTGTTCGACCAAGTCGGCCACGGTCTGCGCGAGCTCTGCGATGTTGGCGGGCTTGGCGACGTGCCGCTGAAAGCCCGCCTCGAGCGCGCGCGTCACGTCTTCACTGCGCGCGTAGGCGGTCAACGCCACCGCTGGGATGCCTTGATGCAGCGGGACCGCGCGAAGTCGTCGCATCAATGAAATGCCGTCTTCTTCTGGCATGCCGATGTCACTGATCACCACGTCGACGTGCTGTTGCTCGAGGAAGCTGAATGCGTTGGCTGCAGAGTCGGCGAGCCGAACCCACGCGCCAACCCCTTCCAACGCGGTTTGCAGCAAGAGCCGCGAGTCTTCGTCGTCGTCGACGACCAAGATTTTCACTCCCAGAAGTAGGGTCAGCGACGTAGAAGGGTCGACGGCGCGCTCGACGGCGCCAAGAAGCGTCGTCTCTGCCGGCTCACTGTCGAGCGCTCGGACGGGGAGCTCGACGGTAAAGGTTGCGCCGTGACCGAGCCCGGCGCTGTCGGCCGAGACAGACCCGCCGTGAAGTTCGACTAAGTGACGCACGATCGCGAGCCCGAGACCCAGGCCGCCGTACTTACGGGTCGTCGAGCTGTCGACTTGACGAAAGCGCTCGAAGACGAAGGGAAGGTGCTCGGAAGCGATGCCCGCGCCCGTGTCCGAAACGATCAAGCGCAGCGCGCTGCCTTGGCGCTCGATGCTGAGCATGACCGCGCCATCACTCGGCGTGAACTTGACGGCGTTGCTGAGCAGATTCCAAACGACCTGCTGCAAGCGATCCGGATCACCCACCAACTCGACTTTGGACTCGGAGCCAGCCTCCACGGAGAGCCGCACGCGTCGTGCCGCGGCTGCCGGGCGCACCACGTCGGCCGCGGCGTTGGCAATCGCGACCAAGTCGACGCGTCGGACATCGATCCGCAACTTGCCGCTGACGATGCGCGAGACGTCGAGCACGTCCTCGATCAGGCGCGCCTGCGCCAGCGCATTGCGCTCGATCGTGGCAAGTCCGCGCTCCAAGCCATCTGCGTCGCGCGCGCCACGACGCAGCAACGACGACCAACCCAAGATCGCGTTGAGCGGGGTGCGAAGTTCATGACTCATGGTCGCCAAGAATTCGTCCTTCAGGCGATTGGCCGCCTCTGCTTCTTGGCGCGCGCGCTGGGCAGTGTCGCGCAGCTGATCGGAGTTGCGCCGCGCCATGACCTGATCCGTGACCTCGTAAGCGTGCACGAACACGGCATCGATCGTGCCGTCGGACGACGAAAAAGGAGCGTACACGAAGTCGAAATATGCATCACGCAGTACGCCGTCACGCAGGCGGTCGAGACGCGCGAGCGCTTCTTTGCCGTGTGCCGCAACGCCGGTTTCGCGAACCGCATGCAGCAGCTCTAGGTAGCCCTGGCCGTTGATCTCGGGCACCGCTTCGGCGAAGGGCTTTCCGATGATGTCGGCGGTCTTGCCCCAAACCTGCAAGATCAGCGGATTGGCGAGTTCAATCCGCAGCTCCGGCCCGCGCATGATGCTGATTGCAGCCGGCGATTCGCGAAAGATCGTCTCCAAGCGCTTGCGCTCGGATTCAGCGGCCTCGCGCAGACTTCGCCGCAGCCGAGCGCTGGACAGCTGCGCTTCCACGCGGATCAAGAGCGCGCTCGCCGAAAACGGCTTCACCAGGTAGTCGTCGGCCCCGGCTCGCAACCCCTCGGCCGTCGCTTCCTCACCGGCCCGCGCGGAGAGCAAAATGATCGGCGTATTGGCGGTTCGCGGATCACGGCGCAGCTCGTGAATCAGTCCAAAGCCGTCCAAGTGCGGCATCATCACGTCGGAAATGACTAGATCCGGCGGTGCATGGCGCGCCGCCTGCAGCGCTTCGAGACCGTCGGAAACGGCTTCCACCGACCAATGCTGCCCCAATAGGCGCACGATGTATTCGCGCATGTCCGCGTTGTCGTCGGCGACCAACACGCGCCCGCCGAGCTGTGCGTCTCGTTTACGACTCGAAGGCGCCGAACTCGACGGCGGCACCCAACGCAGCGCTTCTTCCACGTAAGCCGCATAAGCGGAGGTTGGCGTGGGGCGACCCGTGTCATCCCCGATGCTGTCTTCGGGAAGATGCGCCTTGCCCGAAGGGATCGCGACGGCGAAGGTAGTGCCTTGATCCAACGTGCTTTCGACTTCGATCGAGCCGCCGTGTAGGCGAACTAGCTCGTGAACGAGCGCCAGGCCGATGCCGGAGCCTTCGTGGGTGCGCGCGCGCGTGCCCTCGATGCGATGAAACCGCTCGAACAGGCGCGGCAGTTCTTGCGCCGCGACGCCCACGCCCGTGTCGCGCACGGTGAGCACTGCTCGCCCCGCGTGAAAGCGCAGGCTGACTGAGATGCCGCCGCTAAACGTGAACTTGAGCGCGTTGGACAGCAGATTCAACACGATCTTCTCCCACATATCGTGGTCGACATAGACCGGTTCGGAGAGCGGTTCGCAGTCCACCTCGAAGCTCAAGCTTGCTCGCTCGATCGCGGAACGAAAGGTGCTCGCCAGATCGACAGTCAGGGCGCGCAGATCCGTTGGTCGATACGACGCGCGCGCACGTCCGGCCTCGATGCGCGCAAAGTCGAGCAAGCCATTGACTAGCTTCAATAAGCGGAGCTCGTTGCGGTGCACAGTCTCCAAGTTCGCACCGGAGAGTGCGCGCTCTGGCGAGCTCAGCGCGTCTTCCGTCGGACCCAACATCAAGGTCAGCGGAGTGCGAAACTCGTGGCTCACGTTGGAGAAGAAAGCCGTCTTTGCGCGGTCGATCTGCGCAAGCGCCTCGGCGCGCTTTTGGGCCGCTTCGTAGCCGCCTGCGTTCGCCAATCCCGCAGCTAGCTGCCCAACGAACAGCGTGATGAAACTGCGCAAGCTGTCGTCGAGCGGGCGATGTGGATTCAAGCCCGCGATGAACACGCCGATCGGGCGGTGGTCGCCAGGCTGAGTGATGGGCAACGCCAGGGCCCGGCTGGGCGCACGCTCCCAAGCACCCTTCGGCCAAGCGCGTGTCGGATCGAGCTCGATGACGATCTCCGGCGCATGCTCGAATAGCTGTTGAAGAGGCCAGAATTCAGCGCGATCGAGCAGAAACGTCGGCGCGGCTTCTGGCTCACTGCCAGCGAAGCCGGTGAACGACATGCGCTGCACGGACTTATCGTCGGCGAACGAATAGCAGAGTGAGAACGGCAGATCCCGCGCCTCCTTTCGCAGACACTGCGCGAGAGCGCCGAATACTCCTTCCGCGCTCTTGGTCTGCGAGAGGCTCGCCGCGAAGTCGCGCAGCAAGGAGAGTCGCCGATCGGCGATCACTCGCTCCGTCTCTTCGATCACGACGCAAAACAAGCCGCCGCTCTCGCCCGCAGCGTCACCCGGCGCGGGGCTGTAAGAAAACGTGTGATACGTCTCCTCGGGATAGCCGCTGCGTTCGAGGAACAACTGCAACCCTTCATCCCAGGTGGCGTCCCCGGTTTGCATCACGTGAGCGATGCGGGGACCGATCTGATCCCAAATCTCGGCCCAGACTGCGCTCGCCGGCTGTCCGAGGGCCCAAGGATGTTTGGTGCCCAACGTTTGCGCTGCGTAAGCGTCGTTGTAGAAGAAGATCAGGTCCGGGCCCCAACCCATCCACATCGCGTAGCGTGAACTGAGCATCAAACGCAGCACCGTGCGCAAGCTGCCCGACCAAGTGTCGACCGCGCCGAGCGACGTCGTCGTCCAATCTTTCGCGCGAATCAGCTTCGAGATTTCGCCGTTGCCCTTG
This sequence comes from Polyangiaceae bacterium, assembly GCA_035634635.1. GTDB lineage: Bacteria > Myxococcota_A > Polyangia > Polyangiales > Polyangiaceae > PMG-095. The sequence goes on from DASQCO010000060.1 coordinate 16,413, forward strand.
AAAACATCCGACGCCATTGCTCAGTCGAGAGTGCGTGCCGACGCTCGGGCGGTCAAGTTGGACAGCATGCCGAGTGGCGCCTGAATAGTGAGGCGATTTTGCGCGGAGGCGATGTTCAACTGCGGGGCATGATCGGGGGTGGCTCGCTCGATCGCGGCCCTTGCAGCAAATCGCGCGCGAAGCCACGAAGTAAGTCGAGTCCGACTTCTGGATGCGCTTCGAGCAAGGCCAGGAAGCCTTCGACGTCGATGCGGTAGGCGATCAGCGGAGTCTCGGCGCGCGCTTCGTAAACTCTCGTTCCGGACCAGACGTCCATGACGCCGATCGTGAAGCCGTGCCCCACCGAGGCGGAACGGCCGTCCCGCTCCGTGCAGCGAACGCGCCCGACGTCGACGTGCAAGGCGTGCGTCGATGGATCACCCGCGCTCCACAGCAGTGCGCCGGCCGGAACGCGCACTTCGACCATGCTCCGCGAGAGATCGATCAGCGCCTCCATGTTCATGTGCCGAAAATTGCCCTGACGTAGGTTGATCAGTCGCTCAACGAGGGATCGCGGCTTGTCGTAGTACGTTCCTTCGTCGATCGCGCCTTGCCCGCTGGGGAGAGTTGGCAGATTGCCGCGCATCTTCAGGACGGAGGTGCCGAGTTGACGGAGTGTCGTGCGCAAGAGCGAGAAATTCTGGGTCAGCGCCGATTCGAAGGCCGGCGCGGGGATCTCCAGCAGGAAAGTCTTGCCTACAGCGACCGCCAATGTGGAAGGCACGCGCGCGAGCACTGGCAGTCCGCCATAAGCCTCGCCGGCTTTGCGAACGGTCAGCAGCTGTCCTTGGCGAGAAACGCGCAACTCACCCTCGACGATCAGGCAGAGCGAGCGCATGGTCTCACCCTCGGGACTGACGATGTCGCCGTCCGAGTAGATCGCTGGCTCGCCGTGTTCGGCCAGAAGCAGGAGCGCGTCGTCATCGAGCCCCTCGAACATGGTGTAGGAGCGGAGCGTGAGCACGCGGTCGCGAATCCCTTTGCGAACCGGTTGGCCGGCACCGAGCATCTCGTGGTTCACGCGGCCCGTCCCGGCTGTTTGGCTTCCAAGCGAAGGCCGAGTTCGTCCGCGTGGTAGCGCGCGAGCTCTCGGATTGCGGCACTTTCACCCTCGGCCAATTGAGCAAGCAACGCCGAGTAACCCAGCGGTCGCGTCCGGTGATAACGCCCCGCGCGCGTCAGCCGAAGCTCGTCCGCACAATCATCGACCAAGCCGAGCACGGCGCTGCGCACGGGCTCACTGAGGATATTTTCGAGCAATTCGACACTGGTCGCGCGGTGCTGCTTGCTCAAGGTGAGACTCCGGTAAATCTGGCCGAAATCCTCAGCTGGGTGCAACAGTCCGAGCAACCGAAACAGGCGTCCTCGCGCGTTGCGCTCCTTGTCACGCAGCAGATCGTGGAGCAACTCGTGCCCGAGTGTCTTGTGTGAAGTGTCTTGTTCGGCACCGCGCACCAGATTCAGACGCGCGTCCAAGTGGCGATAGGCACGGGTCAGCGTTTCGCTCACCGAGCGTCCGAGCGCGGCGCGGTCCAGGGAGAGGGTGGGGTGCTGCCGAACGAGGCGCTCGAGCACCAACAGGATCGCGAAACGAACGCTGCCATCAGGCTCCCGGGGCAGCCATTCGATCAACGTGTTGACCGTTTGCTTCGAGCTGCACAGTGCCATTGCGCCCGGGAGCCGCCAACGCAGGGCGTGCGCGCTGGACAGATCTTGAAAGCGCGCGACCAACGCCGGCATGGCGCTGCCGCCGTAACTGAGCAGTGCTCGCTCGGCATCGGGACGCGTGCGTTCGTCGCCCAAAGCGGCCACGATTTGCGGCAATAGACTCTCGGTCGCCAAATTGCCCATGGCTCGCACCGCGGCCTGCCGGACCTCGGTTTCGGCGCTCTGCAGCAGGACGCTCAGCGCCCGCTCGAAGCCAGGCGCGTGACCGTGACCGACCGCGTCGGCAAACGCCACGCGCGCGGGCGCCGTGCCCGAAACGAGCAGCTCGTCGATCTGCTGCTGTCGTTCCGCGGTCAGCGTCCCACCAGAGACGAGCAGATTGACGAGCAACGTTGCGCGTACTTCTTCGGAAGGTTCCGCCACGAGTTGCCGCCGCAAGTGCTCCGGATCCGGCGCCAACACGGCGAGGGCCGCAAACGCCGCCGCTCGAACTTGGGGTGAGGAATGCTCGATGATGCGATTGATTGTCGGCACTGCCGAGCGCCGCCCAGAGCGCGTGAGCAGAATCAGCACCTGCACGACCACCTGTTCCGACGGGTGATGCAGCAAGAGCGCCGGCATCAGGTGTATCTTGTGTTCTCGCTCGAGCACGTTCAATGCAGCCATCACCTCGCGGTCGATCGGACTCTCGAACGACGCGAGCAGCGTCTCCAGCGAGGCAACGTCCAGCTCCGGAAAGTGTTCCAGCTGATTCGAGCGGCTCGCCTTCAAACGAGCGCGAAATACCGCCAAATATGGCCCGCGCAGCGCGATGGCATAGCCGAGCCAGGTCGCAGCGAGCACGGCCAAGCCGGCCGAGACCGCGCGTGTTGGAGCATTCAGCGAGGCGAAGCCCAAGATCGCCAGCGACGCGAACACCTGTCCGCCGCGCTGCCCGACCAAATCGACGAAGGTTTTGACGCGCTGCCTGCCATCATCACCGAAGGGCAAAATCAAGAGCTCGGCCGCGGTCCGGTGGAGCGAATAGCGCAATGAACCATCGACGGCCTTGAGCGCGATCACCGCCGCGAGCGCGCCGGTTGCGGCGATGCCCAGACCGCACGCGACGAGTAGCGCAGGAAGCACCCCGAGCGCCGCGCCCAGCGATAAGCGTCGAAAAATCCAAGCTACCAGCCCGACCTGGCACAGCAACGAAAGCACGTTGGTCGCGAAGTAGACGCTGCCCAAAAACGCGCCCAACTGCGCTTTCGGAACCAACGCCGCAATCGAACTCTTGAAAACGAAGTCCGAGATCGTCAAACAGACCGTCGCCAAGAACAGCGCGGCCACCACCCGCTGCGCGTAGGGATCTTGGGCCACGTAGGCCACGGTGTCGCTCAGACGCGGCGCTTCTTCGCTGGCATGCGGTGCATTCGCGCGCTCCGCGAACAATAGCGGGATCAGCCCAGCGATCGCCAAGCCGACCGCTGCCACCAGTACGAGACGGTCCGCGTGCATTGCGCGCGCGAGCAAACTTGCGGCGCCGCTGCCGGCGATCGCGCCGAGCACGCTGCCCGCACCAATGAAGCCGTACAGCCGTTTGGCCTGTGTGATCGTGAAGCGCTCGGCGACCAAGTCCCAAAAGTGCGCGAGCACCAAAGTGGCCAACAAACCCGACCAAACGTAAAGCGCGTACAACCCCCAAACGCCCAAGTGCTGGCCGAGCCCGAAAAAGCCCAGCGTGATCGCCGCTGCCGTCAAAGTCAGCGCGGACAACGCGCGCCGCGAATTGAGGCGCCGCGTGGCGAGCCCATTGACCTTCACGAGAGCCACTGAAAGCCCCGCGATGGCCAGGAACATCAGCGGCAGACGAGACGCCGGGATTTTGGCCAGAAACAGCGCATCACGCGCGGTCTCTAGCAATGCATGGCTAGCAATCAGCGCAAACAGCGTCAGAAATGCGGTCCAAACGTCGCGCCGCTCGCCCGCGCGGATGGCGAAGAAGCTCACCGAACGGGCTTACCATGGTCGCCCAGTCGACAACAGCAGCGCGCAAAAGCGCTGCCGCCCGCGCATTCCCCGTGCCTGACCCTCGAATCTCCCCAATTCTCGGACTAGTTACCGAGCTCCCGCGGTAACGCCCGCCGCACTTCGCTCCAGTCGCGCCGCTGGCCCTCGCGCTCGTCAAAATAGCGGTCGCCCGCGTTGCGCGGCGCCGAACGCCGCAACAACTCCATGAAATGTGCTGCCGACTCGACCGCGAGCGGCTCGACTGCATCGTCTTGAAAACTCATTTGGAATAGCTGAGCAGCCGCCTGTTCCACCTCGGTGAACGCCACGTGACATTTGCTTTGCGCACCGGTCGTTCGTCGTCGCGTGCGACGCGGACGAGAACGAGAGATAGGGACTAACCGCCGAGCCGCAGAGGCCACGGAGGCCTGAGGGAGAAGGAGCTGGGGTTAGCCAAGCGCGTCGCTTTTGCGCCCAAATAGCGACCAACCTCGACGCCCTCCGACGCTTGCACCAATCCGCCCGCTTGCACCCACCGTCGCGTAGCGACCTTCATAGGCCGCGATTCGCCGCGCACCATGCCCCCCCCAAACTCCCTTCTCCCTCTGATCTCTGCGGCCTCTGCGGCTCGGCGGTTCAAACTCAGGGAGCGGTACCAAGCGCCGTAAACATGCCGGGAACGCGACGGATCGCGCATCTCTTGCCCGTGCGCTGGCGAGGGAGGCTAAGGTCGAGCGCTTGAGTAAGCCCCGATCGTCTTCGAAATCGATGCCTGGCACGGCCGTCGCCCTCGCGGTGCTCGCGTTACTGGTGATTGCTGCCTACTTCGCGGGCGGCGTGAATTGGGCGGCGAGTGTGCTTACTGTCGTCGGCAGTGGCTTGTGGCTGTGGTCGGCGCGACGGAGTAACCGCGAACGCGGGCCGGACATTGGACCGCGCTTGGTCGTGGATCGAGTCGGCGAGCTTTGCGATCAGGAATTGCCGAAGCTCAGCTTTCGGCGCATTCGCGTAGCGAATACGGGGAGCCGTCCGATTGATCAGGTCGAGGTTACGCTGATCAAGTGTCGGCCTGCACCGGCCTGGTTTCAGTCGGTGCGGCTGCAGCGGACGCACGGCGGCGCACACCCTTTTAGTTTAGAGCGCGACAGCGAGGTGTTCATCGACCTGGTCGCACTGCCGCAGGGGCATCCGGACTTCATTATCGTGCACGACAGCTCCGTGCACGGCGGCCTGCCGAACGGCATCGCCGTGCAGCCGCTCGAGTTGACCGTTCAAGTGACGGCACACGCTCTGCCCACCGTTTCGCTGACATTCGAGCTCTCGCGGAGTGCGCTGGGTGAGCTCGAACTCGTCGCCAAAGCGCGTTGACTCAGTCTCGAACCAGCGTCGCGAGCTGTTGCTCGAGTTCGTTCGCGCGGGCGGTCTGCCCGGCTTCACGCAAGTAGCCGACCAGCGCTTGCAGTGCGTTGGCGTTGTTCGGCCGCGCTTTCAAGCTGGCCTCGAGCACTCGAATCGCTTCGTCGCGCTGGTTGTTGCCGGCTAGCGCGACCGCTAGAACGTAGCTGAAGCGCGGATCGCTCGGCAGCAACTCGGCGGCCTTCTTCAAGCTCGCGATGGCGGCTTGCGATTGATGGGCACGAACCAACCACAGGCCGAGTGCGTGGTGTGCGGCCGCGTTTTGCGGGTTGCAAGCGATGGCCGCGCGAATCGCGCGCTCTGCTGCCGCTTCGTCGTGACGTTGCCGCTCCAGATCGGCGAGGTTCAGGTACGCCTCGGTCATGCACGGTTGGAGCCGTAGCGCGTTTTTTAGTGACGCTTCGGCCTGTGCGAATTGACCGCGTGCGAGTTGGAATGCGCTGCGTTCCACGTGCGTTTCGGGTCGCGACGCGCTGACGTCGAAGCTTTGCTCGACGTCAGTGAATGCGCGTTCGAGTGCTGTGCGCGCGCTCGGCGAAAGGGCCGTGGTTGGGGCGCCGGCAAGTGCCTTGCCGGCTGCAACGCGCACCGCGCGCACGCGATGTTCGAGCAACGGGGTGAGCAGAGGGAGTCGTTGTTGCGGCGGAAGCTGCGCCGCGCCGAGCACCGCACCGTAGACCACGAGTGACTCGGAGCTCTCGAGCGAAGTTCGCAGCGTGCTCAGTGTTTTCTCGGAGGCATACGCGCCTAGTCGTTCGAGCGCGGAGGCGCGTGCAATCGCCGGAGCATTCGCGTCATCGACGAGGGCGCGCAGCAAACGCGGGGCATCGAGCGAGCCTTGGCGTTCGCGACCGAGCGCTTCTACGAAATGAGGCCGCCTTTGCGATGCCGGAAACCATTTGGCGACAGCATCACGTGCCCAGACGGCGGACTCTTGCTTGTGGCAACCGTTGCACGCATTCGGCGTCCCAAAGCTGACGCTGTGATCGGGCCGCGGAATGCGAATCGAGTGATCGCGGCGTTCGTCGACTTGCATGAACGTCGCGGGTGGCATGTGACAATCGACGCAGCGGGGAGACTTGGCGCCGGAGTGGTGCGAGTGGGCTTCGACGTCGAAGTGTTTTGGCTCGTGGCAACGCACGCACAGTGAGTTGTCGGGTGCGTACACCTTGCCCGAGTGCGGATTGTGACAATCCGAGCATTTGACGCCCGAGCGATACATGCGGCTCTGTAGGAACGAGCCCCACTCGTACACTTCACCTTCGACTTGGCCGTCGGCGTGGTAGCGCGCTGGGCGCAACAGATCGGGTTCGAACGAGTCCAAGAACGGATCGCTCGCGATGAAGGCTTCTTTGAGCGGCGTGCGGCGGCTGTGACAGGGCGCGCACACTTCGACCTCGCGGTCATCTTGGGTGCGAGGAGTGGGGCTGCCGGTTTCGGAGGGCGTCCACGGTTCGGACGGCTTCAAACGCGCTGTGAACGGCGCGGCCTTACCGCCCTTGGCCGTTCGCACGTGCTCGGCGCCGGGGCCGTGACACGCCTCACAACCCACGGACAACTCCGCCCAGCGCGTGTCGAAGCTATCAGCGGCGGGATCATAACGGCGCTCCACGCGCGTCGAATGGCAGTCGGCACACACGTTGTTCCAATTTTGAGCGGGCGCCGTGAAAAATAACGTGTCGCTGGGAGCGATGCCGGGCCCGCCGTAGACGTGAAACCACTTGCCGCCGCCATCACTCGCAGTGCGACTATCCCACACCACGCCAAGCGATTGCAGTTTGCCGCGTTCGGTTGCCACCACGTATTGCTCGAGCGGCCAAACACCGGAAACATAGCTAATCGGAAAAGTCGCGGTCTTGCCGCCGGCGATGGGCGTGGTCACGAATGGCGCGTCGGCACGCACTGAAAACTGAGTCGCGCCTCCGAGCTTCGACGTGAAGCGAGCGCCGTCGAAACGCGCCTTTGCCAGTTCAGGGCCCGGGGCGACGAGCGCTTTTGCGTGATGCGAGCCAAAGTAGGCGTCGCTTTGCGCTTGATGGCATGACGTGCACGCGGCCGAGCCGACGAACGCTTCCCGGTCTCGAGCCGGCGCTGGAGGCGAGGGCAGTGGCGCCGAACGGATTGAGCTTGAGCTCGCGTCGGGCGGCAGGGTTGCCGGCGGCGTGTGTGCTTCTCGCCGAACGACGACAAAGACAAGAACCACTGCGACGAGCGCGCCAACGATGATGAACCAATTTCGCACTCGCAGAACTTCGCTTTCGAGAGCCGCCGAAACCACGCGCAAACGCGGTTCCCATCGCGGACGACGGGAACCGCGTTTAGCATGCGCTCAGCCCTTACGGGAAGTAGCCCGGCTTGGCGTCGGCGTTCAGCTTGTCGATTTCCGCTTCGAGCGAAGCACGCACGGCTGTGTACGCAGGATTGGCATACAAGTCCGTCGTTTCCAGGGGATCGGCGACTAGGTCGTACAACTCGCGCTTGCCAAGATTGGAAACGATCTTGAAGCGCGTGTCCTTGAGCCCGTAGCGGCGGTTGGTCGTTCCACTCGAGGTCTCGGAGAACGACGTGGTGCGTCCGCTGGTGGCGGCTTTGTCGCTCAGCACCGGCTTGAGGCTGTAGCTGTTGTTGACCTGGCTCACATTGATGCCCGTCAGCGAAAGGATCGTGGCGTAGAGATCGGTGGTCACGACGAGATCGTCCGCGCGACCGCGGCGCGTCACGCCGGCACCGGTGATGATGAACGGCACGCGAACGCCGCCTTCATACGCGCTGCCCTTGGAGCCGCGGATCTTCGAGCCTTTGTCTTTGACCTCAGCGGGTGTGCCGTTGTCGCCGATGAAGATCACGACCGTCTTCTGCAGATCGACTTCCTTCAGCAACCGACCCAGCTCAGTGTCCAACGCTTGGATGTCGGCCTTGTACACCGGCACATTCGTAGCGCTCGTGCCCGGCGCGGGATTACCGACCGAGCTCAGATCCACCGAGTGCAGCTCGCGCGGCGGAACTTGGTACGGGCTATTGCCACCGTTTGCTGCGTGTGGAGCGTTGTACGCCTGATACACAAACCACGGCTTGTCGGGTTGCGTGGCCTCTTGGTTGTGAATGTAGTCGATCGCCAGATCGGTGAGCTTGGTCGTCGCGTACGTCGTGGTCGGCACCGCGGGGCCATTGATGTCCCAGATATTCCAGCTGAAGTAGTCGGTGAGTGCGCCGCCCAGAATGCCGTGGAAGTTCGGCACGCCGATGTCACGCACGTGCTGAAGCACCTTGGCGGCGTCCGCGTAGGCGACGCCCGCGCGCGGATCGAAACCACCGCCACCACCGAGGTGATATTTCCCGAAGAACGACTGCGCGTAGCTCGGGCTCTCCGCGGTGATGCGATCGAAGATCGTCACGGTGTCCGTTGGCAGCACTGCGCCGACCGACGTCACACCAGTGCGATAGCCGTACAAGCCGCTGACGATCGTACCGCGCGTCATCGAGCACGCCGGGCTCGCCCAAGCATTGTCGAACACGAGCCCGTTCTGGGCGAGCGACTCGATGTTCGGCACTGGGACTGCGCCGCTGTCGCCGTTGAGCGACGGATACACGGTGGAGGCTTCCGCGCCGTAGTCGTCGGAGATGATCAAGAGCACATTGGGTTGCTTGGGGCTGTCGCCGCCGGTGCCACCCGAGCCGCCGTCTTGGCTGCGCTCGATAAAGGTCACGGTCGTGCTGGACGAAGTCGTCACGTCACCGTCGGATGCGGAGAATTTGACCGTGAAAGTGCCTGGCTTCGCGCTGGTCAGGGTTGCGTTCGGCTGCAGCGGCTTGTCGATCACGCCGCCCGTCGTCGACCAGTAGTAGGTCAACGGAGATGGGCCCGCGTCCGCATCATTGGCAACGCCGTTCAAGGCAACGCTGCTCCCAACGTACACTTTCAGGGGCGTCACAGTGAGCTCGTCGACCACCGGTCCAACGTTGAGTGTGCCGTTGACGAGCACGCTGCCGTTGCCGCTCGTGGCCGTGCCCTTGAGGTGGATGGTCACCGCCGTCGTCTTGCCGGCGGTCACGTCGAACGTAGCCGAGCCGGTGAAGCTTGCGTTGCCCTCGCTGGAGCTCGCAGTCAGCGTGATGGTGTAGCCTTTGCCCCCGGGAATACCGCCGATCGTGCCATTGATTGTCGGCGAACCGCTGGTGTCGATATTGCCGGACTTATTGAAGCCGTTGCCGGTGATCGAGTAGCTCACGGAATCGAGGGTCACGCCTGTCGCGGCCTGCAGTTGCAAGCCGAGCGAGCCGGCCTCTTGCTCGCTACCGCCGTTGAGCGGCTCGCTCGAGCAAGCGACGAATGGCGCGCTCGCGCCCAGCGCCAACAAGCAAACCAGAGGAACCTTGCCGAGCCGCGTAGCGAGCCCGGACTTAGCGCGCAATTTCTTCATCAATCGATCCTTTTGCTGGAAAAGTCGTCGGCCTCGCCCGCAGGCGGAGCCAGACGACTAGGGACAGGCGTCGCTGCTCATCACGGCCTCCATCTCTAGGTGGTTGTTCGAGGGCAGGGGGGCACGCGCACTCCCCCGCCCATGACGGCGAGGGAGTGACATCGCGCGGCGAAACTCAGGGGAAGTAGCCGGGCTTCGCGTCCGCGTTTAGCTTGTCGATCTCGGCTTCGAGCGTGGCGCGCACTGCCGCGTATGCCGGATTGGCATACAAATCGGTCTTTTCCAGCGGATCCGCAACCAGATCGTACAGCTCACGCTTCTTCAAGTTGGACACGATCTTGAAGCGCTTGTCCTTCAACCCATAAACGCGATTGCTCGTGCCGCTCGACGATTCCGAGAACGAAACTGTGCGTCCGCTCGTTCCCGTCTTGTCGCTGAGCAACGGCTTGAGGCTGTAGCTATTGTTGACCTGGCTCACGTTGATACCCGTGAGCGACAGAATCGTGGCGTACAGATCGCTCGAGACGGCGAGGTCGTCCGTGCGGCCCTTGCGAGTCACGCCGGCACCCGCAATCACGAGCGGAACTCGCACGCCACCTTCGTAAGCGCTGCCCTTGGAACCGCGGATCTTGGAATTGGTGTCCTTGACTGGGCCCGGCGTGCCGTTATCGCCGATGAAGATGACCACGGTCTTTTCGAGATCGACCGCCTTCAGCAAGCGACCGAGCTCCGTGTCCAATGCCTGAATATTGGCCTTGTACACGGGGATATTGGTGGCGTACGTGCCGGGCTTGGGGCTGCCTACCGTGCTCAAGTCCACGGAGTGAAGCTCGGGCGGCGGCACCTCGAACGGGTTGTTCGCGCCGTTGGCCGCGTGGGGCGCGTTGTAGGCCTGATAGACGAACCAAGGATTGGTCGGCTGCGTCGATTCTTGGTTGTGGATGTAGTCGATGGCCAGGTCGGTGAGCTTGGTCGTCGAGTACGTCGTGGTCGGCACTGCGGGGCCGTTGATGTTGTAGATGTTCCAGCTGAAGTAATCGGTCAGCCCGCCACCAAGGATGCCCTGAAAGTTCGGGATCCCGAGATCGCGCACGTGCTGCAGGATCTTCGGCGCATCGGCGAAAGCGCCATTCGCCTTGGGATCGATGTTGCCGCCGCCCAGGTGGTACTTGCCGAAAAAGGACTGCCCATAGCTCGGGCTCTCGGCGGTGATCCGGTCGAACAGAGTAACGGTATCGGTCGGCAAGACCGCGCCCACGGACGTCACGCCCGTGCGATAGCCGTACAGACCACTGACGATCGTGCCCCGCGTCATAGAGCACGCTGGGCTCGCCCAAGCGTTGTCGAACACGAGCCCGTTCTGCGCGAGCGACTCGATGTTCGGTACCGGGACCGCGCCGCTATCACCGGTCAGAGTGGGGTACAGGCTGGTCGATTCCGCGCCCAAATCATCGGCGATGATCAGCAAGACGTTGGGCCGTGTCACGCCGCCACCACCACCGGAGCCGCCTCCGCCGCCCGCGTTGCGCTCGACGAACGTCACTGGGGTGCTCGCGCTGTTCGTGATCTCACCGTCCGAGACTGTCAACTTGACGGTGAACGTGCCCGGAGTCGAACTGGTGAGCGTGGCGTTGGTCGCGACCGGAGTGTCGATCACGCCGCCCGTGGTCGACCAATAGTAGGTCAGCGGGGACGGGCCATTGTCCGCGTCTCTCGCAACACCCGTTAGGGTGACTGTGCTGCCCACGAACACCTGTACGGGAGTCACGGACAATTCGTCGACGACTGGTCCCACGTTGAGCGTGCCGTTCACAGTCACGCTGCCATTGCCAGTCGACCCACTCGCTCGGAGACGAACGTCCACCGCGCTCGTCTTCCCCGCGGTCACGTCAAAACTCGCCGAACCGCTGAAAATCGTGCCATTTTCGACCGAAGTGGCGGAGAGCGCGATGGTGTAACCCTTGCCCGCCGGGATGCCGCCGATCGTGCCGCTGACAGTGGGCGAGCCACTGGTGTCGATCGTGCCGGACTTGCTGAAGCCATTGCCGCTGATCGTGTACTTCACCGCGTTCAGCGTCACGCCCGGCGCAGCCTCCAAGTTCAATCCGAGCGAACCAACGCCGTCAGCAGCGCTATTGAGCGGTTCGCTCGAGCACGCGACGAAGGGGGCGCTCAGACCGAGAGCCAATAAGCAAACCAGAGAACTCTGACCGAGCCTCGTGACGATCCCAGACCTACCGCGCCAATGCTTCATCATCCGATCCTTCTGTTGGCGTCGTCAGGCGGGCCCGCTCGGGCTATGCCGGACGACTACGTACAGGCGTCGGTGGTCGCTTCGCTAGTCATGGGGCGGTTGTTTAATGCGAGAGAGTCTATTGTGCAAGACAAATTGTTGCTGGGTGGGCAATGGTAACTGCACAAATTTGCACGCAAGAATTTGCGAGGTTGCCGCCGGCGCGTCCAACACTCGTCACGTTTGAGAGTCAGCGCTCCAATAGTCGAGACCTGCGGCGTCGCAGTCGCTGGTGCGACGCCACGGGGCCGCGCTGCGTACAACTCGAACTCAAGGTTCAGGTGAAGGATTCACCTGCGCCGCCGCTTCACGGATACACACCGGCTCGCCGCGTGTCGTGAAACAGTGATACTCAGTCCAGACACCGCAACCGCGCGCAACCGTTACCCCGCCCACCGCGTGGTAAGTCGCTATTTGATCGCTCGGGCAGCTCAAATCAAACGCAGCTCGTTCGCGCGCCGCGTCCGCAAGCGTGTAACAACCTGGCAAGAACGAGACTAAAAATAGCAGGCCCCACTTCATTCACCTGTGTCCAGCAATGAGCATGCCACTCGAAAAAAGTGCGCTTTCCCCGTTCGAAACGCCACGGCACGGACATCCGCCCGACGTCCTTCCGCCCCGCTAGGCGCCGCGTTTTGGGACGTTCGGCAGACCACGTGCGAGCGCATACGCGAGCCCCCGAACCACATTCCAGCTTCCCATGGTTGTGGCCGGCCTCGACCGGCACTTGGAGGGCCATAAGAGCTTCCGAAACTACAGACTGCGGCTCCTAAGCTCCTGCGCCTGAACAACTTTTCACGCGTCCCCACCATCAAGTGAGGAGAGCCCAGGAGAGCCAGGAGAGTCGCATCCGTAGGCTCCGTACCCGCGGGCTTTTTTTCGTCGTGTCCCGCGATCACGAATCCAGCAAGGTTATTGGGTCGGGGTGAGTGGATTTGAACCACCAACAGCCGGCACCCAAAGC
>DASQCO010000061.1:0-75610 GCA_035634635.1 Polyangiaceae bacterium
GCAGCTGGTGCAGGTTTTGGCTCCCGAGCGCGATCTGAGCCGCACGCCACTGTTCCAGGTGATGTTCGTGCTTCAAAATGCTCCGCGTTCAGGGCTCCGTCTGGGCTCAGCTGAGCTTGTGCCCGTGGCACTCCCGACGCAGTCGTCGAAGTTCGACTTGACGCTGTCTCTGGAAGAGCACGCCGAGCACATCGCAGGCTACCTCGAGTATTGCGCGGACTTGTTCGATGCGAGCACTGTCGAACGCTTTGCCGCGCACCTCGAGAACCTGCTCCGGAGCATCGCGGCCCAGCCCGAGCTGTCCGTTCACGCCTTGCCCATCGTCTCCGACAGCGAACGGGCTCAGCTCCTCACTCATTCGCGGGGCGCTCACACGGAGGAGCCCGCGCGTGGCTCCCTCCATCGGCTGTTCGAGCAACACGCCGCGGCTTGCCCAGATCAGCTCGCGGTCGTCGGTGAGGAAGGTCAGCTCAGTTACGATCAGGTAAACCGTCGAGCGAACCGGCTTGCCCGTCATCTGCGCGAGCGCGGCGTTGGCCCCGAGACGAGGGTCGCGCTCTTCTTGGAACCTTCGCTGGAGATGATGATCGGGCTGCTCGGGGTGCTCAAAGCGGGCGCGGCCTATGTCCCCATCGATCCGGTGTTTCCGAAAGAACGCGTCGACTATATCTTGTCTGACTCGGAAGCCCGACTGCTGATCTCGCGCCGCTCGTGGCAGGCTCGTTGCTCGGAATCAGCAGCAGACGTGCTGTACTTGGACGAGGCGACCGAGTTGCTCGCGCGACATGGTGAGGACAATCTCCTCGGCACTACCCGCGACGAGCAGGCGGCTTACGTGATCTATACGTCGGGCTCCACCGGTCAACCGAAGGGGGTCGTCGTCGAGCAGCGTCAGATTTTGAACTACCTGCGTGCCATCGTCGAACGCTTCGAGCTTCGGGTCGGCATGCACTACGGCATGCTTCAGCCGCTCGCGGTGGACTCGTCCAAGACCGTGCTAATCCCATCGCTGTGCGCTGGTGGGACACTGCACGTGATGCCACGTGATCGCGCGGCCGATCCGCACGCCGTGCAAGCGTACTTCCAACGTCACCGCCTCGACGTGCTCAAGATCGCGCCGTCCCATCTCGGCGCGCTCGTGGCGGCATGCCCGTCCAAGGATCTCCTGCCGCATCAAGTTCTCGCGCTCGGGGGCGAGGCTTCGCCTTGGACATGGCTAAGAGACGAGATCGAGCCGCTCGCGCATGCTCGTGCGACTACTTTCATCCACTACGGCCCGACCGAAACTACCGTCGGGATGCTCACGTACCGAGTCGAGCGTCAGTGTGTTCGGCGTGGGGCTTTGGTTCCCACGGGCCGACCGCTTCCCAACACACAGGCATACGTGCTCGACAAGTTCATGCAGCCAGTCCCGCTCGGCGTTTCCGGAGAAATCTACATTGGCGGCAGAGGCGTTGCCCGTGGCTACTTGAATCGGCCGGACTTGACCGCTGAGCGGTTTGTCCCAGACCCATTCAGCGATGTGCCCGGCGCGCGGCTGTATCGAACCGGCGACAGAGCGCGCTGGCTGCCCGATGGCAACATCGAGTTCATCGGTCGAATGGATCACCAGATTAAGGTGCGAGGCTATCGCGTCGAACCAGGAGAGGTCGCGGCAGCTCTCAAATCTCATCCCCGAGTGCGAGACGCGATCGCTATCGGCGTCGACGATCCGCCGTTCGGCAAGAGTTTGATTGCGTACGCCGTTCCCTTCGCGAGCGAGCGAAACGAGCCCGCTTCGTCTGCTCTGGGAAGCGAAACCGCCTTTTCCACCGAGCTGAGGAACTGGCTGGCCGCGCGCATTCCCGACTACATGGTACCGAGGCAAGTGGTGTTGCTCGAGGGCCTACCGCTGAGTGCGCAGGGAAAGGTCGATCTACGAGCGCTGCCGAGGCCAGTGCCAGACGCTCCGCGCCTGGTGACCCATGCTCCGCGCACGGTATTGGAGGCACAGCTAGTCGAAATCTGGGAGGGTTTGCTGGGCACCGGTCGCGTCGGCGTGAACGACGAGTTCTTCGACCGGGGTGGGCATTCGCTCCTGTCCGTGCGGCTGCTCGCGGCGATTCGGACCCGTCTCGGGCGGAGTCTTTCGGTCGTGCAGCTGTTCCGAAATCCCACTATCGCAAAGCTGGCTGCACTGCTCAGCGAACAGGTCACGGTGGAGGACGCGAGCGCGTTGGTTCCAATTCAGCCAAACGGATCGGGCGCGCCTTTCTTTTGCGTTCACCCAGTCGGCGGTAACGTACTCTGCTACGTCGAACTCGCGCGAGCGCTCGGATGCGAACGACCTTTTTACGGTCTCAAGGTGTCGAGCGATTCCGCCCTTGGCACGCTCGAAGAGATCGCTGCACGCTACGTTCAAGAGATCCGAAAAGTTCAGAAACGCGGCTGCTACTTGCTTGGCGGTTGGTCGATGGGCGGACTGGTCGCTCTGGAAATGGCGCGTCAGCTGAGCGAGCAAGGTGAGCGGGTCGGGCCTGTCATGCTCTTCGACAGCCACCCACCCGCGCACAGTCGGGCAGGGGAGAACACAAAGCACACGATGCTCGAGCGCTTCGCGGCGGACCTGGCTCGTTCCGCGGGGATCGACGCGTCGGGCTTGCGTGAGGAATTCGTAGGGATGAGTGAAACCGAGCAACGCGCTCTGGTCGAGCAAGTACTGACCCGCGAGGGGCTGCTCTCCGCGGGCCACGCTGCGGCAGAGCTCGACCGTATGCTTGCGGTGTTTACGGGGCTTCAGCGAGCAGTCGAGCGCTATTCGCGCCGGAATCTCGGGCAACGCGCGGTATTGTTTGCAGCGAGCGGTTCCACGGGTGCCGAGCGGCTTGCCCAGCTTTGGCAGCCAGTGTTGCCGGAGCTCGAGCTGAACTCGGTTGCTGGCGACCATTACTCGACACTTCACAACCCCCACGTCGCTGCCCTGGCTCAGAAACTCAGGCAGCGGCTTGAACGGGCCGAGCGCGAGCGCGGATCACTGGGAGATCACCGAGCGGTCATGGATATCTGAACTCAGACGATAACTCGGTACTCCGAAGCGCCGGCCTTCGACCACGAACGCACGAAATGACAGGTGATTTCATGACTATCGATCCATCAAATACCGCTGCTTTCCGCACCATTCGCGACTTTCTGGACGAACGCATGTATCCACTCGTGGATCTGCGCTTGTCGCTCGAGGTCGGGCGAAGCATGACGGGATTTCCGCCGTTCGACGCACTCGACAAGGCCGTCGAACGACTCGACTTCGAGCACGAAATTCTATTTCGGCTGTTCCGGCTGGGAAGCCCGGTCGACGACGATTCGATTCGACGCGCGCTGCCCGGCCGCGTACTCGAGGCGTTCCATGTCACCGGACTCCTCGTGAGAGGAGGCGATCAGCTTTGGCGGACGCCGAACCTGCTGCTCGTGCCAGCGGAGGGCTTGATGCTGATCGTCAGCGTGCCGCCAACGTACCCCACGGCAAGCGGCAATTGCGACACGTGGTTCGACATGTCGTCCTACTTTTTGGCCAAAGCGCTCCCGACGTCGCTCGCGGGCAAGCGGGTGCTCGATCTTTGCTCGGGTAGTGGGATTCAAGGCCTACTCTGTGCAGCCAGAGCTGCCGACCAAGTCGTCGGCTTGGAATTGAGCCCCAATGCCGTTCAGGTGGCGCGCGCCAACGCGATCTTGAACGGGCTCGAAGGGCGTATCGAATTCCGAGAATCCGACGGGCTGTCGGCACTCGCGGCGGATGAGCGCTTCGACCTCGTCGTGTGCAACACGCCGTACGCTCCGATCTTGCCGCGCGCCGCGGCTCCCACGACCGTTGGCGAAATTGGCAACGCCGTGCTCCAGCGCACCGTGTCTCAATTGGCGGCTCACGTCCGCGAGCACGGCCGAGGCATTCTGGCGACTTGGAGATCGCCGGGCCGTGGGTCGGTCACCGATCAGCTGAACTTGCTCGCGTCAGTGCTTGAATCGCAGGGCTGTTCGGTATCGGCGTACGTCGACCGAGCGCCGGATACCGTCGATGGGGTGGTGCGCATGTTGCAAAAGGACCTGGAGCAACGAGGAGGCCTTTCGCTCGAACACATCGAGCCTATCTTGGCTGCAACGCGCGACACGCTGGGCCGGGCCCAGCCGCCGATTGATGGCTTCTACAACCAGTTGGTTTGCTTCCAAAAGATCGACAGACTACGACCTGAGACCGTGCGGCCGACCTTCGGTCTGTCTGCGGCGGGCTAGAGCGGGGCTTCTTTCGGGAAGATGAACATGCAAAACAAAGCGGCGGCGCAAGACTCAGCGAGCGAGCCTGTTTCGAATTGCGCGGTGGCAAGCGCAGAAGAGCTGACGCTCGATCCAGAAGATTGGGAAGCGTTTGCCCGTCTCGCGCATCGGATGGTCGACGACATGCTCGCGCATCTGCGCAATGTGCGCTCGAGGCCGGCGTGGCAACCGATGCCATCGGAGGTACGAGAGCGGTTGCGTGAAGAGCTACCGCGCGCAGGCCAGGGCGCCGAATCGACGTACCGAGAGTTCGTCAGCAACGTGATGCCGTACACCAACGGCAACATTCACCCACGACACTTCGGTTGGGCCATGGGCAATGGGACACCGCTCGGCATGATGGCGGACATGCTTGCAGCGGGAATCAACCCGCACATGGCCGGCTACGAGCAAGCACCAGCGTTGGTCGAGGCCCAAGTAGTCGCCTGGCTCGCGGAACTGATGGGAATGCCGCCCGGGGCCAGCGGCGTGCTGACGCTGGGGGCTTCAATGGCCAATGTGATCGGACTGGCTGTTGCGCGCCAGAACAAGGCCGGCTTCGATGTGCGCAGAGATGGGCTCGCGAACGGCACGCAGCTCACGGTGTACGCCTCGCAGGAGATCCATCGCTGGTTGTTCAAGGCCGTCGAGCTGCTCGGACTTGGGCGCAGCTCGCTTCGCTGCATAGCTGTCGATCGCGATTTTCGCATCGACTTGGTCGCGCTTCGGCAAGCCATCGCAGCCGATCGCGCGGCCGGAGCGCGACCGATCTGTGTGGTCGGTAGCGCTGGCACGGTCAACACCGGGGCGACGGATGATTTGGTCGCGCTCGCCGCACTTTGCCGCGAAGAGGGGCTGTGGTTTCACATCGACGGAGCCTTCGGCGCGCTGGCTCGTCTGAGCGAGCGGTTACGACCTCTCGTCGCAGGGATCGAGCAGGCGGACTCGATCGGCTTCGATTTGCATAAGTGGATGTATCAACCATTCGACGTTGCCTGTGTTCTCGTCCGCGACGGTGACGCTCACCGTGGTGCGTTTGCCAGCTCGCAAAGCTATCTCGCGGCGACGGAGCGCGGGCTGATGGCGGGCGGCTTGCCATTCTCCGATTTGGGCATCGATCTGACGCGCGGGTTTCGCGCACTCAAGGTTTGGATGGGTATCAAAGCTCACGGCATCGACACGTTCGCCGCTCTGATCGAACAAAATGTGGAGCAAGCGCATGCCCTCGGCCGACGCATCGAGCAGCAGCCTGAGCTGCGCTTGGTCGCACCCGTAACGCTGAACGTGGTCTGCTTTCGCTTCGTAGACGAGCGCTTGAGCGACAGCGCACTCGACCAACTCAACCAAGAGCTCTTGCTGCGCGTGCAAGAGTCTGGTGCCGCGGTGCCCTCGAGCACGACAGTGCACGGGCGCTTCGCGCTCCGTTGCGCGATCATCAATCACCGCTCGCAGAGCCAAGACTTCGACGTGCTCGTTGAGAGTGTGGTTCGCATCGGGCATGAAATCCTGAACGAGGTCGTGAGCTCGAGGAGGTCACGCGAACGAACACCGGGCGCGGACAGCAAGATCTCCGCTCTTCAAAGCGAGGGGTAGATCATGCGCGTGAACATCGGGGACACCCGTCTTTTTTTCGAGGTCGAGGGGTTCCAGAGGACCGCGCCGACGTCTGGGGCGCATGATCGCCCAACGCTGCTGTTGTTGCATGGCGGACCGGGGCTCGATCACATGTCCTTCCGACCGGACTTCAGCGCTCTTTCGCGCGTGGCGCAGGTCGTCTACCTGGATCAACGCGGTCAAGGCCAAAGCGATCGCAGCTCAGCAGAGCATTGGCACCTGGCGCAGTGGGCTGAGGATGTGAAGAAGTTTTGCGACGTGCTCGGCATCGAGCGTCCCGTCGTGTTGGGCACATCGTTCGGCGGCTTCGTGGCGATGACGTACGCAATCCGTTACCCCGATCATCCCGCGAAGCTCATTCTCTCGAGCACCTCAGCGCGCGGCAGCGGCGGCGCCACGCGCCGGGCGCGGATCGTGGCGGCGTTCGAGCGGCTGGGAGGGGCGGATGCTGGAGCCATCGCCAAGCGCGCCCTCGAGGAAAGAACCCCCGAGGCCTTCGCGGCTTACGTGCGCGTCTGTGGGCCACTCTACACTCGCCGTGGCTCCGGCTCAGACGCGCGGCAAAGACCCAACGACCTGCACGAAGTTTTGGCGTTTTTCGAGCGCGCGAACGGGGAAGGGGCAACGTTCGATTTTTTGAGCGACTTGAGCCGCATTCGCTGCCCGACCTTGGTCATGGGCGGCGAGGACGACCCGATGACGCCCATCGCGGAGCAAGAAGACATCGCCGCGGCGTTGCCGCGTGAGCTCGCGCGCTTCGAACGCTTTCCGCGCTGTGGTCATGGGGTTTGGCGGGACGCTCCCGAGCGAGCGTTCTCGTTGATCGGTGAATTTCTACAATCTTGAGAAGGAGTGGACACAATGAGCGACTCGAATGAGCAGGATCTCACGTTGTATCGAGTGGTGGTAAACGACGAGGGGCAGTACTCGATCTGGCCTGTCGATCGTCCAGCGCCCGCTGGTTGGAACGACGGCGGCAAGCAGGGGGAAAAGCAAGAATGTCTAGCCTTCATCAAAGAGGTTTGGACTGACATGAGGCCTCGCAGCCTGCGTGAAGCCATGGCGGCGGCCGAATAAGACTAGCCGGATGAGCCGTTCGCCGCCCAAACGCGCGGCTTCAGCCGCGCGTTGACGATTTCGCGCACACGATCGAGCGGAATAGCAAAGGCAGTGCGGCCGGCTCTGCCGGTCATCGTCTCGGCTCCGGTGAGCGCGTTCAGGATCGCTTCTTCGGTCGCCTCTGCCGCGGCCTCGAACAGGCCATTCATGGCGTCCGCACCCAGGAAGCGGGCGTCATGAAGCGTGCCCTGGATCGGGATGCGATTTCCCGTCGAGAACGCGATGAACAGATCACCGCTACCGTTCGCGCCGATGCCTCCGGCTCGCGCGAGTCCGATCGTCGCGCGGCGCGCCAGGCGCTGACATTGAACAGGGAGCAGCGGCGCGTCGGTTGCGATGACCACGATGATGGATCCAGCCGCGTCGCTCGCGACCTTGGGTGAGGGGACCTCGTCGAGGCCAATTTCACGGCCGACGGGCACTCCGGACACGAGCAACAGGTCGCGCCGCCCATAATTGGCTTGGACCAAAGCACCCACCGTGAAGCGAGAGCCTCCAATTTCTGTGCTGCGCGACGCGGTACCCGTTCCGCCCTTGAATTCGTAACAGATCATCCCGGTGCCACCGCCGACGTTGCCTTCGGCGAGGGCTCCCCCATGCGCACGACGGAGCGCGTCGAACACCATTTCCCTCGATATTGTCACGCGCTCTGCGGTGTTCAACCAACCGTCGTAGGTCTCTGCCGCGACGGGCAGAAGCCAGGGGCGCTTCACGCCCTCTTGGGCGGCATAATCGAGGAGCGCATCGCGTACGTTGCCCACCGAATGGGTATTGGCGATCGCAATCGGCGTCGACAGGAGACCTTGCTCTGCGAGCCAAAAAGTTCCCGTCATTTCGCCGTTGCCGTTGAACGAATGACAACCGGCAAACACAGCAGACTCCCAGATGTCGGAATCAGCCGGCCAGATCACGGTTACGCCGCTGCGTGCGACGACTGGCTCATCGTGGACGACCGCAGCGTACCCGACACGCACGCCAGGCACGTCGGTAATCGCGTTGCATGGTCCCGGTTGAAGATTACCGATGGCAATACCGAGCTCCCTCAACCTTGCGCGCGTCACCCCTGCAGGCTAGCATTGGCCGCGTTGGTTAGCGAGATTCACGCACGGGGAACCATTGCGGATTTGGTAGCATGAGCGAGCGAATCGTCAGGGGTGCGTGCCCACTCGATTGCCCGGACACCTGCAGTTGGCTCGTCACGGTAAAAGATGGCCGCGCCATTCAGTTGCGTGGAGACCGCAATCATCCGATCACTCGCGGCTCGCTCTGCAACAAGCTCGACGACTTCGTGGCGCACACTCAGTCACCGGAGCGCTTGCTGTTTCCGCTTCGACGGGTGGGCCCAAAGGGCAGTGCACAATTCGTTCGCATCAGCTGGGACGAGGCGCTGGCTACGATTGCCAGTCGCCTGCGGGAGGTGCGCGATCGCTACGGGGGCGAAGCCATCTGGCCCTATTCCGGGACTGGGACGATGGGGCTTCTGCAGGGCGCATATGGTCCCGCCCGGCGTTTCTGGAACGTCCTTGGGGCCTCGCAACATCGAGTAACGATTTGCACCATCGCGGGCGGCGTCGGCACCGGGTTCACGCTGGGGCGCAATCGAGTTGGAATGGACCCAGAGACGCTCCGCTTCGCGAAGCTCATCATTCTTTGGGGAACCAACACGCTCTCCACGAACGCACACCTGTGGCACACCATCTCTGCCGCGCGCGCGGCAGGAGCATATCTGGTCGTGATCGATCCGGTGCGCACGCGCACTGCCGCCGCAGCAGATCTGCATCTCGCGCCCATTCCCGGCACGGATGCTGCGCTCGCGCTGGCGCTTCTGAACGTCGTCGTCGCGGAGGGTGCAGAGGATCATGAGTTCATCGCTCAGCACACGCTCGGCTGGCCTGAATTTCGGGAACGAATCGTGGAGTTCTCGCCAGAACGCGCGGCGGCAGTCACCGGGCTCCCAGTCGACGACATCCTGATGCTCGGTCGTCGCGTCGCGCATAGCCGTCCGACCGGGATTCGGATGGCCATGGGCGTCCAACGTCACGGCGGTGGTGGCATGGCAGTGCGCACGATCACCTGTATTCCAGGCGTGACGGGAGATTGGCGGTATCCGGGGGGCGGCGCCGCGTACGACACACGTGACTTCTTTCGAGGCAATTTGCCGGCGCTCTTGCGCGACGATCTGCTGGAAAAGCCCGTGCGATCCTTGGCGATGACCCGGCTCGCAGACGGTTTGCTCCAGGTCGACGAGCCGCCGGTGAAGGCGCTCTTCGTGTGTGCTGCAAACCCGGTTGCCAGTTCGCCGGATCAGATTCGCATTCGGCAGGGCTTGGCACGAGACGATCTATTCACGGTGGTGGTCGAGCACTTTCTCACCGACACAGCGACCTACGCGGACGTGATTTTGCCGTCGACCATGCAGTTCGAGCACGCCGACTTGCACACCGCATACGGACACATTTACGTGTCTTGGAACGAGCCAGCCGTACAGCCGCCTGGCGAGTGCCTATCGCACTTGGAAATATTTCGTCGTCTGGCACGGACCCTCGGTCTCACCGAGCCATGTCTCTTTGACTCGGATGAAGATCTCGCCAGGCAGGTGCTCGCATCCGACGAACCAGCGATGGCGGGAATAACGCTCGAAGCGCTGAAGGAAAAAGGCTGGTTGCGGCTGAACTATCCGGACCCGTTCGTGCCCTTTGCCAACGGCTTTTTGACTCCCTCTGGCAAACTCGAGTTTCGCGCGGAGCGCATGCTCGAGGTCGGGCTCGATCCGCTCGCCGGCTACACCCCGCCGAACGAGAGTGCGTGTGCGAGCACTGAGTCTGCATCGCGCTATCGCTTGGCCCTCGTTGCCGCTGCAGACCACTACTTCTTGAATTCCATGTTTGCCAACGTCTCGCGGCAAACCCGCCGCGCTGGGCCGGCGGTGCTGCTGATGCATCCAGAGGACGCTCGCGAACGGGCATTGGAGACCGGGGCTGAAGTGCGCGTGTTGAACGACCGCGGTGCGTTCTCCGCGACGCTCCAAGTCAGCGATCGAGTTCGGCGTGGCGTCGTGGCCACCACCAAGGGCCGCTGGCCCTCTCAGGTCAAGGGCGGAGCAAACCCCAATGCCACCGTCGCCGAACGGGACGCTGACATGGGTGGCGGCGCTGTCTTCCACGACAACATGGTCGACGTGGAACGCTCGAGCTAGAACCAGCACTCACGGCGCGTGTTGCACCCCCTCTGGTTCCGTCGCTGCTGCTGCTCGCGGGGCGTGCCAAAGGTCCGTCACTTCGCCGAACTGATCGTGCACCCAGGCGTCGTCGTAGATCGTGTCGAGGTAGCGGTCGCCGCGGTCAGCCAAGATCAACACGCAGCTTGCGCCCACCGGCACCGAGCCGAGCATTCGGAGCGCAGCCGAGATCACGCCCCCCGATGAGGCGCCGGCAAATATGCCTTCCTCGCGAACCAAGCGGCGACAACCGACGACGCACTCTAGATCGCTGATGTAACAGACCCGATCCGCGACGCCGTCGTAGAAAAGCTCGGGTCGGCGCGCGGCGCCGTGGCCAGGGAAACGACGAGTCGCGGAGCGCGAATCATCGAAGATGGTGCTGCCGGCCGAATCTACGGCGACGGACATGGTTTGGAGTCCTGCGTCGCGAGAATACTCGGTGACGCCACGCAGCGTCCCGCAGGTGCTAACGGCTCCAAATATGTAGTCCACGCTGCCTACTTGCTCGTGAATTTCCATCATTGTTCGATGATGGGCGCCTGGGTTGTGCAAGTTCGCGTACTGATTCGGCCAATAGCTGCCCGGATGCGCCTGGAGCAAGTCTTGGACACGTTGGATGCGCGCTTCTAGCAGGCTCATCCCAGGCGGGGGCGAGCTCACGATCTCGATCTCGGCACCGTAGGCGCGCATGATGGCGAGATTTTGTTTTGCGACCTTCGTGTCCACCACGCAGATCAGGCGAAGTCCTAGTACGGCGCAGGCTTGCCCGAGGCCAATCCCCATGTTGCCCGAGCTCGATTCGACGATCACGCTGCCAACTCGGATTCGGCCGCTCGCCAGCGCGTGCTGGAGCATGTTCAATGCGGAGCGGTCCTTCATGCTGCCCGCTGGATTGAGCATTTCCAGCTTGGCGTGTACGCGCAAGCGCCGTCGATCGAACATACGACTGAGACTGACGAGCGCCGTCCCACCTACCGCGTCGAGCACGCTATTTCCCGCAGTCATGAACCCCTCAGATCGGCAAACGGATGCCCAGGTTGCGCGCGGAGGCGTCGCTGAATACCCTCGCCGCGATGCACAGGTCGGTGATGACGGTGCCCATCGGATTGAAGAAAATGCGCCGCGCCCCGGACGGGATCTGCCGCTCTCCAGCTAGCCATTGACCCACTTCCAGCAGGCGCCGCCCGTCCAGACGACCTTGCTTTTCCAGGACCTCGAGAGGACGCCCCTCGTGCTTGCACAGCCGCTCGTCGTCTACGATGATCGCGTCTGAGTCGAGCAACACCTCGGGCTTGGGATCGAGCAGGGAAACTGCGGCAAAGAGGCTCGGCGTCTTGATCCAGCCGGAGTCGATGTACGGCTGCTCCGACGTAGTCATGGGCACGACGACGTCAGCCCCACGAATCGCGACTTCCGCGGATGGAGCGGTCTCCGCGCGTAGTCCCAGCGCGCGCGCTTCTGTCACCAAGCGATCGGCAAGCTCGGACTTTTGATCGTAGACAATGAGCGTGGCGAGCTTACTTGCATGAAGCTGGTGCCACATTTCTAGATGCGTTCGTGCCAATTGGCCGGCTCCGACGAACGCCACGCGAGCAAGCTCTGGCGGTGCAAAATGCCGCACCGCCAGGGCGGTCACCGCGGCGGTGCGCACCGCGCTCACGCGCGCCCCCTCCAGGATCGCGAACGGTCGATTACTCTCGGGCTCATTCAATATGATCAGCCCGGAAGCGCGATCGTAGCCTTTGGCTGCGTTGCTGGTCGAGCTGCAGATCTGCTTCAGTCCGGAAATTCCGAACGAGCCACCCAGGTATCCGAGTAGCGGAATGATGCGATCGTAGCTCGGACGATCAGGATATTTCAGGTATTCAGCCATGGGCATGCGCACGTCGCGCGCAGCGTGAGCCCGGTATGCCGACTCGATGGCTTCGATGTTGGCGCCGAAATTCCCTACGCCAACCGCTTCCAAATCGCGACTGCACAGGTAGAGGATCTCGCGTGACTTGAGCAGATTCTGAACGGCTCGACGATCGATCACGTGCACAGGCTAGCGAGCGCCGCGTCGCTTGGGCATAGGACGTTTTGTCCCCTTCCAATAAGCGTCGCCGAGGCTGAACCTCGACTCCGAAATGCGCGAGATTCAGGGTTTAGCGGAGATCCGTTTCGCTAATTGTGCCGCGACGAAGGTATTGAGCGGAGCGATCGTCGATCTGCAAGATGCCACGCTGCTACATGCGTTCCTGAGGCGAGTTCAAGTCACCCCGGAGGCAGTGGCTGCGGTCGACCACCTGCGCCAAGCATCGTATGCCGAGCTCGATCGGCTCTCGAAAAAGGTTCACGCCGCACTGCTCGAGGCCGGCGTCGGGCGCGGTGCGATTGTCGCGCTGAGCGGCGAGCGAAGCGTGTCTTTTCTCGCGGGTATCTTGGGCATCTGGCGCGCTGGAGCGGTCTACCTACCGATGGACCCGTCGACTCCACCCGCGCGTCGTCGGTACATGCTGGAGCGCGCGGGGTGCACCACGCTGCTCGCAGATCGCGAGACAATCGCCACTCTTGCCGAGGTGAGCCCGTTCGGCGTCCGCATCGATCTCGACGCTGCGTGCTGTGCGCCAGAGCCGAAGCAGGCCCTCGAGCTGCGTACGGACCCGAACGCGCCCGCTTACGTGATCTTCACCTCGGGTTCGATGGGGACCCCGAAAGGCGCTCAGGTGCATCACCGCGGGATGCTCAATCACTTGACTGCCAAGGTGAGGGATCTCGGCTTGACGGAACGCGATGTCGTCGCTCAGCTCGCTCCAATCTCGTTCGATATTTCGCTGTGGCAGTTCCTTGCGCCATTGTTAGCGGGCGGTCGATTGATCGTGTTTTCGGACGCGCTCGCGCACGACCCCGATGCCCTGCTTGCGGCGTTGGAGGCACACGGAGTCACTGTCTTGGAGGTGGTGCCTTCGCTGCTCAAGTCAGTGCTGGCGAGCGGCGCCGTGCGTGAGCGGGTCGCGATGAGGGTTCGGCTTCGCTGGCTAGTGCTCACTGGCGAAGCGCTACCACCCAGTCTATGTCGAGCTTGGTTGGAACGCTTTCCGGATGTTCCACTCGTCAACGCGTACGGCCCGTCCGAGTGCTCGGACGACGTCACTCACGGTATGATTCGGATCCCACCGCCGGCTGACGTCGCGAGTGTGCCGATTGGGCGGCCAATCTGCAACGTGCGCCTGTATGTCTTGCGCCAAACCTCCGCCGGGTTGCAGCTCTGTGAGCCGGGGGTGCCTGGCGAGTTGTGGATCGCCGGTGCCTGCGTCGGGCTCGGGTACATCAATGACCCAGCGGCAACCCGGGCCGCATTTTATCGTCTAGTGCACGAGGATGGCACGTCTTCGATACTCTACCGTAGCGGTGACTTGGTGAGCGCCGATATCAGAGGGACCTTGTGGTTTCACGGCAAGCTAGACCGCCAGCTCGAGATCCGCGGCCAACGCGTCGAACTCGGTGAGGTCGAGGCGCAGCTACTCGCTCATCCCGGGGTGCGCGATGCAATCGCCGTCGCGCAGACACCAGCTGGCCAACGCCCGTACGAATCGATCAAAAGAGAGGGCGTGCAACGCGCGGAATCCGCTGTCCCCGGGCGCGCATTGGTCGCCTACGTCACGTGTGGGGCGGGCGTCACCGCAGAATCGCTGCGCGCGCATCTGTCTGCGCACTTGCCGGGCTACATGATCCCCGATCACTTCTTCCTGCTCGATGCGCTGCCGTTGATGCGGAACGGTAAAGTAGACGTTCGCGCGTTGCCGCTCCCTGCGCGCGGCAGCCGCGCCACACCGGCGAACTACGTTCCGCCGGCAAGTGACAACGAACGAGCGATCGCGTTCGTCTGGCAAGAGCTGCTTGGCGTTGAACCAGTTGGCGTGGAGGATTCGTTCATCGCGCTCGGTGGTGATTCGTTGCTGGCGATGCAAGCGGTCAATCGTCTGCGCCGCGCGCTCCACGCTCCCGTCGAGTATGCGGACCTCATGACGCATTCCACTCTGCGCGAAGTGGCGCGCCGCGTGGACGCGTTGCGTGCCCGACTGTTCGAGCGGAAGAGCGCCGGCGTCGAGCAAGCGCCCAGGTCACGCCTGCCTCCGGCAACGCACGGCCAGCAGGCGCTTTGGTCGTCTTGGCAGCTCGCGCCCCACGATCCATGTCATTCATTTCAAGTGGCGGTGCGTCTCTCGGGGCCGTTGAATGTGGACGTGTTCTGCTCGGCCTGCAGGCTAGTGGTTGCGGAGAACGTGATCCTGCGCACCAGCTTCGTTTGGGAGGCTGGCACTCTGTACCTGAAAAGTCCTGAAACAGCGCATGACCTCAGCTCTTTTCCGGTACCGATTCATAGACTCACCCGCTTGAGCGCGGTCCAGTGCGAACAGGCTTTGCATGAGCTTGCGCAGCAAGCGATAGAGAAGCCGTTCGATCTCACGTCCGTTCCGTTGCTTCGGTTGGCCTTGGTATGTTTGCGCGATGAAGAGCACGTGCTGTTGCTCACCGCCCACGAGACAATTTTGGACGCGTGGGGCGCTGGCGTGCTGCTGCGGCTGCTCGATGATGCTTATCTGCGTTGCCTCGCCGGAGACCCTACACCCGAGACCAGCCTTCGCCCGCAGTTCGCGGAGTACGCCCGTTGGGAGAGCGAGATGCAGGTCCGATTTCGCAGCACGCCCGCGCGGGACTATTGGACAACGCTGCTGGCCGGCGACCTGCCCAGATTGTCGCTGCCATTCGACCAAACTCCGTCGAGCGGCCTATCGCACCGGGGGGCTTCACTCGAGGCGGAGCTCTCACCCGAGTTGCGAACTCGTATCGAGCAACTCTGTGGTGAACAGCGCTGCACGCTATCTGTTTGGCTACTCACGGCTTACTTCGTGACCCTTGCGGTGTACTCCAATCAAGCGGACTTGGTGGTTGGGGTGCCATTCGCGAATCGCGTCGACGAGCGTTCCGAAGAAATGCTCGGCAATTTTCTGAATCTGTTGCCGGTACGTCTGCAGCTGTCTAGCGATCTCACCGTAAGACAGTTGGTCTCCGCAATTGGCGAACAACTGACGCAATCGATCAGCAACGCTTCCTACCCATTTCAATGCATGGTCCAGGACGCGCGCGCAGCTGCCGACTCGAGCCGCACGCCGATCTTCCAAGTGTTCTTCGATATGCTGCATATCCCCCCGTCGACAGCTGGCGCGTCGCCCGTGCGCATGAAATTTCAGAACATCGAACGCGGCTACTACAAGTACGAGCTGAACCTTCACGCCCACTCCAGCGACGAGGGCGTTTTCTTGCGCTTGTCGTACTTGACGGCGCTATTCAAGGCTTCGACGGCGGAGGCGCTGTTGCTGAGCCTGCAAAGCGCGCTTCGGATCATGACCGAGACGCCGTTTTTGCCGTTGTCGGAGGTCATGGCGCGGGTTGTTGCCGAAGCGCCGCCCGAGCTGCGCGCGCGCGTGGCATCGCTTCCACCACCAGGGGAAGAAAAAGCGCGCGTCGGACTGCGTCGCCCGGCAGCAGGACTGCTCGCATGATGGACGAAGGTCAGGAGAGGCGCTCATGGCGCTAGAAGTAACCGCGCCGCACCGACCACAGCTGACGCACGCCGTGGTTCAAGATGTGTTGGAGCTCAATCCACGTATCCGGGTGATCGAGCTATCGATCCGTGACCGAGCCTTCGTCTGGTCTGCCGGGCAGCATTTGGACTTGATCCTCGAGGACGAGACGGGCGCTGCCCGACGGCCGTATTCCATCGCCTGCGCGCACGATCAGGGAAGTCCAGGCCGCGTTGAACTCGCGATCGCTTCTCGTCCGGGTGGGCGAACTTGGTCCTTCATCAGCCGACTTTCACGCGGCGACGTCCTGGCCGTCGAGGGACCTTTCGGGGGCTTCCGGCGTTCGCCCGACCCCACGCGCCCCCTGATTCTGATCGCGGGGGGCACTGGCTATGCCCCATTGCGGGCGCTGCTTCAGGCCGAAATGCTGCGAGATCCGAGCCGTGAAGCCACCCTGCTTTTGGGAGGCGCTGTCCTCGAGGAAGTGCCCTGGTCGTGGGAGCTCGCGCAGGAACCTTTCGCCCGCGTCCGCGCGATCCTGACGCTGGTCGAGCCGCCTTCGGGTTGGAGAGGGGCAAAGGGGCGTGTGACGGCGCACCTGCCGGCGCTCGCGGCCGCTAGGCCACATGCCGACTTCTTCGTGTCTGGCCCACAGGCGATGATCGAAGCCGTTCGCGCAGCACTCTCGCTCGCGGGCGTGCACGCGCATCGCATCGTTGAACCCGTCGCTGAAAGTGTTGAGGCGCCGCGTCCAGCCGAATGAGGCCGCGCGTCGAAATGGCTCGAACATCAGAAGGCCACGCACGCGAGCACACATCACCGCGATGCGGCGTGAGCACAAAAGCATTCGAGACGAGCGCCGGCCGGACAGCGATCGCGAACCGCTTGCTCGCCGGCACCAGCCGGGCGTCACTCGGCCGGGGGATACTTGGCTAGCATTCGCCGAAGCGAGCGGCGCTCCACGCGAAGTCGGCGCGCCGCCTCGGCGATCGAGCCTGCGGTAGTGACCATCATGTTGATGTATTCCCACTTCGCGCGTTCGAGCGAACAGTACGTAGGCTGGTTCGCGCAGTGGCTCAGGTCTTCCGATGCCAGCATGACCGCGTCGATGATGTTCCGGGGAGAGACCGGCTTGGCTAGATATGCGGCCACACCGAGTCGGGTGGCCATCACCGCATTGGTGATCGAGCCTGACGCAGTGACGATCGCGAACCGCGCATTGATGCCTGCCGCCTTCAGCGGCGTCAGCAAATCCAGCCAATTTTTGGCTCCAAAACGCTGCTCGGAGACGACCAGCTCGGGGTGTATCTCCTTTGCGAGCAAGAGCGCATCCTCGACGCATTCGGCCACGCTTGCGTGGTAGCCCAACTGCGTAAACCCAGTTCTGAGTTGACTGGCAAACGCATATTGGGAGTCCACGATCAGTACACCCCTAGTGACCACGTTCACCTCCAGTAGATAGCAACCGCCGCCGCGCTCCCACACGCAGAGTATGCGACACTCACTCTGCCAACGCTAGGAGCAAAATGTCCCTTGTGCGTTTACGCGTGCGAGCGAAGCGTGCGCCACGAGTACACGCATTGAGCGCGCCCTGAGCGCGCGACTGCACACTGGTCGCGTTACTGGGTGCGCTCAAAGGGATCGCTCCCGCGCGTCTTCAATCAAGGCGATCGCAAGCGACAGAGAGCACACGAGCGGAGGATACGAATCGAGTGAAACAAAGGACGCTTCGCGAACGTCAGCTTAAAAATACTACTTGATGACGGAAAACGCCTCGATCGCGAGTTTGTTAACGCGACCACGCGTACGCAGCAATGCGGCTGACCCCGCTAACTCCGCGTGGCAGCGTCCTCGGCCGCGAGTGCGGTGGCGATCGCGGCGCGATCGAGCTTGAGGTTGCGGGTCAACGTCCCGTCCTCGAGCCGAAACGGTTGCGCTCGGATCACGACGCGCCCGATTCGCCCAGCCTCGGGCAGCCGCCGATTCAACGCGGACACGAATGCCTGTGCGACAGCGGCACCGCCAGCGCTATCGGCGCGCAGCGTCAATACAGCGCAAAGCAGCGCCCCCCCATCGAGTAGGAGTACCGCCGCCCGTTCAACGACTGGACAGTCGTTGAGCATCGACTCCAATCCTTCTGGATGAAATTTGTAGCCGCCGGAAGTGATCAAGAGCGCCTTCTTGCGCCCGTCGATGTAGAGAAAGCCGTCCGCGTCGAAGTGACCGCTGTCACCGGTGCACACCGTGTGTGCGTCGGGAAAAACCAAGTGAGCGTCCGCTTCGCCGAGATAGCCGCTGGCCAACGGATGCGTTTTGGTAACGATGATTTCACCGTCATTCGCAATGCGAACCGAATCAGGATCGAAGGGACGACCGACCGACCCGATCCGATTGGCGGCCGGCAGGTTGCTACACACGATTCCGCATTCGGTGAGGCCGTATGCCTCGAACAACACGAGTCCCGCTTGTTTGAAGAACGTCAGCGTGCTGCGTCGGATGTGGGCCATGCCCGTAATCATGAAGTGCACTCGGCCGCCGAGCGATTCGTACAGCTTGCGGTAAATCCTCCGGTTCACGGCGGCGACCACGCGACTCGGCAGCGTGCGGAGCGCGAGGGCGAGACAGCGCGCGACGACTCGGAAGGCTAGGGGAAGCGCAAGATAGCGCCCGTGAATCGTTTCGTAGAGCGCGGGCGGGCCGATGATGATGCTGGGCTTCCCCTCTTTCAGAGCACGAAACAGCTGCTGAGGCGTCGCGAGCACCAGCGAGATTCCGAGCCACAACGCGCCGTACACCATCAATCGTTGCTGCAAGTTCGAGAGTGGCAAAAACACCAGCACACTATCGTCAGGGCCGATCGGGAAGGCTTTCGCGAAACTAGTCAAAACCTGTTCGATGCCGCGCCGACTGACGCGCAGGCACTTCAGTTTTCCGGTCGTTCCGGACGAGAACGCCAGGGTTGGCTCGGTGAAGAAAGGATCGGGATAGCGCTCGCGCGGCACGCGCACGGAACCTGGACGAGTGTCATCTTCGTCCAGATAGCGGACCCAGCTCGGCGGCTGATGCTTCGTCGTCCAGGAACGGGGAGCCAAGACAAGGCTCAGATCGTACTCCTCTGCAAGAGTCTCGCAGTCTTCCATCAGGTGTTCAGGAATTGCGACGGAGACGGCGCGCAACTCGAGCAACGCGAGATCTGCCACGATCCACGCATACGTGTTGGGCCCGGTAACGCCCACCCGTCGACCTGGCTCGACCCCCTCACGTCGCAGTGAATCAGCTCTCGCGCGCACGTCACGAGCGAGCTCCGGGCCGCTCTTTTCTTGCCACTCCCCGTGTTCCAAGAAGCGCACGCGGGTCTGCACGCTTGCCTCGATTTGCTCCGACAGCAGCGTCAAATCCGGCGCAGCGGCGAGGACCGACCGTGCAACGAAACCCGACGGCTCGACATCCCCTGAGCGCAGCTCGACCAATGAAGATGAAGTCATGGATTCTCGAATCCTGGATGAAATGCGAAGCGGGGACGCGGCCTATCCGAATCGTGCTCAGTTCAGCGAGCTGGCAGAGCCCAAGAGACCGGGAGCCCTGAGTGCGGACAGACGATCAGACAGCAGCTGCCTGTTCGGTTTCTGCTTTCGACACGATGAGTGCGGAACAAACTCGGGTTCTTCGCTCAGGTCGTGAGCGCGTGCGACGCAAATACCGGCAAGGAACTCCTCCAAACGCAAGCGTCTCCACGACACCTCGAGCTGGCTCGGCGACCGATAGGCACTTGTAGCCATGATTCCCAGTCCTCAGACAAGCCCCTCCCAAAGTGGCCCAATTTCCCTCATTCGATGGTGATCAGGACCTGCGTCCTAGACCCCGCCAGATTCAGTATCGCACTCGACCCACCGTCGTCAACAAATTGTGCGCGAGAGGCCGTCGTTACTTCTCGTCGCACTCAGAAGTGATCAGAAGTTACCAGAGAGCCGAAGGTGAGCGCGGAACCAATTCACTCTCGGCGAGTCGACGGGCGAAGCTTGCGCTGACGAGCGAAACCAATGCGCGAGCGCGCTGCGCAGTACACCGCACGAAGGAGAAGCTGCACGTGGATCTGCTCGCACCCGTTGCGACGTCGCAACGCGCTCGCCCGCAGCACGCGAACGTTCGTCGCGGGCCGAAGCAATGGCAGACCCAACGGCGCAGAATCGAGCAAGGGCCCGGGATGTCGGAATACGACGGTCCATGGCGGGACACCATGTCCCATGTTCAGGTCGCGATTCGATGAACTACAAAGGCTTGGCTATCGGCACACGAATCAACTCGAACAAAGACTCCGAGATCTTCAATGACTGCGCAAACGAGCGTCGCAATTCAACCGAACGATGTCGAAGACAAGGTAGTTTCGTGCATCCGTAAGCTGCTGCCTCGGGGGAAATCGAAGCAGCCGATCTCCACGGCCAGCCGCTTGCGCTGGGAATTGGGGCTGGATTCGATGCAGCTGCTCGAGCTCACCTTCTTGCTGGAAGAAGAGTTCCGCTGGCGCAACGCGAACTACGAACAGGCGGGCGAGCCGATCGAGACGGTCGGAGATGTCGTCCGGTTCGTCTCTCGCTTACTCGGCGTCGCCGGCGCGGAGAAGGGCTGACTCATGTGTTTGGATCACACGACAATGGCGGAGAAGTCATACTCCGCAACCTTGCCCGTGGGGCTCGAGGTCGTAGACGCACACTGCCATTTGGCTTGGGAGCATTGTGTTCCACCGGCGTTCATTCAAGGCGCGCTCGACAATCTGTTGTCGGGCATCGCGGCGAGGCGCAGCAACTTCTCGCGTTCGGCTATCCTCGATCGCTTTTTGGGGATGATGCAGGACCCACACGCCGACGGTCTAGTGCGCTCCATGCGCGAAGCCGGAATCGTGCGGTCGAATTTGCTCGTCCCGGACATGACCTATGCGCTCCCAAATTCCAAATACACGATCGAAGAGCTGCTGATTCATCATCACCAGGTTGCTCAACGGCACCCTGGCATGTTCGAGCTATTTGCCGGCGTCGATCCCCGGTGGGGTGCGGACGGGATCGCGCTGTTCGAGCGTGCCGTTTCAGAGCTTGGATATCGCGGACTGAAGGTCTACCCGCCCTGTGGTTTCGACCCCAGTCATGACTCCATGTTCCCGTACTACGAGATTTGTGCGGCCAAAGGATTTCCCGTGCTCGTACACATCGGGCCAACGTCACCTGCTCTGTCGTTCTCTACGAGCCATCCGCTGCATTTGGATCGAGCGTGTCAGTCCTTTCCAAACGTGAACTTCATACTTGGGCACGGTGCGGCGAGCTTTGCTACCGACTGCATTGCACTCGCCGCCTTTCGGCCAAACGTGTTCATCGAGCTGAGCGGTATCCAATCCGTTGGGAGCCTGCCGGCTGCGGTAGCGAAGCTGCGCCCGTTGTTCGAGCGTGGACTGAACCACAAGATCCTGTTTGGCTCAGATTTCCCGGTGTTTCAAGTCCCGCTCGGCGAACTCGCAGCAGCCGTCTTCGACGAACGAGGGCCCCTGTCGGACGCCTCGGAAGCCGACGTGCGTTTGGTCGCTTCTGGCAACGTGCGTCGCTTGTGGCGTTCCGCGGACCCTCAACCAAGCCTCGCGTTCGAGGCTGGCTGAAGCGAGCTGCGTTCGTTTGATTCGGGGGAAGGTGAGCGACGAGCATCGAACAAATTGGACGTCTGCTCGATACGATCGAGTGCTGTGCAGTCAAAGAAGTCACGAGTTCAAGTCGGGGAAATCGCTTCAACGCTGATCTTGCAAATCACCAGATGGGTAGGAGTATGGCTGAAAACAAGACCGAATCGCTGTCGTTCGTGCCGCACACGATGCGGGTTCGCGACGCAGTAGAGCTGCGTGCGTTTACATTGGGCCCTGCCGAAGGACCAACCGTTGCTCTCATCAACGCCTACGGTATGCCAATAGAATTCATGCGGCCATTGGCACAAGAGCTTGCCGCGCGTGACTTGCGCGTCGTCACTTGGGAATCACGCGGCGTGCCCAATATGGAACCGGGATTCATTCCGGAGAGCTGCGGCCCACTCACCCATGCGCACGACCTGTTCGACGTGATGGACTATTTCGGCGTGAAGTCGGCCACCGTCGTGGGCTGGTGTTCGGGCGCGCAAGTCGCCTTGCGTTTCGCCGGCCTGTTTCCGGAGCGCACGTGCAAGCTAGTGCTCATCAACGGGGTCTACGCGTTGTGGGAGAAGGGCGTCTTTTCGGAGTTCCAGACAAAGATGAACCACCTCTTGCCGATGTGCGCGAAGTCGCCTCAGAGCGCCGCATTGATCTGCAACATGATCAGCGCGCAGCTGTCGGGCTGTGCGGGCAGCTCCGAGGACGAGAATCAGGTGGGCTCGGTGGTTGGTGCGGTGCCGCCCGAGATCCTACCGCTGACCGCTGGCGTGTTTTCCAGTGGCGAACGCTTGTATCGCTACGCGCACCTCGAAGCGCGCTTCCTGGAAGAGCCCGACGGTGCGTGGACGCAGGGCGTTCAAGCCGAAACGCTGGTGATGGTCGGTGACTCGGACGACATGAGCAGTCCGGAGAACTCCGCAGAGGTGGTGCGCAGGTTGCCGCACGCCCGTTTGAAAGTGGTGAAGAACGGCAACCACTACATCCACTACACCCGCCCCGACGCCTATCTCGAGATTGCGGAGTTCGCCAAGAAAGGAGTGAGCCATGACGTTCAGCGGGCACAATCTGCAGCCCACGCTTGAATCGACCCTCGAGCAGCGGCTCGCTGCGCGAATCTGCGTGAGCGCCCCGTACTACGCGCTTCGTGGCGTGCGTTTCGACTCCGACTTACACGCCTTTGCCGCTGCCGAGACTGCCAGCGCCGGCGAGGTTGGGCCAATGACTTGCGCCGAAATCGGCCGTCACGGCGCAATCGCGGGGCTCTGCGCGGCGGCGCTGAATCGCGGTGATTCGCGGCGCTACTATCACTTGGCACAGAAGGCCGAATGCGTGTTTTTCCCTCACGCGGCGCCGTTTGGTACGCCAATTGCGCTGCGCGCACAGCCAATCACGCTCGCCGCTCGTAGTGCGGTGGTTAGCGTGGAGGCGAGGATCGAGGATCAGATCCTGGCCAAGATGGAAGTGACCTATACCGTCTTGCGCGAGGACTTGTTCACCCGGCTGTTTTCGGCTCACGCATCTGCGAACGCGTCGGTTCGAGGAAGCTACGCCGACTACGTGCCCTTGCGCGAGCTTGGTCCGGGCAAAGCCAGTATCGATTCCGTCCCGGTTCACGCGTGCGCGGGCCACTTCGAAAAATTCCCCGCGCTGCCGGTAGCGGTGCTGATGGGGCAACTGGTGCGCGTGGCGCGAAGCGAATTCCCGTTCGAGCGATTTCGCGTCACCCGCGCGAACGTCGCGGCGGACTCATTGGCATGGGCGGGCGAGGACGTGTTGCTCGAGGCCAAGCCAACCAAGCGCAGCGCGGAAGAGTGGGAATTCGATTGTAGGGCGAATGTCGGCGGGCGCTTCATCGGCGGGATGACCCTCGGCCTCGCGCCGCTTTAGCCAGCAAAATTCTAAGCAGGAGACTAGGTCATGACGACTTCCAACGTACTCGAACGCGACTTCACGGAAGTGAGCTCCGACGCCTCGACGCAAAGCGCAGGCCTCGGTGCGGTCGCGATGATCGAAATATCGCGTCTCTACAAGGAGTACCAACGCGGCAGCACCAAGATCGACGTGCTGCGCGGCTTGGACCTCTCGATCAAGCGCGGTCGTTTCGAGGCGCTGATGGGGCCATCCGGCTCTGGTAAGACCACGCTCCTCAACATCGTGGCTGGCTTGGATCAGGCGACACGCGGCAACGTCCGTGTTGGGGGGAGTGATCTGACGAAGCTGTCCGACGCCCAGCTCACGAAATGGCGGAGTCGCCAAGTCGGCTTCATTTTTCAGTCGTTCAACTTGATCCCAGTGCTGACGGCGCTGGAGAACGTCGAGCTGCCTCTGCTGCTCACCCGGCTGCACAAGAAGGAACGAACGAGACGCGCGGAGACTGCGCTGGAGTTGGTCGGAATGAGTGACCGAAAGGACCATTTCCCGAAGCAGCTCTCCGGCGGTCAGGAGCAACGCGTCGCCATCGCTCGAGCCATCGTCAGCGATCCGACGCTGATCGTCGCGGACGAACCGACCGGTGATTTGGACCGCGAGAGCGCCAGTGAAGTGCTCGGGCTGCTTGGGCGCTTGAGTCGTGAATTCGACAAGACCATCTTGATGGTTACGCACGATCCGCTAGCGGCCAAGCAGGCGGATTTCGTCCACAACATGGACAAGGGCGCGTTCGTATGAATGTGTTTGCCCTGTCGCTGCGCAATCTGGCGCGAGATCGCAGCCGCACCGCGCTCACCGTCGCGTCTGTCGCCGTCGCCGTCGTCGCGCTTTTGTTGTTGCGAACCGCGATCAGCGCTTGGTCGATCGGAGCCGAGCGCGCTCCGAAGAATCGACTGCTGACACGCAACAGCGTTGCGTACGAACTGGGCTTACCCAGCAAATACGTCGAGCGCGTGAAGGCCGTGCCGGGTGTTTCCGCCGTCTCCTGGCTCAACTGGTTCGGTGGCAAAGATCCAGCGCACCAATCGCTGTCCATTTCTTCGTATGCCTGCGACCCGAGCACCTTTTTGACGCTTTACGACGGTGTTACGGTCTCGCAGGCCGACCAGGAGCGCTGGACCCATGATCGCACTGGCGCGCTGGTTGGCTCGGCGCTGGCCGAGCGCATGGGGTGGAAAGTCGGCCAGCACGTGACACTGAATGGCACGATCTACCCGGGTGATTGGGATTTTACGATCGACGCGATCTACCAGATCAAGAACCCGGTCGCCGATCCCGGTCTCTTCCTCTTCCATTGGAAGTACCTGAACGAACTCCGACCGACCCACATGCACGATCGTGTCGAGTACGTCTGGAGTCGGGTAGACGATCCCACGCGAGCGGCTGAAATATCGAAGGCCATCGACCGCGCGTTCGAAGTCGAAGACACGGCGACTCGCACGGAGGACGAACGGTCCTTCTTCGCCTCGATGTTGGGGATGGTTTCCACCGCGCTCGGTGCACTCGACGTGCTGTCGGTGATCGTACTGCTCATCATGGCTCTCTTGCTGCGCAATACGCTGGCCATGGCGGTTGGTGAGCGCAGCGTCGAATATGCGACGCTGCGCGCGCTCGGCTTCAGTGCGCGGCGGATTTGGCTCATCGTCTGCATCGAGGCACTGATGCTCGGAGCATTCGCGGGCGCGTTTGGTATCGCACTCGCGTACCCACTGGTCGATCTGACCGTGGGCCGTTGGGTCGAAGCTAATGTCGCGGCACTCATTCCAGAATTTCGCATGCAACCTTTGTCGGTGGCGCTGGCAAGCTTTGCTGCCGTCGTTTTGAGTTGTCTAGTCGCGATCCCCCAAGCGCTCGCCATGACGTCGACTCGTGTCGTCGACGGCTTGCGCCGCGTCGGTTGAGCAGAAACTGCGAGGCTCGAAAACCATGATTCCATTTCGGTACATTTGGCGTAGCCTGTTCGTCCGGCGAGGCGCATCGCTTTCGGCAGCGATCGGTTCCGCGCTCGTGGTCTTCTTACTCGCGGGCTCGCTCATGCTCGCTAACGGTGTGCGACGCACGTTCGTGCTCGCCGCGCGTTCCGATGAAGCGATTGTGCTCAGGCAGGGTGCGGAAAGCGAGAACATGAGCCTGCTTGGTGTAGACGCAGCACGGGTCGTTCTCACGAACCAGAACGTCGAGCGAAGCGAGAATGGCACTCCGCTCGCCGCTGCCGAGTTGCTATCCAACGCAGCGATGCCCAAGATTGGTGCAAACGGTGTGGCGAACGTGCAGATCCGAGGCGTCGAGCGGAACGTGCGAGAATTTCGTCCGGAGGTGCGGCTCGTCGCCGGCCGTTGGCCAGCCGCGGGGGCGGCGGAAGCGGTGGTCGGTCAGCGCATCGCGGGGCGTTTCGAAGGCTTGACGCCGGGCGGCTCGGTACTGCTGAAAAAGAATCGCCCGGTCCAGATCGTCGGCGTATTTGCCGCCGCCGACTCCTCGTACGAGTCGGAATTGTGGACCGACCGCGAGCTCGCCCAATCCGCGTTCGGTCGGACGGGAACGGTCTCGGCCATTCGCGCACACGTTGGCTCGCACTTCCAGGCCTTCAAGAGGGAGGTGGAGGCTGACAAGCGGGTAGGGGGGCAAGTCTTGACCGAGGCGGAGTACTACGCGAAGCAATCTTCGGCCACGGCGTCGTTTCTCGCCATCTTGGGCAACTCGCTGTGCGCTTTCTTCGCCATCGCCGCAATCTTGGGTGGCACGAGCACGATGCAGTCGTCCGTCGCGCGGCGCTTGCGCGAGCTCGGCGTCTTGCGAGCGCTCGGTTTTTCGCGGCGCAGCATTCTGCTGGCGGTTGTTTTGGAGTCTGCGGCTCTGGCGGCCTTTGGCAGTCTCTTCGGCACCGCTCTGGCGCTGGCCCTCAGCAGCGTGCGCTTCTCCATGATGAACTTCTCCAGCTGGTCGGAGATCGTCTTCAAGCTGGAGCCTTCCGTGGAGATCATCGCCATCGGCGTCGTGGGTGCGCTCTTAGTGGGTGTGTTAGCGGGCGTGCTTCCGGCGATACGTGCTGCGCGCCTATCGACGAACCAGGCGCTCAAAGCGTAGGCGCGTGGAACGAGCGCCGGACAGTGTTGGTGCAGCGCTAAAATCGCTGCGCATCGAGCGAGAACCCGAGGTCGGACCGCCAACCGCGCGGACGGGCAGGTCGGTGGTGGGGATCATTCTGCTCGTGGTTTGCGCGGGGGGCGTCGCCTGGCGCGCTGGTGCGGGAGCGTGGCTGCAGAGGGTCCCTGAGGTGGACGTGGGCTACGTGTCAGTTGAACGACAGGCTTCGGCTGCGGCGCTGTTGACTGCATCGGGGTACGTCGTCGCACAACGGCGGGCAAGTGTCAGCGCTGAGACTCAGGGCAGCATTGCCGCAATTTTGGTGCGTGAGGGGGACTCGGTGACGGCTGGGCAGGTCATTGCCGAGTTGAATGACGCAGCTCCGCGCGCCGCTGTCAGGCTCGCGGCTCTCCGCGCGTCCGTCGCCGAAGCAAAAGCGCTGGCTGCGCGCTCGGAGTTGGAGGAAGCAACGCTGCTCGAGCAGCGAGCGCGAAGTCTCGTCGAGCGGGGTATCGAGCCGCGTGCGACGCTCGAGGACCTCACGGCACGGCGCACGGTGATCGAGCGTCGACGTTCCTCGGCAGAAGCAGAATCGCGCGCAACCGAAGCAGAGATCTCTGCGGTCAAGATCACCCTCGCGCAGCACAAGGTGGTCGCGCCGTTCGCGGGGGTGATCGTCGGTCGCCCGTTGAACGTCGGCGCGCGAGCGGGCGAGGACGCGGCACCAATCGCTGAGATCGCAGATCCCTCGTCGAGTATGCTCGAAATCGACGTGCCCGAGCTGCAGCTTGGCAAGGTGAGCGTGGGCATGCCGTGCGAGTTCGTGCTGGACGCAGAGCCGAATCGCACTCGAGCGTGCGTCATCTCGCAAGTGGGTGAACAAGTGAATCGCGCAAAAGCCAGCGTTACGGTGAAGGCAAAGATCCTGGATCCGCATGGCGTACTGTTCGACATGTCCGCGCGGGTCAATTTCCTCAGCGAGCCGGCGCCAGCGGACGTACCTCCGCTCAAGACCATCCCCGAGGCCGCGCTCACCACTATCGATGGCGCCCAGTCCGTCGTCGTGTTGCAGGGGGACACGACGAGGCCAGTCCCGGTAAGCGTCGGAAGCAAAGTCGGAAGCAATCGCGTGACATTGCTGGCCGGCCCTGCCGAGGGCGCGGCGCTAGTGCTGAACCCTTTGCCGGCGTTCAAAGACGGCGTGCAGGTCAAGCTTCGCAAGAATTAATGGCGATCATTTGAAGCATCGAGCAACGAACTGCCGAGCAGCTCGATAGCACAAACAGCGCCTTTTCTAGCCTGGGACAGCGCCATTCCGACGTTCCAACCAGTGGGTGATGGCGGAATGCCGACGCGAATGCGTCACTTGGCGCCGGGTGCCCGCTTCGCCTTCGAACGATCGCGAATCAGCTCTTGGATGTCCGACTCGTGGGGTGCGGCTTCGGCCCGCTGCCCTTTCAGCCACGTTTCGAGCTCCTCTACTTCTCGAGCAAGCTGGCGCACGGCGTCTTGAACCGACCGTGCAGATTCAGCCGACATTTCGACCGGCTCGTCAGTTGACAGATCTTGGCGATATTTGTTCACGCGCGAGGCCAACAATCGAATTGACCGCGCTTGGCGGTTCGCGGCCGAGTGGGCCCGCCCGCGACGATGGTAGCGGGCGGCTTCGATACGTAGCCGCGAGACTGGCCACTGTTGTTCCTCCGCAAGTGTCAGCAAATCACGTCGGGCCTCGAGGCCGAGCGACAGCACTTCTTGGAAGTGACTGGCTCCCAAATGATGCCAACGCTCGCGACCCCCCATTTGCTCGACGAGTGAATAGACTCCGACCGCCCGACAGAGTGCCGATGGGCTGAGTGCCAGGTCTCCACGGGAAGCGAGAGCGCGATATGAGCGCGCGTGGGTACGCTCTTTTTCCCACAAATCCGTGTCATTGGCGAAGAGCTCCTTGATGATGAGCTCTCCGATTCTGAACGCGAGGTCGAAGGTTGCAGAGCGGCAGATTTCGTTCACGCGAAGTGTTAGCGCGTCCAGATCCGGGGCCACGGTGTTGCCCCGACCAGCCCTTTCGAGCCCCTCTGCCATAGGTGATCCGTTACGACGTGTCCCTACGGAAGTCAATATCACTGCGCGTTCCACTCCCATGCGCGCTCGCAAGAGTTTCCGCAAAATCAGGGAATGGGAAGACGGAATGGGATGTTTGTGTAGGGGACACGACTCAAAGGCCCGAATCACCCGCTGCGATGAGCCGTTGTCGCCGTTGTGGACGAGTGAACGAAACTGAAATCTGACGCAACCTTCAGCGCTGCGTGCGCACTCCGCAACCGCAAAGCTCAAACAAAAGCGCCTCGATCTGGCTTGTAGACCGTGATCTTGCCGGATCGAGGATGAGGTTTGCTGATCCGCTCGATTCACCTGAGTGGAGACGCTTGCTCGCCGCGCTAACCGCCGCGCGACCTCAGTTGCGAATTCGATTCGTGTGTGGCGAGTGGATGGTTGGTAAGCGGGCTTTGAGCGCACTCCGCTTCGCAAAGCCCGCTTACCAACCATCCAAAATTCAAACTGGTCGGAGGCGGATATTGAGAGATGCAAGATTCCGCGATGCGATTTAGAACCGACCCCGAAGTTGTACCGACCCAAGGCCAACGCCAATCTGCGCGTTGGCCTTCGAACTCGCCTGATTCGGTTTCTCAGTGAGCCACAGCGCGACTCCGCCAGCTAGCCCGACCGCGCCCACGATGAAGCTGACAGTCGAAATATTGCCGAACTTGATCGCGTCCTTGTTGGCCTGATAACTCGGTTCGTCGGGGCAAGAGGTGTCGTCGCAGGCGCTGGCGTCATCGTGCTTGGATTTGGATTTCAAGCCGAACACGCTGCCGACAACGATCCCGGTCGCGCCGAGACCCAGTGCCGTGTAGGCGAGGACGCGTTGAGTCGAGACTGAATAGGTCGCTCGAGCGTTGGTGTCCGTGCTGCTTCCCGAATCCTGCAATGCGGCGTCGGCGTCAGCGTTCGTCGTCGGCGGTTGTGGCGGGGGCGCCGTTTCGGCTGGCGCTGGGCCCAGCAAGATCTCGTGGCGACGCGCGTGTTCTCCCTCGCTGATCTGCAGTTTGAGCGTGGCTGGTGAAAGGCCGGCCGCTTGGAAGCCGAAGGTGTGCTGGCCTGGGTCGACCGCGATCGCTGAACCGTCGAGGTGGTCGACCAATGGCTTGCCGTCGATCGTGACCGCGACTGCGTTCAGGGCGCGACCGGTTCCGTCTTTCGCGCTGAAGATCAGACTTGGAACGGCATGCGTCAGTTCGTTCAGCCGCTGCGTGCAATCTTCACGAACCAACTGTGGACACGCAGGATCCGTACAGATCTGCAGGGCAGCGCGCGCACTCAGCAGCTTACCGCCGCGCCTGAGGTCTTGGGCTTGCGTGTCGGCGTCGATGCACTGGTCCGTGTTGGGCGTTGCACTCGCGCTGCGGGGGAGAAGGGAAAGCGCGAGCAGGGCCGCGCCCCACGCGAGTGGCGCGCATCCAGTTCGAAACGTGTGCGTCATAGGCAGGCTTTCTTGAATACCTTGTTCCCTCGCCCGTCGTAGAAATAAGGGACCTTGCAATCGGGAGCTGACTGCGTTGGGACCGTGCGGGGCAGGGCGCCCGACGATTGACTGGGCGGCGTGGATTGACGCTGGCTCGCGGCAGGTACGGCGCGCGGTCGAACCGCGACCGCGGGCGGCGGTGGGGGTGGAGGCGGCGAAACTGGTGCGACTTGCGGCGTCGGGTCCGGCGTGGCCTGCAAGGGTGATGCGGTGACTGGCGTTGGGACGTCCGCCGCAGGAAGCTCCGCCGCCAAATTCGCGACTGGTGGCGGCGCGGCGGCCGACGCTGGCGAAGTCTGAGTCGCAGACTCGAGCTTTGGAGCGATCGTGGATCGCGGCCACGCGAGCGCGGCCCCGACGCCAACGAGCAGCAGCATTCCGAGAGCTCCGATAGCCCAACGCAGCGCGTTCGAAGAAGGCCGACGGCTGGTTTGGCTAAACTCGGCGAACGTCAGATGCGGCAGTTCGGCGGAGGCAACAACGTCGGGCGAGGCGGGCGCTTCGGGGGTACTCGATGAAACCTCGGTTGGGCGCGCTAGACGCTCGATGCGCTCGGCTGACAACTGAGCATGGCGTGGCGCGAATTTGACGAGCTCCGCCGCGAACGCGGCGACGTTCGGGAAGCGCTTTGCGGGGTCTTTGCTCAGGCAACGCGCCAGCAGTTCGTCCACCTCGGACGGCAAGTCCGGGCGGTAGTAGCGGACTGACATCGGCGCTGCGAGGTTGATTGACATACACAGCCGAGGCAGCGTTTCCCCCTCGAAGGGCAGCTTTCCCGTCAGCAGTTCGAAGCAGATCACTCCCAGCGCCCAGATGTCGGTTCGCAGATCCACGTTGCGCGCGGACATCAGCTGCTCGGGCGACATGTACAGCGGTGAGCCCATGACGGCCTGTGTGCTGGTCTTCACCTGGTCAGCGCTGGCGCTCGCCGCGGTCAGTTTCGAAATTCCGAAGTCCAGAACTTTGACGCACGAGGAACCGTCCGCGCGCTGCGTGAGGAACAGGTTCGGTGGTTTGAGATCGCGGTGCACGATGCCGAGCCCGTGCGCTTCGGCGATCGCCTCGCCGGCTTGCAGCAGGTAGTCCGCAGCGTCCGCGAGCGGTAGCGGGCCTTGCTCGCGCAGCAGCGTGGCCAGGTCCCGACCGCGCAATAGCTCCATCACCATGTACGGCGTGCCGTTTTCGAGCCGAGCGACGTCGGTCACTCGCGCGACATGCTCGCTTTTGATTTTGACGGCCGCACGAGCCTCGCGTTCGAAGCGCGCGACTGCCTCGGCGCTCCGCAGCGCCTCGGGCAGGAGAAATTTGATCGCCACCAGCTCGTCGAGCATGAGGTGACGAGCGGCGATGACCACGCCCATTCCGCCCTTACCGAGCATGCGCTCGATTCGGTACTTGCCGGCAAATAGCTGGCCCTCGGTGCTGCCGCCCATGGCCTCGCACCTCTATAGCACGACGAGCCTAGGACCAAGTCACTTCCTGGGATGTGGCATCCAGGCACGATAGTGGTGGCTAC
This sequence comes from Polyangiaceae bacterium, assembly GCA_035634635.1. GTDB lineage: Bacteria > Myxococcota_A > Polyangia > Polyangiales > Polyangiaceae > PMG-095. Next base: position 31,585 of record DASQCO010000061.1, read on the forward strand.
TGGTCCGATGCGCACCTGACCGTGCCCGCGCGCGATCGCACGGATTCCGCCGTGCCGCGGTAGTCGCGGATCAACACTCAGTGCCCGTGAACGCAATCACCCAGCCGGAGACCAATAGAGCTCCAGTTGCTCCCGGAACCTGTTTAGCAGATCGTCCGTGGCGGATAGACCGGCATGGCCAATCTTTCAACGCACCACCATCAAGCGACAAGAGCCGACGTGAGCACCGTTCAACCGTCGCTCGACGGTGTGCGCGCTCATTCGAGCTGGGGCCTGGCTGCGTTTTGTTCGCTGCTGCTCGTACTCGAGCTTGGCGCCGCGGCGCTCGGTCCGTACGGCTACTACATCGACGAGCCGTACTATCTTGCGTGCGCCCGACGGCTCGCTTGGGGTTATGTCGATCATCCGCCGCTTTCGCCGCTCATCTTGCGCGCGACCACGGCGATCCTGGGCAACTCGATGGTCGCGATTCGCTTGCCCGCGGCTCTGGCGGGAGCGGCGACCGCTTTCGTGACGGGTCGTATTGCACGCCAATTGGGCGGCGGACTCTTCGCTCAATTGATGGCGGCGGCCTGTCTGTTCGTCGGACCCGGGTACCTCATCCTGTTTGGGTTCTTCTCGATGAACGCCTTCGAGGTGCTGTCGTGGGCGAGCATTGCGTCCCTACTGATCGACGCGCTGGCTGCGCAGACGCGCGGTCGTGGCACGCGGGAGTTCGTGCTCTTGGGGATCGTCTTGGGTGCGGCTGCCCTGAACAAGCATAGCGCGCTGCTGTATGCCGCGGCGCTCGCTTTGGGTCTGCTGTTCTCGAGCTCGCGCCGTGCGCTGTCGACGCGAGGACCGTGGTTGGCTCTGGCGCTGGCCTTGTTGTTATTGCTGCCAAACCTCATTTGGCAAGGCACTCACGCTTGGGTCTCGCTCGACTTCTATCGGCTACAAAACAGCAAGAACATCGACACACCGGTGCTGCTCGGGATCCTGAATCAGGCATTGTTCATTAATCCCGCCGCGCTCCCATTCTGTGTCTTGGGCCTCTGGTCCCTGCTCGTGACGCCGGCTTCCGCCAAGCATCGCGCGTTTGCGGTCGCCTACTTGTTGCTGCTCGGCTGCCTGCTCGCATTGCACTCGAGTCGAGCTGATCGAATCGCTGGCGCCTATCCAGTGCTCTTCGCCGCCGGTGCCGTCGTCCTCGAGCGGTACACGCGCGCACGCGCGCTCGCGTGGCGCGTGGCACTCGTTTCGGGACTCGTGTTCGGCGGCGCGGGATTGCTGCCGCTCGCGCTCCCCATTTTGCAGCCTCCGGTCGCGGCCCGCTACGCGCAAGCGCTCGGCGTCGTCCCGCAGATCGAACGCGAGGCGGCGGCGTTGCCGGAGTGGTTGGCGGAGCGCCTCGGCTGGCCGGAACTGGTCGCAGCCATCGCGGACGTGGCGCACCAACTCCCACCCGAGGAACAGCGTCGCGTGGTCGTGCTCGCCTCGAGCTATGACATTGCCGGGGCGGTCGAACTCTTTGGCCCCGCGCACGAGCTGCGCCGGGTGATCAGTCCGCACAACAGCTACCTGCTCTGGGGCGAGGAGAGCTCGGCCGATCCGAGTGATGTCTTCATCGCCGTCGGCTTCTCGGAGGCTCTGCTCCGCAAGCATTTCCGGGAGGTCCAAGGGGCTGGCCAGCGGCGCTGCGACGTCTGCCTGGGCGATTCCCCCGACGTCGCCCTGTTCGTCGTGCGCGGGCCGCTGACACCGATTTCGAATTTGGTGAGCGCGCTGCGCAGAATCAGATGAGGCTTCACCCTCGCGGCGCTACGCCGAAAGCCCGCTCAATGCGCCCGTGCAAACCCCGGGGATCCCAAACGTATTCACATCATCGAAGCCCATCGCGTTGCACACGGACACGAGCAGGTTGTTGTGCGGCTGGTCCTTGAACTGCAGATAGCGACCCATCTTGAAGTAACCGCCTGCGCCGCCAGCGAGTAGCCAAGGGATGTCTTTATATGTGTGGGTGTTGCCGGCGCCCAGCTCGTTGCCCCATAAGAGGAGCGTGTTGTCGAGCATGTTGCTGCCGTCGGCCTCTGGCGTCGCCTTGAGTTTGTCGAGCATGTAGGCGACTTGCTGAGAGTGCCAGGTGTTGATGGTGACGAGCTTTTCGTTCGAGTCTGTGTCGTCGTCGCCAGCGTGAGACAATTCGTGATGTTCTTCATCCACACCGACCCACGGGTAGTGTTGCCAACTGTCGGCGTTGGCGAACATCAGCGTTGATACGTTGGTTAGCCCGCAAATGTGCGCGAGTAGCATGAGGTCCATCTGCAATTTGCCGACGGTCGGGAAATTTTCGATGGCACGCACGTCGACCTTGTCTGGCAGGGTTGGCGCTTTGCAGCTCATCGGGGTCTGGCTGAGTTCTTGTTCGAGGGTGCGAATGCCAGTCAGGTGGGCGTCCAAGCGCGCCTTGTCTTCCGACGCGACGCGAGTCTTCAGTGCGCTGATGTCCGCGGAGAGAAAGTCGAGCACGCTCTTGCGCTCGGCCAAGAGCTGAGCGAGTTCGGTTTGCGATAGGTCGGCGTTGGCGAAGATGCGTTTGTACATCTGCCACGGATCATCGACGGCGATGTTCGGTTGGTTGGCGCCGCGATACGAGATCACGCGCAGCGGCTCCTGGCCCTCGATCCTGACGCCGAACTCGAGCGACGGGAATTTCGTGTTGGTGCCGATGCGTCCCGCGATGTACTGATCGACCGAGATGCGGTCGGCGTAGCCCGCTGGGCCGCCCGAGCCAGTGAAGCTGCCTGCCTGCAGCGAGCCGCCGGTGAGCATTGCACCAGGGCCTTTCATGTGCGGTCCTCCTGGCTTTTCGGTCGCGTCAGCGTCTTTGCCGAGCTCGTTTTGCACCGTGGAGTTCATGTGTACGCCGCGCAGCACCATTAGCTGTCCGAGGTGGTCTTGGAGCGGTGCCAAGATCCGACCGAGCGTGAGCGGCGATCCGCTCTTTACGTTTTGCGGGAAGAAGTCTTTGGCGATCGTGCCGTTGGCGGAGAACACGCCGATGAAGCGGCGGGCGCCGGCGGTCTTGGTGTCTGCACCAAACGCAGTCGCGGTGCGCCAGATCGGGCTGGTGACGGCAACAGTGAGTGCGCCGAGCCCTCCGAGCAGTTTGCGGCGGCTGAGCGTGGTGCGTGAGTTGATGGTCTGCGAGCGGTTCACGGGGAAACCTCCGAATCGACGGGGTGACGGTATTGAAAAGCGTCGCTCAGCACGATGGCTTTGGGCAGTGAATTCAGGTCCGAATCTGCGGCCTCGAAGGCGTCGAGTAAGCCCTTCATCGAGCAGTCATCGATGGGTTGCTCGAAGCGCGCGAGCGCGAAGCGGAACCATTGCCGAGCCATGCATTGTCGCACGGTCTCGCTCTGTGAAAGCTTTTGCCCAAGCTCGCTGACGCCCACGAATTTGCCGTCGATCTCGCCGGTCGAGATCAGTTCGCCGCTGGCATCGACGGTCGCGCTGCCGTCCATGGTGCGGTAGCGGCCGAGCGAGTCGTAGTTCTCGAAGCCAAAGCCAATTGGATCCATCATGCGATGACACCCCGAGCAAGCCGCGCTGGTCTCGTGTTCGGCCAGGCGCTCGCGGGTGGACACGCCGGGCGTCACTTCGGGCGGCTTCGGAATGTTCGCGGGCGGTGCGGGTAGCAACTGACACAGCATTTGTTCGCGCACGAACTTGCCGCGGTAGATCGGCGAACTCTCCGAGGGCTTTGCCTGCAGCGCCAAGAACGCCGGTAACGTGAGGATGCCGGCGGTTGCGCCCGCAATGCCTGACGCGGGCGTGAAGGCGTCACCGCCGGTGACGCCGTAAAATCCGCCCAGATCGTGGTTCACGAACACCGTATCCGCAGTGAGCAGGGTGCTCAGCTTACCGCCGCGGTTCTCCAGCAAATCAGCGAAAAATGCGCTGGCCTGAGCTTGCATGGACGCCTTGAGCGTCGCGCTCTTCCATTCCGGATACAGGGTCGCGTCCTTGGTCACGCCGTCCAAGTCCGGCAGGTGGATCCAGTTCTCCAAGAAGCGGCGCACCATGCCAGCGCCCTTTGCGTCCAGCAGCATCCAATCGAGCTGCGCGGCGACGCCCTCTTTCGTAGCGAGAGCACCAGAACCTGCGGCTTCGCTCAACTTGGCGTCGGGCAGCGTGTCCCAAATCGAATAGGACAAGCGCGCCGCGAGCTCGTCTGGAGAGAGCTTCACCGCGGTGTCGCTGACCTTTTCACCAGTGCCGATTTCGACGCGGTACAAGAAGCGGGGCGCCTGCAAAATGCCCTGAATCAAGAGCTCGATGCCGTGCGCGTAGCTGACCTTGGCGCCCGCGTCGAACAGCGTCAAATGCCGCTCGATGTCCGTCGCATCGCTGACTTTCGCGCGATACGCGCGAGACGCGAAGCTTTGCACGAAGCTCTTGGCGCAATCGCGCCGAGCGGCACCATCCGCGCAGGGCGCCAATTGCTTCAGCGCCCCTGAATCACCCGCGATCTGCGCGGCGACCGTGGTCGCGGCGTTGCGATAATTCTCGAGATCCACCTGCGCGACGTCCGGTTGAATCAGGCCGAATGCCGAAGCGCTCGTGCTCGTGCCCAGCGCGGTCTCGAGGCCGCTCACTGGCCCGACCAGATCCCGCACGCTGTTCAGGTATTGGCTCCGCGACAGCCGCTTCATCGGAGACGGGCCTGGATCGACGTTGCCGTCCTTGCAGTCGAAGGCGGGCAGCGCCGGGGTGCCTGGGCTCTGATTGCCCGCGCCGCTCGCACCGTCGCTCGGCGCGTCAGTGCCAGGCGCGTCAGTGCCAGGCATGGGTGACTCACTGCTCGAGTCGCCGTTGAGACCACTGCCATTCGAAGTGCCTAAATGGCCGGATACGCAGCCCGGCGCGCTGAGTGCCAGCCAAGCCAGGCACGCGAGCGGCAAACGCGCGCGCCGCTGGGGGTAGTCGCGGAGATCCGTGGGCATACCGACTACGTGGGCGCCGGCGCGGTTTGGGATTTGTTTTTTTTCCGCGCCGGCGTTTTGTCGCACATCCGGCTACGGAATTCGCAGCCACCGAGAGCGCACACTTGCGTCGGCCCTTCGGCTGCTTAGGTTCGGGCTTCCTCATTGCCAGGGCCGCCGCGCGGCGCGTTAGCTGTCGCAGGGAAACCTGCCGAGCAGCTCGCAGCACCGCGATGCGCATCACTCGCTCGCGTCCTCACTGGTCGCGATCCAAACACGGAGTGTCGATGTCAGACGTGTCACGGAGACTCCGGCGGACCGGCGCTCCAGACCATCAACGGGGTCGATACGATCATCGGAATCACCTCCTTCGGCAGCGATAACTCCTCCACTAACGTCTGCAACGGCGGTGGCTACGACAGCCGCGTCGATCAGTACAGCTCGTTCATCACCGCACACTTGTAATCGGGCGCTACGCCTCCCGGCGCCATTCAGCGTTCCCTTGATCTCGTCCGGCAAAGTGCCTTGTCCTTTAGAAGCGGGCAAGGCACTTTGCTGGTCAGAAAAAAGCGCTGGGCAGCCTTGACGTTTTGAAGTCCGAGCAGCAGATGCGGCGTGGGTCAATCGCAATCAGCAAACGGTAAGGGCGTGCTCTGGTTGGCGGCGGATGCTCTCGATGCGGTTTTGCTGCTTCGAACGCGCCAGTCGAACTCGAGCACACGGGGACGAGGAGGAGTGGAGATGAGGACACGTCTTGTGGGGTTTCGTCGTGCGCTGGTCGGCGCCGCGCGCTTTTCGGGTATCGTAGGGGTTACGGTTGCGCTCGCGAGCAGCACAGCCCACGCGCAGGCAGCCAGCGATGCAGTGGGAAGCGAGCTCGCGGTCGACGGGTTGGGTCAGGGACACGGCGCAGAGCTTCGCGCCGAGTTGGATAGCTACATTCAGAGCGCGCTGCTCGCGTTCAATGTCCCCGGTGCAGCGGTGGCCGTGCTCGTGGACGGCAAGGTCGCGTATCGGAATGCATTCGGGGTGCGCGGCGTGGGGCGCCCCACGCCCGTCGATACGCGGACGCTGTTCATGGTCGGTTCAATCACGAAGTCGATGACCTCGACAATGACCGCGACCCTCGTCGATGATGGAATCGTTGCCTGGGATGCCCCGGTTAAGCAACTCTTGCCCACGTTCGCCCTCGCGCAGCCGGAGTACGAGGACCGCGTCACGCTCCGCCTTTTATTGAGCCATCAAAGCGGGGTGGCGCGCTCGGATGTGTCGTTGTTCGTCGGACCAGAACGTCCGCTCGCGCTGATCGATGAACTGGGCGCCACTCCGATGCGTTCGGCCCCTGGAGAAGGGTACGAGTATCAGAACCAAGCTTACTCACTGGCAGGCTTCGCTGCGGCCCGCGCGGCAGGCGCGCGCTACACGAATACAAGTCTGTATCACGAGTATGAGCGGCTGATGCAAGACCGCGTGTTCGGTCCCGTGGGCATGCGGCGAAGCACGCTCGACTTCGATCGCGCCATTCGTTCCGATGACCACGCTTGGCCCAATGAATACTCTGTACTCTCCGGCAACATGGAGTCCGTTCAGCCGGAGTTCGAGCGCTTTGCGACGACCGTGGCGCCCGCCGGTGGTGTCTGGTCCAACATCGAAGATATGGGACGTTACGCGCTGCTCCACATGAGCAACGGTCGCAACACTTGGGGGCGTCGTGTGGTTTCGGAAGCTGCGCTGGAAGAAACGCACACCCCGCAGGTCATGATCGGCGGAGGCGGCTATGGCTTTGGATGGGTGATCCTCGACGGCCCGTTCGGGCGCGTGGTGACTCACGACGGGGGGACCGCTGGCTTTGGAGCGGACTTGGTGATGCTGCCCGAGCGAGGCTGGGGGATCGTGGTGCTAACCAACCGGGCGTCGAGCTCGGCCTTCGTGCACGCGGTCGAGCGCTATGCCCTCGAGGTCTTGCTGGGGGCTGATCGCAGCCCAGACAGCGACCTTTTGGCGGTCGAGTCGAACGCCCTAGCGAATTGGGCTGCACTGCTGGCGTTGACCGCTCCGGTCCAAGCGAGCGACGTCGCGGACTTCGTGGGCAACTATGGACGCAACGTGACGTTCTTTCAGCGAGGACCGGACCTCGTGCTCAAGAACGAGTTCGGCGAGCTCATCCTGCGCAAAGTCATCGGATATCCGGACGCGTTCTTAATCGTCGGCAATACGCTCAAAGGCGCGGTAGCGCTGTTCAGCTCGGACGAAGCTGGCAACGTCTCGGTCACCTTGGGGGTGCCGGGGGGCCAAGATGATGACTTGCACCTGGAGGAGCCGGTCACCCTGCCCAAGGTGCAGCGTCCGACCCGCCCACATCGCCCGCCGCGCTGGACGCGCGATCCGCACACCGAATGGCGGAAGGCCGTGCAGCACCTGCGTGACTCTGGCATCGAGCCCGTCGCGCCGAAAGCCTGCCGCTAAGGCTCTGCGAGACCGTCGCTAATGCCCTTCACGGCGGCCGCTCACGGCGCGATGTAGCAACACGAACCCCCACAGTCGTACGCGTAGAACGGCTGATGTTCGGCACACACCGTGCCGCATTGGTTGCCGCCTTGGCTCCCGCAGCTGAGTTGGCACACGCCGTTGAGTTCGATCGAGTGGGGCGGGTTGCAGAGGGTGTCGTTGCCTACGGGGACGTCGCCCTCGATGGACGAGTAGAACAAGCGATCGAGTTCGACGCTGTCGGCGCAGTTGGCGAGTGTCAATACGTGCTCACCCGCGTCCAGTGGGTATTCGCGTGCGCGGCCGTACTCCGTGTTGTCATGGAAGGCGTCCCAGTACCAAATGTCACCGACGCTGATGCGCCATTTCATCCAATCGCCATCATCGACACGCACCCAAAAGCGATTGTGTTCGGCGTCGGGTGAGCGGATCCGGCCCCAGATTTTGTACGAACCCGGAGAACGCACGGTGAAGCGATACGTGGCGCGTGCGTCGCCGGGAGCGTTGTCGGACTTCACGCTGGGCGCGACCAAGATTTGCCCGGCGGAAGCGCCGCTGTCGTTCGAAACGGCAAAGCCGTCCGAGAGAGCGCCGCTCTCTGCCTCGAGGTAATGCCCTTCGTCTTTCCACGATCCGATCGTCGTGACCTGGGCTTCGCAGCCCGTGAACATCAGGCAGCCAGCGAGCAGGCCGGTGAGAGCAGCGCCGCTCGAGATGCTCACGGGGCATCCGCGAAACGAGCCAGCTGCGCGCTGTGCGGGCTCTTGGGGTACGCGGCGATGAACGCGCGCGCTCGGCGGCGGGCCGCGTCGCCGTTGCCACGGGCCGCGAGCACTTCGATGTTCAACACTTCGCGCTCTTGGCCCAAGACGGCGTTCGGGAACTTTACCCGCATTTGCTCGAGGATTTGCTGCGCGCTGGCGGCGTTGCCGCGCCGCAGTTCGGCGCGCGCGCGAGTGAGCAGCTTGCTCTCGGCGCTCAGGCGATCTTCACGCGAGGCTTCGTTGCTTGGCTTGAGCGGGATCTCGACGGGCGTGGCTGCCGCGCTGGGTGCAGTCACGGTCGGCGCCGTTTCGCTCGATGGTTCGACGGGTGCGGCCGTGACTTGCGGTGGCGGCATTGCGACGATGACGGCGCTCGCGGCGACGTGGGCCACGGGCTGCTCGCGTTGCGAATGAACCCAGAGCGCGGAGCCAGTGCCCGCCACGGCAACTCCGAGCAAGATCTTGCCCAGGAGCCCCTTTGCCGCGCCGGTCGCTACGCTACTCGCCGCACCGGTCGCGGCCGTCGGAGCCGCCGCACTGCTCGCCAGCGACGCCGCAGTCGTGCCTTGCACGCCAGCCACCGAAACCAACCCCACCGCAGCGACCTGCACAGAAAGTTTCTGCCACGCTTCGTTCTTGGCGCCTGCAGGAGGAGCCACCTGACGAATGCTCGCGAGTAGTTCACGCTCGAGATCGTCCGCGTCACTCAGGTTACTCAAGAGCCGATGAGGGTCGGTCATTAGACTGCTTCCTTGCGTGCGCCGGCACGCTGCGCCGCTAAGCGTTTCACTTCACGTCGGAACGTGTCGCGCGCCAAGCGCAGGCGCGATTTGACGGTGCCGAGGGAGACGTCGAGCAGGGCGGCGATGTCTTGGCCAGACATCTCCTCCAGCTCGAACAGCACGAACACCGTACGCTGGGCTTCGGGTAGCGTATTCAGGATGGCCTCCGCGGCGCGGGCGCGCTGGCGTTCCTCGCTGTCGGCGGAGAACTCGGCGGGCGAGGAGGGGACCGCGTCGAGCTCCGCGTGGTCTGTGGAGATTTCGCGGCGGATGAGGGCTGAGCGGCGGTAGTCGCTGGCGACGCGCTGCGCGATGCCGAACAACCAGGTCGAGATCTGGGAGCGACCTTCGAACTCGGGCAACTTGACGTGCGCGGTGAGGAAGACCTTTTGCGTCAGATCCAAAGCGTCCGGTTCACGCACGCCCAGCCGCCGCAATGACCGCCACACGAAATCGAAATGCGCGTCGTAGATGGCGCGGAAGTCGGGGGGCGAAGTGCTCATGACGGTCGCCTGCGCTGGGCTCGCGCTGGTGGCGTTTGCCGCGCCACGCTCGAGGCCGCGCTCCGGAACCAGGGCCAAGTCATGAAAAGATACCACTTTGGAGCTGAGTGGACGCAGGGGGTGCTTCAGGATCACAAAATCCTTCGCCGGGGGGGCGGGTGGGATTGTGTGGGCCTTGGTTGACAATCGAGGCAGAGTCGTAGGCAATGAGCCGCGAAGTTCTTGATGCGCGGGCTCCTACCGGTCTGTCTCGTGAGTGTCGGCCTCGCGCTGCTCCACGGCAGCGCGCATGCCCAAGCGCTGGATGCGCTGCGCGTCGAGCGTGCCCCGGGTGCCGAGGACTGCGCCGACGCAGCGAACCTCGGTGAACGCATTGCCCGAATTCGCGGTCGAGCGGATACCCCCAAAAACAACCACTACGAAGTCACTTTCAGCCGCGACGCGGACACTTTTAGCGCCAGCATTCGCAGCGGCCCGAACGGCGAGGGGCAACGCGTGCTCACCGGGCGCGGCCCGACTTGCGCGTCGCTCGCTCAAGCCACCGCGGTGACGCTCGCGCTGCTCTTCGATTCCGACGAGGACAGCGCTACGAAGGCCGAGCCAGAGCCTAAGCCGCCTGTGCCCGTAGCGACGCCCCCGGTGAGCGCGCCTCGAGTCGAAGCGCCGCTCCAGGCCGCACCTCGGCCGCGCGAGCCACTCCGCGGCACGCTGTCGCTCGGCGCGGCGGGGCTCGTGGCGGTGCTTCGCCCGATTTCGCCGGCGCTCGTCGCAGAAATGGGGCTGAGCTTCGGCGGCTTTCGCGCGGGTTTGGGGGCGCTGTGGGTTCCGACACAATCCTTGGTGCTCGAACCAGGGCACGTCGACGAGTCGCTGCTCGCAGGGACGGCGCGCGCTTGCCTCTCCTTCGCGCGCGCGCGTCGCGTGGAGTTCGACGTGTGCTCCGGACTATTCGTTGGCGCGGTGAACGCGCGCGCTGCGGGCTTTACTAGCAACGAGCAGGCGAAGCGCGGCTGGCTGGCTGTGCCCCTCGAGCTTTCCGTTGCCGACTTGTCCGGGACCTTGGGCTGGGAGCTGAGCGCGATAGCGCTCGGCCAACTCGTGCATCACGACTTTGAGGTCGAGGGCTTGGGCGCCCCGTATCACGCGCCGCGCGTCGGAGCGATGTTCACGCTGCGCGCCGTTGGCTTGCTTGGCCAGTAGCGAACAGCCAGGGCGCGGCCGCGCTACGAGGTAGTGTATCTTCCCGCGCGCCGACCCATGACCCCCACACCGCGTTTCCTCCTGGCCAATCGTTTCCGCGCGGCGTTCGCTCTACGTGTACTTCTCCTCGCCCTGCTCGTCTTCGCGACCGCTTGCAAGAAGACGGAGGCCCCCGCGCCAGCCGCAATGGCGGCGAAAGCTGAAACACTCGTCGTGTTTGCGGCGGCCTCCCTGCGCGAATCGTTCACCGCGATGGGCGAGGACTTCAAGCGCACGCATGCGGGCTTGCAAATCACGTTCAACTTTGCGGGCACCCAAGAGCTCCGCACTCAGGTGGAGCAGGGAGCAGCCGTGGACGTCTTCGCGTCGGCGGATCAGCGTCACATGCAAGAGCTCGTTCGCGCAGGTCAGCTCGCCGAGCCAGCCACGTTCGCCAGGAACGAGCCGGTGATCGTGGTCTCTCGTGAAGCGGCGAGCAGCGTTCACGCTCTTGCCGATCTGGCGAACACGCAGCGGCTCGTGATCGGTAGCCCTGAAGTGCCAATCGGTCGCTACACGCTGCAAATCCTCGACCGTGCGGCGCCCAGCTTGGGCGCGGGCTTTCGCTCGAAGGTCGAAGCGCACGTCGTGTCGCGCGAGCTCAACGTGCGTCAGGTGCTGACCAAGGTGAAGCTGGGGGAAGCGCAGGCCGGCATTGTTTATCGCACCGACGCGCAGACGACGCCGGACTTGGCGGTCGTCCCGATCGCAGCAGACATCAATGTCATCGCCGAGTACCCCATTGCCGTGGCCGTCAAAGCGCCGCACCCGAGCGTGGGTCGTGAGTGGGTCACGTACGTGCGGTCGGCCGCGGGTCAGGCCGCGCTTGCGCGCGCGGGCTTTTTGCCGCCAATATCACCGAACTAACCGTGTCCGTTCGCGTGCAGCGCTCCGTTCTTGTCGTGCTCGGGGCGATCTTGGCGGCCTTTCTGGCGCTGCCGGTCATCGCGCTCTTCGCGACGGCGACCATCGCTGACTTGTCGAGCGGCTTGCAGCATCCTTTGGTCTGGCCAGCGCTGCGCTTGAGCGTGCTCACGACCAGCATCTCGACCGCGATCGCCGTGCTGCTGGGGACGCCGCTTGCGTGGATATTGGCTACTGCCCGCGGTCGCTTCTTTGGGCTGCTCGAGACGCTGCTTCAAGTGCCCATCGTCATTCCCCCAGCAGTGGCCGGTATCGCGCTGCTGCTCGCGTTCGGGCGCCGAGGGCTGATTACGAGCGCGCTCTGCCCCGACGGCTGTTCGATCACCTTCACGACCAGCGCCGTGGTGCTTGCCGAACTATTCGTGTCCGCGCCGTTCTTCGTTCAGGCGGCGACGAGCGCGTTTCGTCGCGTCGATTCGCAGCTCGTGCTGGTGGCGCAGACCTTCGGCGCGTCGCCGTTGCGGGTATTTTTTCGGATCGCGGTCCCGCTCGCGATGCCTGGAATCGTCGCTGGCGCCGCCATGAGTTGGGCGCGCGCGCTGGGGGAGTTCGGCGCTACCCTGATGTTTGCGGGCAACCTCGAAGGCAGAACCCAAACGCTGCCTTTGGCTATCTACACCGCGCTCGAGACAGATCTGCGCGCGGCGCAAGCGCTGTCCATTGGGCTCGTGATTGTCGCGCTGACTTTGTTGGTGTTCGTGCGCGCGACCCTGCGCGGCTCACGAGCATCGTGGGAAGCCCCACCATGAGCGGCGGCTCCAACCTGAGGGCAAGGTTTTACGCCAAGCGAGGTCGCCTCGAGCTCGATATCGAGCTCGACTCTGCCGGCGACACGTTGGCGCTCGTGGGGCCCAATGGGGCCGGCAAAACATCGCTGCTTGCGGCGCTACTCGGCATCGTGCCCATCGAGCGCGGCCGGATCCAGGTGGGTGACCAGGTACTCGTCGATACGGAAACCGGGACACACGTTCCGCTCGCAGCGCGACGCCTGGCCTACGTGCCGCAAGATTACGCCCTTTTTCCACACCTGAGCGTCAGCGATAACGTCGCGTTCGCCATGGCCAGCAGCGCGGTCGGCCGCGCGCCCGCGCCAACGGCGATCAACGCAGCACTGGAACGCCTGGGCGTCGCAGAGCTCGCAGATCGATTCCCGCAAACACTCTCCGGTGGCGAGAAGCAACGAGTGGCGTTGGCACGAGCGCTCTCCGTCGATCCGCGCGGACTGTTACTCGATGAACCCTTGGCAGCCCTGGACGTGCATACGCGACGCTCCGTACGGAATTTCCTGCGAGAAACCCTTGGTCACCTCACGATTCCAACGGTCATCGTGACCCACGACCCAGCAGACGCACGCGTCATCGCGACGCGCATCGTCGTGCTCGAAGCAGGCAAGATCACTCAACAGGGATCGTGGTCAGAACTCGCGACACGCCCGGCTTCACCCTTCGTGGAAGAGTTCGTGTCGTCGGCGAGAGATTAGAAGCAGAGCCCCTGGTTACGCGATCAGCTCATTGACGGGCACCGCAGCGGGCCCGGTGCCCGTCAGCTTCTCGGGCAACCCAGCGTTCATGAACAAGAGTTTCTCGGGGTCTAGCCCGAAGAGATGCAAGATGGTCGCGTGCAGGTTGCGCAGCGGGACCTCGTCCTTGACGACGTTGTAGCTGAAGTCATCCGTTTCGCCGTGCACGATGCCGGGGCGCACGCCGCCTCCAGCGAGCCACATCGAGTAGCAGCGCGGGTGGTGGTCGCGTCCGTAGCTGTCACGCGTGGGATCGCCCTGACTGTACACGGTGCGCCCGAATTCGCCGCCCCAGATTACGAGCGTGTCGTCGAGCAAGCCGCGCTGTTTGAGGTCAGTGATGAGGCCGTAGCAGCCTTGATCCATGTCTTTACACTGAACCGTGTGGTTACCCGGCGTGTCTTGGTGGGCGTCCCAACCTCGGTGATAGATCTGCACGAAGCGGACGCCCTTTTCGAGCATGCGCCGGGCCGCGATGCAGTTGGCCGCAAAGGTGCCGGGAGTGCGCACGTCGTCGCCGTACAGGGCCAGGGTCGCGTCGCTTTCTCCGTTCAAGTCCGTGAGGCTGGGCATGGAGCTCTGCATGCGGTAGGCGAGCTCGTACTGCTCCGTCCGTTCATTGATCATCGGATCGCCGATGCTGCTCGCCGACATGGCATTCAGCTTGCCGAGAGCGTCCAGCATCGCGCGGCGCGATTTGGGGGAGACGCCCGCGGGGTTCGGCAGATACAACACCGGATCGCCGACTCCGCGCATCGGCACCCCCGCGTTGCTCGCGGGCAGAAATGCGCTGCCCCAAAGGCGTGCGAACAGAGCCTGACCGCCCGCCTTGCTGGAGAAATTCGACGTCATCACCGTGAACGGGGGCACGTCATCCTGCAGCCGCCCGAGTCCGTAAGAGAGCCAGGCGCCGAGCGAGGGCTTTCCGGCGAGCTGCGAGCCAGTGTTGATGTTCGACATCGCCAGATCGTGATTGATCGATTCTGTCGACATCGTTTTGATGATGGCGATGTCGTCCACGATGCGCTGGGTGTACGGCAGCAGCTCGCTTACCCAGGCTCCGGACTGCCCACATTGCTGAAAGGCGAAGCGAGTGGGCGCGATGGCCAAGCGGGTTTGCCCCGCGGTCATGCCGGTCAAACGCTGCCCGTTGCGCACTGAGTCGGGCAGTTCCTGATTGAAGAGCTCGACGAGCCCGGGCTTGTAGTCGAAGAGGTCGACCTGGGAGGGGCCGCCGCTCATGAATAGCCAGATGGCGCGGCGCGCTTTGGGCGCAAAATCGACCCCGGGCGCTCGCTGAGTGGCGGCCCCCGCAGTCCTCGACAGCAGGGATAGCCCAGTCGAACCCACTGCCGAGAGTCCCAACCCTGCCAGACCTGCGCGAAGGATGTCTCTGCGTCCCTCGCTCGACGTTTTGCGGTCGTTCATTTGGTCAGTGCCTCATCGAGGTTCAATATGGTGTTCGCAACCAAGGTCCAAGCAGCGAGTTCGTGCGCGTCGACGCTCGAGGACGGTGGGCTCTCACCGGCGTGCACGACCGCGTCGACGGCAGCGAGATCGCCGGCGTAGTTGTCGAGCTCCGCCGTGACGAGCTCGTTGAATACGTCCCTCTCGTCACTGTTCAGGGGGCGCGAGAGTACGCGAAGCGAGAGATAGTCCAGGCGCGCGCTGGTCGATGACTCTTGCTCGAGGGCGTGCGTTGCAAGCACGCGCGCCGCTTCGATGAACTGGACGTCGTTCAGGGTGACGAGGGCCTGCAAGGGAGTATTCGTGCGTTCGCGTTGCACGACGGACTGCTCACGAGTGGGCGCGTTGAATAGCTCGAGCGCCGGCGGCGGCGCCTGCCGCTTCCAGAAAGAGTACATGCTGCGCCGATACAAGGCGTCCCCGCTGTCCTGCACGTAGTCCTTCGTATTGCTCCACGGATGGCTAACCACGTCCCAGATGTTCGGCGGCTGATAGGGCTTCACACTTGGCCCGCCGACGGTCTTGACCAAGAGCCCGCTCGCGGCGAGCGCGAGATCGCGCACCATTTCTGCGTCCATGCGGAAGCGTGGGCCGCGAGAAAGCAGTCGATTGTCGGCATCGAGCTGGAGCTTTTCGGGGGTGACGTTCGCCGCTTGTCGATA
The DNA here is from genome assembly GCA_035634635.1 of Polyangiaceae bacterium. Lineage (GTDB taxonomy): Bacteria > Myxococcota_A > Polyangia > Polyangiales > Polyangiaceae > PMG-095. The sequence goes on from DASQCO010000061.1 coordinate 46,899, forward strand.
GGTGGCGGATGTCACCATCAGCCGAAACAAGCTCTTCACGTTCCAATGCGACTCACGGAACTCCACGGCCAGCCAATCGAGCAACTCGGGGTGAGTCGGTGCATCCCCCATGCGTCCAAAATCATTCGCCGAGCGAACAATCCCGACTCCAAAGAGTTCGGCCCAGAACCGATTCACGGCCACGCGCGCGGTGAGCGGCTGCTCGGGCGAAGTGAGCCAATGCGCGAGTCCCAAGCGATTGCGCGGTTCACCACTGCGCAGTTGGGGCAGACTCGCGGGCACGGCCGCGTCCACGCGCTCTCCTGGCGAGTCGTAGCGCCCCCGATCGAGCACGAACGCGAACGGCGTTCCGGCCCGTTCCTCCGTGATCAGCGTGGGGGTTTGTGACGGCGGCACTAACAGGCTGGGTATCGGGTCGGAGTGATTCCCGTCCATGACGGGCTGGGTCGTATTCCGAAAGAACGCTGCCAGCGCGTAAAAGTCCTTTTGCGTGATCGGATCGTACTTGTGGTTGTGGCACCCTGCGCAGCCGATGGTCAGCCCGAGCCATGCCCCGGCCAAGGTATCTACGCGGTCTTTCGCGTACATGGCCGCGTACTCATCCTCCACCACACCCGGCTCGTCCGTGCTCAGGGCACTGCGAATGAAGCCGGTCGCGGTGCGCTGTTCGATACTCGCGTTGGGCAACAGGTCGCCGGCGAGTTGCTCGGTCGTGAACGAATCGAACGGTTTGTTCGACGCGAACGACCGGATCACGTACTCGCGGTACGGCCAAATGCTCCGATAATTGTCGACGAAGTAGCCCTCGGTATCCGCGTAGCGCGCCACATCCAGCCAATAGCGGGCGCGTTGCTCTCCGTACGCTGGATCGCCCAACATGCGATCCACCAACTTGCGATAGGCCGTGTCCGACGGGTCCGCGCTGAACGCCTGCACGTCTTCGGGGGTCGGTGGTAGCCCGGTGAGGTCGAGCGCGAGGCGCCGCAACAGTCTGCCCGGCGCTTCCTCAGGAGCCGGCTCCAGCCCCAAAGCTTCCAGCTTCTGCAGCACGAAGCGATCCAATGGATTTTTCGCCCAATTGGCGTTCTTGACCTGCGGCTCGCTGGGTCGCGTCGGAACGGCGAACGACCAATGCGTTGACGCTGGCTCCGCCGTCGACGGCGCTCCGCCTGCTGGTTGCGTTGCGTTCTGGACCGGCGGTGCGCTGCTCGCGTCAGGCTTGTCCGAACACCCCCAAGCCGCGCCCACGAGCGCCAGCAAGCCTACCGCCCATAACCCGCTTGAGTGATGTCCCGAATTTTCGACCTGCACGTCTTTGCCTCCCCGTTCCCTCCGAACCAACCAACGCTATCCGCCATCTCATTCGCGGAACGAGCCCTGACTCGTTCGAGTCCGAATCGTCACCCGCCGCTTTGAGCACTAACGTTCCGGCCTAATTCCCACAAACCTGCCAGCTGATCACTCCTAGCTTTGCTGTCCGCCGTCTAGTTGATGCCGACCCGTTTCGATCCGCCCAATGCCCAGGAAAGAGTAGGCGAAACGTTCGCAGAGTCAAGGAACGGGTTCGCTGGAACGGATTGCGCTCACGCTCAGGTGCGCGCGAAAAGTTACCCAAACGAGGGATGCGCGTGTGTTCTGATTTTTTTAATGGTCACAGAGAGCATCCCAGCCGCCCCCAGCCTTCGGCGTCGGGGGGCGTCGCATCCGAACTGGACGTCCTGGGCTACGCCGCGATGCCCCGACAATCTGAGCGCCGTTCCGTAGCGTCGTGAGCGGCGGTTCTCATCTGCCCAAGGTTGCACCGCGATTGGACTATGCAATTCGCCGGAAAACGTCTAGGCCGGAAAAGATGGGTTGGTACGTCGCTCGGAACGGCAAGGTACGCGGTCCTTTTGCCAAGGATGCGTTGCGGGAGATGGTCGCACTGGGCGAGATTGACAGCTCGTGCCGGCTACGAAGCGCGAATGATCCAATCGACAATTGGCGGCCCTTCGACGAAGTCGCGGAGATTGGCGCGCTGCGTGGCAACAATTCGACCATGCCGCCGAGCGAGGCAGCCCTTCCGCGCGCACCAGTTAGCCAGCGTCCTCGGGCCGACGTCGCGACGATCAACATCGAGCGTGCGGAGAAGTTCGGTCGCCTGGTCTTGTGGATCGCCCTCGCCGTTACGATTGTGTTGGTTCCGATTGGATTGGCGAAGGAAAGAAAGACCGAGGCTGAGACGCTCGCCCGCATCACGGAGGCAACTCGGGCGGCGGAACTGAAGTTCGAAGCGCTGGAGAAGTCCGTCTCCGACAGGAATCTGCGCATTCCGTTCGAGTCGATCGGCAATGGGCTGACCTCGTTGAGCGTCGAGAATGCGACGGGTCAACTCCTGTTCACCAACGTTTCGCCGCGATCAGGCCACGTCTGCGTCGTCGGCGAGGCCACGAATGTTTCGACGCACGCAGTTACAATTTCGCTTCCGGCGTGCGCCGAGGTGGCGGCATACGCCTCCGCCGTGCACGTCAGCCTGCCATTTCCCGCGCAGCAGCTCGCAGAGAACTGCAAAGCGGGTGGTTGCGGTCTACAGGTGAAAGACGCGGGCGCGTCGAAAAACTGAATGTCCGGCGTCAACGCGCCGAGACTCGGTTGACGGAACCGTTGAAGCCCCGCTACTTCCGCGCCCAAAACGATCGATGCATCCCGGCTGGCGTCGTTGCTCCTCAGCTACATACCAGCACGTATGCGCCTTCGTCGCGCCTAGCCAGCCGGGCGCCTCGCCCGCGCTCATCGACCGACTTAGCCATTCGCGGGCCCTTAGCCATTCGCGGGCCCCTAGCGAAGGAAATCCGAGACGGCGAGCACGACGTCAGTGAACGATGCGAGCCGAATGGACTCGCCCGGCACATAGCGATCGCAGCGCGCATAGCTGTTCGGTTGAGGATCGCGGTACACCTCGACGCAGCGCTCACGAATGTTGACGACCCAGTATTCAGGGACGCCGCAGTTCGCGTAAACACGCAGCTTGCGGCCGCGGTCATAGGCGAGGGAGGACTCCGCTGCCTCGATCACCGTCAATGCTTGATGGGGTTGCTCGGCGTGTTAGTCGGCGCGGGGAACAATTGCCAAATCAGGCTCGGGTTCGGAGAGCTCATGGGCGGCGAACGACATTTGCGGCCGCACCCAGGCGCGCCCGCGTAGCGCCAACACCAGCAGCTCATTCAAGCTTTGCACAGCGACATTGTGCGGTGCGCCAATCGGGCTCATGACGACCAGCTCGCCCTCGAGCAGCTCGATGCGCTCGTTCTCGAACAAGCCGAGCGCGACGAGTTGGTCGTATTCGACGCGGCGCAGCGGGCGAGTGACTTCAGTAGCTGGGTCTGCCATGGCGAACGCTCCCGGATTCTAGCATGCACGCGGACAAATTCGGTCGCGGGGTGGGCGAGCTTCGCAAGAAAAGCGTCAGGAGTGCGCTGCCGGAACCTGCTGATTTCTCACTCGGCCGTCTGCGACGTGCTGGGAAACCCAAGCTCGAACGAGTCAGGTTTTTTGTGAACCACTCTCGCCGGCGCGGGCGACCTGCTCACCGATGCGCAATCGTCGGTCCCGATTCTTGCAAACGCTAAAGTGCGGTTCGATCGCTCTCTTGCTGGCTGCCTGCGGCTCGTCGGGGGGCGGAACCGCGGACGGAACTGAAGCAAGCGGAGGTTCGAGCGCGACGGGCTCAGCCGCCGGGCGCTCTGGGGCCTCAGGCTCGGGCGCGGGCGCGGCCAACGGCGGCTCCGCGAATGGCGGCATCGGTGGCGCTCCGACCGCGACGGGAACTTCAGGAGAGGGCGGGTCAGCGACCGCAGCCGCGGGTGCGGCTGGCGTCTCGAGTGGCGGCGGCGCAGCAAAGGGCGGCGCGTCTGGCAGCGGTGGAGCTTCGGCTGGAGGTGGCGGATCGGGTTCAACCGCGGGCGCGCCGAGCTCGGCTGGCGCAGGCGGCCTGCTCGACGCCAAAGAAACCGAGCTGAAGGCATTTCCAACTGCCGAGGGTTACGGGCGCAACGCCAAGGGCGGCCGAGGCGGTCGCGTAGTCGAGGTGACGAACCTGAACGACTCGGGTGCCGGAAGTTTGCGGGCCGCGGTCGAAGCGACGGGCGCGCGCACGATCGTGTTCAACGTGAGTGGCATCATTGCGCTCAAATCCAAGCTGGTGATCACTGGCAGCGGCAACAACGGCACGGTGACCGTCGCGGGGCAAACGGCTCCGGGGAAGGGCATCGCGATCAAGAACTTTGCCTTCGGCATGACCGGTGGCGCGGACGTGATCATGCGCTTCGTGCGCCTTCGCGTCGGCGGCTACTCGAAGACTGCAATGGACGGCATGGGCATGGCGTCCGCGGACAACACCATCTACGACCATTGCTCGATCAGTTGGACCATCGATGAAGCATTTAGCTCGCGGAGCGCGCACAACATCACGCTGCAGCGCACGCTGATTTCAGAGTGTTTGAATGACTCTTACCACTACGACGACAGCACGCCCGACCACACCGGCACGCAGCCGCACGGCTTTGCTGCGAGCATTTCCGGTAACGTGGGCAGCTTCCACCACAATCTGCTGGCGCACTGCGCGGGTCGCAATTGGAGCTTGGCGGGCGGGCTCGTGCACGGAACGCTGACGTATGACGGCGGCATCGATATTCGCAACAACGTCGTTTACAACTGGCAGTACCGCACGACCGATGGCGGCGCGCATCAGGTCAACTTCGTCAACAACTACTACAAGCCCGGGCCGGCCTCGACCTTCTTCTACGCGCTGAACGCTCAGAATGACGGCTTCGAAGGTGGTCAGTATTACTACTTTGCTGGCAATGTCATGCCGGGCCACTTCGACGAAGCGAGCCAGGACAAAGGCCGAGAAGCAACCGGCAAGGCGCGTGACTACGACCCGTGGCTGATGAAACCGTTCTTCACTGCCAACGTCACGACTCAGACGGCTGGCGCTGCCTACACGAACGTGCTCGCGAATGTTGGCGCCAACGTGCCGATTCTGGACGACCACGACAAGCGCGTCATCCAAGAGACGCGCGACGGCACCACTCACTACAAGGGCAGCAAGACCGGGCTCCCGGGTCTACCGGACACCGAGGATGACGTCGGTGGCTACGAGGATTATCCGTCCGTGACGCGCGCTGCGAACTGGGACACGGATCACGACGGCATCTCCGACGCCTGGGAAAAGGCCCATGGTTTGAATGCGTCGGATGCGTCGGATGGCAACAAGACGAACTTGTCGAAGGTCGGCTACACCAACCTCGAGATGTATCTGAACGAGCTCGCTGGGGACTTCAAATGACCGCCCGCGGTACGCTCATTCGTCCGACAGGTTGCTGTCGAGGAAGAGGTCCGTGAGCTTGTAACCCCCGAAGTCGATCGAGCTCACGTTGAGTATCAGGGACCCCGAGTGGGGGTCGCGCAGAACGACGCCGATGTTGCCGACGGCTGGGCTGAGCGCCACTCGGCGCTTCGAATCCTCGCGCACGTCGAAAGCGAAGAGCATCGGTGTGACGACGCCCAAGCCGCCTCCGTCGTCGACGGCTCCGACGGGACCTGCGACGGTCGCGACGCCCCCGTTCCAAGAGCCCTCTGGTATCATGAAGTCGGAGATCTCGAGCTGCATCGACCGCAGTGTGTAGGCGCAGCTGACCGTGAACGACGCAACGCAGCTCGAATCTTCTTTGTCGACAGCGAGCGCGGATACGTTCATCGACACCGCGAGGCGTGTGCCGTTGAAGGTGAAAAAGCCCGCTGGATCGTCGGTCGAGTGCAGCACCCACTGTCCGTGCGCGTCGCTTGGCAGGGTCTCGCAGCCAGGGGCGTCAGGATCCAGGTCGAGGGAGCCGCGCTTGCAGACTAAGCCTTGTGGGTCACAGCTCCCCCAGTTGTCCTTGCAGGTCTGGCACGTCGTGCAGTTTGCCGGTGTCTTGATGGTATCGATGGCCGAGCAATCGACCGTTGGGATGCACAATCTCTTTGGCAGCTCTTCCACGCTGCTACAGCCGACTCCCAACACGCAGCACAGTGACGCAACGCCGCGGCCCCGCCTTCGAATCCAGTTCACCCGGCGAGGTTAGGGTCCTCGAATGGCTAAGTCGATCGCTTTCACGGCCGATGCATCCGCCTGGCTTCGTTGCTCCTCAGTTACACGCTAACGAGTATGCTCCTTCGTCGCGCCTAGCCAGTCGGGCGCCTCGGCCGCGATCATCGACTTAGCCATTTGCGGGCCCTTAGTCCGAATTGCCGTTAAGGATTCATTTGCACAAAAAGGAAAACGCCCCCGACGGCATCGCGGGGAGGGGACAACCGCGGCATCGGGGGCGTTTGGGTCGCAACAGACCAACACGCAACGAATAGGGGGCTCACTGGAGTTAGGAGGGGCTCCAGTGACAAGCGTCAAAGTAAGCACCCGTCGCGGCCGCGCAAGGCCCGCGGCGCTTCTTCATTCGGCGAACCAGGCCTACTGCCCGCCTGTGCTGCAAAGCGCCGGCGTGGCCCCGCGTGGCGTCCCAGTCGGCGGGGTGTTGCGGGGTGACGCACTGAAGTAACGTCAGCCCTAGGAGGTTCGTGTCATGCGTCGAGGGTCGATCATTCTTTTGGGTTTGGCTTTTTCTCAGGGGTGTTCGTCGAGTTACGAGCCGGCGCGAAGCCCGCGAATCGTGACCGTAGTCGAGGGCGGACAACCGACCTTCGTGAAGAACGGCGAACACTTCGGTGGGCCCGCGTTCGGCAGCGGCTTGGCGGAGGCCGTGGAGGGCAACGCGGAGGCGGAGCACCAAGCGACGGTCGGTCGCAACCTCGTGCTCGGTGGCTTTGTTTTGGATTTGGTGGGATTGGGAACGATGATTGGCGGCACCGTCGTGTTGGCAAAGAACGACACGAGTCCGGAACCTCACGCCGATGCGGCAGGCACCGCGCTCTTGGTTGGCGGCGCGGTGGCAGTGCTTGCGGGCAGCGTGCTGATTCTCTGCGGCCAGCCGCACATTTATGACGCGGTAAACATCTACAACGACGGCCTCGAACAGCGACTGACCGCGCCTCCTCTGATGCCAGTGACGACACCGCCGACCATCGCGCCGCCCGCTGCAGCGCCGCCGTCAACGCCAGCACCCGCGGCGCTGCCGCCAGCAGCGGCGCCCCCGGCAGCGCCGTTGCCCGGGCCGCGCGCTTCGTTGATCTCGCACGCAATGTAACGATGCCGAACGTTCACGCGGATGCGTGCGAGTGTGTCGCGGTCCGCAGTGCTAGGTGCGCGTAGTCTGTAGGCGGATTCACGCACACTTTCGTGGCTGCGCGCTTGACTGGAAACATCCGATTGCGCTTTAGCGCACGTACGGATTCGCCGTTCGCGCACGTACTGAACGGCGCATTCGGCATTATTCGGCTAGGATTGTGGCGTTCGTGACATGACGCGTGGGATGTTCGCGATCGGTTCTCGAGCGACGCGACATTTACGAGTCAACCCAGAGTTCTTCCGGAGACTTTAGATCAATGCCTGAATCGATCCCTTCGAAGCAGTCGAGCCGTTCTGCCCGCACGGTATGCTCTACCTTGCTCGTCAGCTGTCTCGCGCTTCCGGTGTTGTTCGTTCTGCCTGGTTGTGGCAGCGACCCTGATTCGAAAGTGAGCGGCGCCGGGAGTTCGACTGGAGCTTCACCGGGCACCGCTGGTGGGATGATCTTCGATCCTATCGGCAACGGTGGCATGAGCACCGGCGGAGCCGGCACTGGCCCGAGCCCGGTGACGGGCGGTGCAGGCCCATACATGCTCCCGGCCGACTACATCCGGGCCGACATCGGCGGTTTCAAGCTCGGTCCGGCGGTTGAGGGTGCGGGCGGCACGTCCGGTACCGCGGGTTCGAGCGGCTCCTCCGGCGGATCTGTTTCGACCTGCGGCACGGTGATCTTGGGTGTGGTCCGTGACTTCAAGGGCAAGAACGAACCCGGAGGCCACCCGGATTTCGAAGCCTACGCCGGCAAGAGCGCGTCCAAGGGCATCGTCAAGGATACCCTCGGTGACGATCAGAAGCCGGTCTACAACGGCACTGGGCCGATCAGCGACAACGTCAACGGCACCCAGACGACCAGCAAGATGGACTTCGATCAGTGGTATCGCGCCACGGCTAACGTCAACAAGCCGTACGTCACCTACTTCTCGTTCGAGCCAAACAACGGCGTGCTCACCTTCCAAAGCAAAGCCTTTTTTCCGCTCGACGGCAAAGGCTGGGGCAACACCTGCACTGAGGACGGCGCGACCTGTAAGAAGCAAAATCACAACTTCGGGTTCACGACCGAGGTCCACACCCAGTTCAACTACATGGGTGGGGAAACCTTCTCGTTCACGGGTGACGACGACCTCTGGGTGTTCATCAACCACAAGTTGGCGATCGACTTGGGCGGCCTGCACCCTCAGACCTCCGACACGGTCTACCTAGACAAAGACGCCGCGAAGCTCGGCATCAAGATTGGTCAAACCTATGATTTGGATCTGTTCCACGCCGAGCGACACACCGACGCGTCGAACTTCCGCGTGGACACCAATCTAGCGTTCACCAACTGCGGCACGATCATCGAGGAGCCGCCCGTCAAGTAGCGACGGCTCCGTGACTCGTCGCGGTTGAGCGCACGAGCGTCGTGAGTGCCTTCGTCGCGGAAGGCACTCACCTGGCGCTGCCGCTCAGTTGTTCCCGAACAGGTCCTGGATCTTCGAATCGAGCGCGATCGCGATCTTGTACAAGCTCGAGATCGAGGGGCTCGATTCGGCGCGTTCGATCTGCGACAGCAGCGAGATGCTGAGCCCAGTGCGGCGGCTCATCTGCTTCAGCGTGAGCTCCTTGTCTTTGCGCATCGTGCGGATCGTGTCGCCGATGATCTTGTGCAGCTGTTCCTCGGGCGTGCGGGCCAGGCCCTTCTTCTTCATCACGCGCGCGAGCACTTCGCGGAACTCGTCCACGTTGAACGGCTTCTTGATGTAGTCGACCGCGTCGAGCTTCATCGACGCCACGGCGGAGTCGAGGTTCGGGTGCGCGGTGAAGATCACCACCGCGATGTCGCTGTCGACCGCGCGGATCTTCTTGAGCACTTCGATGCCGTCCATTTTCGGCATCATCAGGTCGAGGATCAGCACATGGTAATCACCCTGCCGAACCTCGTCTTCGACGAGAGTCGGGTCGCTCAGGGTTTTGACGATGAAGCCGTCCTTCTCGAGGAGCGACTGCATGAAGTCGCAGATCGCTTTGTCATCATCGACGATCAGAATTCGGACGCTCGGTACTTCGATGGGCAAGGCTCGCTCCTCTGACTGGATTCTCGGGGGGTTGCAGTGACACTACAATAGCAAGCTGCTTACCACCCGACTAGATTTTTGTTTGCCCCGGATTTCCGCCAGAAAGTCGCAATTTGCGTACGGATATTCGGCGGTTGACCGGGCAGTGCCCGACGGCGGGCACGAAAAAAATGTGCACTGAAGCACCCGCCACGCGCGCTGAGACGCCGCTCACGCTGCAACCGAGCGTGCGTCACGTTTGAGCGAGCACGCGTTATTCGATCGTGAGCGTGATCGTTTGGCCGATGAACGGACCGCCGGCTTGCGGCAGCTCAGCACCGATGAAGTGCGAGGTCGTGATGCTCGAGGTGATCGGTTGGCTTGCGGCGACGAGCTTCGACCACGCCGTTTCGTCAGGCGTGTATTCCGGCAGCGTGGTGAACACGCGCAGCACGTCGCTGTTGTCCGACGCGTTGAACGCGAGCAAGTACGTTGTCACTACACCGTCAGCTCCGGCGAAAGCCGGCGGATCGGCGTGCCAGCCGAACGATGCGGGCGTGTCCGCCGCGAGCGTTGCTTCATCGTCGGGCGTGTCGAACTGCCCACCCGCCCAGTCCCAATCGAGCGGCTTGCGACTGAGGACCGCGCTGAGTTGCGCCGTCGTGGCGTCACCCTCGAGCAGAACGCCGGCGGTGATCGCGTTTTGGTCTGCGCTGGAATCGTGCGACGACGAGCAGGCCAAGCTCGGCATGGCAGCTAGCGCGAATAGCAGCGCGCGGGATGAGCGGTTTCTGGGCATGGGCATGCTTCGGTCAGGGAGCGCAAGCTCACCTGCAACCTCGCAAATGCTAGCGCAGTCCGCTGTTTTGACGAGCGCAGTTCCTGACAGGGGCGCGAGAAGCATCCGAAAAGCAGCGTGGGGGAGTCGAGCTCCCCCACGGCCGTTTTCATTGAGCCTTTGACTCAGCTGCCAATCACGCCGCAGCCAATGCGATCACCCGCATTGCCCACGGGTTGGCCGCCGTCGTCTTTCTTGGCGTGCACGATCACGGCTTTGCCGGCGAACGAGTTCGGATCTCCGGCCTTCAAGTTTGCGCCCGGGATGGTGATCTCGAGCGAACCCTTGCCGTCCTTGCCGATAGTCAAATTGCCAAGGTCGCCGAGATGGCGCTTGGGCGTCGTGGGCAGCGCGTGATCGTTGCCGCCCGGGTTGAAATGGCCACCGGCGCTCTTGCCGTCGGGCGAGCTGCAGTCGCCCTTTTCGTGAATGTGCGCGCCGTGATCGCCGCCGGGCGCTACACCTTCCACTGACAGCGTCACTTTCACGCCGCCTTCAACCTCCATGAGCATCGCGCTTCCGCTGAGCTTGGAGCCGCTCTTCGGTTCGAGCTTGACCTGGAGCATGCGCGGTTCGGCTGCCTTGGGGGCCGCTTCCGCTTCTGGTTTCGGCTCGGGCTTCTCGGCGGCAGCGGCCGGTTCAACAGCGGGCGGGGGCGGCGGTGCCGGCGGCGTAGCGGGCGGCTCAGTCGCCGCGCCTCCGCACGCAACGAGCAAGCCCAAGGTTCCGAACACGAGAATTGCGGCGAATGACGAAGTCTTCACAGGTCCTCCTTATTGGTATTGGCGGCAGCCGTCATAAGGGCGAACGCGCGGCGTGTCGATGGCTTGTATCGGAGCCTGCAAAAATGCCACTCAGTCGACACCCACCCAGCTCATCCTCGCGATGTCCCAACGGGTGCGAACGCCGTCGTGGTCGCGAAAAAGGTCCGCCGAACCTGCGGCCACTTCGAAATTCTGCTCGCTGAACAGGCTGGCTAAATCCACTCCCAGCTCGGCCGGTGCAGTGGAGACCACCGAAGAGGGCAGGCTGAGTAATTTCGCGCTCAGGCGTTCGGCATTGGCCGCGAACACGGCGAAGCCATTGTCCGCCAAGTTTTGCCAAGCCAAATGCGGATTGGGTCGTGTATCCGGATCGACCAACAACGTCGGGATAGACGCCGCGATGAACTTGGTTTCGGGAGGCAGTGACGGGTTGTTCTCGGCGAGCGCGCTCAAGCCGTCGAGCCAAGTGGTCGAGGTCAAGCTGCCAGTGACGAACTCGATCACGCGCTGCTCGGCGTTGTCATTGGCGTACGGAGTTCCGGCGAAGAAACAATGCAGATCGCCGGAAACGATCACGACGTTGTCGAGCTTGGCGAGTTCGCTCAGCAACGCCGCGCGTTCGTTGGGGAAGCCGTCCCAATCTTCGGCTGAAATGCTGAGCTTTTGGCGCAGCGTGGCTGGCGCGATCGTTACCGGCGTCAGGTCGATGTGCCGCGACATCAGGCAGACTTCGCTGCCCCAGACTTTGAACGTGCGGGTCGAGGCCTTCATCGTGTCCAAGAACCAAGCGCGCTGCTCGGCGCCCATCAGTCGTTCGCTCGCGCCTTTGCTGGCTTGGAAGCGAGCTTTGGCGAGCGCGTTGAACGGCCGCAAAGCGATCACGTAGCGTGAACCGACGCGCGAGAACTCCTCGCTCTTGAGCAGTTGATGGTAGGCGTAGCCTCGCGAAAGATCGCTGCCCTCGGGGTCGATGGGCTCGGGCTGCGTGATGGCCAGCGTTTCGAGCGCGTCATTGATGAAGGGCACACTGATCAGGCCGCTGATGCTGCTCGCGCGAAAGCCCAGTCGGTCGGCGCCGTTAGCGAGCGCGCGTTGGTAGCTGCCACCGTCGTAGCGATCGATGTCGACGTACGCGATGGCGTCGTCCGGCAATGAGCCGTCGGAGACGTCCAACAGCTCGCGCTGGGCCAGGAACACCGTGCCGGGGAAGGCGTCTTCGGGCACCAAATGGTCGGGCCGATAGCGTCGCAGATCGGTCATCACCAACTCCAGGTGTCGACCGAACACGAAATTCCGGTAGTACCTGAGCTCGTCGGGAAACGGCTGGCTCGCGTCCCAATCCTTTGCGGGCGCGGAGCTCAGATCGACGGGCATGTATTCGTACCAGGCCTGATCCGCGGCGAGGCGCCGTGCCGTGCTGGTCTCGTCCGTGCGCCCATCTTGATAGGTCGCGACATCGCCGTGACAATCATCGGAAAATTCGTGATCGTCTTGGATGGCGATCATTGGAAATTGCTCGTGGACCGCCTGTAGATCGGGATCGGTTCGGTACAGGCGATACAGGTCGCGGTAATTGTCCAACGACTGTGCGGCTTGATACGCGCCCGCGCCGCCGCCCAAACTGAGTGCTTCATCAGGCTTGCCGAAGGTCACTTGGCGCTCGGCGTCTGCCATCTGAAAGTCGGGATCGGCGGTGGTCTCGTACACGTAGTCGCCTAGGTGGACGATGAGGTCCAATTCCAGCGTGGCGAGCTGTCGGTAGGCGTGAAAATACTTGCCGGCGTAGTCTTGGCACGACACGACGGCGAAGCGCACGGTCACGTCCGCGTCTTCACTCGGCGCAGTCTTGGTGCGGCCGATGCGTGTGGTGACGTGCGCGCCGTCACGCGCGTAGCTGAAGCGATAGAAATATTCGGTGCCGGGTGTCAGGCCGTCGACACGAGTCTTCACACAATGGTCGAAGGCCGCGAGCGCCCGGAGCGGGCGATTCGACGCGCCGTCGAGGCTCACGCGCCGAGTGAAGGTAGCGTCCAACGCCAACTCGAGGCTCAGTTCCAGATCTGCGTTCGCGCGCTCGCTGTCGACCACTCGCGTCCAAAGCACGACGCTCGTGGGGCGCGGATCGCCCGAAGCCACCGACTGCGGAAAGAAGCGCGCGCTGTCCAAGTCAACCGCGGTTGCATCGGAGCTGCACGCGACCGGACCGAGCGCGGCGCCCGCCGAAACCAGCGTCAGTTCGAGAAAACGTCGTCTTGGAAAGGACCGCATGCGCGCTCCTTATAGCGCAAACCAAAACGCGCTATCTTGGCTCACGATGCTGTTGAAGTGTGAGCGTTGTGGCGCGCCCCTCGAGGTTCCTGCGGGTGGGTCCGTACGCTGCAATTACTGTGGGACCACGGCCACCGCGCCCGCGCCGCCCCCGCCCCCCCCCAACTACGGTCACGGGCATGGGCAACCCGGTTACCATCCGCGCCCGCATGTTCCGGTCGGCACGCAACACAAGCCCGCCTCTGGCGTGCGCTTTGCGTTGAGTGGGGTGATCTTCTCCGTAGTCCTGGTCTCGTCTTTCGTGATTCCGCGCGTGATGAGCAATGTGCGTTCGGCGCAACTCCAGAAAGCGCTCACCGAGGTGGGCGGCGGAACTCTGCCGTCTTTGCCTACTGGGCTGTCTTCGCTTCGCAACGTGAGTTGGAGCGCCTCCGACCCCGGCTGCTTGATCGACGCCAATGGTGATGGCGTGCAGGACATCGCCGGATTGACCGGCGAGAACGAGCCCAATCAACCGACCGTCGTCGACGGCAGCAACGGGAAGGTGCTGTTCACGGGGGCCCAGCTCGGCAAGGGCACACAGCTCGGTTGCCTGGGCGCACACGGCTTTTTCGTCGGTGAAGGTAATTTTCAGGTCGATTTCTTCACCGCGCGCGCCCCGTGGGGCAAGACCTCGATCATGGCGCGGGACAAGGTGAGCGCGTACGGTGTGGGGAACGGCTGCGTGCAGCTGCGCACGGACGACGGCACGACGCAGGGCGTGCAGCTGCCGAGCGGTGTCGCAACGACGTGCCCGGTGACGAGCACGCGCCGCTACCGTGACGACGAACCGGGGTTGATGGGATTGACGGACAAGGGCACCGAACTGACCGTCGCTGCACGCAAGTATTCGATGACTGTGCGCGCGTCGGGTACCGAGATCCTCACCGTGAAGGTGACCGAGGGCGCCAAGCAGATCTGGAGCAAAGAGCTGCCTTACGCGACTTGCACCTTCGGTGCTGCGATCGCCGTCGGCGGCGGCAAGATCTTGCTCTGGGCCGCGCAGCCCTCCGAGCGAAGCAAGGGACTATTGATCGGCTTGGACGAAGCCACGGGCAACCAAGCGTACGAATTCCCGATCCCCGACACGTCCAGCGACAGCCCCGATTTCTTCAAATTCAACGGCAAATACGTATTGGCCGTGAACTGGGGCGCGCTCCGCGCCTACGAGCCGGCGACGGGCGCCGAGGCCTGGCGGGTCGGGCGCTGAGTTCGTCCCGGGCTCGTTAGCGCTTTTGCGGGGCGCGGCCGGTTTGATCGATGAAGACGTCACGCACGCTGGTCAGATCATCGCCTGACAAGAAGCCGCTGCGCCCGAGGAGGCGTCCGGTTTCCCAATTGGTCAGCCCGAGCTCGGGACGAAGCCAGGCCCATTGCCCATCAACCCAGCGGGTGAAAGCGTTGCTCACGTACGGTGTTTCGACCGCAGCGTAGAAGGCTTCGAACGCGCCGGGACGCTCTGACAAGATCGAGGCCACGAAGCGGGGGCTGTATTGGTTGATGAGCGACACTGCGTGCGCGAAATCATCCGCGATCACGAAGGAAAGCTCCGGCACGCGATCCCACTCCCACTCTCGACCGAGCGCGCTCTCGGCGATCGTGCGTTCGGCAGTGACGACGCCTTCGGAGCCGGGGACTACAGCGACGCAAGCGTTCACTTCACGCAGCGCTTTCTCCACGACGGGGCCGAGCTTTTCGAGCGCGGCGCGGGCCAAGACCAGCACGTTGAGCGTGTTGCACACTTTGCGGTCGAGGCTGAAGCGCACTGCGTTGTACACGGCTTCCTCGCTTGCGCTCGGTTCGACGAACATCCACGCGCCACCGGTGCCGTGCAAGGATGCGGGAATTCCGTGCTGCTTGGCGATCGCACCCAGCAGCGCCACGGTGCGCCCCGAGCCGCGCGCCACAGCCAAGCGCACTGCGCGCTCGGAGAACAGCGCGTGGGCCGCGGCGTGCTCCTTGCTGCGCACTAGGCCGAGCGCACCCTCCGGTAGCCCCGCGGCGAGCAAGGCCGGGCGCAGCGCGTGTTCTTCGATCGCGATCGCAGTGCCGAGCGCATCACCACCGATGCGGAAGACGGCCGCGTTGCGATTGCGCAACACGCCGGCCGCGTCCGCGAACACGTTGGGACGCCCTTCGAACACGAAGGCGATTACTCCGAGGGGTGCGCGGCGTCGCTCGATCGCGAAGCCGTCTCCTTGACGGCGTTCGATCACTTCACCGACCCGCGCGGGGGCGCTGCGCCACACGCGCAGTCCGGCGATCATGTCTCGGCGCATGCGCTCGCTCAGCTCGAGGCGCCCTGTGGCGCGCCCGCGCGTTTTCGCGCTTTCGACGTCGAGCGCGTTGGCACGCTGGATTTCCGCGAACGTGTGATCGTCCTCCAGACGCGCCGCGAAGCCCTCGAAGAAGTTCAAAATTGCCTCATCGCTGGCTTCAGCCAAAGGCGTGAGGGCGGCGCCAGCCCGTGCGACGGCCGCGTGTGCGGCGTCCACAGCGGCTTTGGAAATCACCACGAGCTCGCCGAATTCAGCCAGCGGCACCACGCGGTCGCCGCTTTGTAGGTCGGGGAGGGGGACGAGCCTTTCACCCACCAGCACTTGGACGGCGGTCGTGGCGGAAGCTTTCGATGGGCTGCTGATTGCCGTGGAACTCACGGTCGATCTTGTACGCTTTCTTCGCGCCTCAAGCCAGGGGGTGACGGCGCCCGTCGCATACGATGTAATGGCCCGAACTTTGACCGCAACGGACGACCCCTCGAGCGCAGCAGGCGCGCCAGACGCCAGGCATTTGCGGGAGGCGCTAGCTCGCCTCGAGAGTCTGACCGAGCTTTCGTTCGCGCTCTCTGGCGCCATAACCAAGGGTGAGGTCGCTGATCTGGTGGTCGAACAGGGCGTGCGCGAGGCGCGAGCGGACATGGCCACGCTCTACGTTTTGGATGACAGCGGCGAAGCGCTGGACTTGCTCGCGCAACGCGGCGTGTCGCCGGAGGTGCTGCAAAAGATTGCGCGCATCACGAAGACCGAGGGGAACCCGCGCGTGATGGAAACGCTGGCAACTGGTGTCTCGGTTTGGGCCGAGACGGAAGCCGAGTATGCCGCGATCTATCCGGAGGTGGCTCGCCTGCCCGCCAGCGGGCGCCGCGCGAAGGCACTGTGGTCGGTGCCGTTGGTGGTCGAAGGGCGCCCCGTGGGCCTCCTGGGCATGGGCTTTTTGGAGGAGCGACGCTTCTCCGCCGATGACCGTCGCTTCGTCGAAACCTTCACCAAGTTGTGCGCGCAAGCGTTGCTGCGAGCCGTGCGCCGCGATCGCGAACGACTCGCCTGGCGCTTCCTCGCCACGACCCTGCAGAGCATTGGCGACGCCGTGATCGCGACCGACACGGCGGGCTTGGTGACGTTCATGAATGGCGTCGCCGAGCGCCTCACGGGCTGGACCGAGGCGGAAGCCCGCGGCCAGCCGTTATCCGGAGTATTTCGCATCATCTCGGAGCAGTCTCGACAAGTCGTCGAGAGTCCGGTGACCAAGGTGCTGCGCGAAGGCAGGGTGGTCGGGCTCGCCAACCACACGCTGCTCATCACCAAGCAAGGCGCGGAGGTCCCGATCGACGACAGCGGCGCGCCCATCCGCGACGAGAGCGGTGTGATCTACGGCGTGGTGCTGGTGTTTCGCGACGTGACGCTCGACAAACGCGCGGAAAAGCGGCGCGCGTTCCTGGCGCGCGCGATGGAAACCTTGGCTTCGTCGCTCGACTATCGGACCACGCTGCAGCGCGTGGCGGAGCTGGCCGTCCCCGAGCTCGCGGACTGGTGCACGATCGACATCTTGGAGCCGGGTGCACGAGTTTCGCAGCAGCTCGCCGTTGCGCACGTGGATCCCGCCAAGGTCGCCTTCGCGCGCGAGGTGGGCGAGCGCTACCCCGCCAATCGCGACGCGCAGACGGGGGCGCCGCAAGTCATCCGCAGCGGCAAATCCGAGCTGTATTCCGAGCTACCCATGGAGCTCATCGAGCGCGCTGCCCGTGACGCGGACCACTTGCGCATCCTGCGCGAACTGAAGCTCGAATCGTGCATGATCGTGGCGTTGCGCAGCGAGGCAGGCAGCACGCTCGGCGCGATGACCTTCATCTACGCGGATTCCGGCCGGCGCTATAGCGAAGATGACCTGAGCTTCGCGGAAGATTTCGCGCGCCGAGCGGCGCTGGCGATCGAAAACGCGCGTGCCGTTTCGGAGGTCGAGGCCGCGCGAGCTCGCGAGCAAGCCATGCGTGAAGGCGCCGAGCAGGCCAGCCTGACCAAGGATCATTTCTTGGCGACGGTTTCGCATGAACTGCGCACGCCGCTGAACGTGATTTTGGGCTGGGCGGTGGTGCTCCGCGAGCGCGAGCTCGGGCCCGAAGTGCAACGCGCGCTGACCGTCATCGAACGAAACGCGCGCGCCCAAGCGCGCTTGATCGAGGATGTGCTCGATCTGTCGCGGATCAGCAGCGGCAAGTTGTCGCTCTCGTTGGCTTCCGTCAACGTCGGCGAGGCAGTGCGCGCCGCGGCGCTCGCGCTCCGCCCGGCAGCGGAGGGCAAGGGAGTCGCACTGACAGTCGACACTCACGACGACGACGCGCTCTTGACGATCAGCGCGGACGCCGATCGCCTGCAACAAATCTTGTGGAACCTGTTGAGCAACGCGCTCAAGTTCACGCCCAAGGCCGGCTCCGTCGTGATCTCTGCGGCGCGGGTGGGCTCCGAAGTGCAAGTTCAGGTCAGCGATACGGGCGAGGGCATCGCGAGCAACGTGCTCTCGCACGTGTTCGAGCCGTTTCGCCAAGCGGACAGCTCGACCACGCGCAAACACGGCGGTCTCGGCCTCGGCCTGTCATTGGTGCGCCAAATTGCGGCCGCGCACGGCGGAACCGCGGAAGCCAGCAGCGCAGGCCTCGGGCGCGGCGCGACCTTCCTGGTGCGCTTGCCGGCACGCGCGGTCACGGAAGCGATTCAGCCCGCGCGCCCAGCACGCAAACCGCCCCGGTTTGGCGCGGGCGCAATGGGTCTACTCTCGGGGGTGAGCATCCTGGTCGTCGACGACGAGCTCGATGCGCGTGAGCTCGTGGCTGAAGCATTCAAGAGCGCGGGCGCGGTCGTCTACATGGCGGCCTCGGCCCGCGACGCGCTAGGCGTGATCGCCGCCGCGCAGCCTGACGTGCTCGTGAGCGACATTGGCATGCCGCACGAGGACGGCTACGCGCTGATGCGCCACGTGCGGCAGTTGCCGGCGGAACAGGGCGGCGAAATGCCCGCGCTCGCGCTGACGGCGTACGCGCGCGCCGCCGACGCCGATCGCGCCTTCGACGCGGGTTACCAACGGCACGTGGCCAAGCCCGTGGATCCGTTGTTGCTCGTGCAATTGGTGGCTGGTTTGGCGGGCCGCGCGACTCCCGTTCCGCGCTCGTAAGCAGCCATTTCTAAGCATTTTCGCCGCAGCCGTCGCGGTAGCACTATTTTACAGATCGTGGCATCCTCGGCCCAGCCCGACGGGCCCGGCGACGCCATGCATATTCCCGACGGTTTTTTGAGCGCTCGCGTTGCCATTGGCTACGCCGCTTTGTCGTCGGTTGGGTTGGGCGCGGCTTGCTTCCGCATGCGCGCGCAGCATGAGCGCGGCGCGAGTGCCTTGCTCGGCGTGTCCGCGGCCTTCGTGTTCGCGGCGCAGATGGTCAACTTTCCGGTCGCCGCAGGTACCTCGGGGCACTTGGTGGGCAGCGCGTTGGCCGGTGCGTTACTCGGACTGCCCGGCGCGCTGGTGGTGATGTCCGCCGTCATCATCATGCAATGCTTCGTGCTCGCCGACGGCGGGGTGTTTGCGCTCGGTGCCAACGTGTTCAACATGGGTTTGGTCGGCTGCGTCGTCGGCTTCTGCTGCTACCGCTTGCTGTGCGGAGCTGCGCCGAGTCCTACGCGGCGAGTCGCGTCAGTGGCGTTCGCGGGATGGTGCGCGACGATTGCCGGAGCGTTGAGCTGTGCCGGGCAGCTTTCGCTTTCGGGCGCAGCGCGGCTGTCCGTGGTGCTCCCCGCCATGCTCGGCGTGCACGCGCTGATCGGTGTGGGGGAGGCCGTCATCAGTTCGCTCGTGGTCGCGAGTGTCTTGCGCTTTCGCCCGGAATTGCTGGAAAACGCCGGGCACGGAGCGCTCGGCGCACGCTCTCGCAACACGGCTGTGTTCGCTGGACTCGGCTTGTCGATCGCCATTGCCGGGCTGCTCGCACCCATTGCCGACGTTGCGCCGGACGGCTTTTCGCGCGTCACACAGGCCCTGGGTCTTCACGCGAGCGCGTCGCCGTTGCTCGCGCCGCTTTCGCAGTACGGCATTCCGAGTCTGGTTTCAGGAGTATTGGCGACCGTGATCGCGGGGTGCCTGGGCACGCTGTCACTGTTCGGGCTGTGTTGGCTCTTGGCTCTGGCGCTCGTGCCGCGCAAACTTCGTGCAGCAGAGTCGCGCGCGGTCGTCGCCGAATCGTCGGGATGAGCGCCGTGCATCGCGCCTCGGCGGGGCTCAAGCTCGGCGTCGCTGCGGCGTTGATTTTCGGATTGGCAGCGTTGCCCGCGGAGCGCGCTTGGTGGGGACTTTGCGCGCTGCCGCCGTTGCTCGCGCTGGCGTTGCTCGCGCGGATTCCGATCGAGGCTCTGCTCTCGCGTTGGGCGTTGGGCGCGCCGTTTTTGCTCGCCGCCGCGAGCCTCGGCTATTTCCAGCCGCACGGCCTGCGAGTGGGACTCGCCTTGTTGGCAAAATCTGCCGTTTGCCTGCTCACGTTGCAGCTGCTGATCGCCACCACGCCGGTCACCGAGCTTACGCGCACCTTGTGCCGCCTGCACTTACCCCTGGTGTTATGCGAGACGATCGCGCTCTTGGCGCGCTATTCCGATCTGCTCAGCGACGAAGCACGCCGCATGCGTCGCGCGCGCACGGGTCGCACGCTGCGCGGCTCGCGCTTTCAAGAGTGGCTCGCGCTAGGTAACTCTCTTGGGTTATTGTTCGTGCGCACGGTGTCGCGCGCCGAGCGCGTGCAGAGCGCCATGCGCTCGCGCGGAGGCGCGTGACCCTCGCGCTCTCCGTCGAAGAGCTGAGCTTCGAGTTCGCGCGCGGTGTGCCCGTGCTGCGCTCGTTGTCGTTCGCTGTGGAAACCGGCGAATGCGTTGGGCTCATCGGCCCGAACGGCGCAGGAAAGTCCACGCTACTTTTGCACCTGAACGGCATCTTGCCCGACCGTTCAGCCGCGCGGGCGAGCGGCTGCGTGCGCGTTCACGGTCGCGTGGTGAACGCCAGCGAAGCCCGCTGGGTGCGCCGCCAAGTCGGCATATTGTTCCAAGACTCCGACGATCAACTGTTCTGCCCTACGGTCGGCGAAGACGTCGCCTACGGCCCCGAGCAACTTGGCTGCCCGCGCGCCGAGATCGAACAGCGCGTTGCCCACGCGCTCGCCCGCGTCGGCTTAGCCGGCTTCGAGCAGCGCATCCCCCAACAACTGAGCGGCGGCGAAAAGAAGCGGGTCTGCTTGGCAGGCTTACTCGCCTACGACCCGAACATCTTAGTCCTCGACGAACCCAGCGCCGCGTTGGACCCGCGCGGACGACGCGAGCTGATCGAGATCCTGGCGGGAATATCGGTCACTCGCGTGATCGCCAGCCACGACCTGGCGCTGGTCGCCGAGCTCTGCACTCGCACCCTGCTCCTCGCGAGCGGCGCACTCGTCGCCTCCGGGCCGACCAAAGAGCTACTGCGCGACGACGCCCTGATGAACGCCCACGGTCTCGGCCGCCCGAGCCGCGATCTGCCCGCACATTTGCTCGCACCATAGGGACGGCGTCAGCCCCGTCGAACTCGGCTTGCTCGGTCGACGATGCACAAGCTCGTCCCGCGTGAGCCCACCCAAACGCATGGGTCGTTTTCTTTATTGATGGTCACGATTCCTCCCGCGTCCGTCCCAGCCTTCGGCGTCGAATTCCGACTGCCCTGAGGGAGATTCGAGATGCACCGATGCGTCAGGGTGGGGGGATGGCGTGATTTCGTTCGTCTTGAACTGAGTCACGCAGTCCCGCTCGTCGCAACGAAGCGCGTCGCATTCGAGACTCGAAGCCGGAGCGGTCTCGTATCTCAACTCGCTCGCGCGAGGGCACTTGCCCTTTCAAAGCTTGTCCGGAAACACGGCTTGTCCGTTCGCGCCGCTGCGCCGGACACACGGGTTTTCCGGACAACAATTGTGGCGCGAACAGCACACTCATGGGCGCGTCGCTCGGGTTCGACAAGCCTTGCGCCCCCGGTGGCCCAGAGCCGACGCCGCGCTCTAAACCAGTGTCCGTTCGGCTCATGGACATACCGAGTCCGTCGCCTCTCGCATTCGTTGCGGCTCTCGCACCTTCTAGCCAGACGACAACGACGCCACCCGCGTCTTCCGCCGTTCAATCGTGCCCGCGCCACGCCGCTCACCTTCGTCGGCGCGCCGCGCTGGCCGGAGGCCAGCGCTTGGGGAGCCCGGCGCCCGCAGCGGAGCGAGGACGCCGGCCGCTCTTCGACGCCCTACGCGCGGGGCATCACTCGAAGGGAATGTTTGGCGGCGCGCGCCCGGTTCGATAGGCGCTTCACTAAGCGGTTCTTCGAACGATCAGACCGACCACGCGGTTAACGCCTCTTTTTCGTGGTCTTTGCGCGAGCGGTCTTCGCCGCAGGCCGCTTGATGCTGAGTTTGATTGGCGGCGTGGCGGGTGCGTGCGGATGGGCGTGGGCGTGGGGATGGGAATGGGGATGCGGGTGCGAATGCGGTTCTTGGCCTTCGTGCTGGTGCACGCGCCGGCCGGTGCTGCTCAGGCCGAGCGTGTCCTCGGCCACGTATTCGGCGCCGCCTTGGATGACGCCGCGGGTGCCGATCATCCGGCCGGTGACCTCTTTCAACTGATCGGACTGGCCGCGCATGACGATCACTTCCAGGCAGTGTTCGTGATCCAAATGCACGTGCATGGTGGAGCGCACGGCCTCGCCCAGATCGTGCTGCAGCGTAGTCAGCCGTTCCGAAAGCTCGCGAACGTGATGATTGTAGACCAAGGTGACTGCCGCGAACGCAGGCACCCCCTTGTCTAGCGCCGTGCGGCTGACCTCCGCGCGCGTGAGGTCGCGCAGTAGCTCGGAGCGGTTGCACCCCCGAAGGTCGGCCAACGTGTCGAGCTGCTCGATCAGACTCGACTCCATGGCGACACCAAAACGAACCAGATTGTCCTTCATCCGGCGCACAGTGTACCACTTGGTGTGCGTGCTCTCCGGCAAGTTAATCTTCGCGGTTTACGAGTGCGTCGGAACAGTGGAGGCGGGCTGTGACAGGCCTGCGTCCGCACGCCGAATGACGCACGCGCACAGTGCCGAGACCCGGAAATTGTGAGCGTGCCGCGGCGAAGCCAAGTAGGCTTAGCAGCTGAATGGTTACAGTGCGCTTGAGTCGCCTGTTCGTTGCCCTGGCGACGGCTTTTGTTTGCGTGAGCTTCTTGCTGGCTTCTTGCGCCACGCCTGAGTTCAAATTCGTGGATACCAACGGCAATAAGCCGTCGCATTGCCAGAATCAACAGATTGACGAGGGTGAGTCGGACCTCGACTGCGGCGGCGTGTGCATGCCGTGCGCACTCAAACAGCACTGCAATAGCGCGAGCGACTGCATCGAGGGCGACTGTATCGACGGCACCTGCCAGGCAGCGAGCTGCAACGACGGGAACCAGAGCGACAACGAGACCGACATCGATTGTGGTGGTGGCGCGTGCAAGACCTGCCCCGTGGGCGGGAAGTGCACCATGGAGACGGATTGCCAGAGCGGCGTGTGCGACGGCGAAACGTGCTCGGCGCCGACCTGCGGTGACCGCGTCCAAAACGGTTCAGAGAGCGACATCGATTGCGGCGGCTCGGATTGCCCCAAATGCGTCGATGGTCAGAAATGCCTAATTCCGTCCGATTGCGTCGGAGCCGTCTGCAATAACCTCAGATGCGCGCTCACTTGTGTGGGGAATACCGCCAATTGCGACGGTAACGCGATGAACGCGTGCGAGACCAACGTAAAGACGGACGTCGACCATTGCGGCGACTGCGATACGGCATGCTCGCTGGACAAAGCGAACCCCAAGTGTGTCGGGGGCGAGTGTAAGGTCGACACCTGCGTCGCTCCCTTCGAAGACTGCAATGGCGAGCCCACGGACGGTTGCGAGGTCAACACCGAGAAAGACCCCGATCACTGCGGCAGCTGCGACGAAAGCCCGTGCCCCTCGGTGAACGGCACGCCGCATTGTGTCGACGCGAAATGCACCATCACTTGCGACGCGAATTTTGCGGATTGCGATGGCCAAGCCGCGAACGGCTGCGAGAAAGACGTCAGTCGCGATATCAACAATTGCGGCGGTTGTGGCAAGACCTGCACTGCCAGCGCGGGCAAAACCGCTTGGTGCCGCAACGGGCAATGCGGCGAGACGACCTGCGCCGCGGGGCGCGGTGACTGCAACGGCGATCCCGATGACGACGCGGCCAACAACGGCTGCGAAACCGATCTAAAGACGAACCCCGACAGCTGCGGCACGTGTGGAAACATTTGTGTCGTTGCTGGCGGCGACCCGCAATGCACGGCCGGGGTCTGCGCGGTCAAGTCTTGCACGACGGGCCTGGCTGATTGCACCGGCGGCTACGCCGACGGTTGCGAAACCAAAACCTCCACCGACTCCAACAATTGCGGGGCCTGCGGAAAGACGTGCACCACCGCGAATGGTTCGTCCACGTGCGTGAGCGGGGCGTGTCAGGTCAAGGGCTGCACAGGGACGTACGCGGATTGCAACAACAGCAACACCGACGGCTGCGAAACCAACACGGCGAGCAGCCAGACTCACTGCGGCGGATGCACGGGAGCGACGGTGAACTGCGACACGGTGTTCCCGCACTCTGGCGGGCAATGCACGGGTGGCACGTGCGTGCTCAAGCCGATGTCCTGCGCGACTGGTTTCGACAACTGCAACACGCTGCCCAGCGATGGTTGCGAAAGCAACCTCAACACCGACACGAATAACTGCAGTGCATGCAAGACCGTGTGTTCCGCGACCGGAACGACCTCTGCGGGCACGAGTTGCGCGGCTGGTGTGTGCTCGCCAGTGTGCAAGGGGACGCTGCTCGCTTGCGGCACGCCGCAAAACGGCTGCACGATCGACAGCGCGACAGACGAGAACAACTGTGGGGGGTGCGGGAAGGTCTGTCTCAACACGGCTGCCGCTCACGTCGATAGCACCAGCGGCGGCAATCAGTGCCTCAGCGGGGGCTGCAGCCCGAGCTGCGCTAGCCTGTACAAGGACTGCGACAGCAATCCGAACAACGGTTGCGAGAAGTCCGTCGCATCGGATACTGCCAATTGCGGCGGTTGCAACGTGAGCTGCGGGACGACCAACACCACCGCCGCTCCAACCTGTTCGAGTGGCAGCTGTAACTTCCAATGCAAGAGCGGGTACGGCGCGTGCGGCGCTCCCTCGGCCGGCTGTGCCACGCCACTTGGCACGCTCGCCAATTGCACCGCGTGCGGGGACGCGTGCGCAGCGAACGGCTTCTGCACCGCGAGTGGCTGCGCAACGCACTTCGATATCGGAGTGGTTGGTACGCCGGTGTCCGCGATCAAGGGGTTCGAGAGTCTGACAGCAGTGCCGACGTTGACCGCGAACCACACTTTGGTCAACGACAAGGCCGACGGCGTGTCGCGCATCGTCCTGGTCGCAGTCACCGCCATCGACCCCTACATCAACAGCGAGTTCGTTTGGTACGGTGGCACGCTGATGCACGCGGCCGTCGAGACCAAGACGAACGAAATGCCCGGCTCTTACGCGGGAATTTTCTATCTGCTGGACAGCGAGCTGCCGGCTACTGGCGGCACCTACCAGGTCAAGGTGCAGTTCAGCAATAGCCTGCAGAATGGCACGGGTGGGTTTACCGTGAGCGAGTTCCAGAACGTTCAGCAGACGCCTTCGCCTTTCGTAACCACGACGGCACAGTCGTCCGACGCCAACTGCGGAACGCCATCGACGCGCTCGGTCGCATTCACGTTCAGCCAGGCAGGGAGTTTCGCCTACGCGGTGATTGGTGCCCGTCAGGGCACCAGCGCCACAGCCGTGCCTGGTACAGTGACGGAAACCATGAACCTGTACCAAAACCAGCCGTCTCCGCTCGCCGCGCTGGCTGGTTACAAAGGTCCAATCGACAGCAACTCCACGCTGTCCTGGTCTATGTCGAATTGCCCGAATAATGCAGGCGCCGGAGTGGTCCTGAAACGCCTCGGCGACTGAGTGATCTCTCGTACGTCGGATTTCGCCGGTTCCTTGCTCGCTCAAAATCTACGCTGAGCCGAGCATCGCGCGGACAGTGCGGTATAGTGGCCCGATGGCGAGCTGTCGCATTCTCCTCGCTGACGACGACCCTGCGATCCATCGCATGGTGCAGCGCGTCGCCGCGGACTTCGGCCATCAGCTGATTCAGGTGAAAAAAGGCGTCGCTGTGCTGGCGATGGCGCTCGAATCCAAGCCGGATTTGATTGTGCTCGACATCGGCTTCCCAGATGCGGATGGGCGAGACGTGCTCGCTCAGTTGAAAGCCGATCCGCGCACGTCCACGATCCCAGTGCTCGTTTGGTCTGGTCGGCACGATCTCGACAGCGAGCGGCGCATTGCGATCTCGCTCGGCGCAGAAGACTACGTCGAGAAAACCGACGCGGCGCTATTGATGCGCAAGATCGAACGCCTACTACTGAGGCTCCGCGACGAATCTTGAGCCTCGCGCGTTCGGCATTCACCCGCGCGGTAGATGTGCCCGCCAGAACGTCGGGCGCCAGTAATAGAGCGTGGTCGCATCCTCCGGCCAGGGCGCGCTGTCGTCAGGGCCCTCGAAAGAATCCGAGTCCTGGATGGGGCGCCACGCTGGATCGAGTGGTTCCTCCGCGGTCGCTGGACGTACGTCGCCGACGAAACGCTCCTCGATCGCGCCAAAATTTTTGATGTTCTGTTGAGCCTCGAGCAACGAGACCTCGTTTTTGGCGCCGCCGAGGGCCGGCCAGCGTAGCTGGGTCAGGTCATCCTCCCACAGGCAGACGAGGCAAATATCGTCGGAGCCAGGCGCTTCGTCGAAGACCAGGTGCCCGCAGGCAGGACAGGGAAAGCGTGGTTCGGTCATGAGCGCGCGCAGCATAGCGCTCTTGGGGCGGGGCGGGGGCCTGTGCAACACTCGAGCCCCGTGCAAGAGCAGCTCGAACCCATTTTGTTCGTGATCGCGGTTGGCTCTGCCGTCGCGATCGCCGCCAAACGTGTGGGCATCCCGTACAACGTCGCGTTGGTGTTGGTGGGGGCCGCGCTGGTTTTCATGCATGCCTTGCCCATCACGCCCATGGATCCCCAAGTGATCCTGATCGTGTTCTTGCCGATCCTGGTGTTCGAGGCCGCGCTGTTCACGGACGCCGCCGGGCTGCAACAAGCACGGCGGCCAATTTTGGCGCTCGCAGCACCGGGCGTGCTGGTGTCCCTGTTGGCGACGGCCGCGGTTGCGACTTGGGTGCTGGCTTTGCCGTTCGGTGCGGCCTTGCTGCTCGGCGCGCTGTTGTCCATCACCGACACGGTGAGCGTGCTGCTCGCGTTTCGCAGCGTGCGCGTGCCGCATCGCCTGGCAGCGATCATGGAGGGCGAGAGCCTATTCAACGACGGCACAGCGCTGGTGTTGGTCAGCGTGTCGACTGCGATCTTGGCGCGCGGGCACCTCGATCTCGGCCACGCCGCTCGCGCGCTGTTCGTCGCGATCGTCGGTGGGATGGGCCTGGGCGCGGCCGTGGGTGCCTTGGGCACGATCGTGCTGCGCAAGACGCCCGACAATTTGACCGCGATTTTGGCGTCGATCGTGCTCGTCTTCGGCACTTCATTGGTCGCTGAGCGCGTGCATGCGTCGGCGGTCATCGCGGTGGTCGTGGTCGGGATTTTCGTGAGCCGCGCCGCGCGCGACGTGCTTGGCCCGTCGCGCGTGCTGGCGCTGCACGGCTTCTGGGAAACCGCGGGTTTCATCCTCAATGTTTGGATCTTCTTGCTCGTCGGCATGCAGCTACGCACCGAGCTCTTGGTGCAAGAAGCGGGCACGATTGCGCTTGCGCTGATCGCGATGCACGCGGGGCGGGCAGTGGCGGTGTACGGCTGCTTCGCGGTGCTGCGTGCAACCCGCGTGGAGATCGTGCCGCCGCGCTGGCAGCACGTGATGGTCTTCGGCAACATCAAGGGCGCGCTGTCCATGGCCGCGGTGTTGGCGCTGCCCGCGTCGCTGGCTTACCGCGAGCGCTTGATCGCCGTCGTGTTCGGTGTGACCTTCTTCACGCTCGTGATGCAAGGCTTGCCCTTCCGCCGCGTGTTGCTCTGGCTCGGCGTGCAAGTGCAGACTCAAAATATCGGCACCGAGCTGGCGCGCGCGACTTTGATCAGCGCGCGCCGCGGTCAATCCGAGCTCGACACGTTGCTCACCGAAGGGCTTTTGTCGCGCAAACAACACGCCGAGCGCTGGGCCGCCTTTCAACGCCAGATCATCGCGGCCGAACAGATCCTGCGCGCGCCGAGCGCCCAAGCCGAGCCCGACCATTTGTCCGATCTGGCGGTGCTCACCGGGCAAAAGACCGCGCTCATGGATGCCGCGCGCCGCGGCATCATCAGCAGTGAAACCGCAGAGGCACGAGCCGCGGAGCTCGATACGGAAATCGTGGCAGCCGCGCTGCCGGACAAAGGAGCACACTGAATGCGCATCTTGATCGCTGGTGCAGGTCGCGCCGGGCTCAGCGTCGCAGGCTACCTCACCACCGCAGGTCACCTGGTCACGGTCATCGATCGCGATCCGATCGTCTGCGCGCGGGTCAAAGATCAACTCGGCATCGTCGCGCTCGCCGGTGACGCCGCCGACTCGGCCATCCTCACCGAAGCCGAAGTGCGCCACGCCGAAGCCGTTGTCGCCATGTTGCACCGCGACGCGGACAACCTCGCCGTCGCCTCGCTGGCCAAAGCCGCGCAAGTGCCGCGCGTGATGGTGCGCATGCGCGACCCCGAGTATCGACCCGTGTATCTCGCAGCCGGCGTCACGCGCATCCTGTCCGAAACCGAAATTTTCATCGGCTCGCTCGCGGCCGCAATCGAACACGAAGCGGTGCTCCACGCCATGCTGCTCGGCAACGGCGAGTCCGTGGCCTTCGAAATCATGATCCCCGACACGAGCCGAGTGGTGGGCAAGAGCGTCATGGAAATCGCTGCCATGCCCGAATTCCCCAAGTCCTGCGTCTTCGCCGGCCTCTACTCCCCCGACGGCTCCGTCCAAGGCCCCCGCGGCGCCAGCATCATCAAAGGCGGCATGACCGTCCTCATCGTCGCCCTCCGAAACGAAGTCCGCCCCACCCTGGCACTCCTAATCGAAAAGTAACTCACCTCGCGTCGCAGCAGCGAGCTGTGCGTCGCGAA
>DASQCO010000062.1:0-62618 GCA_035634635.1 Polyangiaceae bacterium
CCGAGCCGAACCATTATTTCCATTCGAAGATCCACGGGGTTTCTCGCATTCCAGGGCACAGGGGCCCTCCTGCCCCGTGCCCTGAAGGGTGTCACCCATGTGCCCGGTCTACTTCGTCACCCATGTACCCGGTCTGCACCATATCAACGACCATGTTGCGGGGCTTGTCGTAGATTTCGCCGAGCACGCTCTACTTTTGCGAACCCCAATTACTGTGTGTGCTCCGGTGAATTCATTGCTGTTGGGACGCTCTCCGCACTTGGCGGCTTGGCGGCTTGGCGGTCTCTCCCTCTCACTCGTCCGCGACGCCGAAGGCTTTGACGGTTGTGCTGTGGCGCGTGACCATCAAAAATTCTGGCGGGATCGGTCTTGGAGGCAGTTTCCTGGAGGATGAGTGGGGCGGTTCAGCTTATCGGGTTGGGGTCGCGAGCTGCGTGTGTCCGGGCTGGGGGCGGGCTGTGCTAGCGTGGGGGCGATCGTTTGCCTATGTCGCTAGCTGCAGCATTGGTTACCGCGGAGTCCGAGCCTGCGCGCGCGCTCGTGCAGGTGACTGGGTTGCGCAAGTATTTTCCGGTGCGTGGCGGGCTGTTTGGCGGCGTCGTCAATCAGGTGCGCGCGGTGGAAGACGTGTCGTTCGAGATTGCGCAGGGCGAAACGCTCGGCCTCGTCGGCGAGTCTGGCTGTGGCAAGACCACCGTGGGTCGACTGCTCTTGCGGTTGCTGGAACCCAGCGCGGGCAGCGTGCGTTTTGCTGGGCGTGACCTGTCGGAACTGGGCAACGCCGAACTGCGACAGACGCGGCGGCGCATGCAAATCGTGTTTCAGGATCCGTACTCGTCGCTCAATCCGCGGCGCACGGTTGGGGATGCGCTCGGGGAGCCGCTCTTCGTCCACGGCTTGGCGAAGGGTGCCGAGATCGATCGCCGAGTGAGCCAATTGCTCGAACGCGTGGGGCTACCGAGCAGCTATCGCAGCCGCTATCCGCACGAGTTTTCGGGCGGGCAACGGCAACGCGTGTGCATCGCGCGGGCGCTCGCGCTCGAACCCGAGTTCATCGTCTGCGACGAAGCCGTGTCCGCGCTCGATATTTCGATTCAAGCGCAGATCCTGAATCTCTTGGCTGATTTGCGCGCGGAGCTTGGGCTGACCTATTTGTTCATCAGCCACAATCTGAACGTGGTGCGGTGCATCGCCGATCGCATCGCGGTGATGTACTTGGGCAAATTGGTGGAAGTCGCGCCGGCCAGCGACTTGTTCAGCTCGCCCCAACACCCGTACACTCGGGCGCTGCTTTCCGCGAATCCGATCCCGGATCCGGACGTGCCGTTGCACCCAATCACTCTGAAGGGTGAATTGCCGTCGCCGCTCGAACCGCCCAGCGGTTGTCGCTTCCACACGCGCTGTCCGGACGTGTTCGAACCCTGTAGTCGCGTCGTGCCCGAGGCGCGCCTCGTTCGCGGGCGAGAGAATCAACCCGACCACCACGTGTGGTGTCACCTGTACGAAGATGCTCAGAAGTCTGCTTAGCGCCCTCTTGGTGTTCGTCGCGGCGCTCTTGGTCGTCGGCTTCACCTTGTCCACGTCGACCGGTAGGCGCGCAGATTTTCGCTTCGGCAACATGACCGAGCCGAAGTCTCTGGATCCGCACCTGGCCACGGGCGAGCCGGAACTGCGCCTTTTGAGCGCGATCTTCGAGGGCTTGGCCCGGCTCGATGCAAAATCGCTCGAGCCGGTGCCTGGCATGGCGGAGTCGTGGGACATCTCTGCGGACGGTAAGACGTACACCTTTCATCTGCGCCCGAACGCGCGTTGGAGTGATGGTCACCCGGTGACGGCGCAGGATTTTGCCTACTCGTGGCGTCGGCTCCAGGAGCCGAGCGTGGCCTCCGAGTACGCGTACATCATGCACATGGTGCGCTACGCACAGGCGTACAACACCCACGAAGAGCAAGCGAAGGCGCTGCGCGGTCCGATTCGAGCGGCAGTCGCGGAGTTGCTGCAGAAGTATCCAGTGACGATCCCCAAGGCTGCGTTGCTAGCGTTATCCGCGAAGCAGAATCTCAATGCGACGCTGAAGGGCACGCCGAACGAGGTGCTGCGTAGTTTCTTGCTACGCGCTCCCGGAGACATGCCGCACTCCGAGCTGAGCGCGCTGCCCGCGCAGCTCGAGCTGGAGGGCACGCGCCGCAGCGCGCTGTTCGAAGAAGCGAAAAAGCATTTCGGTGTCGACGGAGGCGTGTACGCCAAAGACGAACACACCCTGGTCGTGGAACTCGTGGCACCGACACCCTATTTCCTGGAGTTGACCAGCTATTACCCACTCTTTCCCGTGCCCCGCTGGGCAATCGAGAACAGCGCAGGGCGCAACTGGTTCTTACCCAAAAACATCGTCACGAACGGGCCATTTCGCTTGAGCGATTGGCGTGTGGGCGATCACATTCGACTCGAACGCAGTGAGACCTACTGGGGGCGCGCTGAAGTCGGTCTGCAGAGTATCGACGCTCTGCCGATCGAAAACCCGACGACCGCGCTCAACCTATACCTCACGGGTGAGGTCGATTGGCTACCGCAGCAACTCGTGTCGCAAGATCTTGCGCCGGAGCTCAGAACACGAGCGGATTTTTCCTCGGGCCCAGCGTTCATCACCTACTACTATCGCATCAACTGCACGCGAAAGCCGTTCAGCGACGTGCGCGTGCGCAAGGCGCTGAACCTGGCCATCGATCGTGAGCAGATCACGCGCGACGTGATGCGCCTCGGTCAAACACCGGCCACGCACTTCGTGCCGCCCGGAATTCGCGGCTACCATCCGCCGGATAGCGACCTCGGTTTGGACGTTGCGCGAGCACAGAAGCTCTTGGCCGAAGCCGGCTTCCCCGACGGGCGCGGCTTTCCCAAGTTCGGCATTTTGTACAACACGCTCGAGTCGCACAAGAAAGTGGCCGAGGTGCTGGCCGATCAGTTGCGCCGCAACCTGCACATCGACGTGACGGCTTACAACCAAGAGTGGCAGTCCTATCAGCAGAGCACGCGCGCGCTCGACTACGACGTGGCGCGTGCTGGCTGGGTCGGTGACTACGAAGATCCGAACACCTTCCTCGATTTGTGGCTCACCAATGGCGGTCAAAATCAGACCGGTTGGGGCAGCGTGGTCTACGACCGCATGCTGGCAGACGCCGCGGACGTCGAGCTATTCGTCGCGCATCCCGAGTTCGTGCTCGAACACGCACACGACCCAGCAGTATTGAAGCGCTTGCTGGACGCTGCGCGCAGCCCAGCGGAACCGGCCCAGCACCTGAAGACCATGTCCGAGCTACGCATGGCCATTCTTGCCGAGGCCGAACGCATCATTCTCGACGAAGTGCCGATGCTGCCGATCTACATCTACGTCACTTCAGACATGGTGAAGCCTGACGTCAAAGGCATCTACACCGAGCTCGTGGGTAGCGACGGCAGCAAACGCCCGAATTTGCGCGGCCTTCATCCGCTGCGCGACGTTTCGATTCAACGCGGTCCGGGCGCTGCGCGAGGGCTGCAATGACCGAGCTTTTGATTCTCGTCCTCGGTGTGGCAGTGCTCGGTGCCACCGCGTGGTGTCCGCCGCGCGCGACGCGGCTACTCGGCGCGCTGCTTTTCGGCGTGGTGCTGGGCGTGGTGTTACGCTTCGCAATCGGCGTCCCTGCGGCCATCGTGGCAGGTCTTGCCGCGAGCGCGCTGACGTATCGCTTCTTTCCGCTGCTCGTGCTGCGACGCGTGCTGTTCCTAGTGCCGGCACTCGTGCTGCTGATCTACGCCACGACGTTGCTGATGTATCGCGCGCCGGGCAATCCGTTCGCGAATGAACGCGCCACGACGCCGCAAGTCGAGGCCGCGCTGCGCGCACAATACGGCGTGCCCAAGAACGCCTCTGCTTTCTTCCAGATCTACATGCGTCGCTTGTTGGTCGAAGGAACGCTCGGACCATCGATCAAGGTGCAGGGACGCACGGTCGAGGAGCTGATCGGCCCGGCATTTCCGGTGAGCGTCGCGCTCGGCTCACTGTCGCTCTTGCTTTCGGTCGCGATGGGCCTGGGTCTCGGCATCTTGGCTGGGTTGCGGCGCAACACCGCGCTCGATCATTTGAGCATGACGCTGGCCTTGATCGGCGTTTCTCTACCCAATTTCGTGCTCGGCTCCGCGGCGATGATCGTGTTTTCGCTCTGGCTCCGCTGGCTGCCCGTGGCCGGCTGGGGAAGCTTGCGGCACGTGCTGATGCCGGCCATCGCTCTGTCGCTGCCCAACGCTGCCATCATCGCACGCTTGGCGCGCAGCGGTATGATCGACGTGCTCCAGCAAGATTACATTCGCACCGCGCGTGCCAAAGGCTTGCCCGAGAGCTGGGTCGTCGTCCGACATGCGCTGCGTGGCACGTTGATGCCCGTGGTCTCCTTCTTGGGTCCCGCTGCGGCAGCGACGATGACAGGCTCGTTCGTCGTCGAGGTGCTGTTTGCAGTTCCAGGAATGGGCCAGTGGTTCGTGAAGGGCGCGATCAACCGCGACTATTCCGTCGTGCTGGGCACCGCGATCGTCTATTTCGGTTTGGTCATCTTGTTCAACCTGCTCGTGGATTTGGCGTACGCCTGGCTCGATCCGCGGCTGCGGAGCAGCGGCCCATGAAGCGCAGTCCCTTTCGCCTGGCCATGCAGCGGTTGCTGCGCAATCGCGTGGCGATCCTAGGGGGCGTGCTGCTCGCGCTGATCGCGTTTGGCTGCGTGGTTTTGCCCTTTTTGCTCGAGTTGGATCCGAATCTGACTCAGCCCGCACTGCGCAATCAGCCGCCGTCGATGCGCTTCTTGTTCGGCACTGACGGTCTTGGGCGCGATCTGGTTGCGCGCGTGCTGGTGGGTGGGCGTACCTCGTTGCTCGTGGGACTAGCGGCGACGGCCGTGTCGGTCATCGTGGGCGTGGCCTACGGCGCGATTGCCGGATTTTACGGCGGCAAAGTCGATGAGGCGATGATGCGCCTGGTCGACTTCATGTACGGCCTGCCCTACATGTTCTTGGTCATCCTGATCATGCTCATGTTCTCGGAGACTGCGCGCGGCGATATGCTGCCAGTGTTTCTGGCTTTGGGTTTGGTGCAATGGCTCACCATGGCACGCATCGTGCGCGGCCAAGTGCTGGCGTTGCGTCGGCAAGAGTTCGTGCTCGCGGCCGAGCTTTTGGGCGCCAGCGATGCGCGACTCTTGATTCGCCACGTGCTGCCCAACGTGCTCGGCGTGATCATGGTTTACGCGACCTTGATGGTGCCGTCCGTGATCATCCTGGAGTCGTTCTTGTCGTTCCTCGGATTGGGCGTTGCCTTGTCTTGGGGACAGCTCGTTTCGGACGGTATCGCGGTGATCAACCCCATCCGCTCGTATTGGTGGATCTTGCTCTGGCCGAGTCTGTTCCTCGGGGTGACGCTGATTAGCCTGAATTTCCTCGGTGATGGCCTGCGCGATGCGCTCGACCCCAAAGGCAAAACGTGACCGAGCAGCTTGAAACGAACAGCTCGGCGGAGCTCCTGCGCGTTCGCGATCTGTCCGTCACCTTCGTGACACGTGAACGCACGGTGCGCGCCGTCGATCACGTGAGCTTCGACGTTCGCCCCGGTGAAGTGGTGGGCTTGGTCGGCGAATCCGGTTGCGGCAAGAGCGTCACCAGCCTCTCGATTCTCGGCTTGCACGAGCAGCCTGCTGGGCGCGTGACGGGTAGCATTCGCGTGGGCGAGCGTGAGCTCGTGGGCGCGTCCCCCGCCGCTTTGCGTGACGTGCGCGGGAATCAGGTCAGCATGATTTTTCAAGATCCGCTGACCAGCCTGAATCCGTACCTACGGGTGGAAGAGCAGCTCGCCGAGGTGCTCGATTTGCATCTGCAGCTACGCGGAGCGGCTGCGCGCGCGCGAATGCTCGAAATCTTGAGTCAAGTCGGCATTCCTGGCGAAGAGCGGTTGCGCGCCTATCCACATCAACTCTCGGGCGGCATGCGTCAGCGCATTTGCATCGCCATGGCGCTGCTGTGTAACCCAGAACTTTTGATCGCGGACGAGCCGACGACCATGCTCGACGTCACGATTCAAGCGCAAATCCTGGAGCTTTTGCGCTCACTCCGCGCGCAGCGCAAGATGTCCATCCTGTTCATCACCCATGATTTGGGCGTCGTTTCCGAGATCTGCGATCGCGTGATCGTGATGTACGCGGGCCGCATCGTGGAACAGGCGCGCACTGCGGAAGTCTTGCAATCTCCCTTGCACCCGTACACCGAGGCCTTGCTCAAGAGCACGCCGCGCGTCGATGTTCCAGGCGGCGGCTCGCTTCACCCGATCGGAGGCCTGCCTCCGCGCTTGTCCGCCGATCAGGTCGATGCTTGCGTGTTCGCACCACGCTGCCCGCGCGTGCGCGAAGGCTGCACGAATGGCGAACCCGCACTCACGAGCGCTGGCGGTGAGCGTCTGCGCCGCTGCATCGTCCCGATCGCGGAAATGACGGGTGCGCGCTCATGACCGACGCACCGCTGCTCAAAGTACGCGATCTGCGCGTGCATTTCGCGAACGAAGGCAGTGTCGTGCGCGCCGTGGACGGCGTGAACTTCGAGCTTCGGGCGGGTGAGACCTTGGCCTTGGTGGGTGAGTCGGGCTGCGGTAAGTCCACGCTCGCGCGCGCATTGGTTGGCCTGAATCCGATTACGTCCGGCGGTGCCGAGCTCAATGGCCGCACCATCACCGGGCTGACGCGCGCGGCGGCGCGCCCGTTTCGCCGTGAGCTCCAGCTCGTGTTTCAAGATCCGTACGCGAGCCTGAACCCACGCTTCACGATTGCCCAGACGCTCGCTGAGCCGCTACTGCTGCACGACAAGGCCACTCGCAGCAATGTCGACAGCAAGGTCTGTGCGCTGCTGGCTCAGGTCGGTCTCGATCCGGAGCTTCGAGCGCGCTATCCGCACGAGTTCTCCGGCGGTCAGCGGCAACGCATCAGCATTGCTCGGGCTCTCGCGGTCGAGCCCAGCCTACTCTTGTGTGATGAAGTGACTTCGGCTCTCGATGTCTCGATCCAAGCGCAAATCTTGGAACTTTTGCGTTCGGTTCAGCGCGAGCGCGGTCTGAGCTACTTGTTCATCACTCATGACTTGGGTGTGGTGCGCTACATCGCTCACCGTGTTGCAGTAATGTACGTCGGTCAGATCGTCGAACTGCGCGACACCGAGAGTTTGTTCGAGTCGCCGGCCCATCCCTACACTCAAGCGCTTTTGGCCTCGATTCCGCGCGTCTCGCAAGCGCCAAACGCGCCAAACGGGACCGAGGCGCGCGCCCGAACGCCACTGCGCGGTGAAGTGCCGTCGCCCGCGCGCCCGCCAAGTGGTTGTCGTTTCCACCCACGCTGTGCCTCCGCATTCGATCGCTGCCCCAAGGAGCAGCCCGAGTTGTATGAAGTGAGCGCCGGCTCGAGTCGTTGCTTCTTGAACCAGCGGGGCTAGACGGAACCTTCGCCGTCATCGCCGTTGCGAATGAGTTAGACAGAAACCTATTCGTCTTTGGCGTTGCGCGTAAGTTTGCGTACCGACACGAACTCGTGACAATGCAACTCTATCCTGCTGTACCGTGGCAACATCTAAAGGCCGCGGCTTGGTCGCGGTCAGAGTCGCGAGTGGAATCTGCGCAGTGTCTCTTTTGGCATGGACGTTCCACGACGTCGACTTTGATCGCGTGAAGGACAGCATCACCAGCATCAGCGGCTTGGGGCTGACGTTGATCGCGCTGCCCGCGTTGATTGCGCTGACACTCGAGTGTCTAGGCTGGAATCGCGTGTTCAAGAGCCTCGGCCAAAGTGTGGCGATTCGGTCACTCCTGAGGGTGAGGCTAATGACCGAGGCGGTCGCTCAAACCCTGCCATTGGGCGTCATTTGGGCCGAATCCTTGAAACCGATGTTGCTCGGTCGGCACGCGGGAATGCCGGCGAGCCGGGCGGTTGCGGGGCTGTTCGCGCGCAAGTATTTGTTGGTCAGCTCACAAGCGACCTATGTGGCGCTGTTGTCGGCGTTCGGATTCGCGACGCTCGTTCGGCTCTCGTTCTCGCTCACCGGGCACGGCGCGTTCGCCTGGGGCGCGTTCGCCGTGAGCGGAGTGCTCTCCCTGACGGCGTTCGGCCTGTGTGGCGCCTTTGCACGTGGTCGCGCCGCCGAACGGGTCTTGGCGCTGCTGCGGCGCATCCCGAATGCCCGCTTGCAGCGAGGACTGCTGCGGCGCGAAGCGAGCTTCACCGGCACCGACAAATTGACCGGTCGCTACTTCGAACTCGGCTTTGCGCGCACGACCCTGGCGCCAGGCGCGTTCTTCTTGTGCAGCTGGCTGTGCGAGTCGCTAGAGAGCTTCCTGATCTTGAAGCTCTTGGGCGTCGAGCTCGATTTCTTCTCGATCGCTAGCATCGAGGTCTGCCTGTCGTTCTTGAAGAACGTGGTCTTCGTCTTGCCCGCGGGGATCGGCGTCCAAGACGTGGGCTACGTGTCGTGCTTGGGCGCGTTGGGCGTCGCCGATCCGCTCACGGTTGGGGCTGCCTTTTCCGCGCTCAAGCGCGGGAAGGAGCTGTTCTGGGCCGCCGTCGGCTACGCGCTGCTGGCTTCCGACTTGAGGCCAGCGCTCGCTCGTCGCGCGGCGCTGGCCGGGACCGCTCAGAACGAAGTGTTGACCGCGTAGTTCGCGCGCGCAGTATCCATACTGAGAAAGCTGAACTGTCCCTCACTGCACGAGCCGCTGTTCAAGAACAAGCGATCGCCGTGCAACGCGCTGGCGGCTAGGTGCGTGTGGCCCGTGACGATGACGTCGAACTGCCGCTCGGTGGCAAGCTCCATGGCCCACTTTTGAAACGAACAGCGAGTGCTATCGAGCGACGCGCCGCCGCGCTTTTCATCTAGCTCGTTCAAGAGGCGATACAGCGCGCTGAGTCCGAGCCGGCGAATCCACCCGCCGAGCCAAACGCCGAGTTCGGACAGCCAACGCCGACGCTGCACGAGCGCGTCGTTCTGGTGGCCGTGCGTGAACAGAATGCGCGTATCACCCGTCTTGATGATTAGCTCGTCCGGCGTACCTTGGACGCCCGCGATCAGATCGTGGTTGCCGTGCACATAAAGGTAGTTGTCGCGCTCGAAACGAGCGGCGATCTCTGGATGTGATTCCCGCGCGCGGCGAAGCTCCGCGGCTGGATCTCCGGGGAGCTTGCCCGTAAGCGTTTCCCAGACATCCCCGAGCAGCACGACCTTCTCGAAATTCTTCTCGAGAAAGGTGAGGAATTTGAGAAACTCCCCGTCGTCGTGGCCAAAGCCGTCTGCAGCGCCACCGGTTCCCAGATGAAGATCCGAGATAACTGCGATCTCCATGATTCTCCTTCGTTCAGCCCAGAGCGGGTGAACCTGGAACCTCTGGATAGCGGCGCCGTGTGTCGGCAGCGTGCCCTTCCGGCAAGGGCTGAGAAACTTTGCACAGCTTATGCACAGTGAAACTCGTACCTATGTCCTGGGGGCAGCGCGGCCGTTTGGCAAGGATCGAGCTGAATTTCTGCAGGATTCGAGTTGGGTGGTTTGACCAGTTCCATGTCGACGAACCTGCGCTGAGAGGGAGGTAGCTAGTGTTTTTGTCGGTATTGGCGTCGCCGCGTAGCATCGTCCGAATGGGTCTGCAGCGGCGGATTTGCGTTCTAGGATTCCTATTGGGCTCGAGTTGCGCTCCGCCCAGCCCGTCGTTGCCGCCGCGCCCGCCTGCGCCTCATGCCGCGGCTGCGCCTGCTATTCAGGCCGTCCGCTACTCGACCAACGCTGCCGCCTTCGGGGTGATCGGCGGTGCAGCGGCGCAAGAACTCGAGGTGGAACTAGCGGCGGAGCTGGCTCGTCGCGGTAACATCGCCGTTGCGGACGGCGCGCTGGCGGCCACGGCCAGCTGGATTTTGGACGAGCTCGCCAACGAGCACCCGCTCGATCAGACCTCGAGCGAGGCGACCGCTCGACGCAACGGTTTCGTGGGCGTCGTGCTGTCGATGGCCGGCTTCGAGTTGCGGGCCGCTCAAAGGAGCCTCTGGCGCGACGCCATCGCTCGCGTCCCGGCGAACATGCCGATCACCCGCTACGGTATCAAGGCAACGCCGGACGGGCGCGCCGCGGCCGTCGTATTCGGCAATGTAGAGGTGTCACTCGCCGACTTTCCGAGTCACTTCGCGCTGAACGAGAGCGTGGAGCTGCGCGGTGAAGTCGGGCCGCGCTTTGCCTTCGCCCGGATCTTCCTGACCAAGCCTGACGGCAGCGTGGAGCAAAAGGTGATGACCTCCCGCGCGGTCGACGGCAAGTTCTCGCTCGCGAGCAACGGCACCTACAAGCTCGAAGTGATGGG
The DNA here is from genome assembly GCA_035634635.1 of Polyangiaceae bacterium. Taxonomy (GTDB): domain Bacteria; phylum Myxococcota_A; class Polyangia; order Polyangiales; family Polyangiaceae; genus PMG-095. The sequence goes on from DASQCO010000062.1 coordinate 10,394, forward strand.
TGATGGCGACACCGGACCTGTGATCGTCGCCAACGTGCCGCTCTGGGTCGGTGCGGTCGCTTCCGAACACGAGCGCGTCATTGGTCGGGCGACGACACCCGCACAGAGTGAACTTCGCTTGTTCGAGCTACTCAACCAATCGCGTGCGGTGGCCCATTTGCCTGCGTTGATGCTGGATGAACCCTTGCACGACGTCGCCTTCGGTCACTCCACGGACATGGCGGAGCACGATTTCTTCGGTCACGTCTCGCCCACGACCGGTGACCCAGAGGCGCGCTTGCGGCGCGCGGGCGTGGTCGTGTCCGCCTATGGCGAGAACATCGCGCAAGCCGATAGCCCAGAGAATGCGCACGATTCGTTGATGAGCAGCCCCGGCCACCGCGCGGTGATGCTCGGTGCGCAATTCACGCACGTCGGCATTGCCGCTGTGCCCGCGCACAGCGCGTTGGTTTACACCTTGGTCTTCGCGCGCCGCGCTGCGCCCGAAGCGATGCTGCACAACGCGGTCGAGCTGCAGGCCGCGTTCTTGGCGCTGCGTGCCAAGAACGGTTTGAGCAAACCCGTGCCCGACGACATCTATCGCGTTGCGGCTGAAGCTGGCTTGGCTGCGTACGCGAGCGCGGTCGTGCCATCGTCGGAGCTCGCGGTGTCGGCCATGCACGCTGCCCTCGTCCAAGAGGTGCAGCGCAGACATGCCTCGCGCGCGGGGAGTTGCTCGTTCGTTGGCGAGTTGATCGATCCGGAACAGCTCGCGCAGAACTCGGCCCTGCTCGCGCCCGGTGTCCGCCGCTTCGGCCTCGCCGCACAGCCCCGTGCTGATGGCAAAGCGTTGCTCGTGATGATGGTTTTGGAAGGCGCGCCCTGCGGCTGAACGCCGAAAATCGGCTCAGGTTACTAAATAGAATCAATAAATACGGCATGTTACTGCGCTGTTTTTAGATTGTGCAACTTAGCACAACAGAAAATGGTATCGCTGTCCGTATGACTGAGGCGAAGCGGGGGCGTCCTCGCAAGCAACCGGAGAAATTGGCGGTCTGGTCGCCGCCCGATGATTGGTCACGGCTGGTGGTTTGGGTTTCGCCTGCCGAGCGCAAAGCGTTGAAGCGGGTCGCTTTGGAGGCGGACACGTCGGTCGCGCAACTCGTGCGCGCACTCGCCAATGGCCTCTCACACGGCGTGATCACCGGCGAAGAACTGTTGAAGCAAATCAGAAGGGGCATTGAAGTCATGGAAAAGATACCGACCATTTTCGATCGTGGGGACGACTTCCGAGTGACACCCAAGCCGCGCGCGGGCTGTGAGTGGGTGTTTGCGGGGGAAGGGCGCGCTACGGAAAAGATCGACGGCATGAACATTCGCATCACCGTGCGGGCGGGTCACGTCGTGCGCATCGAGAAGCGTCGCAACCCGAGCAAGCTACAGAAGCAGCAAGGCATCATCGACGGTTGGTACGTCGACACGGATGAGCACGGCAAAGAAGACAAGTGGCTGCTCGAGGCCGTTCGAGGCACGGACGTCAGTGGCTGGCCAGATGGTGAGCACAGCGCGGAAGCCGTAGGGCCTCACGTTCAGGGCAATCCGCTCGGTTTGAGTCAACACCTCTGCATCCCGTTCAACCTGGAGATCCCGAGCTACGACGATATTCCGCGGACCTTCGACTCGCTCCAGGCTCACTTGGCGACCCTCCAAAGCAAATACGCGCCGGGGCATCTAGCGGAGGGCATCGTCTTTCACCATCCGGATGGGCGACGCGCCAAGATCAAACGCAAAGACTTTGCGGGCGCGAGCGCGAAGTGAGCACGCCGCGCCTCGTTGCTCGCGTTGGCGGTCAGCGAACTTTGTACAGCGACTTGATATCGGCGGCCGAGAGCACTCGATCGTAAAGGCGCAGGTCGTCGAGCTCTCCGAACATGGCGAGCTTGCTGCCGTCGCGCGAGCGCCCAAGGTAGTTCGTGGAGCTGGCTCCGAGTTGCGACGGTAAGACCTTCGGATTCGCGGTGCTGCCGACTGAATTGCCGTCGATGTAGAGCTCGACTTTGGCCGAGCTCCAGCAAACGACGATTTGATGCCAGACCTTGTCGGTCAAGCTCGGCGCAGCGCTCGCTAGGTCGACGAACGAAGTTCCGCTGTGCACGCCGACGAGGTGCGCGCCCGTCGCGGACGTTTGGTTGTCGTCCGGTAGCAGGTAAAATGCTTCGTCTGTGCTGGTGCTGAAGTGCAGGAGCGGGGCCTCGTTACGCGTGGTGGAAAGGTCTCGCATCCACACGGAGAGCGTGATGGCCGAACGCCCGTTGAAGATCCCCGTCGGAAGCTCGATCCAATCGGTCGGGCTGACGTTGTTGCGGATGCCGAACGCATTGCCGAGCTGTCCGCTCGGGTGGGTGCACGTCCCGAGGCATTTGGCGCTCTTGGTCGAGTCCTTGGTGTTCGTAGCGGTCGCGCCGGTGTCGTCGAACGTGAAGTAGGCGACGAGGCCCGCGGTTGGATCGAAGGCAGCGGTGCCACCCGAGCCGCTCGCGCCCGTCGTACCAGCGGCCCCCGTCGTGCCGCCCGAGCCACCACGCCCGCCGGTGTTCGTCGCACCGCCGGAAGCTTTCGTACCGCCTGAACCCGTGCCGCCGGATGCTTTGGAGCCACCCGAGCTGCTACCACCGGAGCTGCTCTTGCCCCCGGAGGCAGGCATCGCGTTGCCCGCGCTACCCGCGATGGCTTCGGAGCCGCCGCTCTCTTCGCTACCTGCGTCGCCGAGCATGCCGGTTCCGCCCGATGCGCCACCGGAAGGCTTTGCGCCCGCCGCACCGAAAACGTCACTTTCGCTCGGCATTTGCAGGCTGCACGCGGCAAGGCCACAGCACACGCTGAGCAAGCAACCGAGCGCTGATTGCGCAGAACGCCGGGTCAGAAACATTCGGGCTTGTAGATCTTCACGCCGTCCGCGGCGAACACATAGGGAGGATTGCACTTGCCGGACGGCTTCTTGAGCGCGCGACTCGGAGCCAGCGTCGCCTGCTTCGGACTAGGCGACGCTGATTCCACGGGTGCCGTCGTTGGCGCGCTCGTGGCCGCGAGTGCCGGATCGGGCGCCAGCACGATCTGCAGGGACATGTCCCGCGTGAGCACGAGCTCTTTGCGCTCGGTCAAATGACCGTTGGCACGCACTTCCAGCGCCACCTTGCGCTCCGAGAACGGCTGCGGGCCCACGAAATGGTCCGCGCCCAGCGCTTTGCCGTCCAGCAGAATCTCGGCGCCCGCGGGTAGCGCTTGAACCTCGAACATCACAGCCTTGGGTGATGCCGGTTGGGCCGCGCTCACGGGTGCTGGCGGCGGTGGCGAGCGATGAAGCGCCCAGCCGCCAACGAACACGAGTGTCGCGAGCGCGGCCGCGGCGATTGCGAGATTCCTGCCGCGGCGCGGAACGCGGAACATGCGCGAACTCTGCAGCTCCTGCAGTTCCATCGGCTCTGCGGTCATGCGCCCAGAATCGCGCCGGAAATTGGCTGGAATCGCGCGCTGCCGCGAATCACTGAGCTCGATCGACTCGGTGCCCATTTCACCGCGCAGGGCGGCTTTGATTTGGCGTTGCTCTTCCTCGCGCGCGTCACCGAAGTGCGTGGCCATGAAGGCCGCGAGTTCGTGCGGCCGGGTCTGCAGGAAATCCTTTGCGGCCGCTTCTTCGATCGCGGCCAGCATATCGAGCGCGGTGGCGTAGCGGTTCTGTGGTTCGATCGCGGTCGCGCGCTTCACGATCTCGACGATCGAGTAGGGCGCGGTCGGCGCGAAATCCCTCAGGTTGGGCAACGCACCGGTGGCGAGCGCGCGGAACAGCTCGACCTCGGTCTTGCCCTCCCACATTCGCCTCCCTGCGACCGCTTCCCAGAGCATGACGCCGAGCGCGAATAGATCCGCGCGGCGATCGATGGTGGCCGAGCCCAGGATTTGCTCGGGAGGCATGTACTGGATGCGGCCCTTGATGATGCCCGCCCGCGTGGCCTGAATGTCGGTAGCGCTCACCTTGGCGATGCCGAAGTCCAGCACTTTGACTGGACCATCATGCAGCACCATCACGTTCTGCGGCGAGACATCGCGGTGTACGCCGTTCAACGGTGAGCCGTCGAGATCGCGCAGCTCGTGAAAATGGTGCAAGCCGCGCAGCACCTGGCAAAAGATCTGCAGGTACAGCGCGAGAGGGAGCTGCTTGCCGGCGCGTCGGATGATGGTCGAAAGTGGCGCGCCGTCGAGATACTCCATGACGATGAACGGCGATTCGTGGTCTTCCACGACCTCCATCACCTGGACCACATTCGGGTGGTTCATCTGCGCGGCGAGCTCTGCTTCACGCCGAAATAGCGCGCGCATCTCGCTGTTGGCGCTGAGCTCTGGGTTCAACACCTTCAGCACGACGAGCTTGCGAATGCCCGAGACGAGGCTCTCGGCCAGATAGACCTTCGCCATTCCGCCGCGACCCAGCTCGAACAGCTGGCGATACGCGCGACGAGGGTCCGTCTGATCGAATGCTGCCGCACTCATTGCCGCTCAGAACTTATCATGGAGAGTGTGACTCTGTCAGAGTCGTACGACTCTTTCGTTAGATGGGATTACGTAACCCTGGAGTGGACTGTGTATGTCCGATGCGCACCAGCTCGCTCTGATTTCCAATAACAGCGTTGCGAAATTCACGCGACGATTCAGCAATGTTGTTATGCACTCGCGCAATGGAGCGTAGGATTTCGAGACGTGCGCTTCGATTTGAAACAGGCGGCGGCGAGTTTCGTCGTCTTGAGTTCGTTATTCGGCATCCCAAGTGTGGCGAATGCCGACGTTGCTGCATGCGTGCAAGCGCATGCCTCTGGACAACGTGAGGCCAAGGCGGGCCGGCTCAAAGCCGCGTCGGACTTGTTCGCAGCGTGCGTTTCCGAACACGGCTGCCCGGATGCGATTCGCGCCGAGTGCGCGGAGTTCCGCAAGAGCACGCAACGCGATTTGCCCACGCTGATCTTCGCCGCGATCGACGCTCAAGGTGGCGATCTGATCCAGGTTCGCGTCTCTGCGGACGATCGGGTGCTCACAGAAAAGTTGGATGGTCGCCCAATTGCGCTCGATCCAGGCCAGCACCATTTCAAGTTCGAGCTCGCTTCAGGAGAAATCCTGGAGAGTGAAGTGCTGGTGCGCGAAGGCGAAAAGAATCGCATCGTGAGCGTGCATGCCAAGGCGGCGCCGAAGGCAGCGGAGGAGACTCCTGCGCCGAGCAACGAGGCCGCGGCGGGACAGCACCGGTTGCCAACGGGCTTCTGGGTCGCGTCGGGTGTCGGCGCGGCAGCATTGGTTTCTTTCGGCGCGTTCGCGCTCGCCGGACACGGCAAACAGTCGACGCTCGACGATTGTGCTCCGAACTGTTCGCCGAGTAATCACGCCGACTACGACGCTATGAAGCGCGATTACCTGATCGCCGACATTTCGCTGGGCGTCGCGGTGGCATCGGCGGGCGTCGCGACTTGGCTCTTCTTCAGCAGTAAGCCGAGCAAGCCAGAGCACGCCGCGAGTGCATTTCGAAACGTGAGTGTAACGCCGCTCGTTTCGACGCGCGGTGCTGGGCTCGTGTTGAGCGCCAGCGCGTTCTGAGGTTTCGTGTTCGCGTTGGTTGAAGCGGGAGAAATTCCGAGCAACCGAGGGTAGGGACGTGCCGAACAGGAGACGTGGTAGATTGCCATGGTCGTGGCCGCGCCCAAGCCGACGTCGAATGCATCTCAACGCCGATACTTGCGCGCTGCCGTGCGGGTGCATTTCCCGATCGAGGAAAAGGTGCCTGAGTCGCAGGAGCACCTCTGGGTCCGGACGGCGCTCTGGTTGATGCTCGCCCGTGACCGTCCCTGGAAGCGAAAGTTCGAAGCCTACCAGCGTACGGGTGTTCTCGAGCTCGTTCGCTTCGATCCGGCGCGTGCGAAAAAGCCGCTGAGGTTCTGGGATCGGGTCGATGGCGACCTGGTCGAGCGTGAGGTTTCTGGACACTCTCTCGAGCGTTCGGACGTGCTCGGTTTGCATTGGCTCCTCGATCGCTCACCTGAGTTTGGATTGATGCTGCGGTTCAGCCGCGACGCCATCGGTCAGGAGCTGCTGCTCACCGGCGAGGAAGCTTTGTCGATCGAGGCGGAAGCACGTCGTATCGAGGCGGAAGGCCGCCGCATCGAGGCGGAAGGCCGCCGTGCGGCCGAGGCCCGCGTCCGCGAGCTCGAAGCCGAGCTCGCGCGCCGTTCGAAAGATTGATCCGCCGGCGGGTGTGAGGATTCGCCTCCGCCGGCGGGTGTGAGGGTTCGCCTCCGCCGGCGGGTGTGAGATTCGCCTCCGCCCTCCGCCGGCGGGTGTAGGGTTCGCCTCCGCCGGCGGGCGTGAGGTTCGCCTCCGCCGGCGGGTGTAAGGGGTTCGCCTCCGCCGGCGGGTGAAGGCGGTCCCAGGCCTCGCCACGCACGTTACAGCGCGCCGCACCGCCTCGGAGCCCGCCTCTTAGAGCGCGTACTGCGACGGCAAGAGCCCGCGCTTAACGAGCACCGCAATGATCTGCTGAGCAACCTCTTCCGGGTCGGTCCCGTCGAGGGACACGGCGATGTCCGGCGCGGTCGGCGTTTCTTCACTCGGCTTCTGATGGCCAGGGCCATACACGCCGCGCAGGTCGCGCTTCTTGCGCAGTTCGAGCGAGGTCGCGACGTGGATTTCGACGAAGCGATCCGCGCCCACCGCGTCGCGAATGGTTTCGCGATCGGCGCGCAGCGGCGAGGCATACGCAAAGATCGCGAGCAAGCCGGCGTCGGTGGCGCGGCGCGCGAGCTCGGGGGTTTGCGAGGGGCTCGAGCCGTCGGGCAGCACGCCGCGTGAGAGGCCGTCGTCGGGATCGATCACGAAGGCCAAGCGCTTTTGATCGAAGAGCCGGCGCTCGAGCGCAAACGCAATCGCGGTCTTTCCGGAAGCGGGTAAACCGGTGAGCCAGAGCGTGGCGCCCTTTTGGCCGAGGCGCTCGCTGCGCTCGTCCGGGCTGATTTGACTGCGCGGACGATCGAGCGACGTGGGGCCGCCCTCTTCGTACTCGGGGGCGCCGGGATCGACCTCGAGGATCATGCCGGCCGCGACCGTGTTGTTGGTCAATGAATCGATCAGGATGAACGCGCCGGTGCCGCGGTTCTTCTTGTAGTCGTCGAAGAAGATCGGGCGATGGCAGGTCAGCGTGACGCGGCCGATGTCGTTCAGTTCGAGGCGCGTGGCCGGCGTTTGCTTCAGGGTCTCGAGGTCCGTGGTGTAAGCGACGTGCTCGACGTTGGCGCGCACCATTTGCGTGGTGTGCTTGAGCAGGTAGCTCTTTTGACGATCGAGCGCGCGCTCGCTGAGCCACACCAGCATGGTCTCGAAGCGTTGGGCCACGTGCGGCACGTTGTCCGGGTGGACCAGCATGTCGCCGCGGCTGATGTCGATTTCGTCGGCCAAGCGCAGGGTCACGCTCATCGGCGCGAACGCTTGCTCTTTTTCGCCGTCGAAGGTGTCGATGGCGACGACGGTGCTGGTGCGGCGCGAGGGCAGCACCATCACTTTGTCGCCTTTCTTCACGACGCCGGAGGCGATCGCGCCCGAGAAACCGCGGTAGTTCAGATCCGGGCGCAGCACGTACTGCACCGGGTAACGGAAATCTTGGTGGTTCCAGTCGCTGGCGATTGGGACGCTCTCGAGGTGCTCGAGCAAGGTGTTGCCATCGTACCAAGGCATCGCGTCACTGCGATGCACGACGTTGTCGCCCTTGAGCGCGCTCATCGGGATGAAGCGCACGCCTTTGAACCCGAGTGGCGCGAGGAACGCGGCGAACTCGTCGCGGATGCGATTGAAGACGTCTTGGCTGTAGTTCTCCAAGTCCATCTTGTTGATGCCCACGAACAAGTGCGGAATGCCCAGCAAAGACGCAATGTACGCGTGGCGGCGCGATTGCTGGAGTACGCCGAGGCGCGCGTCGATCAAGATGATCGCGACGTTGGCCGTCGAGGCGCCGGTCGCCATGTTGCGCGTGTACTGCACGTGCCCGGGCGTGTCGGCGATGATGAACTTGCGCTTGGCAGTCGAGAAATAACGGTAGGCGACGTCGATCGTGATGCCTTGTTCGCGCTCTGCCTTGAGCCCGTCCGTGAACAGCGAAAAGTCGATCTCCATGCCCGCGCGGCCTGAAGCGCGCTTCACGGCGGAGAGCTGATCTTCGTAAATGCCGTGGGTATCGTGAAGCAGACGACCGATCAGCGTCGACTTGCCGTCATCGACCGAGCCCACCGAGACGAAGCGCAAGAGCTCCTTCTGCTGGTGCTGCTTGAGGTACCCGAGGATATCGTTGCTGATTTGATCTTGTTCAGTGCTCATCGCAGTCTCTCGAAAACCATTTCAGTCAAAGCGAGCTCGCGTGAGCCCACAAATGCCCAACCCAAAAAATCTCAGAAGTAGCCTTCGCGCTTCTTCGTTTCCATCGAGCCTTCCTCATCGTGATCGATGAGCCGGCCCGACCGTTCGGAGTACTTGGTGAGCAGCATTTCGCGGATGATGTCGGGAAGCGTCGTGGCGCTGGAGGGCAGCGCGCCGGTCAGCGGATAGCAGCCGAGGGTGCGGAAACGCACCTTTTCCAGGCGCGGTTTTTCGCCGGGATTGAGCGGCAAACGGTCGTCGTCGACCATGAACAGCGTGCCGTTGCGCTCGACCACTGGCCGCTCTTGCGCGAAGTACAGCGGGACGATCGGAATGCTCTCCAAGTAGATGTAGAGCCAGATATCGAGCTCGGTCCAGTTGGAGAGCGGGAACGCGCGGATGCTCTCGCCCTTGGTGAGCTTGCCGTTGTACAGGTTCCACAGCTCGGGGCGCTGGTTCTTCGGATCCCATTGCCCGTAGCGATCGCGGAAGGAGTAGATGCGCTCTTTGGCGCGTGAGCGCTCTTCGTCACGGCGCGCGCCACCGAAGGCGGCGTCGTAGTTGCCCTTGCTCAACGCCTGCAAGAGCGCATGCGTCTTCATGATCGTGGTGTACTTGGAGCTGCCGTGGTCGAAGGGGTTGATGCCTTCTTCCAGGCCTTCCTTGTTCGTGTGCACGATCAGCTTCAGATCGTTGTCCTTCACGAACTTGTCCCGGAACTGAATCATCTCCTTGAACTTCCACGTCGTGTCGATGTGGAGCAGGGGGAAGGGCATCTTGCCGGGGTGGAAGGCTTTGCGCGCGAGCTGCACCATCACCGACGAGTCTTTGCCGATGGAGTACATCATCACCGGGTTGTCGAACTCGGCGGCTACTTCACGGATGATGTGGATGCTTTCGGCTTCGAGTTGGCGCAGGTGGCTGAGCCGGAACTCGAGGGCGCGGTCGGGAGAAGTGTCGACGGCGGTCATCGGGACGGCCGTACTAGCACTAATTCGGTCGGAATTCGCGTGTTAGTCTAAATGCACGTTATTAAAGGACAATGTTTACTTGACCACGGTCTTGCAACCCAATTCGATGCCGACCGACGCGCCATTCTGGGCGCCTTGGAAGGTGGTGCAGGTCGTGGGGCAGGCGATGATCTTGCTGGGTGACATGCCCGTGTCGGGGTCCACGTCGTAGTACCAGCCACCGCTGGTGGAGTCACAGCCCGCCTGATCCTTCACGTACACGACGGTCTTCTTGTCGCCATCCGTGAAGGCCACGTTGACCTCCTTGTAGTTGAGCGTGCCGCCTCCGGTGGGCTCCGGGATTTGGTACTCGCAGGCCAAGCGCGCGCCGCGAATGGCATCGAGCGCCATTTGGAATTGCGCGGTCACGTCTTTCTGCGTGTCGACGATGAAGGCTTTGTTGGTGCCGCCCCGCGCCGCGATTTGGTCGAGGTTGCCCGGTGCGCCGATTTGCACATCGCTCGGGCCGAACACGCCGATCACGAACGTGCTGATGCTCGGTGTGCCAGTCACGCCACCTCGAGCGAGCGCGGCGACGTCGGCGATCGCGTCCGGCGTGCACTGCGTGGGTAGACCGTCGGTGGCAAGCACGGCGACCACGCGATGATCTGGGTGAGCCTTCGCCCAGGTGCGCGCTTGCGCGATCGCGCCGCTCAACGCGGGCGCGGTGGGCGTATCGCCGGCGGGCATTTGCGCGTCGATCGAGGCGACCAGTTTGGCGGCTGCCCCCGGCAACGTGGAGATTGGGGTCGCGGGTGTCGTGTACTGCGCGACGTCACAGCTGGTGATGTTCGTGCAAATGCTGGTCTTGGCGGTCTCGCATGCGCCGAGATCTTCGCCATTTGGGCCTGGGGCACAGTCGGCGGTGCCCGGCTTCGAGCAGAAGTAATCTTGGTCTTTCGTGCAGCGGCCGATGGGCAAACACGGCCCGTAGTACTGATCGTTGGTCGCCAAGCAATCCGAGTTCACGCTGCACGCCACGAAGTCGGTGAACGTGCTGCAGAACTTGAGGAAGCAGGGCGCGCTGTCGCCGCATTGCGTGTCATTCGCGCACGAAGTCGGCACATTGGTTTTTTGCAGCGGGAAGTATTGCAGTCCGACACCGAGCCCCGCCGACGCGCTGTCGGTCAAGAACGACTCGAGCGCGAGCTTCACCGCGTTCCACTTGGTTGCCTGCGTTGCAGTCGCGTCGCTCATCGAGCCCGAAGTGTCGAGCATGATGTACATGTCGAGCGGGATGGCTTGCGCGGTGGAGACCTTCGCCGCGCAGGTGTCGGTTACACCGGTTCCGCCGCCAGAGCCGTTGCCGTTGTTGCCGGGGCCCACGTTGAGCCCGTTGCCGTCGCCGGCACTGCCGTTCCCATTTCCGTTGCCCGCTGTTGCCGTCAGCACGGGTCCCGGATGCTGCCCGGAGCTGTTGCTGCCACAGGCAACGCAATTCCAGCCAGCGAGAAACAGAGCGCCGATCCCTACTGCAACTCCCTTGGTGCGCCGCATGCGCACAAATAGAGCACCGAAATCGGCCCGAGAGAAGCTGAGCCCCTGCGCTGCAACATGCCGAGAATATTGCGCTTGGCTGGACAGGGCGCACGCACGCGTTCCGCCTGCGTTAACCAGTAGTTAGCAGGTTGGGTCGAGTGAGTCAGAAACGTTGCCGACGCAGACGCGAGGCGCCAGCACGAGCGCGGAGCGCGCCGTCGCCGCGATTCAGAGCCACGCAATCGTCACCCGCTGCTTCCCGCATCGCCATTCGCAAACGTCAGGCTTTCAGCATTCTGATGAGCGATTGGTTAGGCCTTCTGCTGCTGTTTGCGACGTACGGACTCACGTTCGTCGTGCCCAGCGCTCGATCGCCCGCGCGTCCACGACGCCCGCAATTCGATCCGATTTTGCCGACGCCTCTGCCGCCCCGGCGCGCGCATCTCAGGCTGCTGCGCGGCGCGCTGAGCTGACACTCTGTAACTCTCTAGAGTGAGAGAGTGGGCGCTCACGATCCAGCATCGCACCTCGAAGGGCGCAGCGTGCCCGGCACATCCACGCCCGCCTTCGTCACTGCTTTTGCCACCAACTCCAAGTAGCGCACTCGCGGGATCTCGTACGCTCCGAGTGACTGCAAGTGCGGTGTCAAAAATTGCACGTCGAACAACTCGACGCCCGCGGCGAACAGGGTCTCGACCGCGGCGATCAGCGCGACCTTGGAAGCGTCGCGCTCGCGGTGGAACATACTCTCGGCGGCGAATAGCGCGCCGCGTTGTACACCGTACAAACCTCCGACCAAGCGCTCGGCCTGCCAGACCTCCACGCTGTGCGCATGCCCGAGCTCGTGCAAGACGCAGTAGGCGTCGACCATTTCCGGCAAGATCCAGGTGCCTTGCTCGCGTTCGCGTCCGCATTCGAGCATCACCTCGCGGAAGGCGCGGTCGAGAGTCACCGTGAACCGGCCGCTGCGTAGCACCCTCCTCATGCTGCGCGAAACGTGAAGATGCTCGGGGTCCAGGACCGTGCGGGGGTTGGGCGACCACCACATGGGCGGCAGGCCGTCGTCGTACCAGGGGAAGATCCCGTGCTCGTAGGCGAACAAAAGCCGTTCTGGCGAAAGATCTCCACCGATGGCCAACATCCCCTCGTCGTCCGCCTGGTTCGGATCGGGGAAGGAGAGCGGCGCGCCCGGCAGTAGGAATTGCGGTTTTTTGCGCGCACGCATAGTGTGACAGTAACGCTGGTTCACAGCGCCGTAAACGCTCTCTGGCCCCAGTGTTACGCAGCTTTCGCGTCTGGCTCGCTCGGTTCGATTCTGTGCTAGCCCAGCGTTTGGCAGGGTGGCTGCTTTTTTTGTCGCTCAGTGTTTCGAGTAGGTGAGTCTTGAAATCGAGTTCGGGTCTTCGAATCGCCGTTGTCAGCACGCTGTGTGTGCAGCCGTTCCTCATGAGCGCGTGCACCAACGACGAGGTCGACTTCTACACACCAGCCCGAGCGGGCAGTGCGCCGCTTGCGGGCTCGGCAGGCCATGACCCGGCGAGCGCCGGCAGCGCGCAGGCCGGCACGGGGCCGATCGTCGACGACGGCGGCGCGGGCGGCAGCGCGGGTGAAGCAGACGATGCGGGAGCTGGCGGCATTGGTGACTCAGCCGGCGCCGACAACGGCGGGACCGGCAACGGCGGGACCGGCAACGGCGGGACTGGAGGAAACGCCGGTCGCGGCGGCACCGCCGGTCGTGGCGGCGCGGGCGGTATGTCTGGTGGTGGCAGTGCCGTCGGCGGCAATGGTGGCGGCGCGGGTCGTGGCGGAAACGGTGCAGGTGGCGTCGGCGGTGCGAGCACGGGCGCGGGTGGTTGGAGTGTTGGCGGCTCGGGGACGGCTGGCGCGAGCACCGGCGGCAGCGGCGGGCGCGCAGGTAGCGGTGGCAGCGGTGGCGCCAATGCCGGCACCGGCGGCACTGCGGGCGGGGCTGCAGTTTGCGGCAACGCGGTGCTCGAAAAAGGCGAGCAATGCGACGACGGCAACATGACTAGTTTGGACGCTTGCAGCGCGTCGTGTGCCTTCGAGCAGAGTCAGCGCGCCACCACCCTCGAGCTGAAGTTCAAGACCAGCAGCCTCTGCCCCAAGAATGCCTTCGGTGGTGCGTTCGCAGGTTCCGCGCAGACCGCCTTGCAAACGATCCTCGATCAGCGAATTGCCAACGGGTCCTTGAGCCTGTTGCTCGCGTTCCGTGGTCTGCATGATCTCACTGGCACGAGTGTAGAGACCATCACGCTCGGCATGGCGTATGGCGCACCCAGTGCTGGCTCGGGCTACGACGGCAAGAAAGATCTCGATTGGTGGTACTCGCCGGCGGTTGGCCAAGTCGACAATGGTCAGCTCTATTCGAGCTCCGTGGGCACTCTCGCGGACGGCGTGCTCGACGCTTCGCCCGACAGTTTGCGCATCCCGCTATTTAGCGATCTCGCTATCTACATGTCGAGCGTCAAGGTTCGGCTGAGCGTGGGTGATAGCTCGGCTCCCCTTGCGTCCTCGGGGGCCACGCCCGGACACTTGGCGAGTGAGCACGTTCGTCCGGCTCTGGTCAGCTTTGCCAGCGCGGGCCCGCCGGCGTCTGTTGCTACTGACCCAGGCCAGCTGTGCGGCGGCATGAGCGCTGCGTCACTCTCCGCGATAACAATCCCTGCTGCGTTTGCGATCGGCGGCACGTCGGCATGTCTCGAAGGCTATTCAGCGTCGAGGACCTTGCTCGATCTGCTCGTTGGCGGCTGCAGCGTCGGCATCGATGAGCTCGTGGCACATACTCAGCCCGATCAGTCCGACCCGGGGTTGCCCGCCGTGGGCTACGGCGCGCCGTACCGGTTGGTCGCGGACGCGACCACCAAAGCGGTCAGCGCTTGTTACGACAAGCAGAATGCGCAGGTCACGCTGGCAGCGTGCCTCAACGCGGCAGCCTACTCGGCGGCCTTCAAGGTCAAGACTGGCCGCGTGATCATCAAGTAGGGCGCTCGTCAGCGGTGGAGTTCGAACAGGGCGCGGACCGCGAGCAAGAGCACCGCGCCGCCCGGATACGTGTTTTGGACGCCGTTGACGACCTCGCTCGTCGAGCTGAGCAGGTTGAGGTTCGCGCTGAAATCGAGTCCGAACTTAGGGACCAGCATCAGGCTCGTGCCGCCCGCTAGGCCAAAGGTGAGCGAATTCATTTGATAGCCCGCCGTGCCCAAGCCAACCGCGCCCCACAGCCGATTGCGCGGCGTGAACATGTGACCCAGGCGCGCGCGCACGAGCAGCGCCGTGTACGTTCCGCGATCGGCCGAGGCGGCAAGCTCCAGATCGCCATTGAGTTCGAGGCCGAGTCCGGTCGCGCGTGCGACTGGGATCTCGAGGCCGATTGCGCCCGTAATCGCTGGGTTCGCGCGTTCGAAATCCGAACCTCCGCTCAGGCCGATCAACACACCCGGCCCTGCGGCGAGGTACGGGAAAATACGTTGTCCAGTGCCGCCGCCTGTCTGCGTGGTTGCGCCCGCAGCGCTGCCGCCAGAGTGCTTGCTCTGGGAAGGCGCTTCGCCACCGCTCGACTTGCGGCCCGAACCTTGACCAGAACCACTGGATTCCGCCGGAGCGCTCGGGCTCGGTTGGGGCAGGGCGGGCCGATCGACGGCCGGCTTTTCGACGGGCGCGTCATCCGCGAAAGCATGGCCGCTCGAAAGCAACGCGGCCGACGTCAACAGCGCCTGAACGACCACCGCTTTGAAAGCCATGTTACGGTCGGTACATGATGCGTACGGCGTACGTCAAGGGCATCGCCAACGCGCAGCGAGTCGCGCGCGAGGCCGTGCTGTGCGTGGCCGAAACCGTGAGGCCCGGCGATCGCGAACTCGATGTCTGTGCACGGCTCGAGCGCGAATTCGCGAAGGCGCGAGTGAAGCATTGGTTGCACACACCGTACGCTTGGTGGGGCGAGCGCACGCGCTTCGATTGGCATGGCACCTGGGAGACCAACGCGCTGCCGACGTCGCGGGTACTCGCTGAGGGTGAGGCGTTCGTGCTCGACGCTGCTCCGATCGTGCTTGGCTTTCCGGCTGATTTTGCGTACTCAGGGTGCGCGAGCGGCGACGCCGAAGCGAGCGCGACGCACCGCGCGTTGCTCGCGCAACTCACGCACCTCAAGCGCGACATCCTCACTTGGTCAGCGAGTGACTTGGGCAGCGCCGGGTTGTGTCGGCAAGTCGCGCAAGGCATCGAAGCTGCGGGCTCCGATGTGATTCACACTCGTTATCCGGCGCAGGTCCTGGGCCATACTTTGGAAGGGTTTCCGAATTGGTGCGCGTCTGCACCGCGCCTAGGCACGGGGTTCCAGCTGCCGCTGCTGCTCACGTACGCGAGTGGGCTCGTGCTCCATCACTTGGCTGGGACGCCTTATCCGTTTCTGAACGCAGGCGCACCGGGGCGGCCACGCGGACTCTACGCGGTCGAACCTCACCTCGGTAAGGGCAGCCTCGGCGCCAAGTTTGAATCGGTGCTTCTGGTCGATGAAGGCGAGACGCGCTGGCTCGATCCGGAGCTGTTCGGCGAGGTCACGGGCTGATGGCGCGCGCTTCCCTGATCGGTGATTTGCGCATCATCGTGCTCGGCACTTGGGCATTCCTCTTGCAACTTTTCCGCTCATGGAGCCTGACCTCCAAGCTCTTGGATTCACATGACGACGAACACGACTCCTGACTTGCCACGTGGCGGTCGCTTCATCCTGGGCGTGATTATTTTCGGCGTGCTCGCGACGCTCGCGTATTGGATTGTCTGGTTCGGTGTCGACCGCGAGATCTTGGCCTCGGCTCACACCGAGAGTTACTACGCCTTCGAAAATTCTTTTCCGGTCGCGGATCTGTGGATGGTCGCGTGCGGTATTCTCGCCGCCGTGGCGCTCGTGCGAAGACGTGCGAGTGCGCTGTTGTGGATTGTCGCGTCCGGCGCGACCAGCATCTATCTCGGCTTGTTGGACGTACTGTTCGATCTGGAAAACGGCATCTACCGTTCGCCGGATACGGGCGGAGTGTGCGTCGAGATCGCGATCAACGTCCTCACTCTGGCGTTCGGTACGGTGATCATGATCTGGGCTTGGCGCTCGCGACGCGAGCTTTCGCGCTTGGGCGGCTGGTGAGCGCTGCTCAGTTCGTCTGCGAGCACTCCGGGGGCGCGCCGTTCGGAAACGGCCTGTGATAGAGCACGTCCGTTTCCGGACCGCTGTTCGCGTCTCCTTCGGGGCGAGGCATGTTGACGCTGCTCTGTAAGTCTTTGGCCTCGAGCAAATGGGTCTTTTCGTCGATGGCACGGCAGGAGCGCGCCGAGCAGCTCTTCGTGGGAGTACAGACCGGGTTTCCGCGGCTCATGTCGGGCTTACCGATCCCCGTCTGGCCGCAAACCTTGTTCCAACGGATGACGATCTCCTCGCCCTCGCGGAGCAGCTTGCCGTAACGCATGCTCTCGCAGCAGCTCCTGCCATCCATGCCCGCTAGCGATGTTTCGCGCACGGTCGTGTCGGGGCACACGGTGTATCGATAGTCCATCCGGTAGTCGGTGATGCCGACCGTGCCGACTAGCAGCGCTGGACCCGCGCTGAGCCGCGCAAAGCGCTCGGCCCAATCAGCACGTGCGCGCAGGAACGTTAGATCCGGATCGCTCTGAATTTTTGCGAACGCGACGAAGCCGCGCCCAACGGCCTGATCGAGCGCAGCGTACGCCGCATCGGCGTTTTGCGCGCGGCTTTCGGCGCAGGCAACGCCGTACAGCGCCAGCTCTGGGTGTTCGAAGCCTAACTCGACGGCAACTTGGTAGGCTGCGACGGCGTCATTGAACCTGGGAATGTTGGACAGGCTGTTGGCGTAATCGAAGTAGATTCGCCCCGTGGCGTGCAGGCGCAGCGCTGCCTCGTAGTGCTCGACTGCTTTCAGATCGTCCTTTTTGCGATAAGCAGCGTAGCCTTGTTGGCGGAGGTGCTCAGCGGCCGCGCTCGCCTGCGCGTCGGTTCGCGCTTGCCGGCGCGCCCAATCGAGCGACAAGAGCTCATTGCTGATGACCGGCGCGGCCGGCTTCGACGGAGCCGCTTCCGCTGGTGGAGCCGCGCTCGTCACTGCAGCTGGTGCTGCTGCGGTAGTTGGCGCAGCTTCGCTGGTCGGCGCTGCTGACGTGTTCGGGCTCGGCACAGGGAGCGCCTTTGCATGAGTCGTTTCGGCACTGGGGGACGCAATCTGCGCAGCTCGTGGCGAACAAGCGACGACCAGGATCCACCCCAAAAGCAGCCCGCTTTTCGCATATGATCGTGAGCAATTCATCGGTCAGTTCTTCTGCGGCGCACGCGCTGGCGATAACTCGAGCCGCGCCGACCATATCGTGCTCGACGTACCGGAGTCACGCGACGATTCATCGTTGAACACGCTGTCGTGCAAGAAGTAGCGCAAGCGCGCGAATAGCTGCGTTTGCGCGGGCGTGTCGAAGGTGAGCGTGAGCGCGGGGCTCGACGAAGGCACGGTCGTGTCACGCAACAAGAGACGTGTGGAGACTTGCTTGGGATCCAGCTTTGCGCCGAATTCACGCCCATAGCGTGCTGACGCGATGGGCTGCGCGAAGTCCGCGCTGGTTGAAAGCTCGAGCACGAAGGAATGAAACAGATCACCCGTCGGCAGTGAGTGCCCGCGGGCGGCGAGCTCGACGCGCAACGACGAGAGTCCGCCGTCGAGCGCCTCGATCTGGGCGCCTCGGACCAGCCGCGCGAGCCAGGCGGGGTCGTGTGGTCCGCGCCAGCGATGCCCCTCGAAGTGGCAGGTTCCGCACGGCGCTACGTTGCTGGCGCGCCACTCGGCAATCGTGTTTTGCATGGCTGCGCTCGAGGTGTGCGGGAATTGAAACTGATGACAGCCCGCGCACAGCGCGGCACCAGAAAAATCCGCAACAGCGTGGACGGCATGCCCCCGAGTCGTTGCGCTCAGGGCGCTTTCGCCGACGATCCGCCCTTCGCGCACATGACAAGCGGCGCAGTTGATGCCCTCGGCGAGCGCGACGTCACCGGTATGCTGCGCCAACAGCGGTGCGTGGCAATTGCGGCACCAGGGCTTGGGCTCGAGCCGAAAAGCGGCTTCGAACAGCGGATCCGTCCAGGCACGCGCGTGCATTCCCGCCGACCACGCGGCGTGAACGCTCGCATGACAGCCCCGACAATAGTCGTCGCGTAGACGCTCTGGTGAACCCTCCCAGCCCGTGAGTGCCGCGCTCTGTCCCGCGGAGAACAAAGTGTCGGCGTGGATGGGCTGCACTCTCGACGCGCCGACCGTGAGCGAACCGGGCTGCGCGCGCGAAACCGATTCGTGCGTTGGGTGCGCCGCGCAGGCGAGCAGCTGCAGCGCCGCGAGGCCCAATGCCAAAGGCGCATGCCGCTCAACGGTCGCCGAGTTGAAACGGAACGCGTACGTTGACATCATTCGTTGACTGAAATTTCTGCCGCATCAACCGCTGCTCGATGCACACGCTGAAGCGTTCAGGGTCGGGATAGGTCGTGCGGCGCACGAGCACGCTTTTCGGCGTGCCGAACGCGTTGAGGAGCAACATGACTTCGCCGCGGATTTGCGCCGTAGGGTCGCTTGCGTAGCGGGAGCAACCTTGAACCGCTGTTTGTACCTTCTCGAGCAAGTCGCGTGCGGGCTCCTTGAAGTAGCCTGGCTGGCTTTGCGCGCTGCCGACGACCACCGGATCGCTCGCACCGCGCGCAGCTTGCTTCCAACGCGCATCATTCGCATAGGGGGCCTCGAATAGCGTCGCTCGCGCGGCGGTCAACGCTGCGGCCGGCAGATTCTCGCGGGTAAAGATCGCGCGAAAGTCGGCGCGATGGGGATCGCAGGCGGGGAGGAATGTGGTTGCTTGCCGGATCTGCCAAGGCTCGATGGCAATCCCGCCGTTGGTTCGCGAACAACGATCGAGCACCTCTGGCAAAAGCGGATCGGTGCCGGTGTATTCACCGCCGACCGAGTGCCAGCGCACGAAGCGCCCAGAATCACTCAAGCGGCGTTCCGCGTCGAAGCGAAACAGCGTGCGATCGGGGCGCACGAGCGCGACCGTGCCGTCCATGAACACGAAGCGCAAACTGCCATCGGAGAGCCGCGTCTGGCCGACGTAAGTCGTGATCTCGAAGTAGGATTGGCCGGCGGAAATCCCACTCGGCTGAGCTGCTGCGCGCTGCCGTTGCTGGGCGATGAGGCTGAATTTCCCCTCACTCTGAAGCTTTCGCAACGTGCTTTGGCAGTACGCCAGCTGCTCCGCGTCGAGCTGCTGTTCTCCGAACTGAAAGTGGGTCACGACCGCGCCCACCGTTGCCCCAAACATCACGCAACTCTTGCCGCTGATCTGCAGTGTGGGTCCCTTGGCCGAGCATGCGCCGTTCTCGCAGGTCCAGGTCAAGTGACGAACTTGCTGCTGCAAAGTGATCGAGCGATCTTCGAGCTCGGCGCGATAGGCGATGTCTTCGCTCGCGGCCACCGCTGTGTCGGATTTCGGGATGGTCTGCGGAGCGGGGCCGTTCGAATCGACCGCAGCACTCGCGGGCTCGGGAGCCTGCGCTGGTGCTGGTGGGGGAGCCGCTGCCACGACAGTGGCCGGCACCCGCGGCTCTGCCACCGGCGCGCACGCAGCACAAGACAGCATGACCACACCGAGCCCTCGAAGTTTCCGCCCGTTCATCACGCCCATTGTACGCGCCGCGAGCGCCGATTCTTACACCTGCCGGACGCGAAAATGCCGGGAACGCGCACGAAATCGCGAAAGTTGCACGTTTGTGCGAGCCCGCGTTGTGCGCTATTTCAGCCCACCTGATGTACCGATTGGGGATTCTCTTTTGTTTGGCGCTCGTCACTGTGGGGTGTGATTCACCGGATTCGACCTGCGAGCGAGCACAGGCCCGGCTGGCAGAGTGCAACGAGCGGGCTCGCGCGGACTACCCGCAACCGAACGCGGTGAACAGCTATGTGGAGCTGCCCATCGCGCTCAGCTCTTGCGAAAGCGTTTCGAACCAGTGCCTCGCGTCTTGCGTGGTCGATTCCCAGTGCGAGGTCATCAACTTCGATGTCTTTGGCCAAGGGCACACCGATCCAGACAAGAAGACACCACCAGGTGCAGGTCAATTCTCGCTGTGTGTGGACTACTGCTATGCGCTAGCGCATCCCAATCGTTGAGTCTGCGAGAGCACCGAGCTCGGCTACTTGCTCGGTGACGACAATTCGAGCGTTGCCGCGAGTAGCCGATCGAGCTCGAGGGTAGACAGCCGTGTGACTTCACTGATCGCGTGGCCGAAGTCGGTGAGCTGTTTGAGGGTCTTCAGTCTTTCGATCTGAGTTGCGTCGTACAAGCGGCTCCCTCCGGGCGTGCGCACCGGCTCGACGGTGCCGTAGCGGCGCTCCCAAGCACGCAAAGCGTGCGTCGAAACTCCGACACAGCGTGCGACATGGCCGATGCGAAAGAGGCAGGGACTCGTGGCTGCGTATTCGACAGAATCGACTGGCGTCATGCGAAGACTCCCCGTGAACGAAAGAGAGGGTGGCGGTTACCCCGCTTGTCTATTATTTGACCAAGTGTTGTCTTGGAGTAATAGGCGCAATATTTAGCGCGTCAACTGTGCTGTCTAATAATTGTCTAATCTCTGTCGTCTAGGCTGAAATACTAGCCATTTGTCCAGCTCGGAGTGCCGCGAGCTATCAGCGATCGGTTCGAGTCGCTCGAACGTCGGAACGACGCCGACTTCGTCAGCGAACAAGTGGTGGCGCACACGCGGTTGGCGCTCGACCACTCCATCTGCCCGCCAGCTCGAGCTCTGCAGCCTCGCTGCGGTGACTTGGTAGGTGTAAGGCGGAGTGAACGGACTCGAGCTCGCAGTGTGCAAGCTCGTGCTAAGACCTAGGATGCTTCGTCAGATCCCGTACGCAACGCTTGCCTTCGCGACGATTGCTCTCGTTGCCGCCTGTGATGTCGGAAGCACCTCGGTGAGCAACACTCCGGGATCTCAAGAAGCGAGTGGGGGGACTACGTTCGGCACGGGTGGCTACGTCCCAATCCAGTTGGGTGGCAGCGATCAAGGTGGCGCAGCTCAAGGTGGCGCAGCTCAAGGCGGCACAGCGGGTGCGCTCGTCACCCCAGGGGCGGACGCGCCCGTTACCGCCAAAGTAGCGGCAGTGGGCATGGGCAAAGGCTTCAACCTCGGGCAGATGTTCGAGAGCACGCAGCACCCGCCCACCGTTGCTGCGGCGAGCGCCAAAATCGACGCCTACTACGACAAAGGCTTTCGGGTCGTTCGTATTCCGGTGACCTGGACGGAGGTCACGAACGGCGACACCCTGGTCGGCGATCCCGCCGTTGGCGACGTCAATCGCAACCATCCGCGCTTGCAGGCCCTCACGCAGGTTATCGACCACGCACTGGCGAAACCGTGGCTCTACGTCGTGATCAACGCGCACCACGAAACCGCGCTCAAAACTCAGAGCCGCGCCGCCGTGCTCGAGCGACTCTGGGCGGACATCGCCGACATCTACAAGGGCCGCGGCTATCGGCTGATGTTCGAGATCTTGAACGAGCCCCATCGTGAAGATAGCTCCGCCATGCCCGCGGCTGACCTACGCGACATGACAGCCAAGGCGTACGCCAAAATTCGCGCGGCCGATCCGGCGCGTATCATCGTGATCGGTGGCAATCAGTGGTTCGCCGCCAACGAGGTGCCCAAGGTCTGGACCGATCTGAGCGGTGTCGGTGACGGCAACGACCCGTACCTGATGGCCACCTTCCATCACTACAACCCATGGACATTTTGCGGTGACAACCAGGGCACGTACGACGACGCTTGGACTGACTCGGACATCTCCGGGCCAATGGCCACGATGAGCGCGTGGGCCAGCTCGGTCGGAAAAGGAATGCCCGTTTACATCGGTGAATGGGGCGTCGGTTGGGGCAGCCGCTACGACCAATTCTCGTGCAACAACATTCGCCAGTGGTACCAAAAGCTACCGTCTGAGTTCGCTGCCGCCCGCAGCATGCCGGCGGTCGTCTGGGACGACGGCGGTTGGTTCAAAATCTACGACCACGCGAGCAACACGTTCGCCAACAACTTGGTCGACTGCATCTCCGGCAGCTGTGACTGGGACGGAACCGAGCGCTTCAACGACGGCTGTAAGTGACTACGCCTAGCGCGATGCGCGTACATCGTCCGCGGTGTTCGGCTTGTTGTCGGGGCCCGCGGAGGTCACGGCGATCTCACCGCCCTCACAGCTGATCCGAAAGCGATTGCCCCAAGCGTCATCGCTGCGCGCGTTGCGGTTCAAAAGCTCTTCTTGTCGCAAGCTGCTGAACGTGGGGCAGCCACTCGCGTGCTGCGCACGGAACGCGTTGGCGGCTGACTGAATCTGCGCTGCGTCCGCTTGTGACGAGGTTTGGTCACTTCGTGCGCCGCTCAAGCCACCGAGCCACCAGACGCACGACGCGCCGGCGCCCACCACCAGCACCGCCAGCGCCGCTGCGACTGGAGTAACACCACGGGAACGCGAACGCGAATGAGCACGGTTCATGATCGACAATCCGGAGTTAGCAAGGCATGTGCCAGCTCGTGATCAACCCTCGTCTTCGCCAATTCCGCGAGAAATGCCTGCGTAGCGCGGGGAAAGCCACGCAGCGCCGCGGTCAAATTGACGCGAGCCTAGCGGGCCTACATTGACTAGCTGTCAAATTGACAAAGCGCCGGCCATCGCTTGCCGAAGCGCAAAACGGTGTCTCGCGAGACGACGCTTCAGCAGGCGCGGTGGCTGCCCGCGGGGAAAATCTTCCCTGGGTTCAGCAGATTCTGCGGATCGAACACACGCTTCAGATCGCGTTGCAGCGTGATCAGCTCCGGGGCTTGCTCGAGCGGCAGGTACGGTGCTTTGAGCACGCCAATGCCGTGCTCCCCGCTGAGCGTTCCGCGCAGTTCGATCACGTCGCGAAACAGCTGCTCGATGGCACGTTCCACCGCGGGCAATTCGTCGTCCTCATTCCACAAGTAATTGCAGTGCAGATTGCCGTCGCCCGCGTGCCCGTAAGTGAGCGAGCGTACCCCGGTCTGCTCGCTGGTGCGCGCCACGCGATCGAGCAGCTCACCAATCAGCATGCGCGGCACGACCACGTCTTCACTCAGCTTCTTCTTGGTCAACTTGCGCACCGCGCGGCTCATCTCACGCCGCGCAGCCCACAGCTTTTCGCGCTGTGCCGCGTCCTGAGCGACCAGCACCTCGAGCACCTGGGCCGTCTCGCAAGCATCGGAAATGCGCTCGGCTTGCCGCTCGCAGGCGGGTTCGTCGCCGTCCACCTCCATGATCAGCATGGCGCCCGCGCGCGCGTCGATCGCGTTGCCCGCGCTGCGCATCGCTTCCAGCGTGGTCGCGTCGAGCAACTCGATACAGCGCGGCGTCAGCCCGCGCTCGATGATCTCCTGCACCGCGGCACTCGCCTGCTTCACGTTCGAAAACAGCGTCATCAGCGTCATCACGCTCTCGGGCTTGGGAATCAGCTGCAAAGTGATATCGCCAAATACCGATAGCGTGCCCTCGCTGCCGACGAGCAAGCCGGTCACGTCGTAGCCCGTCACGCCCTTCATCGTGCGCCTTCCGGCGCGAATGCGCTGCCCGCCGATCAAAAACGCATCCAGCCCGAGCACGTAATCGCGCGTCACGCCGTACTTGAACGCCCGCGGCCCGCCCGCATTTTCCGCGACGTTGCCGCCCAACGCACACGACGACTGCGAATTCG
Source organism: Polyangiaceae bacterium (assembly GCA_035634635.1). GTDB lineage: Bacteria > Myxococcota_A > Polyangia > Polyangiales > Polyangiaceae > PMG-095. Next base: position 34,108 of record DASQCO010000062.1, read on the forward strand.
GATCCGGCGGATAGAACCAGCCCTCCGCTTCGACCGCCGCTTGCAGGTCCTGCAAGATCACCCCAGGCTGCACCACCGCGAGCCCCTCGCGCCGATCGACCTCGACGATCGAATTCATGCCCAACGTCGAAAGCACGATGCCCCCCGCGACCGGCACCGCGCCACCCGTGCGCCCGGTCCCGCCCGACCGCGGCGTGATCGGCACCTCCGCCTCACGCGCCACCCGCAACGCCGCCAAAATATCGTCTGCACTCTGCGCGAGTACGACCGCATCCGGCACGACACCCTGCGCCTCGGATTCGTCACGCACGAAACGCTCACAAGCGTCGTGATCGGTCAGCACCTTCGACGGCCCCAAGGCGCGCTCGAGGAGCAAACGCGCCTTGTCACAGGCGGAAGCAGACGGGCGCGGAACATCCGGACGGCTCAGCAACATCCCGCCGAGCCTAGCGCCTCCCACCCAAACGGCCCCCCGCGATCCCCAACCGCCCCAAAAACACCCAGAAAACCCGAACAAATTTCAATAAATTGCCCCGCCCACCGATCCCACTTGACCCTAAACCGCTTGCGGCTACGTTCTCGCCCTCCCTGGCTCCCGAATATCTTTTGGAGAGATGACCGAGTGGCCGAAGGTACCCGCTTGCTAAGCGGACGTAGGTCAAAAGCCTACCGAGGGTTCGAATCCCTCTCTCTCCGCCGCTAAAGTTGCCCCCTCGCTGTTCGACGAAGCGAGGCGTAGGCACCCGTCGGTGCTTGCCCGCTCCGCGGGCTGCGCGCCGCCGACCTCCCCCAAAGCCGTGCTCGCTTCGCTGCGCGACGCGCTTCGTGACACCCGAAGGGGTGCGGCAGGGGGAGGTAGTTGCTTTGCGTCGAGTGGCGTCTCGCGTGGAGTGGGCGTTGGCACGGCTCAACTCCACTGGTGGAGTTGACGCGTGGCTAAAGCGCTGCACGGACGAGCGCGACTGCGGCGCCGAGATTGCCGAGGACGAGCTCCGCGCTGACGCGAACGATGCGGAAGCCCGCGCGCAGCAGCTTGCGATCGCGGCGAGCGTCAGAAGCCTGCGCGCGTGCGTGAATGGCACCGTCGACTTCGACGACGAGCTTGATGCTCGGTGCCAAGAAATCAGCGATGAAGAGCCCGAGTAGGGGCACTTGGCGACGAAACGACACGCCGAGTTGGCGAGCCTTGAGCGCGGACCAGAGCGCCGCTTCTGATTCGGTGGGATTTGAGCGATGCTGCCGAGCAAAGAGCTCGAGCCGAGCTGCGGATTTCGAATTGAGTGATTGAGCAACACGCATCTGAGCCTCCATCGCCGGCAACGCGCCGGGCGCAGCCCCCTGGCGCAGGCTGCGTGCCACGCCCCCGCCGCGTCGCACGTGCAACGACTGGCGTGGCGCGCAGCGTGCGCCTCTCGCGGAGCCCGGCACGTTGCCGGCGATGGAGGCGAGCGTGCTGCGACGTTCGATTCAAAGCGGCTTCGACATGAGCGTCGTCTCGCCGAGAAAGTACTTCGGTTGCGAAGTATAATTTCGTCGCAGCGACGGCCTCCCTCCATTCCGCGCGCAGCGGCGAAGCCGCGAGCACGGAATTTGGGGGAGGCAGGAAGCGCGCAGGCCCGAAGGGCCGAGCACTGGACGGTGGGGGCACCCCCGAGCGGACGTAGGTCAAAAGCCTACCGAGGGTTCGAATCCCTCTCTCTCCGCTCCTGCCCCCTCGCTGTTTGACAGTGAGGGACAATGGCACCCGTCGCTCCTCGCCGCCCTTCGGGCGGCTGCGGGGCGCCGACCTCCCCCAAAGCCGTGCTCGCGCGCGCCTATGAGGCGTGCTGCTGAGGAACTGCTGACCTTGTGTTGGGCGCGCGCTGCGCGAAAAACGCGCTTCGTGACACCCGAAGGGGTGCGGCAGGGGGAGGTAGTCCCTTTGCGTCGCGTTGCGTTCGCGCGTTGAGTGGACGCAGCGCGCGGTGGCACGGCTTCGCTCCGCCTGGTGGAGTCCGAGCAGCGGCTAGAGCGCTGCGCGGACGAGCGCGACTGCCGCGGCGAGATCTCGTTCTAAAACTGGCAAACGTCGGGGGCGCCCGCGCACAACGAGCAGATGGTTTCGTCGGCACACGGCGCGCCCGGGTCGCCCCACTTGCCACTGCATTCGTCCATCCCGTCGTAGGACACAGCGAGCGGCTCGTGCGAGTCCGCTGCGAAGACCGTCGTCATGCTCCCTTCGATGACCGTGACTTTGCCGCAACCTCGGTGCACCTCGGGGCGCCGAGCTCCTTGCTCGGGAGGCGGACAGTCGTAGAACTCGTCGGGCCCCAGGGTGTATTGAGGCGCCCCAAGGCCGTTGTTCTTCAGCAATTGAATCGAGCACGCCGGGGCGCACGACGCTCCCGATGCGTCGCACAGGGAGCAAACCGTGCCTTCGTCGCAGGGGTCGATGTTTCCCGCAGCATAGCTACTCACGTTGCAGGAGCCGAACCCTATGTCGGAGCTAATCTGGGCCCCGATCAGCTGGTGGGTGACTCCGTCGTACACCCAGGTGTTGCCGCCTTCGCCCCAACCGGTGCTGACGATGATCCGACCGCAGCCCGTCTGCTCCATCAACCACCAGCGTGAATCGTCGGAGCAATCAGCGGAAGCCCTGACCTTGTCGTAGGTCGCGCACGCAGCGGGAAACTCCGCGCAAAGGCAGTCCAGCGAAGTGCGTAGCTCCGAGCCGGGCTTTGCGGAACAAGAGCAAGCCCCCGCGGTTTCGGTGCCACTGCTGCACGACGTGCCGCCGCCCGCCGCGAAGAAGGCGACTAACACAAGAGAGACAAGCTTCCGTCGCATGGCAAACGGCGCAGCAATCTTCATGCCCAGCAAGGTTCGCGGACCGAGGGGGAAGTTGTGCCACTGTGAGCCACTTCGAGTTGCCCACAGCGGACTCGGGCGCCAGAGGACGAAGCCTCGCCGCCCCACGTCGCACCGCGCGTGAACCCGAGGTCCCGAGGAGCGCAGCGGCCGCAGGTCGCGAGCAAGGAATCCGTCCAACCATGCGCGACGCAGCTGCGCTGCGTTTTGCGCCGGGTGGCGCCTCAGCGCTTCCAGACGGTTACGACGTGCGAGAAGGACAGGCCTCCGACGCGACAGGAGTCGTAACCTTCCCGCGCTGAGCCTTCCGTGTGCAGGGAACACGCTGTCTTCGCTTCACAGTTGCCGCCATGCGCAAGGTAGGGGTCGGCGTACGGGCAGGTGGCGTCGGAAACGCAAACGCGGCCTGGGATCGGGTCCGTCGCGCGATCTTTGCCGAAGCAGACGAACGCCGTCGGCTCCGAGGCGAAGAGGTTGCCGAAATAAGCGGCTTCCTCGTTGGGGTAGTCGGCGCTCGTCGCCCAATCGATGGCCTTGTTCGAGGCGGTGAGCCAGATCGGGACATGCACACCCGTCAGGTTGACGTGCGCCAGAAGGCACGCGCTCACCCACTCCTGACAAGTCTCGTCGCACGTTCCGTTTTCCCATTCGGGTGCAACGCCGACCGAGCCCGTCAGTTCGTGGAGATTGCCCTGCGCGTCGAACTTCTTCACTGAGCGACCCGGTGGAAGCGCGCAGCGAACCAAGTACGCCGACACCAATTGCCCTTCGGCAGAGGCCATTGCGCCTGTTCCGCTGCCGAGCCCCGAGTCTTCGGAGAGTGGGTGGGAAACTGAAACCCCGCCTTGCTCGCGAAGAGCGCTTTCGAGCCAGCGGCCGCGCGCGTTCAAACTTCCGACTGACGCTCGGAATGGATAGGCCCCAGCGTTCTGCGGGAGATGGAGGGATAGCTCGACATGTCGTGCGTCAATGTGCGGGCGCTTGCTGAGCCCATTCATGGTCAAGCCATTGATCGAGCTGAGTCCGTTCATGGAAAGGCCGTTCAGTGAGCTGAGGCCGTTCATGGACAGTCCATTGATCGAGCTGAGTCCGTTCATGGCCAAGCCATTGATTGAGCTGAGCCCATTCATGGACAGTCCGTTGATCGAGCTGAGTCCGTTCATGGCCAAGCCATTGATTGAGCTGAGCCCGTTCTCCGTTTGCAGTGCATTCGAAGTCGAAGTCGAAGCCGGAGCGTCAGACACTGGTTCGCCAGCTCCGACGAAGCAGCCCGTGCCAAGCACACTCATCCCAATAGCAATCCACAGTCGACAGCGAAGGTGACGCATCTCTCGTTTCTCTCCCGCTAGCCCCGTGCCGTAACCCCGGGGGGACGAGCGCAAATTACGCCTCTGACGGCGTTGACGCAAAGGAAACGATCGCGAATCGAGTGACAGCCTCCCTCCATTCCGCACCCCTTCGGGTGTTACGAGCGCGCGGGCCCGAAGGGCCGAGCGCTTGACGGTGGGGGCAGGCCTTCTCCACGAACTCTGCTCCGTCTCTCCATGCTTTCTGCACAATTGCCTGTGTACATTCGCAGCATGATTGCTTCTTCGCAGACGGGGTCGGTCGGGTTGCTTACGCTGCTCAACGGTTTGCGCGACCCTGCGAGCGTCGTGCCACTCCTGGAGACGACGGGTTTTCGTCGGGCGTTGCTGGAGAGCTTGATGATCGCGTTGCTCGGGTCGCTGCTGTTTGGGGCGTGGACAGGGCTGTATGCCTGCACGTTTGCTCAATTTTTGGCCTCGGCCTTGAAGGCGCCACTGCTCTTGCTGGGCACGACTGCGGTGTGTTTTCCGACGTTCTTCGTGGTGCAGTATGTGCTCGCGCCGCGCGCGTTGTCGCTGCGTGCCGCGAGTTTGTTGCAGGCGAGCACGGTCGCGGTCATCAGCGTGACGTGGGCCGTGGTTGCGCTGCCGTGTTCGTTGTTTCTGGCTAGCTCGGAGAGTTACGTGACGGCCAAACTGCTCGTCACGTTCGTGGCTGCGTTCGGCGGTGTGCTGGGCATGCTTTGGTTCGCGCGCGGTTTCCGCAATGCGACTTCGAGCGAGCTGCGCTCTAGCCGCTTCGTGCCGCTTTTGCCCTACTGCTTGCTGTACGGTCTAGTCGGGATGCAACTGGCCTGGAGCATGCGGCCGTTCATCGGCTCGCCTGGCTTGGAGTTTGCGCTGTTTCGTCCCATGGGCGGCAACTTGCTGGATAACTTGCTGAGCTCGCGATGAACACGCTTTTGGTTTGCGTGCTCGCGCTCAGCGTGGGTTGCCGTCGCGCCGACTTCTCCAACAAGTTGCATGCAGACGCGGAGCTGGCGAGCCGAGAAGGCAGGTTGCCCGAAGCGGCGGCCACGTTCGAGCGCGCGCTGCGCTTCGACCCCACAGACGAAGTCGCGTTGGAACGGCTGGTCGTGCTCGAGCTCCGGATGGACAATCCGGCTCAGGCCTTGGCGCTAGCTACGTCCGGCACGGGCCTTCAAGTCCGCTCGTTGTCGCTGCGCAACGCTCGCGTCGTTGCGGGGTTGCGCGCGAATGGAGTCGCAGGCGGGCTTTCCGAGGCGAAGTCGCTGCTGGCGGCGGGTAGCTTGAGTCAAGACAGCGAGCGAGAACTGCTAGACGCGCTGGCTGCGGACGGATTGCGCCAGTCGCCCGCGTTGCCGACTTCGGAGCAACTGCCAGAGCGGTGGCTCGAGGCGAGCTGTGAGCGATTGCTTCAGCATGGCGACGTGGAGCATGCGGCTCGCTTTTGGCTCGCGCGCCCTGAGCGAGAGCGCGCTGGTGTGGTCGGCGTGTCCTGCAAGCGGCTGCTCTTGGAACGCGCCTATCGAGAGGATTTTGCCGTCACCCAGGAGACACTCGAGCAGCTGACGCAGGCACCGAAGAGCGCGCCCGAATACTTGGGTCGCTTGGAATACTTTCGTCGGCGAAGAGACGATGTCGAAGCTGCGCGACTCGAACCCAGCGCAGACGTGCTTCTCCCACCGTATGCAGCGGCCTGGCAGCTTGGGCTCGCGCGCTTGGCTGCCAGCCGCGATGATTGGTACGGCGTGTTGGAGCACACTCGCGGCGCAGCGGACGCGGATGCTCGCAATGAAGCGCGTCGTCAGGCGTTACGCTGCGCCGCGCAGCTCGAGCTCGGGGACCGCCGTGCCGCGCGCGACCAGCTGGAGGAGTGGCTCGCGCATCCGGCCGCGGCCGAGGCCTGGAGCATCGCCTTACAGCTCCCCGAGCTGCGCGATGCGACTAATGACCTGGTGGAGCTTCGTCGTGTCACTGCCAAGTCTCGAGCTACGCACTCCCCAACGCGTTGACGTCGTATCCGAAGCGCGTGCCCCCGCCGTCGCGCGGTTCCGCGACCAGCCTTCCACCCCAGCTTTCGACTAGGTTTCGGGCGATGGCTAGGCCGAGCCCCGCGCCACGGCCTGGTCCGCGCGTGTCACCCTGCACATGGCGATCGAAAATGGCTTCACGCGCGCTTTCAGTCACCCCGGGGCCCCTGTCCGAGATGGTGATCCGAAAGCGATCAGCGTCCGTCAGCAAGCTCACCTCGATGACCTCGCCGCTGGGCGAGAATTTGAGCGCGTTCTCGAGTAGCGCGTACAGCACGCGATCGTGACGATCGGCATCGACGAGCGCCCACGCGGTGGCGCCGTCCAGCTGGAGTTCGAAACGTTGCCCGCGTCGCGCTGCGAGCACCGTGAGTCCGTCCGTGACGCGCTGCAGGCTCTGCGCGAGATCTGTGCTGGCGTCTTCGTGGTGCTTACTGTGCGCCTCGCGCTCGAGGTCGAGTATGCCCTCCACGAGGCGGCTGAGGCGTTCCGATTCTCGGAGCACGTTCTCGTTCAAACGTCGCGCTTCGTGCTCGGGTAGGGCGCCGTCCGATAGCAGCTCAGCTGCGCCGCGGATGGCGGCGAGTGGCGTGCGTAACTCGTGGCTCAGATCTGCGGAGAAGCGTCGTGCACGCTCGGCCCGGTCGGCCAAATCACGCACGCTTTTGTCCAAAGCGCGGCCCAGATCGCCGATTTCGTCGTCCCGCTCGCATTCTCGCGGTGTATCCCACGAAAGGGACGCGCGGCGCGCTTTTTCGGACAGGGACTCGAGCGGCGTCACCAGCACGCGCCGCAAATAGATGAGCGCGACGGCGAACGTCGCCAGGCTGGCTCCCAAAATCAGCACCAAGCGGCGTCGGGTCTCGTGCAGCAGTCCGCCCAGTTCGATTAGGCTGGGCGCCTGCTGACGAGCCGTAAGGTGCTCCGCCAAATCTACCACCAAGGACCAACCCAGGATCGGCACCAGCGTGACGGCAAAGAGCGTCAGCATCAGGCGGCGGCTGATTGCGCTGCCCTTCACGTGCTCCTCGCCTTGTAGCCGACGCCATACACCGTCTCGATCGGATCCCAGTGCGGATTGAGCGCCAGGCACTTTTGCCGAATCGCTTTGATGTGTGAATCCACCGTGCGATTCGAGATGGTCGCGCCTTGGTAGACGCGTGTGACGAGGATCTCGCGCGTGAACACGCGCTCGCGCGCGTCGAACAAGGCCCAGAGCAGCGCAAACTCGGTCTTCGTCAGGGGCACCGGCTGTTCGTCGATGGCGGCGCGAAACTGAACCCGATTGAGCGACAGTGGGCCGGCAACGATCTCCGCGTCTTTGCCGAAGCGGCCGTTGGCTCTGCGCAGCAAGCTCCCAACGCGCGCCACCAACTCACGCGGGGAGAATGGCTTGACCATGTAGTCGTCCGCGCCTTGCTCCAAGCCGAGCACGCGATCGAGCTCCTGATCGCGCGCAGTAACCATCACGATGGGCAAGGAATTCAGCGCATCGTCAGTACGCCCACGCAGCCAACGACAAAGCTCTGTGCCGTCACCATCGGGCAAACCCAAGTCCAAAATGACCGCAGCAAAGCGCCCGGGCTCCAGCCGCAGCTCGGCCGCGCGACGCCCGTGGACCACCTCCACCTCGAAGCCTCCGCGCCGCAGCGAGAGCTCGATTACATCCGCAACCGCCACTTCGTCTTCGACCACCAAGATGCGAGTCACCGAGCCCCTCCCGGCGTTTCCTGACGCTGTCGGAGCTGCAGGCGATCATGTAACAGCTCATCCAAAAACAAGGCCGTGAGCGCTGCGCCCGCATCCATCGCCACGTCCCGCCAATCGAACACGCGCCGCGGCACCAAGCTCTGCAGGCACTCCTCGAGGAACCCCAAGGTGCTGGTCAGCGCAAGGGCAAGCAACAGAGTGCGTGCCGCGTGGCCATCCGTGCCTCGCGAAAGCGCGCTGCGCGCCAACAGCGCCATCGATCCATACTGTAGGAAGTGCACGCGCTCTTCCGGAATCGAAAGCCCGAGCAAGAGCACCGTGACGACGCAGAGCAACGCCGCCACCACCGCGAACGCGACCCAATCTGCCAGCCGCCGATTGAACAACACGTAGTACACGACGCCCGCCACCGCGACCGCGTACGAACCGGTAACGGTCGCACCCAACATGTCCGTATTGCGCAGCGCCAACACCACCCGACTCGTAAACGGCACAGTGACGAACACCACCGCTACATACGCTCCGAAAGCGACCCAGCGCCGTTCACGCCACCACGCCCAATTCATGCCCGTGGAGGCTACCAACACATTGTGCAGAAGTGATGGAGAAGCTGCCCCCTCGGTTTGCAGCGAAAATAAGGCTTTGGCACCCGTCGGTGCTCGCCCGCTCCGCGGGCTGCGCGACGCGCCTCGTGACACCCGAAGGGGGCGGCTAGGAGAGGTAGTCGTTGATCTCGGCTCGCCTCGTGCGTCGGCGTCGGGCCGAGCTTCGCGGGAGGGCGCACGCTTCCTAGGCAGACAATCTCGTTCGCAAACAGCTTTGGCTCGAGCAGTGTGAATGAGCGAATCGTCGCGTGATGGCTCCGCATCCCGGCGCGCATCCGACCGCGGCCGCGACTCATGACGGTCTCGGGTGGATGAAGACGTGGCTTTCGCGATAGCCGACGCGAGGCACCCGCCTTACAATGCTGCTCGCGGAGCCGCACGCCATGCGGGCGCCGCTCCACCTGAAATGAACTCCAAACCGAAAGAAAAGGTGGCCGGATCGAGGCGTCTCGCTCGTCCTCTCTGGGTGACGAGCTGTCGATCGCGTCTGGGCCTTCAGCGGTGGGCTTTGTTGTGGATTGGCTTGCCGTTCCTGTCGATGCCCGCTGGTTGCGGGAGTAGCGCGGACGATGGTACGGCTCCGCGGATCGTCGACGCGCGCCCGGATTTCGGTTGGAATGGCATCCTCGCTGCGGAGGGCAGTACGGTTGCAGTGGCCTACGGCGGACTGAGCTCGGACACAGGCACCTACGTCGCGCGCTCGAACGACGGAGGAGCCAGTTTCGATCCAGCAAAACGTGTGTTGGTCGATGTGCGCGGCGGCACTCCAGAAGACTTGACCGTTGCGGGGGAAACAATCTACCTGACCTATCAGGTCGTCGTCGACGCGGGCCGCTATGAAGTTCGGATCGCGCGATCCGACGATGGCGGGCAGAGCTTCACCATTCAAGGCGTCGCTCTCGGGATCGGGCCGGCTCTATTGGTGAATGGGGCCACGCTGTATCTCGCGTACAATCCGCAGGCTGGGCCGGAGCCTGGCGCCCCGCTGTTCCAGCGCTCGGACGATGGCGGGCTGACTTGGTCCGCAGCGGTCGTCATTTCACCGACCGCGACCGCCGGCCCCATTTCTGTCGACGGTCTGCTCAACCGAACCCTCAGCCTTGGGAGCAGTGGAGGCACCCTGTACCTTTCGTTCTACGATGCCAGCTCGAACACGCAGCGGATTGCGCATTCCTCGGACTCCGGCGAAAATTGGATCGTGGAAACGGGGCAAGACCTTCTTGCCACCGCGTCGATGGTGACAGTTGGGGACGACCTCGTTCTCCCTTTGGTCGACGCTCAAAATCGCTCGTTCATCAGCCAGTCGAACGACCACGGCGCCACCTGGACGCGCCACCGCTTTGATGTTGCTGGTGGCGAGTATGGAAACAATCCCGTGGGTGACGTCTTTGATAGCACCATTGCCGGACCTCACCTCGTCAGTAACGGCAGCAAGCTGTATGCGATTTTCAATCAGGGGAGCACAGAGACCCGACCGTTTGCGGTTGGCTTCGCTCGTTCGGATGACCAGGGCGCCACCTGGCCCGCAGCGAGTGTCACGACCCCCTTCGCGCAGTCCACTTCGGGCCTTTTCCCAGCGGAACGCGCAAGGATCGTCGTATCCCCTGCACCTGTGCCGGCGCTGTTGATCAGCATCTTCGATGGCACTCACCTGAGGGTATTGCGCTCGACGGATGACGGCGCCACCTGGCGCTGAAAAAGCGATGAGAACACGGCGCGCGCCGTATAAGCGCGGCGAGCGCGCTTGTAGTATAGCGCGCCAGCTGTCATGCTTCTTTCCGGACGCGCATGGAGAAGCAAACCCTGGTTTTGCTCGATTCTGCATTGGACGCTGTCCGTCGAGATCTGGCTCCGCGCGTCGAGGAGCTCGCCCGCAAGAGCACGGCCGGAACGATTACTTCTGTTGAGCGGGCAGAGTACGCTGAGATCGTCAGGCTGAACGATACGCTCAGCCTGCTCGGGCTTCAGGCTGAAGACCTGTCGGCTTTGCGCACAGCCTCGTGACCGTTTCTGCGGAGACCCGTGGGCCGCCGATATTTGCGAGTATTGCCGACTCCCGGCCACGTCGTCCGTGTTGCCGCATCAAGTCGACCACATTATCGGGCGACAACACCGCGGTGTGGACGACCTGGAAAATCTCTGCTTGTGCTGCATTCATTGCAATTTGAAGAAGGGGCACAACATCGCGTCCATCGACCCTCAAACTCGCGGCATCACGCCGCTGTACCACCCTCGGGAGCATCAGTGGTCCCGACACTTCAAACTCGACGAGTTTCGACTCATTGGACTTAGCGCCGAAGGCCGCGCCACCGTCGAGTTGCTGGAGATGAACGCCGCGCAGCGCGTCGAGCTACGCAAAGTACTCGTGCGACGCGGTTGGGCCCCGTAGAAAGAAGCAACAGCACTGCCGGACGAGCTGAGGTGCCCGTGAGCCGCACACGTTTCATCAACGTCGACCTCGATGTTTCCTCCTCGAGACCGCTTCGCCTCCTCGCCAGCGCGATGGAAAAGGCAAATGCGATCACTCTTCATTGTGGTCGGATTGCGTCCGGTCGATATCTCGCGTCGTTCGAATTGGGGCGGAGTGCTCGCTCGGCGGACTCCGCCATTCGTGGCTTGGCACGTTTGATTCATGGCCTTCCCTCGTCAGCGCGCAAGCTTTGGGATGCGGCAACGCTGCGAGACTTCGCAGTCGGGATTGAAGCGGGGAAAACGCCGTTTTCGTTCACATCTGCAGTCAAGCCGAGCACGGTTGTGGTCGTGGCCGAGCTCCGAGCGCAGATCTCGTACGTCATCTACTCGCCTCAGACTGAACGGTCCTCGCTATCCCGCGGGCCGCGCTCGCGCTAGCTTGCCAGAAGCGTGTTCGTTTCCAACTCCGCCTCCATCTCCTCTGCCGCCTCCAAACCCGAGCTCTATCGGGAGTGCACCGAGCAACTCGCTGCCGTGTTTGCGGGTGAATCGGATGGCTTGGCTAACACTGCGAACATGGCCGCGCTGTTGTTCGAGTTGCTGCCTGAACTCAATTGGGTGGGCTTCTACTTCTTGCGCGGGGCTGAGCTCGTGCTTGGGCCGTTTCAGGGCAAGGTGGCGTGCGTGCGCATCGCCTTGGGCCGCGGGGTGTGCGGCACCGCTGCGCGCGAGCGCAAGACCATCGTCGTGCCGGACGTGCATGCCTTTCCGGGGCACATTGCTTGCGACGCGGCTTCGCGTTCGGAGATTGTCGTGCCACTGATTGTTGGCGAGCGGCTTTTGGGTGTGCTCGATCTCGACAGTCCACGAGAGAATCGCTTCGATGCTGATGACGCGGCCGGGCTGGAGGCGGCGGTCGAGCGATTGCTACGAAGCTCTGATTTATCGCGCCTGACTGAGTAATCGACCGGTTTTTGGCAGGAGCGGATCTCTGCGCAGGTGACCTGGCCTAAGCGCGCGGGCAAGCGCAGGCCACGCCGCATAGCTATTCGAAGCCGAAGTGAAAGGCGCCGCGGTTGGGGCCGACGCGTAGCCTGCACGTCGCACGTACTGCCAAATCACGGTCCGAGTCGTTGGCCAGCCTTTGCAAGGCCGTGAGCGAGGCGGGGTCACCTCGCTTCGAAAGTGCTGCGAGAGCGCTCGTGACGCTGCCCGGATCGTGTGCGGCCTGTTCGAGTGCGTCGCGGCCCTCGCTCGATTGATCTTGCGCCAAGAAATCGAACACGGCTCCCTGGGTGAGCGAGCCGGCTCGCAAGCGCTGCACGCTGGCGCGGCGCAGCGCTCGGCGCGCCTCGGTGGTGGTCGGCGCGGCGCCGAGCAGGGCATCTGCGAGCTCGTCGTCCATTTGGAGCAAGCGTGAAATGACTGGCTCGGCTTCGGCTCCTTGCGCGAATAGGCTGGCGATCACAGCGTCGCGCAGCGCGAGCGAACTGGCGCGAGCGAGCTGTTCGAGCGCCGGTAGCGCACGGGGTTCGCGGCAGTCCTCGAAATAGGCTACGGCCTCGAGCGGTGGGTCTTTCCGGTTCAATTGAGCGAGCATGAACTCCCGCACATCCGGTGTATCGATGTTGCTCAGGGCTTGCAAGGCGGCAGTCACGCTCGCCACGCGCGACGAGCGAGCCGCGCTGAACAGCACGTCGCGCGCTCCTGGGCCACCGAGCGATGCGAGTGCGCTTGCGAGCTCGGTAAGGTCAGCATCTGGAGCCTCTCGGAAACGGCGAGTCAAGCTGGCGAGGTCGGCGGGGGGCTGCGCGGAGTCGTTGCGCTCGCGCGGCAGGTTGGAGTGTCTGGTCTCTAGGACAGGCTGTACGACACTTGCGCGGCGTGACGCTCCGGTGGCCGTCGCTTTCGGGCCGCTGATGGGCTGGCGGCTGAGCGTCGGCGCGAGTGCGTTGAGCGCAATCGCGGTCAAAGTGAAGCCAACGGCGACAGCGCGCCAAACGCGCTCCGCGAGTGGCGCGCTGCCGGCTACTCGTCGTCGCATACGAATTTCTCCGTGTTCGGCTTGCTCAGCGAGTCGATCAGCGTCCGATTCGAGCGAGCTAGCGGCCCACCGAGCTCACGTAGCGCCGCTGCTGCTTCGCTGCGTACCACCTGCGAACGGTTCGAGTCTCTCAGCACCTCCAAGAGGCGTTGCGCGCTCTCCGGGCCCTGCATCCCCGCCAGCGCTTGAATTGCCTGCATGGCCGCAGCGTCGTCGCCTTCGCGCAGTGCGAACTCGTTGAATGGCCGCGCAATGTCGCGTTTGAACGCGGTCATGCTGGACAGCAGCGTCGCTCTGTCTTCGGGGGAAGCGCGTCGAAATGCGCGCATCGCTACGGCCAGGATTTGCTCTGCTGGGCGCCCCTGCATTAGGTCGAGGGCGCCGCTCACCACGTTGACGTTTTTGTCGTTTGCGTACGATTCGAGCTCGGTGTCGCTGAGCGAGTCGGGACGGAGCGCGAGTAGGCCGACGGCGGCGGCGCGTTCGTCTGGGTCGTCGGTCTGCGCCATTCGTCGCGCGTCCGCCAGCGCCGCTTCGTCGCCCAGCTGCATGAGTCCTCGGAGCGCTTCAGTCCGAGTGGCTTCATCAGCGTCTCGCAGTGCAGCCCGCAGCGCCCCGGAAAATTGCGGACTTCCGAACTCCGCTAGGCTGTGAATGAGGTCGCGCCGCAATTCGACGCTGAATGTGCTCGATCGGTCGATGATGCGTCGCACCGTGCTCGCTGGTGCTACCTGAACGATATACGTCAGACCTTGCGTGTTTCGCGTCGGGTCGTCGATGACGCGGACCAGCTCTGCTTGCGCTTCTGCCGAATCGTCTTCGGCCAACTGCGCGAGCGAGCGATGCTGTGGGTCTGCGAGAGGATCGGGAACGCCCGTGCTGGGTTCGGGTGCGGCGAGCTTTTGCGGGTGGTTCGACGAGGGGGCCTCGATCGCCGCGAATTTCACGACCTCGCTGATGAGCTCCGGCAACGGCTTCTGCGCTATCTGTCTCAGTAGTCGTTGCGCTGGCGCACGGTCCTCGGTGCGCAGCTGTTGCTGGAGGAAGGGTAAGATCGCTCTCGAGTCCGGACCACTGAGAACCATCAACGCGATGATTTGTCGGGAGCCGTCGCTGGAGGCGAGCGCACTCCTCAGCTTCACCTGGGCTTGCTCTGGCGCCATCGTCGACCAGGCCTTGGCCGCAGCCTGGAATTCATCCAACGAGCCGTGTTCGAACAGGCTGTCCAAGCGTGCCCTTGCTGCGGGGACACCGAGCGCACCGAGCGCGGCAATGGCGTCCAAACGGGCAGCGGGGCCCGCGCTGTCCAAGATCGCCAGCAGCACCTCGAGGGCGCGCGGCTGCTTTGACTCGCCCAGCGCTCGAATCAGCTCGCTCAGTGTTTCCCCGTCCTCGATGCTCGGCAACAGCTTGAGCGCCGCGGACGCACCTTCTTCGCGTTCGGCTCGCAAGAGCGCGATTACAGCGCTCGAGGCAAGCTCGACGTCTTCGGAGAGGGCGCGTTCGATCACGACCGCACGCGCCGCAGAATCCTCGCTCAAGGCGAGCGCTCCCAGTGCGCTATCGCGAACTCCGGGCACGGGGTCATCGCTCAAGTCGAGCAGCCAACTCTGCGCTTCCGGCGCGGACTGCACCGCCAAGGCCTGCGTCGCGCAAGTGCGGACAGAGCTGTGCTGGGCGCGCTCGAGCAAACTCGAGATCGCGTAAGTGACTTGCGGATCGGCGCTGGTTTCGAGCTCCCGCAAGAGATCACAGCGTTCATCCACTCTTTCGGCGATCGCCAAGCGTGCCAGCACATCGTCTTCGCCCGGCGGGGTAGCTCGACCGAGCGACTCACTGGGGAGGTGTCGATCGGCTTCCGCGCTTCGCGCGCTGACGCGCTTGAGCTGCGGCAACGGTGGGCGGTCAGGGCGGCTAAGACGCACGCAGGGGATCGCCGTCACGATCACTGCGCATAGCGCCCAGGTTCGCCAAAAGCCGACGGATTGGATCGGTTGCCCCAAGGAACCAGATGCTAGCACCGACGGGTGCCAATGCCGGGTACTGACCATGCAACCCGTCGTGGGAACGACGGTTGGTTGGCCCGTGCCGCTCATGTCCTTGCAGATAGCGAGCGCTTGCACGTGCGCCTTGGTTCATACTCGCTCCGAAAATGAAATCTTGGCTGCGGATCAAAAGCGAAATCTTGCTCAGCGATCGTTGGTTGACGGTACGTGCGGACGATTGTGAGTTGCCCAATGGCACGAGGCTCAACCCGTACTACGTGCTGGAGGAGAGTGATTGGGTGCAGGTTTTTGCTGTGGCGGCGGACTCGCGTGTGTTGACAGTGAAGCAGTATCGCTACGCGGGGGATGCGATTTGTGTGGAGTTGCCTGGTGGCATCATCGATGAGGGTGAGGCACCGCTCGAGGCCGCGCGCAGAGAGCTTCTGGAAGAGACGGGGTACGAAGCGACGGCGTGGACGAAGGTTGCCGCGGTGTTCGCCAATCCGGCACGTCAGACGAATCGGGTGCACGTCTTTTTGGCAGAGGGGCTCAGCGTGGGTGGTGTGCAGCAACTCGATGACGCCGAGGAGATCGTGCACGAGCTCGTCGATGTAGCGGGTATCCGCGCGGCAATTCAGGATGGCTCGTTCTCACAAGGGCTGCACATTGCGAGTTTCTACCTGTGTCTGGAATTCCTGGCTCAGCGCGATGGCTCGCTGCTGAGTGCCTGAAATAGCGAGAGTTTTCGCTTTGCTCAAAATCGAACTTGTCCGGAAACACGGCTTGTCCGTTCGCGCCGTAGCGTCGCCGTTGGCGCACCGCGCTGGCCGAAGGCCAGCGCTTGGGCTAGCCCGGCGCCCGCAGCGCGGAGCGCGAGGACGCCGGCCGTATCTCGACGTTTCACGGGCGGGGCAGCCATCGCTACCTCCAAAGTGAGTGGCTGCGGATCGCATTTTCGCAGCAGCTCGCCCTGAAAAGAATCACAAGGCGCCAGAGCAAACGGATGGCTCATATCCACTGCCGCGCCAAAATTGGAGTTAGCGGATAGTTCGCGCGGACTCGATATGACGTCGTGCTTCCTTCGAGGGTTCGACCGACGCCGACCGGGCTGCTCTGAATGAGTCAGTGGTCGCGACGTTCCAAGATCGCCGGCGGCAATGGCCACTTTCGCGCCGGTTTCCACTTTCGCGCCGGTTTCAACGACAAGGTCTACAATATCGCTGATCTTTACGAGACCGCATTCAAGCCGTATGGCCTCGTGACGGGGATCGGCTCGGGCCGCCACCCGAAGTATCGCTACAAGCCCAGCGTGATCAGCGACGTGCTTGTTTGAGGCGAGCCGCTCTAACTACGAGCGCAAACGCAGCCGAAAAATAATTGGCCGCTTTGGGCAGCGCCATTCGTCCCAGGAGTATGTCTACCCAGGATTTTGGTCGACCTGAGGGGTCGTCTAGGCTGCTGCTCGCATTGGCGGCGTGCGGGATCGCGCTGGTCAGCGTGGCTTGCAGTGGGGATGTCAGAAGTCAGCAAGCTGCGGCTGCCGGTGAGCGTGCACCGAGCGGCGTTGGGGACCGTCATGACTCGCATGTCTCGGTTTCGCCAATCCCGTCGTTTCCGGATCTGTGTTCGAACTGGCAGCCGAACACAGACATCTCTCAGAGCGACTGCGCGGGGAACTGCGATACCGACCGGGATTGTGTCGCCGTTCCGTGCCTTCATTTACCTGGGGCGACGCGCGGGATCTGTACCTTCGTCGATCTTTGCAGCGACGATAGTTACTGCAACGGTTTGCATTGCGTTGCCGTGTCCGACACTGGCGTTCGTCGATGCAACCAAGATGATCAATGCAATCAGGATACGGACTGCGCGCCCGGTAACCGTTGTGCGCTACCAGATGGGTCGTTCCTCGGTCGATGTACCGCAGGCAAGAACAAAGACCTGTGCCAGCGTACCGCGGATTGCGACTCGGGCTTGTTTTGCTTTACGTCGTTCGACGGCAGCCAATCGGGAACGACTCGCTATGGTCAATGCAGTGACGGTCGCTCAGGCTCGAGTTGTAGCGAAGACTCGAATTGTCGAACCGGGGGATGCGTTGCGCGAACCTGCACTGACGGCACTGTCGGCGAGTTTTGCTCGAAGCCTGGCGATTGCCAAGCCAGCCTTCAGTGTGTGCCGTTCCCCGTTGGCGCGGTCGAAAACTACCCGGGGCTAGGCCAGTGTAGCGATGGGACGAAGTTCTCTCAGTGCCAAGTCGATCGTGAGTGCGCGCCGGGTAACTATTGCGCCAATCAGACCTTTTGCATGGACGGCTCTGAGGATTCGCTGTGTGATCGCGACGAGCAGTGCCACAGCGGGCGGTGCGCGTTGGCCGGCAGCGAGAACGTTTGCACGAGCGGCTCGCAGGGGGCGACCTGCTTCGACGCGGGCGATTGCCTGGGCGGCTCGTGTGAACGAGCGCCCGGCACGGCTGACTGGCAATTCGGTAAATGCGGCTGAGCCGCGCGGACGCTCCGCGCGGCACGCGCGTCTAACCTTCGACCAACGCGACTCCCTGCCCGTGCGCTTTGGCGATGACCGGCCTGGTCAGATCGAAGCCCTGGAGCAGTACGACCGGCACGTAGAGCAGGGTCGGATGCGCGTAACCCAAGGTCGTTGGAGCGGGCCCGCTCGCTGCAACTGGTTCGGACAGCAACAGCGTTTTAGGGGCGATCAGGTCGACGCGGATGGTGCCGCTGGTCAAGCCGTTGCGTTCGAGAAACTCTCGGGGGACGCGCGCGCGGCCGTCTTTGCCGATCTCGAGCGTGAGCTCGGCTGGCAGGACGCCGCCTTGGATGAGCTGTTGCACCGGAATTGGCGGAATGGCGCGCAGCTGACGTTGAGTGCCCGCGTAGTCGTCGGTGTCGTCGTCTTCGAGGTGGTACAAGAACGCTTGCGTCGTTTGTCCGTCCGGCAGGTGAACGTCAATCAGCGTTTGCACGTAGCTTTGGCCCATCACGCCGTCGTCGAAGAGGTCGCGCACGATTGGCGCAACTTCGCGGTGGCGCACACCCGGTAGCGATTGCTTGACCTGATTTGAAACGTCGAGGGCCGTGAACAAGAAGCCCTCGCAGGCGAAGCGATCCATCACGCGCCGCGTGACGTTCTCGATGTCCGTGCCACCGGAAGCTGTGCGCTGAGCCGTAGGACCAGCGCGGTTCGGGGTGCGCCGAGTTTGGACCGGCGGTGGAGCGACGGCGCGTTGGCGTGGTGCGCCTGGTGCTGCTGCGCTGCTGCCGTCGCCATCATCGTCATCGTCATCGCTGGCCCAGGGAGCCGCGGTATCGTCGTCTTCGTCTTCCAGTTCGTCGTCTTCGTCTTCGTCGTTGTTCACGGCACGCTCCCTAGCGATGGGTGATTTCGAGTAGGTGGGTCATGCGTTGGGCGTTCTCGTCGAAGGTCACGATCTCGTCGTGAGCGAGCTGATCGTTGCCGAACGCTTTGGCGTAAATGTAGTCGCAGCCTTTTTCGGGCCGATGCTTGTCCCAGCACGCGCTCAGGTGCACCTCGGGGATGCCGAGCGCGATCTCCTCGAGGAACAGGAACCCGGTCGTGGATGCTGCGGCCTTGTTCCAGTAGGCGCCGCCGATCGAGGTGTAGTTCATGCTCTTGAGCGCGCCGTTGTAACGGGCATAAACCTGACCGTTCTCTTTCTGCGGCTGGCCTGAGTCGGGCCAGCGCGGCGCGTGATAGATGCCGAGGCCGAATGCCTTGCCGGTGATGTGCACGCCTTTCGGTAGATTTTCCGGCATCAGCAGGCCCGAGCGGGAAATGCCCATCAGGTTTTCCGTGCGCGTGCCATGCCAACCGGGGACGATGCCGGTTGCGCCCTTCTGCTTCGTCACCTTGGCTGCGTAGGCGTCGAAGCCACTCTTGGTGCCGTTGCGCTCCAGCGTCCAGGCGCGCGCCACTTTGAGCTTCTCGAAAAAATTAGCGTTCTTGGGTGACTGCCCGATATCGAACAACTCGGCCAAGCGCTTGAACTCCGCGGTTCCAGGCTCCACGAAGGAGACGCTACACGAGAGTCCTTCGTACCAGACCTCGACCGGATCGTCGGCAAGCGCGGCTTGGGCGAAGATTTCTTTGGCCAGGTGCGCATCTCTAAGCAGCGTGATGAACTGACGCTCGGCCTCGACGCGCTCTTTGCTGTTGAGCAAGATCATGTCGAGATCCAGCTTCGACCCCTTGCGCGCGTGATCGATGCGGCGCGGAATGTTCGACAAGTATTTGTTGGTCAGCTCGATGAAGCGATCGCGTGCGGGGCGCGCTTTTGCGAGCAAATCTTCACATTCCTCGAGGATTTCCGCACCGCGGTCGAGCTGCACATCGTGCAGGTTACCGAGCGGCGCGTCTTGCGTGGCACCCGCGCTCGAGCTCAACCCCGAGGCGATGGCCGTACCCGTGGAGTTGTACATCAGCTTCAGCAGGTTCGAGACGTGGGGATGAAACTCGCGCGTGACCGCTTTCTTCTTTTTTTCGGGCTGCGCAACTTCGACGCCCTTGGCTTTGGCTTTGGCGAGTTCGTCCTGCTCGGAGCGCATCTCGATGCGCGTGTAGCCCTTGCTGAGCTTGGAGTTGATCTTCGACTGCATCTTGCGGCGCGCCATATCCAGCGCGCCGTACGTCTCTTTGACGACCTGACCGTCAGTGCCCACGCGGCCGTAAACGTACGTGACCACGAAGCTGCCGGGCGCGGCCTCGGTCAGCGTGGCTCGGTAGAACTTATTCGAGCCGAAGCTCGTGGCCCCCGTCTTCGCCCCGGTGAGATCGGCCCAGTTGAGCGTGACCTCGTCGATGACGCCTTTCGAGTCGGCCTTGGGCGGATCTGCGGCCGCGTCGGCGACCGCCCCCGCTGCAACTGGTTGTGCAGCTGCCGTGCTGGCTGCTGCTTTGCTCGTCGCCTTCTTCTTTGCTGCCATTCAGCTCCTCCCGTGCGTTACAGCATGCGCTCTAGTTCTTCTTCGGAAATCAGAGCCACATTCAGCTTGCGTGCCTTCTGTGCCTTGCTGCTCGTCGAGTTCGGCTCGGCGAGCACCAAAAAATCCAAGCCCGCTTCGACGGCGTCGACCAAGCGGTAGCCCGCCGCCTCGAGCGGTGCGGCGTAGTCCGACTTCTTCTTGCCGCTCGGTAGCTTGCCAGTGATGCACACGGTTTTCAGCGCTGCACCGGTGCTGCTCACCGCAGCGACGGCCGCTACGATATTCCGCACGATCACGCCCGCGGCGAGCATCCGCTCGATCAGGCCGCCCATTGCGTCGAGCCCGTCTTGAATGGCAACTCCGGTGTTGGGCACGCCGGCGCGTTCGGCAAAAGCGAGATCGCGTAGCTTGCCCGAGCGCCAGTGCTCCAGCGTGTCCAGCTCTCCGGGCGCCGCTTGGCTCATCAGCTCCACGCGACGTTTGCCGAGTCGATCGATGCCGAGTGAGCCGAGAAATTCAGACAGCGTGAGCTCGCGGCGCGCCTCCACGCCTTCGAGGATGGTTGCCGCGCGTTTTTCGCCGAGGCGCAGATCTTTTTCTTGGTTGATGATCAGCGCGGCGAGCGCGTCCTTCTTGTTGCGCAGCAAATACAGATCGGCTGCGTCTTCCAGCTCCAGCTGTTCGACGAGCGCCATGCGCACCGAGTCTCCGATGCCCTGAATGTCGACACTGGTGATCCAGCGCTTGATCTTGCCGTGCGACTTCTTTGGGCAATCCTCGTTTTGGCATTCGATGATCACGCCTTCGTCGCCGCCCGTGTTCTTGCGGCGTCCAACCGAGCCGCCACAAAAGGGGCATTGCGTCGGGGGCAGGATCGGCTGGCGGTTCACGCCTTGTTCCGCCACGCGAACCACTTTGGGGATGATGTCGTTGGCCTTGATCACCCAGACGCGATCACCCACGGCTAGGCCCAGGCGCTCTACTTCCTCGTAGTTGGCGAGCGACGCGCTCTTGACCGTAGTGCCGCCGATCTCGACTGGCTCGAGCTCTGCGTTGGGAATCAGCGCGCCGGTGTGACCGCCCGACACATTCACCCCGAGGAGTGTGGTCTCCGCGCCCACCGAGTCGAACTTCCAGGCGACCTGCCCTTTGGGACGGCCGGAGGTGGAGCCCATCGCGCGTTGAGCGGCGATCTCGTTCACTTTGAGCACCACACCGTCGATCCAGATCGGCAGTACGTCGCGTCCGTCGCAAATGCGCTGAAAGAATGAGATCGCTTCGTCCGTCGTGTGGCACGCCTGGTGCTGGATCACGCTGAATCCGAGCTCGGCGAGGCGATCGGTCTTTTCGGATTCGGTCGCGAACTCGCGCCCTTGCTCGTCGAGATCGAACGCGAACGCCGTGAGCAGCTCCGATTGCTGCCCATTCTTGCGGCCCATGATGCCCGTGCCAGCGTTGCGCGGATTCTTCGAACGCGCCGGATCGACGACACCCCAGTCCGCGACTGTGAGGATGACCTCGATGCGCACGGCGCCATTGAACGGGCGATCGCCGTCACTCACGTACGCGGGCAACCCCTTGAACTTGAGCGCGTTGGCCGTGATGTCCTCACCGACGCTGCCATCACCGCGCGAAATGCATTGCTTCAGTAGGCCGTTTTCGTAATAGGCAGCCGCGCTCGCGCCGTCTCCTTTGATGCTGCCGTGCACGACCGCGTAGCCGCTCTTTTCGTGCCAGGTCTTGAACTCAGCGATCGAGTTGACCTTGCTCTGACTGCCCATCGGAATGCGATGCGACGCCTTGGTCAGCATGCTATCCGGGGGCACGGGTGCGCCCACCAGCTTGAGTACCGGGTCATCGGGAGCGAGCTGTCGCAGCTCGTCTTCCAGCGCGTCGTACTCGCGATCGGTGAATAGCGGTTCGCTGCCGTAGTAGTAAGCCTGTTTGGCTTTCAGGATGTCATTGCGAAGCTGCGCGATTTTCGACATGGCGTTCAACGATTCACTAGATTCAAGAGCTGGCGGTCCAAATCGCGCAAGAACTCGCGACCATAGGTGCGTGCCTCGAGGCCCATCAGCAGGCGTTGAGGCAGATCATTTTCTATCTCTGAGCAGCACGAGGCCACACCGAGCGTGATCGCGGCCACGGTGTCCGTATCGCCGCCAAAGCGCACCGCGTGCTCGAGCATGAGCGATAGCCGGTCATGCTCGAGCACGAGTCGCAACGCGGCGCGCGTGGCTGAGTAGCCCTTTACGTCCACTTGACCGAACCAGGTCTCCGCCCAGGGCGGCCCTGGCGCGTGAGTCGCGAGAAAGGCAGGCAATTCGCGGCGCGTGCCCAAGCGATACAGGAGGAAATGGGCCATCAGCGCCACCGCAACCGCGGCGGTCGTGCCCTCGGGGGTGTCGTGAGTGAGTTGCGCTTGCAATGCCGACTTCTGGATGACTTCAGCGACGCTCGGGAACACGCCGATTGGAACCGCGCGCATCGCTCCGCCGTTCTTGTCACTGGTGGGGCGGATCCTGGCCAGAAAATCCGCGCCGTCTTTGACGCCGATCAAGAACTCGTAGAAACCGCGGGCATACCCGGTGCGCCGATCGCGCTGGAAGGCTTGCACGAAGCAGTCAGCCAAATTTTCTCGAGTAAACGGCGCACTCGACACGATCAGCTCGGCGATGGCGATGCTCATCTGCGTGTCGTCCGTGTAGGTGCCCGGAGCGATCTCGTGCCGCGGGTGACGCGCGTAGTCCCCGAGCTGATGATCGCGCGTGAGCTCTCGATCGACGAATTCGAAGGCCGCCGCGTAGGCATCGCCGATGGCGAGCTCGACTAGCATTGCGGCTGGCTCACCACAGCTTCCACCAAGGCTTCTTTTTGACGGGCGGATCGGGCTGATCGCCGCCATCCGTGGCAGTGACGGCGGGCGCGGCGCTCACGGGGGCAGTCTCTGCTGACTTGCGGCGCGGCTTGGGTTGCGGGTGTTTGCCGTACTTGTCGACCAATGCTCGGGCGCGGGCTTGGAGTGGCGTGCCCTTTTCGGGGTTCACCATCGCGACGTAGTTCGCGTAGCCCTCGACTGCGGCGATCACGTCAGGAGCGCTGCCCCACGACTTGCCCGTCGGACCATCCTTCTCGATCTGGAACAGAACAGCGCGGAACTTCTTGAGTGTGTCGCGGCTCACCGTGCAGGTCTCGTTAACCACTACGCCGGTGACTTCTTGACGCCGTCCTTTGCGGAATACCCGCGTTTTGCCGGGGTGAACGGTGAAGCCCTCGTGCTCGACGACCCAGTGGACGCGGCGCATGAGTCGGCCTGGATTCGCCTCGCGCGAGCCGCTGAAGGTGAGGTCGTCCGCATAGCGCGTGTAGCGATAGCCGAGCCTCTCTCCGATGCGCGCGAGGCGGCTATCGAGCGCGCGACACAGCAAATTCGTGATCGCCGGGCTGCTGGGCGCGCCTTGCGGCAGGAATCGCTCGGTCATCGCCACGTGGTAGCGCTCGCCGTCCACATCGACCGCGACCTCACGCGGCTCGGTGCACAGCAAGGCGCACAGCGTGGCGACCGACTCCGAATAACCAAACGAGCGGAACAACCCTTTGACCCGCTTGTACGTGACCGTCGGGAAGAAGTCCTTCAAATCCAGATTGATCACGACGTCCGCACCGACGTGCGGTTGCGCGTTGCTCACGATGGAGCGATCCGTGCGGAAGCCATGCGCTGCGTCGTGCAGCCATTGTGGATTGAGCAGATTCTGGAGGATCCAATGCTGCGCGCGCTTGAGTCTCGCCATGGGCGCCGAGATCAGGCGCACGCCGCCGCTGCGCTTGGGCAGCGTGAACTGCACGTAGTGGGTCACCTTGCTGGTGCCGCGAGCGAACGCCAAGAAGCGCAGCTCGTTCACGCTGATGCCCATGGCGCTCGCGAGCTCGAGCGCGTTGCTGAGCCGCGGCAGCCCGAGCTTCTGAAGCTTTTCGAGGTTCGACTCGGCGTTGTTCAGGCCTCCCGAGACGCCCTTACCGACGTAGCCGATGGTCGTCTTTTGCTTCTCGGCCCAGGCCGCTTTGCGCTCTTCGCGTTCGCGCAGCCGGCGCTGCTTGTTCTCTTCACGCTTGCGCCGCGACTCTTCGAGACGGCGCTTGCGCGCCTCGCGCTTCATCGCCTCGATGTCCTGCAAGCGCGACGCTTCGGTGCGTAGGGCCCTGAGCTCGGCTTCGAGCTCCCCGCGACGCCGGATCTCGTCCGCGGGGTCGTTCGTGATCGTAGCTTGCCGCGGCCAGAAGCCGAGGCGGATCATCTCCTCGAGAACGACCTCGTCCTTCGAAGACTTTCGAATGCGATCGTAGAGCTCTTGGCGGTTACTGGGCTGGGTCCCACTCATGGCTCGAAATCAAAAACGGATGCGACCGGGTAGAGTCCCTTCGAAGAGGACCCGGGACTAGATCGTCTCAACTCAAGCGGGACGTCACCAGTACGGTCATTGGACTCAGGATTTATCCTGTGTTCGGCCCAGTAATGACCGTACTGGTGGCGCTCCCGCACAGTAAAGAGCGAGCTAGTGACGTATGCCTAGCTATGTCGCATGGACGGCGATCCACCGCCCGATTGCAAAGAACATCTACCCGGTCGCTCCGAAACCTTTCTACAGAAAGTAGTTGAAGGACCACTTGTGATCCCGGCCCATTCGTACGGCAAGAATATGCTCGCACGGGCCCTTGTAAAGTTTGTTTTGCTTGAAGAAGTTGCATTCGCAGCTGGCGTCGATCAGCCGCTGATCGTTGTCCACGACGAGCGACGCGGCGAACGAGCGAGCGCCCTCGCGAACCGTCCCACTGAGGCGTGTGGTCCCCTCTGCTGACGGCTGCGCCTTGCTGCTCACGGCGCCCGCTTCGACCCACTTGCTCGCCTGCTGTTCGCGCTCATTGGAGAAGCGCAGTCGATCCATGGGGAGCGGCTCGCGGCTGAGCTCGCGCACGCGGTAAACACCTTTATTCAAATCGTAGATGGCGCGCCCGGCTTGAGTGTAGGCGCTCAAAGCACCGAGCACCAGCTTGCGATCGATATCGAGACGCCGGCTGAGCGTCACTGGATCTTCACGCCAGTTCTCCTTCAAGCCTTCGAACACGCGGCGCTTGGTCAGCTCATCGACCGCGGCGCGCGGGGCCATCAGATCGAAGTTGCCCGCGGTCGACCAGTCGTTGGCGGTCCAACCTGAGAGGCCGAGCGTGAACGACATCGAGTTCAAATCTGCGACGTAAAACGAGGGCAGTCCCGTGCCGAGCAAGTGCACGGTGAACGCCTTGGCGACCGGGATCAGGCGCTCCAACACGTGTAGACGCCTTCGCCCCCAGACCCGGACTTCGGCCTCTTCTTTGCCCTCGTACACCGAGCGCCGACAGACGACTTCGAGATTCCAAGGCTCGAAGATCACCTTCACGGGCTGCCCGGGCCGCAAGACGTAGCGCATGCTGCGGGGGCCGTGAGTCTCGCGGTGTCTGCGCAAGATGAAGCAGAAGTTGTGCAGATCCATCGGGTGCAGCTGAAAGCTCAGCATCGGCAAGCTCATCGCCGAGCTCACTTGCAGAAAGCCGCGAACCCAGGTGTCCGGCAGGTCGATCTTGACCTCTTTGTAGCTCTCTTCGTTCTGCGTGCTGACCTCGAAGCCGCTCGGATCGACCTCGAACGTGGTGGCCTTGTAACTCCGAATCTTCTGAAACTCGTCGTACAACTCCTGGGAGTAGTCGACGTTGGTGGTCCCACAAGCGAACTCACGAACGTGCTTGTAAACCTCGAAGCTCGTGCCCAGACGCCCATAGGTCGACTCGTCCTGGCTGAAGCATTCGAAGAACACCTCGTCCGGGTGCACGGTGATGACCGGATCGAGCACGTACCAAGCGTTGATGTCGCGCTGGTACAGGTAGTCGAAGTACTTCTTGCGCGCGCTGTAGAATGGCGCGAGGCGCGCAGTGGCGCGGGCGCGAAGCCGCTCCAGCTCTTCGGTCACCTCACGAATGCGCTGCGCCGTCTTCGTTCGTTGTTGTCCAATCGTGGCAATGTCGAGCAGCTGCTGTCGCTCGACCCAAGCCAGGTACTCGGTGCGATCTTTGGGTTTGTAGCGCAGGTCCGAGACGACCACGTCATGCAACGCGCTGATCGCTTCGCGGAATGCCGTGCCCTGTGACAGCTCACCCCGAAAGAACGTGGGTGCGCGTTTCAGATCCGGTGAGAATGACAGCGCTGTGCGCGCAGGCCCATTTTCGACAGCGGAGTTACCGCGGTAGCCGTACTCAAACTCCACGTGCGGCCTCCCTGGGTTGCGGCGCTGGCACGGCTACCGGCAGAGGGATGTCGGGGTACTTCTCGTGCAGGCGGACCATGGTTTCGATCAGGGCGGCCTTGTTTTCGATCGACAACGTCAGCACCTGGCGGGTCAAGAGCGGTGCCACGATTGCGGCCGCTTCGGCGCTGGCCAGCGCTTCCTTCTCCAGGAATGCCAGCACGCGGATCTTGGCCAAGCGTCCCTTGTTCACGCGCGAGAGGATGGCGGTGAAATACGGCAGCAGCGAACCGAGCTGCTCCGGCTTCCCCGCAGCGAAACTGTCGAGATAGTTGGTCGCGAACAGCTGCAGTGCCTCGGACGGATGCTCACTCAATTTGAGCAAGTACTCGGGCCCATACTTGGGATCGAAGTAGCGCGTGATCAACTCGCGCCCAAATTGCTGCACTTCCGGGCGAATGCTGTCGCAAATACTCACCAGTAGCGCCGGATCGAGCACGCTGTCGTCGAAGTTCGTCCGGAAAAATTGGAACGCCCAAGTGCGCGAGTCTTCCCACTTGCTCTCGAGCAGGCGTACCGCTCGATCGGCCGCGCGTCGCAAGCGCTCGAGGTTCTTTTCACAGAGCGCCCAGCAAGCCTCGCGAACCGCGCGGATCTCGTGGTCGATCAGCTTCACCAGATCGGCGATGTCGATGGCGTCGGGTGGAACGTTCGTGCGCAACAGTTCACCGCCCAGCTCCTGGGCGTGAGCGAACCGCGAGCGGAGCAGGCGCAACACCTCGCCGGCTGGCAGGGATTGCAGGAAGCTCATGAGCTGCTTTCGCAGCAGATCGGCGACGAAACCGTGGAGCTGCGGATCGGCCGCGAATCTCAGCCGTTCGAGCAACAGCTCCCCGAGTTCAGCGGCAAATTCGGGACGCGCGCGGACGGCGCGCTCGACGAGCGGACGAACCGCTTCGCGCAGATCGGCGTGCTCGCCGCTCGCGAGGGCGAGCAGCAGCTCCGGGCGGCGCGAGAGCTCGCCGTCAGAGAGCTGACCTAGCAAACGCATGCCGGTCGCGCGTACCGCCGCGTGCTTCCCGCCGAGCAACGCCATCAGCAGATCGCTCGGTAGCTCGCGCGAAAGATTGCGATTGGCCAAGAGCAGATCGCCGCCCAGCTCTTGCACACGCGGCATCGGGTGACGAATCAAGTCGCGCAACACGTCGACGCCCAGATTGCCGATTTGCATGGTCAAGCCACGCAGCAAGATCTCCGAAATGTCGTCGACGCGCGGATCGGGGGCCTCGCCGAGCGCGAGCAGTCCCGCAACCAAGCGCCCGACCAGGGCGCTCGCGGTGTCGCTGCTCAGCGTGCTGCTGCGCACGAAGTCTTTGGCGAAGGCGCGCGTGTCGGCGTGCGCGCTCATGCACAATTGGAATAAGAACGACGAGTCGGCGCTGAGCCGTTGGCGAGCCTGCTCGATGTAGCGAAAGCTCTCGGCGCGGGCCGGCGCGTGCGCGCATTGCGCAAGCGCGAGCAGCAGCTCTGGATTCGGGTTGCTCGGATCGTGTCGCTGCTTGGCCAGATCGAAGCCGAGCGCCGCCGTCGCGGCGTAACCGCGGTCTAGCAGCATGACGATCGCGTCGATGTCGAGCTGAGCGAGAAAGCTCTGGTTGTCGCGCAGCACGCGCACGGCGAACTCGTGCACCTGCTCGCAGCGGCTCGCGTCGAGCAGATGCATCAGCGCGAGCGGCGCCGCGTCCCACAATTTGCCGTACGCTTCACTGCGCTTCACGACGGGAGCGGAGCCGACCGTGAAGAATCGCTGCCGAGCGTCTGGCTCGTGCTGCGGTGAGTGGCGATACAAGAGGCTGCAAAAGGACCAGAAACGCCCAATTTGGCGCGCGTCCTCGTCCGTGTATGGCAACAAGATTCCGGTCGCCATCTTGGCGAAATCGGGGCAGCTTTGGTCTCCCAAACGCCGCAGCGTGCGCCAAGTGCGCCAGCGGTAGTAATTGCGCGTGCGCTCGCTGAACGGACGAGCCTGCGTCGCGCTCTGCTGCCCGTGCAGATTGTGCTTCGCTCGAGTGCGTTCGAAGCGATGCGCCAAGATGCCGTACACCTGGCCATCGCGCCGCAGCTCGGCGGTCTTGAATAGCGCGCGCAAGAGCTTGAAGTACGGCCGATCGAGCGGAGCTTCACGGCACACGCGCAGGACCGCGGGCAACGTGTACTCGTTGGCGATGAAATACGCGGACCAGTACACCTCGGTGGCGCTCTGCTTGTCCGTCTCGAACAGCTCCCACAGCGCTTTCTCGAAAGCACGAGCGGGACC